>NZ_KB908095.1 GCF_000382345.1 Massilia niastensis DSM 21313
CAGCGTGCACTGCCGCGCCCAGGTCGAGACCATCGGCAAGACCGGGGTCGAGATGGAAGCGCTCACTGCGGTGCAGGTCGGCCTGCTGACCATCTACGACATGTGCAAGGCGGTGGACCGCGGCATGGTCATGAGCAATGTGCGGGTGCTGGAAAAGCACGGCGGCAAGAGCGGGGACTGGACTGCCGATATCGATGCGCTGTGAATAAGAAAATGTCGCACGCAGGCACTTTGTTAAAAGCGAACTGAATCGCTGTAGACAATTCCAATGCTCAGCCTATACTGATGGTGCATCGCACAAAACGCGTTTCTCGCTTTTTCACCTGAATCTGTCCCGAGAGGATGTGTCATGACCACCAGCGCCTACCCGCAATTCACTGCAGTGTCTGTCCAGTTGAATACCCAGCCTTATCAGGACGCGTTTTCGAAGATTACCAAGGTCTATGCGGATTCGATCCGTGCCAATACGGAACAGCTCTGGCTGAGCTCGACGCAGATCGTCCAGGAAGAAACCATCAAGGCCTTCGTGAGCGCATCGCAATCGTGCATGGAAGCCCTGGCAAAAAATGCGGAGTCGGTCACGCAGCAATCGTTCGGGCGGCTGGTCGACGCCAACCAGAAAGCGTTCGAGATCATGGGCCAGGTCTATACCGACACCATGACAGGCGCCATGAAGCCCGCACGCTGAGGCACGGGAGTGGCCAGGATCATCCACGCATGGCGCGCGCCGCTGATGGGGTGGCTGTTCCTGCTGCCACTGGCCGCCACCTCGGCGAGCGCGAATGCAAGTGAGCCCTTACGCTGCTCGCCGGCGCCAGGAAGTTCGGGCGCCGGGCTCGCCAGGGCGGCTGACGCTACCCGTGCCCACGACCGCTTCTACCAGCAACTGGTGGCATGGAAGGGCAAGCCCTCCGGATGCAGGGGCAAGGTCGGCAGCGAAGAAGCAGGCCGGCTGGAATTCACCTGGCCGGACCAGTCGACCTTCGAGACCTCATGGATGCCCCCGGAGACATCCGTGGTGCGCTACAGCCGCGCGCAGGGACTGGACCGCGAAAAAGAAGTGGTCGCCAGGTTCCGCGAATATGCAGAACGCCAGGGCCTGCGAATGAATTGGGAGATTCCCACTCCCATGCATGACGGTGACGCGCGCATCCTTGAATACCGGGATCCGGAAGTGAATGGGAGCTTGCGTTTCACCTATGACCGGCAGCAGCGGCTCATCGCCGTGTCGCTGAGCCTGGCGCTCTGACATATCAATGTGCACATGCGGAAAACATAACAAGTATTCCGACCTGCATGGCCAATTTTACAAGTGTCTTATTTATGCCGCATTCCCAGCTTTGGGGCAAGATGCGTGACCTTGGGATGGCATTCGCTGCGCCGGTAACTGATATGATTTCGCCTTTTACTCTGCGGCAATGGCCAAGCAGCATCCCCTTTCAACGATATGAACAGCGCACAAGCCCACGAGCTCAAACCACAAGAATTCGAGTTCGAGACGCTGAACATGCAGGTCGGCATTCGCCTGCAGCTCATCACGCATCGCCGGGTCAAGCCCGTGCAGCATTTTTCGACGCTGATCGGTTACGTCAAGGACGAGTACATCATCGTCAAGATCCCGAACGAAAACGGCATGCCCATCGGGCTGACGGAGGGTGAACGGGTAACGATCAGGGTGTTTTCGGGCGTGCATGTGTGCTCGTTCGCGTGCACGGTCGAGCGCGTGTTCGCCCGTCCCCTGTCCTATGTGCACCTGTCCTTCCCCACCTCGATCCATGGCACCAGCCTGCGCGGCGCGATGCGGGTCAAGGCCGAGATTCCGGTGCGGGTGACGGGCAAGGACAGCGATGCGGCGCCGGTTGACTGCCTCCTGGCGAATGTCTCGGTGACGGGTGCGCGCATCGACTCGGCGCATCCCCTGCCGCCCAACGGAGAAACCGTGAGCCTGGGCTTCACGCTCGTCATCCCGCCCGGCAACCAGGAAGCGCAGGTGGAGACGCCGGCCATCATCAGGAACGTGACAGTCGCCCAGCCGGCGCCGGACCAGTCCGGGCTGTACAGCTATGGCGTGCAATTCGTGGATCTCGATCCTGTGCATTACACGCTGCTGCAGAACATGACCTACGAAGCCTTGCTGGCGGACCGCAACAAGATCGTCTAGAAGGGGCCAGGCGCCTCTTCTTCTCAACTCCAGCGGTTCGGCAAGGGCAAGCCTTCTGCGATCGCCAGCTTTTCCATCGCATCTTCCAGCAATACGCGCGAGCGGCCCGCCGCCAGCGCCAGTTGCGCATGCAGTGCGGCGTCGTCGGGATTGCGCGATGCGCACTGGATGCTGTAGCGCTCGAAACTGCCCACCATCATCAAGAGATCGGACAAATGGCGCGGGCATTCGCAGGCCAGCCGGTTGCCGGCGGCCGTGATCGTCTCCAGCATGTCCTCGTCGAAGCGCCGCGGCGCGACCGCGGGCATCCCCTGCTCCGGCACCTGCATGCGCTGGCCGCCCAGGGCCGAACGGCACAGCAGTCCGAGCTCGCCC
This sequence comes from Massilia niastensis DSM 21313, assembly GCF_000382345.1. Classification (GTDB taxonomy): domain Bacteria; phylum Pseudomonadota; class Gammaproteobacteria; order Burkholderiales; family Burkholderiaceae_D; genus Telluria; species Telluria niastensis. Next base: position 2,537 of record NZ_KB908095.1, read on the forward strand.
AGGTCGGCGGGAATGCGGGCGACCAGGCAGCCTTGCGCGCGCAAGGCGCGGATGGTCGCGCTGGGACAGAAGCGATACAGCACCACCACCGCCGCGACGCCCGCCTCCTCGCGCGCCGCCACGACCAGCGGCACGGCCGTGTCGTCCAGCTCGGACAGCTCCGCGACCAGGACCTCGGCGCCCGCATCGCGCGGCAGTTGCGGCACCTGGTCCAGGCTTGCGCAGTGGCCGCGCACGTCCAGTCCCGAGGCATCGCGCCCCATGGCGGCGATCCGCCGCGCCAGGGCGCCGCCCACCAGCATCACCCGCACCGGTATGGCGGCCGTCGATGGCGCCTGTCCGTTCAGTCCGAGCATGGATTGCAGCTGCTCGCGGCTGAGTCCCGCCAGCACGCCGATCGAGTGGCCCTGGTCGACCAGCTGCTTCAGGAGACTCAGGCGCGCCACCTGCTCCGCCGAATACAGCCGTTGTCCGCGCTCGGAGCGCTGCGCGTCCGACAGGCTGTAACGGCGTTCCCACACCCGCAGCGTCTCGACGGGCAGGCCCGCCAGCCGGGCCGCCGCGCCGGTGCGGTACATGATGGGATCCTGTCCCGGTTTCGATAATGAGCTCATCTTGATGTCCCGGCATTGAACTACTGTTATGACTCAGTATAGCGTCAAGACCTGGACGATAGCGCCAAGATTCCGCAATGCTCCCCTTCTGCCGCGGCATGGGCCGACTTCCCTCCGGGTCACATGGTAAATTGCTGGCCTTGTGCGCGGCGCCCTGCCGGGTACGGACCTGATCAAGAGGATGGAATGAAATTTCGTTTGCTGACGATGGCGGCGGCCACCCTGGCCGCCGCCACCGCAATGGCCGCGCCGCGCGGCTTTACCGTGGAAGACCTGGTCAACATGGAACGGGTCGGCAGCCCGGCCGTGTCGCCGGATGCCACGCGCGTCATCTATACCGTGCGCAGCACGGACATGGACAAGAACCGTGGCCACACGGAGCTCTGGATGGTCGACCTGCGCGCCGACAAGCCAAGCCCGAAACGCCTGACCAGCGACAGCGCGAGCAGCACCGACCCGGAATGGTCGCCCTCGGGCGACGCCGTGTACTTCCTGTCGACGCGCTCCGGTTCGTCGCAGGTATGGCGCCAGCCGGTCGCCGGCGGCGAACCGGGCAAGGTGACCGACCTGCCGCTGGACGTCGACAGCTTCCGCCTCTCGCCCACGGGCGACCGCCTCGCGTTCAGCATGGCGGTGTTCCGCGATTGCGCCGACCTGGCCTGCAGCAAGCAGCGCATCGAGGCCAAGGAAAAGGAGAAGGCCACCGGCAAGGTCTATGACCGCCTGTTCGCCCGCCACTGGGATACCTGGTCGGATCACCGCAACGCCGTGCTGTTCTCGGCGCCGCTCGACGCCAGCGGCAAGCTCGGCGCGGCGCCGGTCAGCCTGTCGGGCTCGATCGACGGCGACGTGCCGTCCAAGCCTTTCGGCGACCGCGAGGAATTCCGCTTCAGCCCCGACGGCAAGACCGTCGTGTTCTCGGTCCGCGTCGCCGGCAAGACCGAAGCCTGGTCGACCAACTTCGACCTGTACACCGTGCCGGCCGCGGGCGGCAGCGCGCCGCGCAACCTGACCGGGGACAATCCGGCCTGGGACACCAAGGGCGTGTTCTCGCCGGATGGCCGCACCCTCGCCTACCTGGCGATGGCGCGTCCGGGCTTCGAGGCCGACCGCTTCCAGGTCATGCTGATGGATGTCGCGAGCGGCAAGAAGCGTGCGCTGGCGGCGGACTGGGACCGTTCGGCGGGCAACCTGCAATGGCGCCCGGACGGCAAGGCGCTGATCGTCGATGCGGAAGACATCGGCCAGCACCGCCTGTTCTCGATCGAGGTCGCGAACGGCAAGGTCACGCCGCTGACCGACAAGGGCGCGGTCGGCGCCTATGACGTGCGGCGCGACACCGTGGCCTACACGCACGCGAACCTGTCCTCCGGCGCGCAGCTGTACACCATGAAGCTGGGCGGCAAGCCGAAGCAGCTGACCAATCTGAACGCCGAGCGCCTGGCCGATGTGCGCTGGGGCGAGGCCGAGCAGTTCTCGTTCAGGGGCGCGAACGGCGACACGGTCTACGGCCACGTGATGAAGCCATGGAATGCCCAGCCGGGACAGAAGTATCCAATCGCCTTCATCGTCCATGGCGGACCGCAGGGCAGCTTCGGCAACAGCTGGAGCTATCGCTGGAATCCGCAGGTGTATGCGGGCGCCGGCTATGCGACGGTGTTCATCGACTTCCACGGCTCGACCGGCTATGGCCAGAAGTTCACGGATTCGATCAGCAACGACTGGGGCGGCAAGCCGCTCGAAGACCTGCAGAAGGGCCTGGATGCGGCGGTGAAGAAGTTCGACTGGCTGGACCGCGGGCGCAGCTGCGCGCTGGGCGCGTCCTACGGCGGCTACATGATGAACTGGATCCAGGGGAACTGGTCGGATGGCTTCAAGTGCATCGTGAACCATGACGGCGTATTCGATACCCGCGGCATGGCGTATTCGACCGAGGAGCAGTGGTTCACGGACTGGGAAAACGGCGGGCCCTACTTCCAGGTGCCGCATAACCATGAGCGCTTCAATCCGGTTCACCACGTGAACAAGTGGAAGACGCCGATGCTGGTGATCCAGGGGGACCTGGATTTCCGGATTCCGACCGCGCAGGCGCTGTCGAGCTTTACCGCGCTGCAGCGCAAGGGGATCGAGAGCAAGCTGCTGGTGTTCCCGGATGAGAATCACTGGGTGCTGAAGCCGGCGAACTCGGTGCAGTGGCATCACACGGTGATCGGGTGGCTGGACCAGTACCTGAAACGCTGATATCGACACCCCGGCCGCAGTATGTGCCGCAAACGAAAAAGCCTGCTCCGGAGAGCAGGCTTTTTTACTAAGCAGGGTAATCTATCAGATTACGGGGTGGTGGTGCCGCCGCCGGTGTCGCCGCCGCCGGTGTCGCCGCCGCCGCCGCCAGCAGGCGGGGTGACGCTGTTCTTCTCGATAGCTTCCTTGACGGCCGCGTTAGTGGTGCTTGCAGCGATTTCCCAGGTCACAGCGCTGGTGCCCAGAGTCGGGGTGAACACCACCGTGGTGCCCACGGTATCTTTGCCGATGTCAGCCAGGGTCAGGGTGATTTCGCCACCAGTACCAACGGCTGCCGCAGTTGCTTCCTTGGTCGCGGTGAAATCAGGGAACAGGTTCGGGCTGTCAGTCTCGGTGCATTTAGTAAACGAACCGTTTTCCTGGCCGCACATTGCAACCGCGGTCTTGTACGGATCTGCAGCGGTCAGCGCGTTGGCAGCCTTGGCCTTCGCGGTATAGTCGCTGTATGCCGGGATCGCCACAGCAGCCAGGATACCGATGATCGCGACGACGATCATCAATTCGATCAGGGTAAAGCCGCCTTCGGCTTTCTTGGTTTGCATTTGCTTGATATTCATTTTCATCTCTCCAGGGTGGTGTGATCAGGAATCTTGTACTGCTGCTTGCTACGCTTTCCTATATGCAAGTGGTGTGCCAGCCCGTAAATAGACGATTTTATTAATACCAAACCAACAAAACCCTGTGCCAGCGCAAGAATTGTCCGGTTGAGTGACAAAATTTGTCAGTTCCGCAGAGCAATTTTTGTCAGGTGGCGGTTTTTGTTGACTTCCATGTGCATGAATTGGGCCCATGAGAGTACAGTCATCGAGTAGGGGGCGAGGTTACCCTCGCCGCCCTCTCACACCACCGTACATGCGGTTCCGCATACGGCGGTTCATTTAACAATCTGGAAGCGCTGTCGTGTGTCGAGCAGCGAAACCAGCCCAAGTGCATCGAAGTGGCTTTTCGGGTAGGCGACGTTCATGTGGCTCGCTCCGGAGTTCCACCATGGGCCACGTCCGTTACTCGCCGACTTTTGTGCACGCGCTTCGTCGAGCCCCCTCGCTTGCAGCTTCCTGTTATAGGTAGATGGCCGCTTCCATTGCCGCCATAGCAGGCAGCGTAGTTTGCGGCGTATCCACCCGTCCAGGTCCTGCAGCACTCCCTTTACCTCGGTCAGCCGGAAATACGAAGTCCAGCCACGCAGCACAGGGTTGAGGCCGTGGATCGCCGCCGCCAAGTTGCGCGAGGCATTCCCGACCACGATTTCCCGCACCTTGTCCTTCAATCGCTTCAGACTTCCATCCGCAATCTTCAGACGCACCTGCTTGTGCCACGTAAAGCTGTATCCGAGGAATTTCCTGTCCCAAGGCCGTGCGACAGCGCTTTTCTCCCGATTTATCCGGAGCTGCAGCTTGCGCTCCAGATCATCGGTGATCGCCTCCATCACACGCCGTCCCGCCTTCTCGCTTCGGACGTAGATATTGCAGTCGTCGGCATAACGGCAGAACCGGTGGCCCCGTCGCTCCAGTTCGCAGTCCAGATCGGTCAGCAGGATATTCGACAGCAGCGGCGACAGTGGACCGCCTTGCGGCGTGCCTTCCGTCCTCGCACTGACGACCCCATCCGCCATCAGGCCCGCTTCGAGGTAGCGCCGGATCAGTTTCAGAACCCGCTCGTCCCTGACCTTGCGCGCTATCCGCGACATCAGGATGTCGTGGTTCACGCGGTCGAAGAATTTCTCCAAGTCGAGGTCGACCACCCAGCGGCGACCTTCCCGGATATAGCCTTGTGCTTGCTGTACCGCTTGCCATGCATTGCGGCCGGGGCGAAACCCATAGCTGTGTTCGGAGAAATCGGGTTCGAATTCCGGTTGCAGAACTTGCAGTAGCGCCTGTTGAATCAGGCGGTCCAGTGCCGTGGGGATGCCTAGCAGTCGTACCCCGCCATTGGGCTTCGGTATTTCCACCTTGCGAACCGCCATCGGCATGTACTCGCCTGCCAGCAGTGCTGCCCTGACAGCTGGCCAGTGCTGTTGCAGCCATGCCTTGAAGTCGGCGATCGTGAGTCCATCGACTCCCGCTGCTCCCTTGTTCCGCAAGACCCGCTCATAGGCTCGCCAGAGGTTGTCACGTTCGACCACGGCCTCCATCTGCCGTAGTCCTTCCGCTTTCGTTCGCCCACCCGCCGCCGTGCCAGCCTCGGCTCCAGACCCGGCCCTCGGCGACATCCGGTCGCGTCCCTCCTTGTCTGGCGCAGTTGCCTGCCTTGCTGCTTCATCGGTTCGCATCGAGGTCAAGTGTCCTACTCGCGTTGTTAAATGTTCGGGCCTTCGGCCAGACTCTCCGGACTCCTCGTCCTTGTCCTGACCTACTATGCCCTCTGCTGACTTCTGCATGTGCATCCCGCCACCTCGCGATGGCGGTAGCACGTCGGCACACATGCAGATCTCCCCGGGTATTGCGCACTCACCTTCGCGCTTATGCCTGTCGGATATACGCCGCAGTCTTCCGTACAAGTTTTGGGCTTTGATGATATTGGCCACCTCACCCGACTGCGTCGCCTCGTATCCGCTTCCTGTTCGTCAGGCCAGCGTTTTGCCTTCGGCTTCCTCCAGATTCGCAGTCGCCCGCGACACCCTTGCCGTTCAGCTAACTCTTCCCCTTGTCGGGCGAGTAGAGGACTTTCACCTCCAAGTAAGTGCGCCCTGCCGGGCGCACCAAAGAAAAAGGGGAGCTCGCGCTCCCCTTTCTCGTGTCGATCAAGAGATCGCCAGGATTACAGCATGGCCTTCAGCAGGCGAGCCATTTCCGACGGGTTCTTGGTGACGGTGATGCCGCAGGCTTCCATGATTTCCAGCTTGGCTTGCGCGGTGTCGGCGCCGCCCGAGATCAGCGCGCCGGCGTGGCCCATGCGCTTGCCCGGAGGCGCGGTGACGCCAGCGATGAAGCCGACGACCGGCTTCTTCATGTTGTCCTTGATCCACTGAGCAGCGTTCGCCTCGTCCGGGCCGCCGATTTCGCCGATCATGATGACCGCGTCGGTATCCGGATCGTCGTTGAACATCTTCATCACGTCGATGTGCTTCAGACCGTTGATCGGATCGCCGCCGATGCCGACTGCCGACGACTGGCCCAGGCCCAGCGCGGTCAGCTGACCGACTGCTTCATAGGTCAGGGTGCCCGAACGCGACACGACGCCGATACGGCCCTTCTTGTGGATGTGACCCGGCATGATGCCGATCTTGATTTCGTCCGGGGTGATCAGGCCTGGGCAGTTCGGGCCCAGCAGCAGGGTCTTCGAACCGGCTTTGGCCATGCGGTCCTTGATTTCCATCATGTCACGGACCGGGATGCCTTCGGTGATGCAGATTGCCAGGTCCAGTTCGGCTTCGACAGCTTCCCAGATCGCAGCGGCTGCGCCTGCCGGCGGAACGTAGATCACCGACACGTTGGCGCCGGTTTCTTTTTTCGCTTCCGTGACGTTGGCGAAAATCGGGATGCCTTCGAAATCTTCGCCGGCTTTCTTCGGGTTCACGCCAGCGACGAAGCATTCCTTGCCGTTCGCGTAATCGCGGCACATACGGGTGTGGAACTGGCCGGTCTTGCCGGTGATGCCCTGGGTGACTACTTTGGTGTCTTTGTTAATCAGAATCGACATTTTTCTTTCCTTCGCGAATTAGGCTTGTCCAGCAGCAGCGGCAACGACCTGCTTCGCTGCGTCTTCCATCGTGTCTGCGGAGATGATCGGCAGGCCCGAGTCAGCCAGCATCTTCTTGCCCAGGTCTTCGTTGGTGCCCTTCATGCGGACGACCAGCGGCACTTGCAGTTGAACGGCCTTCGATGCGGTGATCACGCCTTCGGCGATCACGTCGCAACGCATGATGCCGCCGAAGATGTTGACCAGGATTGCCTTCAGGCCTGGGTTCTTCAGCATGATCTTGAATGCTTCGGTCACTTTCTCGGCCGTAGCGCCACCGCCCACGTCCAGGAAGTTGGCCGGCTCGCCGCCGAACAGCTTGATGGTGTCCATGGTTGCCATGGCCAGGCCGGCGCCGTTCACCAGGCAGCCGATGTTGCCGTCGAGCGAGATGTAAGCCAGGTCGAACTTCGATGCCTCGACTTCAGCCGGATCTTCTTCGTCCAGGTCGCGGTAGGCGACGATTTCCGGATGACGGAACAGGGCGTTGGCGTCGAAGTTGAACTTCGCGTCCAGGGCGATGACCTTGCCCGAACCGGTCAGGATCAGCGGGTTGATTTCAGCCAGCGACGCGTCGGTTTCCCAGTACGCCTTGTACAGGCCCTGCAGGTTGGCGCGGGCGTCGGCGATCGAGCCTTCCGGCACGCCGATCTTGGCGGCGATGCCGTCAGCTTCGGCATCGGTCAGGCCGACGGCCGGGTCGATGGCGATCGAGTGGATCTTTTCCGGGTTCGAGTGTGCGACTTCCTCGATGTCCATGCCGCCTTCCGACGAGGCCATCAGCACGACTTTCTGGGTGACGCGGTCGGTGACCAGCGACACGTACAGTTCTTTCTTGATGTCCGCGCCTTCTTCGATCAGCAGGCGGCGCACTTTCTGGCCTTCCGGGCTGGTCTGGTGGGTGATCAGTTGCATGCCCATGATCTGGTCAGCGTATTCCTTGACCTGTTCCAGCGATTTGGCAACCTTCACGCCACCGCCCTTGCCGCGGCCGCCAGCATGGATCTGGGCCTTGACCACCCAGACCGGGCCGCCCAGCTCTTCAGCAGCCTTGACTGCCTCTTCGACCGACATGCACGGGATGCCGCGCGGTACCGTCACTCCGAACTTCCGGAGGATTTCTTTGCCCTGATACTCATGGATTTTCATGCTGGCTTCCCTTCTCTTCTATTCCTGATTAAGAAATACGGTTGAACTACAGAAAAATAACAACTATGTATGCTAACCCGACACGGCTTTGATCGACCAGCGTGGATAGTACTTGGCCACGGCAGGTCCGTCGCTGCGCAGGGCGTGGCAACGGTCGAGCTCGAAGGGCCGTTCAGCCGAGTTGTCGTCGGCGCCGCCGCGGGTCTCGAAGACATCGTCGGCGTAGGCTTGCAGCGCTGCGGTAGGCAGCAGCTGGGCCAATTCGGTCAAGTGGGTGCAGCCGAGCACGCCCGAGAGGCGGTCTTTCAGGTGCAGCCGGAAGTGGTTCATCAGCGACAAGCCGATCAGCTTCTTGTAGGCGGGAGCGATCGTATCGCAGAAACCGGGATAGGGCACGGAATCGGATGCGGCTTCGGCATCGACGATCGTGAAATCGCGGTCTATGGTGATGCGCAGCTTCAGGTCATGCACCGGAACGCCGCCGGGACGATCGCCGGACGCGAGCGCGATGTCGCGCGTCTTGACGTCGCGGATACTGGCGTCGAGATCCCACAAGCCATCGTCGCGCGCATAGGCGTCGACGGTAATGGCCCGCGTATGCCGGAGCGAGCGCGATACGGGAGGAGACAGGGACATAAAAACCAATGCCGTCAGAGCGGCGGTTAGTGGTGCAGCCGGTGTGCTTCATGCACGTTGCCGCGGCTTCCACGGCAACAACCGCTCATGCGGCGCTGCTTAAACCACAAAAGTTTATCACAGCGGGCTATCCATTGCACTGCAACAGGCGGCAATTCACTGCAGGTGCGCGACGATCAGGCCACTTTATTGCAGAGTGGTCAACGTTGCCCTGGAGGGGAAGAGGAAGGATGGGAGCTGTCCGGTCCACGTAGCGATCGTGATCGGCACAGATATCAGCTTCGATGATTTCAGCCATAAGCAAGGCTGCATACGGAAAAACAGACGCCAGCGCGCAGCGCCATCACCCGTTGAGGAATATGCCGGGGCATATCGGGGATGACGCTCCGCGCTGGCGCCTGCTTATATATATAGCGCCGTCGTTCGTCTACATATCGTCGTCGTCCGGAGCGCCCTGCATGGCGACGCGGGCGGCGCGCTGCGAGAAGCCGCGCTGCAGCAGGAAGCGCATCTGCTTGGCGCGCCCCGCCGCATCGATGGCGACCGTACCGAACTTGCGCCGCCAGACTTCGACGGCGCGCGCCGTCTCGCTGTCGGCCAGCCCGGCCTTGATGTCGGCAAGTGCTTCGCTGCTCACGCCATGGCTTTGCAGCTCGGCCATGACGCGGCTGTTGCCGAAACGGCTAGCCTTCCGGTGAATCAGGGATTCGGCGAAACGTTCCTGCGACAGCCAGTTGTTCTTTTCGAGGAAATCCAGGAGGGCTTCGACGTCGTCGCCCTCCTCGGCGTAGCGGGCCAGCTTGCGCCCCAGTTCGAGCCGGCTGTGCTCGCGCAGCGACAGGTAGCGCAGCGCGCGCGCTTTCAGGCTCAGTACAGGTGCGGGCATGGCTCAGTAACGCTCAGTGGCTGCTTCATTGGCTGGTTCATGCGGCGCTACCCTGCCGCATGGACGTCGCCAATTACTCACCAACCGCCTGCAGCTTCGGCTTGCCGTCGTCGTCGCCCGACACCGGCGGCAGTTCGCGCACGCCGAGGGCGGCACGGACCTTGTTCTCGATCTCGCGCGCCAGGGCCGGGCGCTCCTTCAGGAACAGGCGGGCGTTGTCCTTGCCCTGGCCGATACGCTCGCCGCCGTAGCTGTACCACGAGCCCGACTTCTCGACGATCTTGTTGTCGGCGCCCAGGTCCAGGATTTCGCCTTCGCGCGAGGTGCCTTCTCCGTACAGGATGTCGAAGTGGGCTTCCTTGAACGGCGGCGCGATCTTGTTCTTGACGACCTTGACCTTGGTTTCGTTACCGATCACTTCGTCGCCCGACTTGATCGAGCCGGTACGGCGGATGTCCAGGCGCACGGAGGCGTAGAACTTCAGCGCGTTACCGCCGGTGGTGGTTTCCGGGCTGCCGAACATGACGCCGATCTTCATGCGGATCTGGTTGATGAAGATGACCAGCGTGTTGGTGCGGTTGATCGAGGCGGTCAGCTTGCGCAGCGCCTGCGACATCAGTCGCGCCTGCAGGCCCGGCAGCGAATCGCCCATGTCGCCTTCGATCTCGGCGCGCGGGGTCAGCGCCGCCACCGAGTCGATGACCACCAGGTCGACACTGCCCGAGCGCACCAGCGCGTCGGTGATTTCGAGCGCCTGCTCGCCGGTGTCCGGCTGCGAGATCAGCAGCTCGCTCAGGTTGATGCCCAGCTTTTGCGCGTAGCCCACGTCGAGCGCGTGCTCGGCGTCGATGAAGGCGCAGGTGCCGCCCAGCTTCTGCATCTGGGCGATGGTCTGGAGCGTCAGCGTGGTTTTACCCGACGATTCCGGACCGTAGATTTCGACGATACGGCCGCGCGGCAGGCCACCGACGCCGAGCGCGATGTCCAGGCCCAGCGAGCCGGTGGAAACAGTCTGCACTTCCTCGACCGGCGTATTGGCATCCATACGCATAACCGAGCCCTTGCCGAACTGCTTTTCGATCTGGGCCAGGGCGGCTGCCAGCGCTTTGCCTTTTTCGGAGGCGTTTACTGCGAGTTTTTTGTCGTCCATGGGTGTACTTTCAATCGTGGAGTAGGCAAGGTGTGGGCTAGACCGCCCATATCAAGAGCTACTACTGTATAAAAATCCAGTGGTTTTGGCAAGCACTAAATCAGGTAAAACCACAGGTGTGGCAAGCACTGAAGGTGAGTATATTGGCAAGGCTCGCGTTGTTGCGACAAATCAAACACAATACGGGCCTGGAAAACGTTTAACCTGGAATGAAGGTGGTGTCCCATGCGAATCCTGCTTGCCGAAGATGATAGCGTACTTGCCGATGGCCTGACGCGGTCGCTGCGCCAGTCCGGCTATGCGATCGACTGCGTGAAGAACGGGCAGGACGCCGACACCGCCCTGTCCACCCAGGAGTTCGATCTCCTCATCCTCGACCTCGGGCTGCCGAAGATGTCGGGCCTGGAAGTGCTGCGCCGCCTGCGCGCCCGCGCCTCGCTGCTGCCGGTGCTGATCCTGACGGCGGCCGATTCGGTCGAGCAGCGCGTCGAGGGCCTCGACCTGGGCGCCGACGACTACATGGCCAAGCCCTTCGCGCTGTCCGAACTCGAGGCGCGGGTGCGCGCCCTGACCCGGCGCGGCGCCGGCGGCGGTCCGACCGTGGTGCGCCACGGCCCACTGGTATACGACCAGGTCGGCCGCAGCGCCTACATCAACGACCAGATGCTCGACCTGTCGGCGCGCGAACTGGGCCTGCTCGAAGTGCTGCTGGCGCGCACCGGGCGCCTGGTGTCGAAGGAGCAGCTGGTCGACCACCTGTGCGAATGGGGCGAGGAAGTGTCGAACAACGCGATCGAGGTCTACGTGCACCGCCTGCGCAAGAAGATCGAGGTCGGCGGGGTGCGCATCGCCACCGTGCGCGGGCTCGGCTACTGCCTCGAAAAATACGCCGAGTCCGCAGGCGCCGCACCGGGCGACAAGTGAAGGACCACAGGTGAAGGACCGCACGTGAACGATTGCAAGTGAACGATTACGACAACGGCTTCGACACCCGGCCCGATGGCGGGCTGGCCGGGCCGCTGTACGTCCCGCCCAATCCCGAGCCGGACGAGAACATCCGGCATTCGCTGTTCGGCGAGATCCTCGACTGGATGCTGGCCCCGCTGCTGCTGCTGTGGCCGATGAGCATCGCGATCACCTACCTGGTCGCCAAGTCGATCGCCAACCAGCCCTTCGACGACGCGCTCGAAGACCGCGTGACGGTGCTGACCCAGCAGGTGCGCATGGTCGACGGCCGGGTCACCGCCCAGCTGCGCAACGGCGCGCGCGACATCCTGCGCGCCGACGACGTCGACAGCGTCTACTTCCAGATCAGCGGCCCGGGCGGCGAGCACCTCGACGGCGACCGCGACCTGGCGCGTCCCCGGCCCGGGAATACCGACGACCGCGCGCGCACCGGCGCGGTGGCCTTCCGCAACGACAGCTTCCACGGCACCCCGATCCGGATCGCCTATTCCTACGTCAACCTCGACCCGCTGCGCGAACGGCGCGACACCGACGGCATGGCGCTGGTGCAGGTGGCCGAGACCCTCGAGAAGCGCGCCCACCTGGCCAACGAGATCATCAAGGGCGTGATCCTGCCCCAGTTCATCATCCTGCCGGTGATCCTGGGGCTGGTCTGGTTCGCGCTGTCGCGCGGCCTCAGCCCGCTGGCCGAACTGCAGGAGCGCATCCGCACCCGGCCCCAGGACGACCTGTCGCCGATCGACCCGCGCCAGGTGCCGGAAGAGATCTCGCCGCTGGTCGGCTCGTTCAACGACATGCTGCAGCGCCTGGCCCAGACCATCGAGATGCAGAAGCGCTTCATCGCCGACGCCGCGCACCAGATGAAGACCCCGCTGGCCGGCATGCGCATGCAGTCCGAGCTGGCGCTGCGCCAGGCCGATCCCGACGAGATCCACCGCTCGCTGGAACAGCTGGCCCAGAGCTCGGAATCGGCCACCCGCCTGGTCAACCAGCTGCTGGCGCTGGCGCGCGCCGAGAACCAGCCGCAGGCCGGCCTGGCCTTCGACGAGGTCGACCTGCCGCGCCTTGCCCGCGAGACGGTGCAGGACTGGGTCCAGGCCTCGTTCGCGCAGCGCATCGACCTCGGCTTCGAGCCGCCCGACGAGCCGGTCACGATCGCCGGCAATCCGCTGATGCTGCGCGAGATGCTGTCCAACCTGATCGACAACGCGCTGCGCTACACCCCGGCCGGCGGCAGCGTCACGGTGCGCGTGCGGCGCGACGGCGAGCAGTCGGTGGTCGAGGTCGAGGACACCGGTCCCGGCATCGCCCCCGGCGAGCGCGCACGCGTGTTCGAGCGCTTCTACCGCATCCTCGGCAGCAATACCCAGGGCAGCGGCCTGGGGCTGGCGATCGTGCGCGAGATCGTGCGCCAGCACGGCGCCGAGATCGACATCTTCAACAATCCGCGCAGCCATTCGAAAAAATACCCGGGCAGCCTGTTCCGGCTGACCTTCCCGCCTCCTGTCCATGAACCCGACGATGCCGCCTGACCAGCCCTCCCCTCCCGACTCCGACGCCCCGCGCCGCCGGCTCCTGGCCGCGCGCGCCGCGCACTGGCAACGCACCCGCCGCATCACCCTGGCGCTGCTCGGAGTGTGGCTGGCGACCGGCTTCGGCACCGTGTTCTTCGCGCGCGACCTGGCGCAGTTCTCGCTGTTCGGCTGGCCGCTGTCGTTCTACATGGCGGCCCAGGGCGCGTCGCTGGTGTCGCTGGCCATCATCGGCGCCTACGCATGGGCCATGCGGCGCCTGGACCGCCGCTACGTGCGAGAACTCGGGGAGCAGGCGTGAGCGGCAAGCAGCGATATTTCCGCAAGCTCTCGCGCTACTACCTCTGGTACACCGGCTGCTTCGGCCTGTTCCTGGTGTCGGTGGCCCTGCTCGAGCAGGAAGGCATGCCGCGCCTGTGGATCGGCTACCTGTTCATGTTCGCGACCATCGCGCTGTACGCCACCATCGGCGTGATCTGCCGCACCTCGAACGTCACCGAGTACTACGTGGCCGGGCGCCGCGTGCCGGCCATGTTCAACGGCATGGCCACCGCCGCCGACTGGATCTCGGCGGCCAGCTTCATCAGCCTGGCGGGCGGCCTGTACCTGACCGGCTTCGACGGGCTGGCCTACATCATGGGCTGGACCGGCGGCTACTGCCTGGTGGTGCTCCTGATCGCGCCCTACCTGCGCCGCTTCGCGCAGTACACGATCCCCGATTTCCTGGCCGCGCGCTACGGCGGCGGCGCGGACGGGCGCGGCGGGCCGGTGCGCGCGATGGCGGTCGGCGCGACCATCGTGGTCTCGTTCACCTACGTGGTCGCGCAGATCTACGCGGTGGGCCTGATCGCCTCGCGCTTCACCGGGGTCGACTTCTCGGTCGGGATCTTCCTGGGCCTGGCCAGTATTCTAGTTTGCTCGTTCCTGGGCGGGATGCGCGCCATCACCTGGACCCAGGTGGCCCAGTACATCATCCTGCTGGTGGCCTTCCTGATCCCGACCATCTGGCTGTCGGCCAAGCACGCCGACAACCCGGTGCCGGCGGTCGCCTACGGCTCGCTGCTGCCCAAGCTGAGCGAGCGCGAGGCGCAGCTGGCGCGCGACCCGCGCGAAGAACAGGTGCGCGCCGAATTCCGCCGCCGCGCCGGCGAATACGACGCCCGCCTGCGGACGCTGCCGGCGTCGTGGGAAGCGGGCAAGATGGAAGCGCAGCGCCGCCTGGCGGCGGTCCGCACGCACAACGCCTCGCTGGGCGAAGTGCGCCAGGCCGAGCGCGAACTGAACACCTATCCCAACTCGGCCGACGAAGCGCGCGTCCGCTGGACCGAGCTGCGCGACGCCAACCTGGCGCGCGCGCGCCCGCCCGAGCCGCACGCCACGCCCTTCCCGGGCGCGACCGAGGCGGAGTCGGACCAGCGCCGCAACAACTTCCTGGCGGTGGTGTTCTGCCTGATGTTCGGCACCGCCGCCCTGCCCCACATCCTGATGCGGGCCTACACCACGCCCTCGGTGCACGAGACCCGGGTCTCGGTGTTCTGGACCCTGTTCTTCATCCTGCTGGTGTACCTGACCATTCCCGCGCTGGCGGTGCTGGCCAAGTACGACATCTATACCTCGCTGGTGGGCAGCGACTTCAGCTCGCTGCCGACCTGGATCTCGTACTGGGCCAACGTCGACAAGGCCAATCCGCTGGTGAGCGTGACCGACATCAACGGCGACGGCATCGTGCAGCTGGCCGAGTTCGCGATCGACGCCGACGTGCTGGTGCTGGCCACGCCCGAGATCGGCGGCCTGCCCTACGTGGTCTCGGGCCTGGTGGCGGCGGGCGGCCTGGCGGCGGCGCTGTCGACCGCCGACGGCCTGCTGCTGGCGATCTCGAACGCCCTGTCGCACGACATCTACTACAAGATCGTCGACCCGGGCGCCTCGACCCAGAAGCGGGTCACGATCTCCAAGCTGCTGCTGCTGGCGGTCGCCTTCATCGCGGCCTACGCCGCCTCGCAGAAGCCGGCCGACATCCTGTCGCTGGTGGGCGCGGCGTTCTCGCTGGCCGGCTCCACCCTGTTCCCAGTGCTGGTGCTGGGCGTGTTCTGGAAGCGCGCCAACCATCCGGGCGCGATCGCCGGCATGGTGGCCGGGTTCGCGGTCTGCCTGTACTACATGCTGCGCGCCAGCCCCACCCTGGGCGGCAGCGCGGAAGCGCTGTGGCTGGGCATCGCGCCGCTGGCCGCGGGCGTGTTCGGGGTGCCGGCGGGCCTGCTGACCGTGGTCGCGGTGAGCCTGCTGACGGCCCCGCCCAGCCGGGCCAGCGACGGGATGGTCGACTACATCCGGTCGCCGGAATGATCTAAAACAACTGTCAGCGTTGAGAGGAAGACTTTCCCTCAAGTAAATGTTATTCTGGTCTAGCCGTTGTCGGCACAATAACAATTATTCGCTTACGGAAAATCCATGTCCTACCTGACCCGCGCCCTGGGCGCCGCCGTGCTGGCGGCGTTCGCCGTGTGCGGCGCCCAGGCTGCCGCTACGCAGCCTCCGGGCGCCCCGCCGTCCTTCAGCAGCTTCTTCGGCAACTCCCCCTTCGGCGGCGCCAGGCTGTCGCCGAGCGCGCGCTACCTGGCGGTTCGCTCGAGCGCGCCCGGCCAGCGCGACTTCCTGCTGGTGGTCGACCTGCAGAACAACAGCGGCAAGGTCGTGGCCTCGTACTCCGACTCCGACGTCGGCGAATTCGAATGGGTCAACGACGAACGCCTGATCTTCGACACCCGCGACAAGGGTGTCGGCGAGGGCAATATACGCCGGGCGCCGGGCCTGTACGCGGTCAACCGCGACGGCGGGAAATTCGTGCAACTGGCCGAGCGCACCCGCGGCGGCATGGTCGAAGGCGAAGCGCGCGGCCGCAAGCTGCTGCCCTGGAATACCTTCATGCTCGGCCAGAAGGGCGCCCAGGATTCCGACTTCGTCTACGTCGCCAGCGTCGTCTGGGACACCAGGGACCAGATGAGCCACATCGACCTGGTGCGCGTCAACACGCTGACCGGTTTTTCCCAGGCGGTCCCGCGTCCGGGCCGCAACACGCGCGGCTGGCTGCTCGACCACAAGGGCGAGCCGCGGCTGGCCACGAACTTCGAGGAAAACCTGGTCACGATCCACTACCGCGATCCGGCCAGCAGCCAATGGCGCGCCCTGGCCAGCTACCCGGCCTATGGCGACGGCAGCCAGGCCGTGACCCCGCTCGGTTTCGGCCCGGACGGCACGCTGTTCGTCGAAGCGCGCGGCAACAAGGAAACGACCTCGGTCCACACCTTCAACTTCGGCACCGGCAAGATCAATCCCGAGCCGGTGCTGGTCACGGCCGGCTACGACTTCGACGGCACCCTCGTCTCGAACCGCGACAAGGTGCTGGGCGTGAGCTTCCGGACCGATGCCGTCTCGAACGAATGGTTCGATGCGGGCATGAAGCAGGTCCAGCAGGCGGTCGACAAGCTGATGCCGTCGACGGTCAACGTGATCACGGTGCCGGCGCAGGCCGACTCGTCCTGGGTGCTGGTGCGCTCGTATTCCGACATCATTCCGTCCCAGTACGCGCTGTACAACAAGGAAACCGGGGGGCTGAAAAAGATCGGGACCTCGCGTCCGGCGATCGATCCGGCCCGGATGGGCCGCCAGCAGTTCGTGCGCTACAAGGCGCGCGACGGCCTGGACATCCCGGCCCTGCTGACCATACCGGCCGGCGCCAAGCCCCGCGCCCTGCCGCTGGTGGTCATGGTGCACGGCGGTCCCTACGTGCGCGGCAATTCCTGGGGCTGGGATGCGGAGTCGCAGTTCCTCGCTTCGCGCGGCTACGCGGTGCTGGAACCCGAATTCCGCGGCAGCCTCGGCTTCGGCGCGAAGCACTTCAAGGCCGGCTGGAAGCAGTGGGGCCTGGCGATGCAGAACGACATCGCCGACGGCGTGCGCTGGGCGATCGACAAGGGCATCGTCGATCCGAAGCGCGTCTGCATCGCGGGCGCCAGCTATGGCGGCTATGCCACCCTGATGGGCCTGGTCAACGATCCGGACCTGTACAAGTGCGGCATCAACTGGGTCGGCGTCACCGACATCAACCTGATGTACGACAACGGCTGGAACTTCGAGTCCGACCTGCCCGACGAATGGAAGATGTACGGCATGCCCGAGATGATCGGCGACCGGATCAAGGATGCGGCCCAGCTGAAGGCCACCTCGCCGCTGGTGCAGGCGGCGCGCATCACCCAGCCGCTGCTGCTGGCCTACGGCGGCGTCGACATGCGCGTGCCGATCAACCACGGCACCCAATTCCGCGACGCGGTCATGCGCACCAACAAACAGGTGGAATGGGTCGAGTATCCGGAGGAAGGCCACGGCTTCAGGCTGGAGAAGAACAGCGTCGACTTCTGGACCCGGGTCGAGAAGTTCCTCGACCGGCACATCGGCAAGGGCGTCTCCGCGGGCGCGGCGGCGCCGTAAGGCCGCGTCGTGACAATCGGTGAGCTTCCAGCGCCCTCGCGCTGGTATGCTCCTGTTTCCCGCTGACAGGCTTCCGCCTTCGCTTTCGAGGTGAACCATGTCCATCCGCCGTTTTCAGCTGGCGAGCGTCCTGCTTGCCGCCGCACTGTGGGCCGCGCCGCATGCCGTGGCCCAGCCAGCCCCGCCGCCCATCCAGCACTTCTTCGCCAATCCACAGCTCGACGACGCGCGCCTGTCGCCCAGTGGCCGCTACCTGGCCGCGCTGTCGGGCGCCGAGGAGCGCCGCGACATGCTCGTCGTGATCGACCTGCAGGAGAACAAGCTCAAGGTGGTCGCCGGCTACAGCAACGTCGACGTGCTCGACTTCCAATGGGTCAACGACCAGCGCCTGCTGTTCAATGTCAGCGACAAGCAGGTGGGCCCGGGCGGCAAGTTCGAGGCCAGCGGCCTGTATGCGGTCAACCGCGACGGCTCGCACCTGCGCCAGCTGGCCGCGCGCCGCGGGATCACGATCACCGATGTCGAAAGCTACATCAAGGTTCGCCTCCTGCCCTGGCATACCTTCATGCTGGACCAGCCTGGCGCGCAGGACTCCGACTGGGTCTACGTGAGCAGCCACGACTACGAAAAAAATGGCGAGCTGCGCGCGGTCAACCTGCTGCGCCTGAACACCGTGACCGGCCAGAGCCAGGCCGTGCAGCGTCCCCGCGCCGTCAAGCACTGGCTGCTGGACAATGCGGGGGAGCCGCGGCTGACGGTGTCATGGGAAGGCGCGACCACCACCGTGCATTACCGCGACCCGGCGAGTTCGCAATGGCGCGCCATCGCCAGCTTTGGGTCCTACACCGGCGGCGAGGGAACCTTCGATCCGGTCGGTTTCGGAAACGACGGCGCGCTGTACGTGATTGCCACGGGCGGCAAGGACACCGAGGCGCTGTACACCTTCAACCTCACGACCGGGAAACTCGGTCCCGAACCGGTGGTCGAGGCCGAGGGCTACGATTTTTCCGGCGCCCTGGTCAGCCGCGCCGGCAAGCTGCTCGGGGTCACGCTGCGCACCGACGCCACCGCCAGCATCTGGTTCGATCCCGGCATGCAGGCCATCCAGAAGAAAGTCGACGCCCTGCTGCCGGCGACGGTCAACCTGGTCTCGGTGGCCGCCAGCCCGGATGCCCCATGGGTGCTGGTACGCTCCTACTCCGACGTCCAACCCTTGAGCTTCCTGTTGTACAACCTCAAGACTGGCGCCCTGGGCAAGATCGGCGACACCCATCCCGGCATCGATCCGAAACGCATGGGCCGGCAGGAACCGATCCGCTACCAGGCGCGCGACGGGCGCCCCATTCCCGGACTCCTGACGCTGCCGGCCGGCGGCGCCAGGAGCAAGCTGCCGCTGGTGGTGCTGGTGCACGGCGGCCCCTATGTGCGCGGCAAGAGCTGGGGATGGGAGCCGGAATCGCAGTTCCTCGCCTCGCGCGGCTATGCGGTGCTGGAACCGGAATTCCGCGGCAGCACCGGCTTCGGCATGGCGCACTTCCAGGCAGGCTGGAAGCAGTGGGGCCTGGCGATGCAGGACGACATCGCCGACGGCGTGCGCTGGGCGATCGACAAGGGCATCGCCGATCCGCAGCGCGTCTGCATCGCCGGCGCCAGCTACGGCGGTTACGCCACCCTGATGGGACTGGTGCGCGACCCCGACCTGTACCGCTGCGGCGTCAACTGGGCGGGCGTGACCGACATCAACCTGCTGTACGACGGCCACTGGAGCTTCGACTCCGACCTCGGCGCCGACTGGAAGAACTACGGCATGCCGGTGCTGATCGGCGACCAGGTCAGGGACGCCGCCCAGCTGAAGGCCACTTCGCCCATCGAGCAGGCGGCGCGCCTCACCCGGCCGCTGCTGATGGCCTACGGCGGCGTCGACCGGCGCGTGCCGATGTACCACGGCACGACATTCCGCGATGCGGTCTCGCGCACCAACAAGCAGGTGGAATGGATCGAGTATCAGGACGAAGGCCATGGCTGGTCGCTGCCGAAGAACCGGATCGACTTCTGGACCCGGGTCGAGAAGTTCCTCGACCGGCACATCGGCGCCGGCGCCGCGCGCTGACGCCCCGGGTCCTGAACGACAACGGGCGCCCCGCGGGGCGCCCGTTGTGCTTCATTCAAGCCGGATCATTCGACCACGGTCTGCGCCTGGCCTTCCGCGCGGGCGCGGATCTCGCCGATGCGGTACACGGTCTCGCCGGCCGCCTGCAGCTGGGCCATGGCGGCGTCCGCGTTCTCTTTCGAGACGATCACGGTCATGCCGATGCCGCAGTTGAACACGCGGTGCATTTCGGCGTCGGCCACGCCGCCGTGCTGCTGCAGCCACTGGAACAGCGGTGGCATCGTCCAGGACTTGCCGTCCAGCACCGCGGTCAGCTTATCCTGCAGCACGCGCGGGATGTTCTCGACCAGGCCGCCACCGGTGATGTGCACCAGGCCCTTCACTTCCATCGATTGCATCAGGGCCAGCAGCGGCTTGACGTAAATACGGGTCGGCGCCATCAGCACGTCGGCCAGCTTGCGGCCGTGGAAGTCGGCTTCCAGGTCGGGCTTGGCGACGTCGATGATCTTGCGCACCAGCGAGTAGCCGTTCGAGTGCGCGCCCGACGAGGCCAGGCCCAGCACCACGTCGCCCGGAGTAATCTTGGTGCCGTCGATGATCTGCGATTTTTCCACCGCGCCGACGGCGAAGCCGGCCAGGTCGTATTCGCCGTCCGGGTACATGCTCGGCATCTCGGCGGTTTCACCGCCGATCAGCGCGCAGCCGGCCTGTTCGCAGCCCTGGGCGATGCCCTTGACCACGTCGGTCGCGGTCGGCACGTCCAGCTTGCCGCAGGCGAAATAGTCGAGGAAGAACAGGGGTTCGGCGCCCTGCACCAGGATGTCGTTCACGCTCATGGCGACCAGGTCGATGCCGACCGTGTCGTGGCGGTTCAGCTCGAAAGCCAGCTTCAGCTTGGTGCCGACGCCATCGGTGCCGGAGACCAGCACCGGCTCCTTGTACTTCTTGCTGATCTCAAACAGCGCGCCAAAACCGCCGATGCCGCCCAGTACGCCTTCGCGCATGGTGCGCTTGGCGAAGGGCTTGATCGCTTCGACCAGGGCGTCGCCGGCATCGATATCGACACCCGCGTCGCGGTAGGAGAGAGAAACATTAGATGGTTGGCTCATGGTATTTGGCAGCGGAGGCGGTAAAATAGAAGGCGGCGACCGGGGAGAACTGGTCAATCCTCTATTTTAGCAAAACGGCTCTCTTCCAACCCGTTTAACGAACATAACAACAAACGCATGCCATTTTTTTTGACTCCAGAGCAGAAGCAATCGACATTCTGGTTCGCGCTCTGGCTGGCACTGGCGCTTTTGTTATACACCCTGGGACCGATCCTGTCGCCGTTTATCGCCTCGGCGATCCTGGCCTATGCATTGGGCGGCGCGGTCGACCGGCTGAACCGGACGCGCCAGGGCCGCCCCCGGATGCCGCGCACGGTGGCGGTGTCGCTGGTGATGCTGGCCTTTTTCGCGGCGGTGGTGGCCGTGGTGCTGATCGTGATCCCGGTGCTGCGCGCCGAGCTTCCGTTGCTGCAGGCCAAGATCCCGGCCTTCTTCACCAAGCTCGACAGCATTCTGTCGCCCTTCCTGGCAGAGTATGGCATCCGGGTAAAGCTCGACAGCGCGGGCCTGCGCGACCTGCTCACCCAGCAGGTCGCGGCCAGCGGCCAGGATGTCTGGACCACGGTGCTGGCCAAGGTGCGCGTCGGCGGCAGCGCCCTGCTCGGCTGGATCGCGACCCTGACCCTGGTGCCGGTGGTGCTGTTCTACCTGTTGCTGGATTGGCATCCCCTGCTGGCCCGCATCGAAGGCGCGATCCCGCGCCGCTATGCGCCGCAGACGATCGTGATGGCGCGCGAGACCGACGGGCTGCTGGCGCAATACCTGCGCGGCCAGCTGCTGGTGATGCTGGTGCTGGCCGTGTACTACTCGGCCGCCCTGTCCATGCTCGGGCTGGACGTGGCGCTGCCGGTCGGCATCCTGACCGGCCTGCTGGGCTTCGTGCCCTACCTGGGCTTCGGCCTGGGCCTGCTGCTGGCGCTGATCGCGGCGCTGCTGCAGTTCACCGGCTGGGAAGGCCTGGTCTGGGTCGGCGTGATTTATACCGCCGGGCAATTGATTGAGAGTTTTATTTTGACGCCGCGCCTGGTGGGCGAGCGTATCGGCCTGCATCCGCTGGCGGTGATCTTCGCGCTGATGGCCTTCGGCGAGCTGTTCGGCTTCGCCGGCGTGCTGCTGGCCCTGCCCGCGTCGGCGGTCCTGATGGTGGCATTCCGCCACGTGCGGCGACACTATCTGCGCAGCAGCTTCTATAATGCCTGAGGCTTATGATCTTTTTTGCATGTACCATTGCATGATGCGGACGCCATGAAACAGCTGGTGCTCGACTTAGGCGCCGAGCCGGCGCACAGCCTGGACACCTTCCAGGTAGGAGCAAATGCCGAACTGGCGCACCTGATGCACCTGTTCGCGGAACGCGCTTCGCGCGAGCATTTCGCCTACCTGTGGGGCGACACCGGCGCCGGCAAGACCCACCTGCTGCAGGCGCTGGCAGCCAGCCCCGGTTCGCGCTACATCCCGTTCGACGCGCCGGAAGACCAGTTCGTCCATGCGCCGGGCATCACGCTCTACCTGCTCGACGACTGCGACCGCCTGTCGCCGCAGCGCCAGATCGACGCCTTCGCCCTGTTCAACCAGATCCGCGAGCATGGCGCCTACATGGTCTGCACCGGCCCGGTGCCGCCGGCGGTGCTGCAGGTGCGCGAAGACCTGCGCACGCGCATGGGCTGGGGCCTGGTGTACCAGATCCACGGCCTGTCCGACGACGAGAAGATCGCCGCGCTCACGCAGGCCGCCGAGGCGCGCGGTTTGACCCTGTCCGCCAGCGTGTTACCCTATTTGTTGTCCCACTTCAAACGCGACATGCGTTCCCTCGCCACGATGCTGGACGCTCTCGACCAATATTCGCTCGAGACCCAGCGCCCGGTCACGCTGCCCCTGCTGCGTGACCTGTTGTTGCAGGAAAATCAGCAGTCGGAACCCAAAGAATGAAAAACCTTGCGCTGTTTGACCTCGACCATACGCTGCTTCCGATCGATTCGGACTACGAATGGGGCGAGTTCCTGGTGCGCGTGCAGGCGGTCGACGAAACCGCCTTCCGCCGCCGCAACGATGAATTCTTCGCCCAGTACCAGGCCGGCGTGCTCGATCCTGTCGAGTACCTCGAGTTCGCACTCGGCACCCTGGCGCGCTTCCCGCGCGAGCGGCTCGACGCCCTGCACGCGCAGTACATGCGCGAGGTGATCACGCCGAATATCCACCCACAGGCGCTGGCGCTGGTGCGCGAGCACATGGAAGCGGGCGACCTGGTGGCGATCATCACCGCCACCAACCACTTCATCACCGCGCCGATCGCGCGCGCCTTCGGGGTCGAGCACCACATCGCCGCGATGCCGGAATTCGACGCCCAGGGCCTCCTGACCGGCAAGCTGGCCGGCACCCCGACCTCGGGCCCGGGCAAGGTCACCCACATGCACGCCTGGCTGGAGCGCCTGGGACGGCCGTTCGAAAGCTTCGAACGCAGCCATTTCTACAGCGATTCGCACAACGACATTCCGCTGCTGTCGGTCGTGTCCCATCCGGTCGCCACCAACCCGAGCGCCGCGCTCGCAAGCCACGCAGAGCAGCAGGGCTGGCCAACCATCCGTCTATTCAATGATTAAAAAATTCATCCGTAAAATCCTCGGCGTCAAAGACCAGCGCGACCTGACCGAGCCGGTGATCCTCGGCCCGGACGAGCACCAGATCGATCCGAAGAACGTCTCGGCGAACGCGGTCCGGGTGACCCAGACCCTGCAGGAAGCCGGCTACAAGGCCTTCGTGGTGGGCGGCGCGGTGCGCGACCTGCTGCTGGGCGTGAAGCCGAAGGATTTCGACATCGCCACCGACGCCACGCCCGAGCAGGTCAAGCGCCTGTTCCGGCGCGCGTTCATCATCGGGCGCCGCTTCCAGATCGTGCACGTGATGTTCGGCCAGGACCTGCTCGAGGTGACCACCTTCCGCGGCGCCGGCAGCGACAACGCGCCCAAGGACGAGCATGGCCGGGTCCTGCGCGACAATCATTTCGGCCCGCAGCACGAGGACGCGGCGCGGCGCGACTTCACCATCAACGCGATGTACTACGATCCGGCGACGCAGAGCGTGCTGGACTACCACGGCGGCATCGAGGACATCCGCGCCAAGACCCTGCGCATCATCGGCATGCCGGAAGCGCGCTACCGCGAAGACCCGGTGCGCATGCTGCGCGTGGTGCGCTTCGCGGCCAAGCTGGGCTTCACCATCGAGCCGACCACGCGCGCGCCGATCCCCGTCATGGCGCCCCTGATCGACAACGTGCCGGCGGCGCGCGTGTTCGACGAGATGCTCAAGCTGCTGCTGTCGGGCCACGCACTGGCCTGCCTGAAGGAGCTGCGCTCGGCCGGCCTGCACCATGGCCTGCTGCCGCTGCTGGACGTGGTGCTGGAGCAGCCGATCGGCATGAAGTTCGTGACCCTGGCGCTGGATTCGACCGATGGCCGCGTCAAGGCCGGCAAGGGCGTCTCGCCGGGCTTCCTGTTCGCCTCGCTGCTGTGGCACCAGGTGCTGGAGAAGTGGAACGCCTACCGCGCCGCCGGCGAAATGCCGATCCCGGCGCTGCACCTGGCGGCCGACGACGTGCTCGAGACCCAGACCGACAACCTGGCCCTGCAGCGCCGCATCGCCACCGACATGCGCGACATCTGGGCCATGCAGCCGCGCTTCGAGCGCCGCGCCGGCCGCGCGCCGTACAAGCTGCTGGAGCACCCGCGCTTCCGCGCCGGCTACGATTTCCTGCTGCTGCGCTGCGCCTCGGGCGAACTGCCGGCCGAGATCGGCGAGTGGTGGACCGAATTCTACGAAGCCGAGGGCGGCGAACGCGAGCGCCTGGTGGCCGTCGCCAGCACCCGCGAAGCGGCCGCGCCGAAGAAGCGCCGTCCGCGCCGCGGTCCGCGCAAGAGCGCCGGCGAAGGCGCGCCGGTCCAGGCCCAGGCCACGGCCGGGGGCGGCGACGAATGATCGCCTATGTCGGCATCGGCGCCAACCTGGGCGATGCGCGCGCGAACGTGGTCGACGCCCTGGCGCGCCTGGCCGCCCTGCCCGGCGCCAGCCTGGTGCGCGCCTCCGGCCTGTACCGCAGCGCGCCGGTCGACGCCGGCGGCGACGACTACATCAATGCCGTCGCCTGCCTCGACACCACCCTGTCGGGGCACGAACTCCTGAGCGCGCTGCACGGCATCGAGCTGGCGCACGGACGCGAACGCCCCTACCGCAACGCGCCGCGCACGCTCGACCTCGACCTGCTGCTGTACGGCGACCAGGTCATCCGCAGCGCCACCCTGTGCGTGCCCCATCCGCGCATGCACGAGCGCGCCTTCGTGCTGGCGCCGCTGCTCGAGATCGCGCCGGATGCACAGATTCCCGGTTTGGGCCCGGCGCGCGATTTCGCGCCGCACGTGGCGGACCAGGCCATCGCAAGGATGGCTTGAAGTGATGCAGATTCCCGTCTGGGTACAGACTGGCGGCCTGCTGGTGCTGTCGAACGTGTTCATGACCTTCGCCTGGTATGGCCACCTGAAAGGCCTGCAGAACCGCGCCTGGTACGTGGCGGCGCTGATCAGCTGGGGCATCGCCCTGTTCGAATACCTGCTGCAGGTGCCGGCCAACCGCATCGGCCACACCCAGTTCAGCCTGGCGCAACTGAAGATCATGCAGGAAGCGATCACGCTGAGCGTGTTCGTGCCGTTCGCGATGTTCTACATGAACCAGCCGTTCAAGCTCGATTACGTGTGGGCCGCGCTGTGCCTGGTGGGCGCGGTGTACTTCATCTTCCGCTCCTGACGCGTCTTGTGCGCGTTCGCGGCCATGGCATTACACTACGCGGTCTGAACGTTTCGTTTTTTCAAAGGATTTGTATGAGCGCTTATTTGCAGGGTAATGACATGGCCGGGGGCGCCGTTGCCGCCGCCGCCGCACCGAAGCCGGTGACGAAAGCCGTGACCGTTCCCTCGCTGCTCGGCATGCGTGCGGCCGGCAACAAGATCTCGATGCTGACCTGCTACGACGCCAGCTTCGCGGCCCTGATGGACCGCTGCGGCGTCGAGGTCCTCCTGATCGGCGATTCGCTCGGCATGGTCTGCGCCGGCTACGACTCGACCCTGCCGGTGACGGTGGCCGACGTGGCCTACCACACCGCCTCGGTCGCACGCGGCAACAAGAGCGCCCTGGTGCTGGCCGACATGCCCTTCGGCAGCTACGGCAGCCCGCAACAGGCCTACGACAACGCGGTCCAGCTGATGCGCGCCGGCGCGCAGATGGTCAAGATCGAAGGCGGCGCCTGGCTGGCCGAGACCGTGCGCTTCCTGGTCGAACGCGGCATCCCGGTGTGCGCGCACATCGGCCTGACCCCGCAGTTCGTGCACCAGCTGGGCGGCTTCAAGGTCCAGGGCAAGACCTCCCAGGGCGCCGACCAGCTCAAGATCGACGCGAAAGCGCTGCAGGGCGCGGGCGCCGCGATGATCGTGCTGGAAGCGATTCCGGCGGCGCTGGGCAAGGAAGTCACCGACCTGCTCGACATCCCGACCATCGGCATCGGCGCCGGTCCCGACTGCTCGGGCCAGGTGCTGGTCATGCACGACCTGCTGGGCGTCTTCCCGGGCCGCAAGGCGCGCTTCGTGAAGAACTTCATGGAAGGCCAGACCAGCATCGACGCGGCCATCCAGGCCTATGTGACGGCCGTCAAGGACGGCAGCTTCCCCGCGGTCGAGCACTGCTTCTGAGGAGACGCCATGAGCGGCCAGCCGGACAGCACCCGTTTGTTCCTGGCCCTCTGGCCCGAGCCTGGCGTGCGCCACCAGCTGGCCGCATGGCGCGACGCCTGGCAGTGGCCGCGCGGCGCCGCCCCGGTCCACAGCGACAAGCTGCACGTCACCCTGCATTTCCTCGGCAACCTGGCGTCCGAACGCCTGCCGGCGCTGCAGGGCGGCCTCGATGTCCCCTTCACGCCCTTCCGCCTCGAGCTGGGCCTGCCCGTGCTGTGGCCGCGCGGCCTGGCGGTGCTGGAACCGCACGGCGAATCGCCCGAGCTGCTGGCGCTGTACGCGCGCCTTGAACAGGCCGTGGCCGCGCTGGGCCTGGCGCCCGAAGCACGCAAGTACCGGCCGCACGTGACCCTGGCGCGGCGCGCGGCCGGCGCCGGCATCCCGGCCACTGGACCGGCCGTCCGGTGGGACGTGGCCGGCTACGCGCTGGTCGCGTCGCGCGACGGCGCCTACACCGTCCTGCATCACTATGCCTGATTCAGGGTCAGGTCTGTCATTCGGACATCGATCAAGCACCTTTAATCTATCTCAACACGCTGGCTTGTTTATTCCAACGTTGTTAGTAGCTCGGTTCACCGTATTCACCGGAACCTGTGCATGACAATGGAACGGAAAAAGGCTCGGCATATTCAAGGCCGTGCTGAGATTTCGCAAGGATTGTGCGCTCCTGTCCGAATGACAGACCTGACCCTGAACGCTAGCGCCTGATCACTCCGGCGCTCAGCGCGATCACCAGTCCCGACAGCGACAGCATCCCGAGCGCGAACATCACGCTCGACTGCGTCGCGATATAGCCCAGCACCGGCGACGCCAGCAGCAGGCCGCCGTAGCCGAGCGTCGCCACCGCCGCCACGCCGGCGCCGGCGCCCATGCCGGGGATGCGCGAGGCCGCGCCGAACAGCAGCGGCACCACGTTGGCCGCGCCCAGGCCGATCAGCGCGAAGCCGCCGGCCGACAGCAGGAAGTGGGTGCTCAGCACCGCCGTGGCCAGGCCGGCGAACATCGCGATGCCGCCCACCACCATCACGCGCAGTGCGCCGAAGCGGACGATCATGCGGTCACCCAGGAAGCGGCAGGCCGCCATCGCGATCGAGAACGCCGAGTAGCCCAGCGCCGCCGATGCCGGCGCGGCGCCCGTGCGCTCCTGCAGCAGCAGCGCGCTCCAGTCCACCAGCGCGCCCTCGACCGCGAAGCACAGCAGCGCCAGCAGGCCGAGGCCGAGCGCGGCGCCGCGCGGCAGCATGAAATGGCTGCCCGCTTCGTGGCTGGCCGCGGAACCCATCACGCGCGGCGCCGCCAGCGCCAGCACGATGGCGGTGAGCACCCCCAGCGCCAGCGCGCCCTCGCCGTTGCCCCAGCCCTGGCCGATGACCAGCCCGCCCAGCCCCGCGCCCACCAGGCCGCCCAGGCTGAAGAAGCCGTGGAACGAGGACATGGTCGGCAAGCCGCGCGCCGTCTCGACCTCGCTGGCGTTGGCGTTCATCGCCACGTCCAGCGCGCCGTTGCTGACGCCGAACAGGAAGGCGGCCGCGAACAGCAGGCGCAGGTCGGTCAGGCCCATGACCACGGACAGCGTGAGCGCGAAGGCGAAGCCCGACAGCAGGGTCATGCGGCGCGTGCCCCAGCGCGCGGTCAGCCCGCCCATCAGCGGCATGGCCAGCAGCGCGCCGGCGGCAATGGTCAGCAGCACCATGCTCAGCATCCCGGTGTCGATGCCGGTGCGTGCCTGCACCACCGGGATGTGGGCCGCCCACAGGCCGATGCCGGCGCCGTTGAGCAGGAATACCGTCGAGATCGACCAGCGGCCGGCCTCGATGGTGCGCGCGCTGGTGGTGGAAACCTTGGTCATGCCTTTTCTTTCCTTTCCTGAATCCTGCGCAACTCTACACAAGCCTGCGAGCCACGCAAGCAAATCAAGGCGCAAACACGCATGTTTAGGAAGAACGGGAAAAACCGGCGGCGTCATCGCGCAACAGTGGACGGACGGCGGCGTAGGCTTCCCATGGATTAGTTGCTAAACTTCACCAACACACGTTGCCAGAACATTATGGACAAGTCCGCCGCCATCCTCATCGTCGATGATTACCTCCTGATCCGCACCCATGTGCGGCAGGTGCTGGCCGAGCTCGGCTTCATGAACGTATTCCAGGCCGACAACGGCAAGGCGGCGCAGGAAGTGATGCGCAAGCAGCGGATCGACATCGTCGTGGGCGACTGGAACATGCCGGTGATGAGCGGGATCGACCTGCTCAAGTGGATGCGCGGCGACCACCGCCATGCCGCCACGCCGTTCATGATGCTGACCGCCGAAGCCAATCCGTCCTCGGTGCGCACCGCGCTGCAGGCCGGCGTGAACGCCTACATGATCAAGCCGTTCACGGTGCACAGCTTCGCCGCCAAGTTCCTGAGCATGCTCGGGATCGCGCCCGACAGCGCGCCGGCGGTCCCAGCTCCTGCCGTGGCCGTAGCGCCGCCCGCCGCGCTGCCGCCGTCGAACGTCATCGGCCTGGACCAGCCGATCGGCGAGCGGGTGAAGAAGTGCACGGTGCTGATCGTGGACGACATCCCGACCAACATCGAGGTGCTGGCCGGGGTGCTGAAGGACGACTACACGATCAAGGTCGCGATCAGCGGCAGGAAGGCGCTCGAGATCGCCGATGCCTTCCACCTCGACCTGATCCTGCTGGACATCATGATGCCGGTGATGGACGGCTTCGAGGTCTGCCGCCAGCTCAAGGCGAATCCGAAGACGGCGCACATCCCGATCATCTTCCTGTCGGCGCGCGACGGTTCCGAGGACGTGGTGGCCGGGCTGCGCCTGGGCGCGGTGGACTACGTGTCGAAGCCGGCCGACCCGGTGATCCTGAAGGCGCGCCTGTCGGCCCACCTGCTGCTGGCGACCGCGATGCAGGACCTGAAGCGCCAGAACGAACTCCTGATCGAGAACGCGCGCCTGCGCGAGGACGTCGAGCGCATGACCCGCCACGACCTGAAGAGCCCGATCGCGGTGGCCCTGCACGGCAGCCAGTCGCTGCTGGCCGGCCCGCTGAGCGAAGCCCAGGAGGAGCAGGCGCGCATGATCCTCGATGCGGCCGGGAATGCGCTCGAGATGGTCAACCGCACGCTCGACATCCACAAGATGGAACAGGGCAGCTACCAGCCGGCGCTGCAGGCCTTCGACCTCGGCGCGCTGCTGGCCAGGGTGGCGCAGCAGGTCGCGCTGGCGTGCGCCGGCCGCGACGTGAGCCTGCGCTTCGAGGCGCCGCGGGACGTGATGTGCCTGGGCGAGACGATCCTGTGCTATTCGCTGTTCACCAATGCGCTGAAGAACGCGGTGGAAGCGTCGCCGCCGGGGGGCGTGGTGCGCATGGCGCTTGCGCCGGACGACGGCAAGCTGCATGTCATGATCGACAATCCGGGCGCGGTGCCGGAGGAGATGCGGGAGCGCTTCTTCGACAAGTATGCGACGTCGAACAAGATCGGCGGGTCGGGCCTGGGGACGTATTCGATCCGCCTGATGGCCGAGGTGCAGGGCGGAAGCGTGGGCATGGAGAGCGGCGCCGGGACGACCCGCCTGACCGTTACGCTGCCCTGCCCCTGAAGCGCGTCATACCAGCAGCATCAGGTGCTCGCGCTCCCATGAGCTGATCACCCTGCTGAAGGTCGCGAACTCCAGCTCCTTGACCTCGCAGAACGCCTGCACGAACAGCTCCCCCAGCATGTTCGCCAGCTGCGGGCACTGGCGCATGCGCAGGATGGCGTCCTCCAGGTTGCGCGGCAGGTCGTCGTGCACGTGCTCGGCGCTGTCCGGCGTCGGCTCCGACGGCGTGAGCGCTTCGATCATGCCCAGCAGCCCGCAGCTCAGGGTGGCCGCCATGGCCAGGTAGGGATTGACGTCCACCCCCGGCACCCGGTTCTCGACCCGCCGGCTCTCGGGCGAGGAATTGGGCACGCGGATGCCGCAGGTGCGGTTGTCGTAGCCCCAGTGCACATTGGTCGGGGCCGACTGGAAGCGCGACAGGCGGCGGTAGGAGTTCACGTGCGGCGCGAACATCAGCAGCGCCGGCGGCACGTACTTTTCCAGCCCGGCGATATAGCTGAAGAACAGCTCGCTCGGCCCGCCATCCTCCTTCGAGAAGATGTTCCTGCCGGTGATGGCGTCGACCACGCTCTGGTGCACGTGCATCGCGCTGCCCGGCTCGGTTTCCATCGGCTTGGCCATGAAGGTCGCGAAGATGCCGTGGCGCAGCGCCGTCTCGCGCACCGCGCGCTTGAACAGGAACACGCGGTCGGCCAGCTCGAGCGCATCGCCGTGGGCGAAGTTGATCTCCATCTGGCCGGCGCCGGCTTCGTGGATCAGGGTCTCGACGCCCAGCTCGTGCTGCTTGCAGAACGCCGACAGTTCGAGGAAAAAGGGATCGAAGTCGTTGACCGCGTCGATCGAATAGGACTGTCGGCCGAGCTCGGTCATGCCGGTGCGCCCCATCGGCGGCACCAGCGGTTCGTGCGGATTGGTGTTGCGCGCGACCAGGTAGAACTCCATCTCGGGCGCCACCACCGGACGCCAGCCGCGTGCGGCATACAGGGCCAGCACGCGCCGCAGCACCGAACGCGGCGCCAGTTCGACCGGCGTGCCGTCGAATTCCTGGCAATCGTGGATGACCAGCGCCACGCGTTCCGACGCCCACGGCACCACGCGGATCGTGGCCGGGTCGGGCACGCAGATCATGTCGGGATCGGTCGAGCCGACATAGGGCGAGTTATTGGGCTGCTCGCCGTTGACGGTGTTGAGCAGCACGCTCTTCGGCAGGCGCATGTGCTCGCCGTCGAGGAACAGGTCTTTCGGCAGGATCTTTCCGCGTGCGATGCCCGTCATGTCCGCGATGACGCACTCCACCTCATGGATGTTGTGTTGGCGTAGAAAGTCGCGCATCGCCTCGCTCATCGTTCTCCCCATGGTTGGACGATGAACCCACTATAGCACCGCCGGCCGGGGCGCCGCGCCCGCGTTCGTGCCACGGATGCCGCAACTGGCGTCGCCAGCCGGCGATTCGGCGCATCGCTTGCCCCAAGCGCAATATTCTGCGCGATACTTGCAAGCATGAAAACAAGCTTGCATGTCTCCCGGCTGCCCCCGATGTGGCGCTTCTATATCGCCGGCTGGTGCGCCTACATCCTGCTGGTGGCGCTGCTGGTGCAGGCCGACGCCATCGCGAACGGCCGCTTCGACATGGCGCTCATCCTGCATTCGGCCTGGAGCACGGGGCCGTCCGGGGCGCTGCTGGCGCTGGTCTGGCCGCTCACCGGCCTGCTGGAAGCGCGCAGGGTGCATACGCTACGGCTGCTGGCCGTGCACGCCGGCGGTGCGCTCGCGTTCGGGGTGTTCGCCCACCTGTTGATGATGGCGCATATCGGGGGCGGGAACCGGCCGCTGGAATGGCATGCCTGGCCCTTCATGTACAGCCTGATGAGTTATGGCCTGATCGCCGGCATCTTCCACACCGTGCGCACCGGCGCCGCGGCCCAGCGCCAGGCGCTGGCGGCCCAGCAGGCGCGCACCCTGCTGGTCGCGGCCGAACTGAATGCGCTGCGCAGCAAGCTCAATCCACACTTCCTGTTCAATACCCTGCACTCGATCATCGCCCTCACCCAGCGCAATCCGGCGGCGGCCGAGACCGCGCTTTTCCAGTTTTCCGACATGCTGCGCTACGTGCTCGACACCGAACGCGCCGGCCACGACCGGGTCACGCTGGACGCCGAACTGGACTTCGTGCGCGACTACCTGGAGCTGGAACAGCTGCGCCTGGGGCCGCGCCTGCGCGTCGAATGGGACCTCGACCCGGAGGCCGGCGGCCATCTGCTGCCGGCGCTGACCCTGCAGCCGCTGGTCGAGAACAGCATCAAGCATGCCTTCAATCCGCACAGCCGGCCCGGCCTGCTGCACATCGCCACCCGCTGCGATCCGCAGGACGGAAGCCTGACCATGACGGTGCGCGACGACGGTCCGGGCGCCAGCCGCGACAGCATTGCCGCCTCGTCGGGGCTGGGCATCCGCACCATCGGGCGCCGCCTGCTGCTCGACTACGGGCAGGGCGCCGCACTCGATATCGATTCCACGCCCGGCGCAGGCTTCGCCGTGTCCGTTTCCATTCCCGCCACCACAGGGCTGAACGCGCGATGACGAAAACCGCGAAAACCGTATTGTTTGCCGAAGACGAACCGCTGGCGCGCGACCTGCTGCGCGACGCCATCTACGCCCATCCCATGCTGCGGCTGGTGGGCGAAGCCGCCGACGGCGCGAGCGCGCTGGCGCGCATCCGCCAGTTGCGTCCCGAGGTGGTGTTCATGGATATCCAGATGCCCGAGATGACCGGCCTGGAAGTGCTGCGCCGGCTCGACTACCTGCCGCAGATCGTGTTCACCACGGCCTACGACCAGTATGCGGTGACCGCGTTCGAACTGCACGCGGTCGACTACCTGCTCAAGCCGTTCACGCCGGCGCGCTTCGCCGATGCGGTGGCGCGCCTGCTCGACGGCCCGCTGCACGCGCGCGACACGCTGGCCGGGGCGCTGGCGCAGGCAGGCGGCGGCCCGGCCAGCGGCCCTGCGCGCCTGGAACGCATCCTGGTGCGCGACCGCGGCCGCATCTTCCCGCTCGCGGTCGGCGACATCGAATACATGAAGGCGGATTCGAAGTACACCGTCATCGCGGCGCGCGGCCAGAGCTTCCTGGTGCGGATCGGGATCTCGGAACTGGAGGTGCAGCTCGACCCGGCGCACTTCATCCGGGTGCACCGCTCGGCGCTGGTGAACCTCGATTTCGTCGACTCGATGCGCGCCGACGACCAGTCGCAGCTCCAGATCCGGATGCGCGACGGCAGCGTGGTCACCGCCAGCCGCGAAGCCTCCAAGCTGCTGCGCGACATGGCGATCTAGGACGACCTACACCCGGATCCAGGTGGTCTTCAGCTCGGTGTACTTGTCGAAGGCATGCAGCGACTTATCCCGCCCGTTGCCCGACTGCTTGTAGCCGCCGAAGGGCACCGTGATGTCGTCGCTGTCGTACTGGTTGACGTGCACGGTGCCGGCGCGCAGGGCCCTGGCCGTGCGGATCGCCTTGCTCATGTCCGCCGTCCACACCGCCGCCGCCAGTCCGTAGGGCGTGGAGTTCGCCTGGCGCACCGCTTCGTCGAGGTCGGTGAACGACAGCACCGACAGCACCGGCCCGAAGATCTCCTCGCGCGCGATGCGCATCGACGCGTCGACGCCGTCGAACAGGGTCGGCTCGATATACAGCCCGCCGCTCTCCTGGCGCGCCACGCCGCCGCCGGCCAGCAGGCGCGCGCCGCCCGCCTTGCCTTCCTCGATATAGCCGAGCACCGTCTTCATCTGGATGCTGTCGACGATGGCTCCCATCACGGTGGCCTCGTCCAGCGGGTCGCCCGGCGCGTGGCGCGGGATCAGGGCCAGGGCCTTGTCGAGGAAGGCTGCCCTGATCGACTCCTCGACGAACAGGCGCGAAGGCGCGTTGCAGCTCTCGCCCTGGTTGAAGTAGATCGATCCGATCGCGCTCTCGACCGCGGCGTCGAGGTCGGGGCAGTCGGCGCACACGATGTTGGCCGACTTGCCGCCCAGCTCAGTCCAGGCCCGCTTCAGGTTCGACTGGCCGGCCATCTGCAGGATCTGCTTGCCGACCCGGGTCGAGCCGGTGAAGCCGATGCAGTCCACGTCCATGTGCAGCGCCAGCGCCTTCCCCGCCTCGTCGCCGTAGCCGGGCAGCACGTTGAACACGCCGGGCGGCACGCCCGCCTCCAGCGCCAGCTCGGCCAGCCGGAGCGAGCTCAGCGGCGCCTTCTCGGACGGCTTGAGCACCACGCTGTTGCCGGCGGCCAGGGCCGGGCCGATCTTCCAGGCCGCCATCAGCATCGGATAATTCCAGGGAATGATGGCCGCCACCACGCCCACCGGCTCGCGCGTGATCAGGGCCAGGCTGTCCTCGGGGCTGGGCGCGATCTGGTCGTAGATCTTGTCGACCGCCTCGCCGTACCAGCGGATGCAGTTCTGGGCCAGCTGCACGTCCACGCTCTGGCTGTAGCGGATCGGCTTGCCCATGTCCAGGGTTTCCAGCAGCGCCAGCTCGTCGCGGTGCGCCAGCATCAGGTCGGCGAAGCGGATCAGCACGCGCTTGCGCTTCGCGGGCGCCATGCCGGCCCAGCGCCGGTCCTCGAAGGCGGCGCGCGCCGCCGTCACCGCCAGGTCGACATCCAGCACGTCGCAGCGCGCCACCTCGGCCAGCTTGCGGCCGTCGACCGGCGAGATCTTGTCGAAACGCTGCTTGCTGTGCGCGTCCACCCGCCAGCCATCGATGAAGGCGCGGCCGTCGGCGTTCAGCGCGGCGGCTCGTTCATGCCATGAAGTCATTGTCATAAAGCAACCCTTCCCTTGAGAACAACATACGGGTACAAATCCTGGGATAGATGATCCAGGCGCCAGGTTCTGCCTTTATAATCGCGGATTTTCCGCCCGATAACTTTCTGCCCCTCGGAGCACACCGCATGAACACCACTTTGATCACTTTTGTCGTGCTCTACCTGCTGGGTACGCTTGCACTCGGGATGTAGGCAGGCACGCGGATCAAGAATACCAGCGACTTCGCGGTCGCCGGACGCAGCCTGCCACTGGTCATGGTGATCACCACCACCTTCGCCACCTGGTTCGGCGCCGAGACCGTGATGGGCGTGCCGGCCAAGTTCGTCCAGGGCGGCCTGAACGCCGTGATCGAAGACCCGTTCGGCGCCGGCACCTGCCTGATCCTGGTCGGCCTGTTCTTCGCCACCAAGCTGTACAAGCTGAACTTGCTCACCATCGGCGACTACTACCGCCAGCGCTACGGCAAGGGCATCGAGGTGTTCTGCTCGGTCGCCATCATCCTGAGCTACCTGGGCTGGGTGGCGGCGCAGATCACCGCGCTCGGCCTGGTGTTCTCGGTGCTGACCAATGGCGCGATGGCGCCGGCCACCGGCATGATCATCGGCACCCTGGCGGTGCTGGTCTACGTGGTGGTGGGCGGCTTCCTGGCCGTGGCGATCACCGACTTCATCCAGATGATCGTGCTGGTCGTGGGCATGAGCGTCATCGCCTTCTTCGCGGCCGACCTGGCCGGCGGGCCCGACAAGGTGCTGGCGATGGCGCAGCAGGCCGACCTGTGGCGCATCCTGCCGGAACCGACCTTCACCGACATCGTGTTCTTCATCGGCGCGGCCATCACCATGATGTTCGGCAGCATCCCGCAGCAGGACGTGTTCCAGCGCGTGATGTCGGCCAAGAATGCGCCGACCGCGCGCAGCGGCGCCGTGATCGGCGGCGCCAGCTACATCCTGTTCGGCTTCGTCCCGATGTTCATCGTGGCGGCGGCCGTGGTGGTGATGGGCGATAACGCGATGGACATCGCCAAGAACGACTACCAGCGCCTGCTGCCGACCTTCGTGATGACCAAGATGCCGCTCGTCATGCAGATCCTGTTCTTCGGCGCGCTGCTGTCGGCGATCAAGAGCACCTCGTCGGCGACCCTGCTGGCGCCGTCGACCAGCTTCGTCGAGAACATCCTGAAGAACCTGCGTCCAGGCATGAACGACCGCCAGCAGCTGTTCGCGATGCGCGTATCCGTGGTGGTCTTCGCGGCCATCGTGCTGGCGTATGCGATCGCCATGGAAGGCACCTCGATCTACGAACTGGTGTCGAGCGCCTACCAGGTGACCCTGGTGGGAGCCTTCGTGCCGCTGGTGATGGGCCTGTACTGGTCGCGCGCGACCACCCAGGGCGCGATCCTGTCGATCGGCGCCGGCATCTTCGTGTGGCTGCTGTTCTTCCCGCAGATCTCGACCCTGGGCGAGCACTTCCCGGGCCAGCTGGCCGGGCTGCTGGCGGCGTTTGCCGGCATGTTCGTGGGGTCGCTGGCGCCGCAGGTGCTCAAGAACCGGCATGAGCCGCCGAAGCACGTGGCGGGCGCCGGCGCTGCTTGAGGGAGACAGCGCTGTAGGGTGGACGGGTTTCCCGTCCACGCGTTCAACCAGCGCATGCGTGAGCACAACGCGTGATGTGGTTGAACGCGTGGACGGCACAGCCGTCCACCCTACGCCATCCACCCTCTCTCCCTCACCTCCTCCAGCGTCAGGTCCAGGCAGTACCGGATCCTGTCCACCATCTCGTCGATCTGCGCCACCGTGATCGACAGCGGCGGCGCCACGATCATGCGGTCGCCCACCGCGCGCATGATGACCCCGTTGTCGAACATGTGCTGCCGGCACAGCATCCCCACCGCGTGCATCGGCGCGAACGCCACGCAGTCGTGCACCGTCTCCCCCTTGCGCCGCACCAGGTTGAGCCCCGCCGCCAGCCCGCAGGTCTCGGCATGCCCGACCAGCGGATGCGCGACCAGGGACGTGAAGCGCGCCTTCAGGTGCGGCCCGGTCTCCAGCGCCACCCGCTCGACCAGCCGCTCCTCGATCAGGATGCGGATGTTCTCGAGCGCCGCCGTGCACGCCACCGGATGCCCGGAATACGTGAAGCCGTGGTTGAAGTCGCCGCCCTTCTCGATCAGGGTGTGCGCCACCCGGCTGCCCACCAGCACCCCGCCCAGCGGCACGTAGCCCGAGGTCACGCCCTTGGCGAAGGCGATCAGGTCGGGCTGCGCGCCCATCAGCTCGCAGCCGAACCAGGCGCCCAGCCGGCCGAACCCGCAGATCACTTCGTCGGACACCAGCAGGATGTCGTACTTGTCGCAGATGCGCTGCACCTCGGGCCAGTAGGTCGAGGGCGGGATGATGACGCCGCCCGCGCCCTGGACCGGCTCGCCGATGAAGGCGGCCACCTTGTCCGGCCCGGCGTCGAGGATCTTCGCTTCCAGCCAGCCCGCCGCTTCCAGGCCGAATTCCGCTTCGCTCATGCCGCGCCCGTTCTCGGCGTAGTTCGGCTGGTCGATGTGGACGATGCCGGGAATCGGCAGCCCGCCCTGCGCATGCATGGCCGCCATGCCGCCCAGCGAGGCGCCCGCCATCGTGCTGCCATGGTAGGCGTTGCGGCGGCTGATGATGACCTGGCGCTCCGGCTGGCCCATCAGGTGCCAGTAGCGGCGCACCATGCGCACGATGGTGTCGTTGGCTTCCGAGCCCGAATTGGTGAAGAACACGTGCTCGAACTGCGGCGGCGCGAGGTCCGCCAGCAGCGCCGCCAGCTTCACGGCCGGCACGTTGGTGGTGTTGAAGAAGCTGTTGTAGAACGGCAGGGCCAGCATCTGGGCATGCACCGCGTCGGCGATGCTGGCGCGGCCATAGCCGGCGTTCACGCACCACAGTCCGGCCATGCCGTCGATGATTTTCTTGCCCTCCGAATCCCACAGGTAGATGCCGTCGCCGCGCACGATCACGCGCGCGCCGCGCTCACGCAGCGCGCCGTGGTCGGTGAACGGATGCAGGTAGTGCGCCGCATCGAGCTGCTGCAGCGTTTGCGTATCGAAGCTGTCCTGGGCCGGCGCGCGCAGGGTGACCGCCGTGCTGTTGGTTTCCATGATCGACTCCCATCGTTTCGAACCTTTATATGCTGGCGACGCTTCAGACGTGCAGCAGCAGGTGCTCGCGCTCCCACGGGCTGATCACGGTCATGAATTCCTGGTGTTCGAGGTCCTTCACCGCCGAATAGACGTCGATGAAGCGCTCGCCCAGGATGTCGCGCAGGCGGTCTTCGCGGCGCAGCTGGGTGATGGCCTCGGACAGGCCTTGCGGCAGCTCGACCGGCATCTGGTAGGCGCTGCCCTCGACCATCGGCGACGGCTCGATGTGCTCGATCATGCCGAGGTAGCCGCAGGCCAGGGTCACTGCCAGTGCGAGATACGGGTTGGCGTCGGCGCCGATGACGCGGTTTTCCACACGGCGGTCCTGCGAACCCGACATCGGCACCCGGAAGCCCACGGTGCGGTTGTCGATGCCCCATTGCAGGTTGATCGGCGCGGCGGTGTGGCGCACGATGCGGCGGTAGGAATTGACGTAGGGAGCAACGATCGCCATCGCCGATGGCATGTAGCGCTGCAGTCCGCCGATGTAGTAGCTGAACAGCGTCGATGGCGAACCGTCGTCGTTGCTGAAGATGTTGCGGCCGGAGTCGGCGTTCACCACGCTCTGGTGCACGTGCATCGCCGAACCCGGCTCGCCCGCCATCGGCTTGGCCATGAAGGTGGCGTACATGTCGTGCTTGAGCGCCGCTTCGCGCAGGGTGCGCTTGAAGTAGAACACCTTGTCGGCCAGGCCGAGCGGCTCGCCGTGCTGGAAGTTGATTTCCATCTGGCCGGCGCCGATCTCGTGGATCAGGGTGTCGACGTCGAGGCTCATCATCTCGCAGTAGTCGTAGATGTCCTCGAACAGCGGGTCGAATTCGTTGACCGCGTCGATGCTGTACACCTGGCGGCTGGTCTCGGCGCGGCCGCTGCGCCCGATCGGGGCGGCCAGCGGCAGGTCGGGGTCGATGTTCTTGGCGGTAAGGTAGAACTCCAGCTCGGGCGCGACCAGCGGCTTCCAGCCGCGCTGCGCATACAGCTTGAGCACGCGGCGCAGCACGCTGCGCGGCGCGAAATCGACCAGCTTGCCATCGGAGAAATAGCAGTCGTGGATCACCTGCGCGGTCGGATCGACCGCCCACGGCACCATCGTGATGGTGCCCGGATCGGCCTTCAGGATCATGTCGCGGTCGGTGGTGGCGATGGCGCGGTCGTAGGCGTCGTCGTGGTTCGGGGTGTTGCCGGTGACGGTCATGCCGAGCACGACCTCCGGCAGGCGCATGCCCCGGTCTTCAGTGAATTTCACGCGCGGCAGGATCTTGCCGCGGGCGACGCCGGTCAGGTCGGGGACCAGGCATTCGATTTCGGTGACTCGCTTTGCATTGAGCCACTCTTCCATGTCGGTATAGCTGAAATTGTCGCGGATTGCCATGATTGCCTCTCTGTCTTGAAACGTAAGCGCGCGCGCACGGCACCGCCGGGCGCGCTGATGCAGCAGGCAGGGAAGCTAGGGGACGGGACGCGCCGCCCATTTCTCGCAGGCGGTCATCCTCGGCTCCGGCGCTGTTCGCGGTAGGTGCGGCAAGCCTGGCCGAACGCCCCGAACATCTTCATCGAGAAAGGATTGTGCTGGATACGCCACTCGGGATGCCATTGCACCGCCAGCGTGAAACCCGGGGAGTCGGCCACCGTGAAGGCCTCGACGAGTCCGTCCTCGGCGACCGCTTCGACCGTCAGTCCGGGCGCGAGTTCGGCCACGCCCTGCCCGTGCAGCGAATTGACGGGGATTTCGGGAACGCCGAGGATGCCCTCGAGGAAGCCGCCCGTCGTGATCTGCACGTTGTGGGCATCGCCATACTGCTCGTCCATGCCCAGGTCGGGTTTCTCGCGGTGGTCGAACTTGCCCGCCACCGACTGCACCGCCTGGTGCAGGCTGCCGCCCAGCGCCACGTTCATCTCCTGGAAGCCGCGGCAGATCGCGATGATCGGCACGCCGCGCTTCACCGCTTCGCGAATCAGGGGCAAGGTGGTCTGGTCGCGCGCCGGGTCCTGCGGCAGCGAGGGATCGAGCAATTCCTGCGAGTAATAGCTGGGATGGACGTTCGATGCCGAGCCGGTCAGCATGATGCCGTCGATGAGCGCGAACACGGTTTCCAGATCGAGCGACGCGCCAAGCGACGGCAGGATCATGGGAGCGCAGTCGGCGCCAAGGACGACGGCGTCGACATACTTGTGCTGGGCGGCGTGGTAAGGATGTTCGCCGAAATCACGCGTGCACGCAGGGACGATGACGAGGGGGCGCATGGTTTCCACCTTGTGGTTGAAGCGCACGAAACCATGATACGAGCAATCTGGTCCGAACGCGAG
This sequence comes from Massilia niastensis DSM 21313, assembly GCF_000382345.1. Classification (GTDB taxonomy): domain Bacteria; phylum Pseudomonadota; class Gammaproteobacteria; order Burkholderiales; family Burkholderiaceae_D; genus Telluria; species Telluria niastensis. The sequence goes on from NZ_KB908095.1 coordinate 42,845, forward strand.
GGGCCGTTAATCCAGATCAAACACAGCGCGATTGGTCCGCGCTTCTCCTGCCGATCTGCTAGTAAAAATGCGATTCCATATCAAAATCTTAACGCCAATCGCCGAGTGATGCCAACACGGCTCGACAGTAGACTCGAAGGCCAGTGCTCTGAAGAAAGGGCTTTATTTCAACTAATGTTTCAACCTGATTACTTCGCTATAGGTAAAGCAAGCGAAGTGGCGTCCCACCATGAGGGATGGATCAGAATTAATATTTCATTCGGAAAATTCGATGAATTCCATAGAAAGTTTTAGCAATAGACTTTGTCGACGAATTTTACATATACGCTTGTTAAATTTTTGTTAATTCCTATAAGCATTTGATTTTATGAAATATTATCTTTATGGCATGGCATTTGCATAGACTGTCAGTGCTTCCAGCAAGGGGATGAAGGAAGTACCGAAGTATTCCAACAACAAACCTGGAGTGTCCAAATGAAAGCCATGAAAACCCTGATCGCCGCAGCAGCCGTCGCCCTCTGCGCTTCCGGCGCCGCAAATGCCTCTATCGTTACCGATACGCTCTACCCGCTGAAGACGATCACGACCGCGACTTCGCCCTACACCTACTGGCACGACCTGACCGATAACGGCGTGCCGGGTTCGGCGACGGTGAACTGGGCCTCACTGGATGTCTACCTGGCCGACCCGCTGCTCGGCAACGAAAAGGTCACGTTCAAGTTCAACGGTACCAATGCGACCAGCGTGCAGAACGTGCCGTTCCTCGGCCAGAACTACACCTTCGGCGTCGCCACCTCGCTGCTCTCCACCGGTCTGCTGCAGGTCGCGCTGAGCGTCGGCTGCAACGGCAGCATCTTCGGCCTGTGCTGGAACCAGCAGACCGTCACGCTCGTGAAATCCGAACTGACGGCCGACATCACCCCGATTCCGGAACCTGCCACGCTGCTCACGCTGGGCGCCGGCCTGCTGGGACTGGGCGCGGTCCGTCGCCGCCATGCCGCGCGCAGCACCGAGCAACTGGGCACTGCCGTCCCGGCCTAGGAGCCGGTCCGCGCTCACCCGCGCAATCGGGTGGGCGCAGCCTCGCCGCAGGCCGGCCGGCGCCTGGCCGACCTGACGGTGACGCGATTCCTGTCCACGCATTGCCCCCGGGCCGGACGCTGAAGCGGCGCCTGCCGTCCACCCGCCACATTCCCTCCTCTTTTCCAGCTCCGAAGCCTCAGCCTCGACGCCCAAGCCTTGGCGCATTCGCAAGCAGGATGAGCATCTGGAAAGTTTCCTCCTGCGCCTTGTCGGCGAACTTTACATTTGGCTCGGCAGATTCTTACAAATTTTTTTAAGTACATGATTTTCCAAGCTATTTTTACCTTGGCACGCCGCTTGCAAAGACCTCCAGTGTAAATATATGAATTACCGAAAGTAACTCATCAATTATCTGGAGTGTCCAAATGAAAGTAATGAAAAGATTGATCGGTGCAGCCACCCTTGCCCTGGGTGTCTGCGGTGCTGCCCAGGCGAACATCATTACGGACACGTTCAATCCGTCCGACGTGAAGATCACGACAAGCAAGCCTTACGAGTACAAGCACGACCTGAGCGGCGAGGACCTGTCCGATGCCACGGTGGAATGGGCCAAGCTGTCGGTCGTCCTGCGCGATCCGAGCCTGAACTTCCTGGAAACGGTCACCTTCAACTTCGAAGGCGAGCAGAAGAAGGTCGTGAAGAACGTGGACTGGAAAGGGGAAAAATACCAGTTCGGCCTGCTGACCTCGCTGCTCGACGACGGCATCCTGAACGTCAAGATCAGCGTCGGCTGCACCAATCTCATCATCATCTGCCTGCCCCAGGATGTCTGGTTCGACAGGTCGACCTTGAAGATCAAGCTCTCGCACACGGACCCGAACCCGACCCCGGTGCCTGAACCGGCGACCCTGCTGTCGCTCGGCGCCGGCCTGCTCGGCCTGAGCGCGGCCCGCCGCCGCGCCGCGCGCAGGGGCCGGTCCGGCCAGGGCGCCTGACCGGACCGGCCGTGCTTACCTGCCCAAGCGGGCGAGCGCGGCTTCCAGCACGGTGTCACGTCCCCGCCGCAGGTCGGCCAGCGTCTGCGCCGACCTGACGGTCGGCTGGATTCCCTTGCCTACCCAGACGGTGCCGTCCGCATAGGTATCGGCCTTGGTGCAGATGCGCGCCCTGCCCCCGCCCGGCAACTGCACCAGCAGCGGCTGCCCGGTGCTGCCGCCGGTGGCCTCGCCGACGAGGATCCCGCGCTTCATCGTATCGAAGGCAACCGCAAAATCTTCCGCCGCCGAATAGGTCGCGCCGGACGTGAGCACCGCGACCGGGCCGCTGAAATGGCGCTTGTCGTCGACCGGCCACGCATCCATCTTCTTTTCCAGGTCCGGCATCGGGCGCTGCCAGGCGCGGTAGGCCGGCAGGTACTGGCGGGTCGCCCACTTGCTGGTGTCGAAGGGCTTGTCGGCCAGCGTGGCCAGCACGCGGTAGCCGACGCTGGAATTGCCGCCGCCGTTATTGCGCACGTCGATCACCAGCGCGGACGCCCTGGCGATCCGGTCGAATGCGGCCAGGAAGGCGTCGGCGCTGCGGTCGTCGCCGAAGCTGTTCAGGGCCACGTAGGCGACATTCCCCGGCAGCATGCGCAGTTCGAACGGCTCCTTCATGATGGCCGCCTTCACGAAGGCATCCCAGCTGACGCGCGGCGTGTCGGCCTCGAAGGCCTTGCCGGCCGCGCTGCGGAAGCTCACGCGCGGCGTATGCGTCAGCGCGCCCGTCAGGAAGGAATAGCCGTAGGCGCGGCGTTCCATGTCCTGCGGCGTGGACGCGCTCAGATAAGGCAGCAGTTCGCGGTTCGCATACGCCTGCACCGGCTCGCCGTCGACCGCGACGACTTCCACGCCCGGCGCCACGCCCCTGGCGCGCAAGGCGGCGTCGAACACCTCGCGCACCAATACCTTGCCCTCGACCAGGTGGGTGGTGAACAGCGGGCGCGCCATCAAGAGGTCGCGCACTTCCGCGCCCGGGTAGACGTTGGTGTGGCCGTCCTGCAGCTTCGCGCACAGCTCGGCCAGCACGCGGTAGTACTCGGCGGTGCTGGCGGTGGCGCGCACCTTCGGGAGGTATTCCAGGTACAGGCGGTCCCAGTCGAGCTCCTTGAGCTTGTCCACGTACACGAAGTTGTACTTCACTTCGGACCAGAACTTGGACAGGCCGGCGACCTTCTCGTCCTCGCTCAGGTTGTCGCGGTAGGGCGTGGCCAGCGCGGGCGAATCGAACAGCTTCGCGTCGAACGCGCGCCGGCGCTCGGCGGCCGGATCGACGGCTTCCTGCGCGAAGGCGGCGGTGGACAGGGCGGCCAGTGCCGCGGCCAGGATGATGCGACGTGCCATGTGCGTCTCCTCTCGGTTGTTGGTATGGCCGGGATTCTAGGGATGGGCTGGCCCATCGCGCAGGGCCGTGCGACAGGCGGCGTTTTTCGTGGAGCAGGCTGCGCATCCTGCATCGCCGGGGCGGGCGCGGAACGTGACAAAAGGGTCTACTATTACGCATCGCAATCCGATGCCACATGCACAAGGAGCCTTATGCTGAACCTGAAAGACCCTTCCCTGCTGCGCCAGCAGGCTTACATCGACGGCGCCTGGTGCGACGCCGAAGGCGGGGCCACGGTCCCCGTGATCAATCCGGCCACCGGCGAAACACTGGGCACGGTGCCGCACATGGGGGCGCTCGAGACCCGCCGCGCGATCGAGGCCGCGCAAGCCGCGTGGCCCGCCTGGCGCAGGAAGAGCGCCAGGGAGCGCGCCGCGATCCTGCGCAAGTGGAGCGACCTGATGCTGGAAAACGCGGACGACCTGGCGCTCCTGATGACCGCCGAGCAGGGCAAGCCGCTGCCCGAGGCCAGGGGCGAAGTGGCGTATGCGGCCTCGTTCTTCGAATGGTTCGGCGAGGAAGCCAAGCGCGTCGCCGGCGAGACGCTGCAGTCGCCGTGGCCGGACCGCCGCATCGTGGTGACGAAGGAGCCGATCGGCGTGTGCGCCGCGATCACGCCCTGGAACTTCCCGGCCGCGATGATCACCCGCAAGGTCGGTCCGGCGCTGGCCGCCGGCTGCCCGATCGTGGTCAAGCCGGCCGAGCTGACGCCCTACTCCGCGCTGGCGCTGGCCGTGCTGGCCGAGCGCGCCGGCGTGCCGAAGGGCGTGTTCAGCATCGTCGTCGGCGATTCCAAAGCCATCGGCGGCGAAATGACCGGCAACCCGACGGTGCGCAAGCTGAGCTTCACCGGCTCGACCGCCGTGGGCCGCCTGCTGATGGAGCAGTGCGCGCCGACGATCAAGAAGATCTCGCTGGAGCTGGGCGGGAATGCCTCCTTCATCGTGTTCGACGATGCCGACGTGGATGCGGCGGTCGAGGGCGCGATCGCATCGAAGTACCGCAATGCGGGCCAGACCTGCGTCTGCGCGAACCGCATCTACGTGCAGGACGGGATCTACGACGAGTTCGCGCGCAAGCTGGTGGCGGCGGTGGGCAAGCTCAAGGTCGGCAACGGCGTCGAGGAAGGCGTGAACCAGGGGCCGCTGATCGAAGAGAAGGCGGTGCGCAAGGTCGAGCAGCATATCGAGGATGCGGTCGGCAAGGGCGCCAGGCTGCTGCTGGGGGGCAAGCGCCACGAACTGGGGCACAGCTTCTTCCAGCCGACCGTGCTGGCCGAGGTGACCCCCGACATGCTGGTGGCGAGCGAAGAGACCTTCGGGCCGCTGGCGCCGCTGTTCCGCTTCAGGACCGAGGAGGAAGTGATCGCGATGGCCAACGATACCGAGTTCGGGCTGGCGTCGTACTTCTATTCGCGCGACATCGGTCGCGTGTGGCGCATGGCCGAGGCGATCGAGACGGGCATGGTGGGCGTGAATACCGGCCTGATCTCGACCGAGGTGGCGCCGTTCGGCGGGGTCAAGCAGTCGGGGCTGGGACGGGAAGGATCGATCTATGGGATGGACGATTACCTCGTCGTGAAGTACATCTGCATGGGCGGGGTGTAACCGCCGCGCCTGCGACCGGCCCGCGCCCCCGAGGGCGCGGGCCGGCCAGCTTACTTCCTGTACTCGTGGTACTTGCGCGCATCCCCGCGCACCTGCTCCGCCGGATACTTGGCGCGGTTGAGCACCATCTTCTCCTGCACCGCCGCCAGCAGGTCGACATCGAGCTTGTCCGCCAGCCGCACCAGGTACACCAGCACATCCGCCATCTCGTGCCTCACCTCGGCCAGCTTGTCCGCGCCCAGCTCGTCGATCCGTCCCGACTGCAGCCACTGGAAATGCTCGAGCAGCTCGGCCGCTTCGACGGTCAGCGCGGACGCCAGGTTCTTCGGCGTGTGGAACTGGTCCCAGTCGCGTTCGTCCACGAATTCACGGACGATGGCGCGCAGCCGCGCCAGTTCGCCGTCAGGCATTGCCTGGTTCACTCGCCCTGCTCCAGGTAGCCACTGAGCACGCGCTCGAGCTTGGGCGCGATCTCTTCCTGGCTGCTGACCGTGATGCCCAGGTCGCGCAGCAGGCCGTCGTGCACGCCGTACACCCAGCTGTGGATGGTCAGCGGCTGGCCGCGGTCCCAGGCGTCGCGCACGATCGTCGTCTGCGCCACGTTGATCACCTGCTCGGCCACGTTCAGCTCCACCATGCGGTTGGTCGCCGCGCGGCCGCTCACGTTGCCGAGGTACTTGCCGTGCTTCTCGCGCACGTCGCGCACATGGCCCAGCCAGTTGTCCGCCAGGCCGACGCGCAGGTTGTTCAAGGCCGCGTGCACGCCCGAGCAGCCATAGTGGCCGCAGATGATGACGTGCTTGACCTTCAGCACGTCGATCGCGAACTGCAGCACGCTCAGGCAGTTCAGGTCGGAGTGCACCACCACGTTGGCGATGTTACGGTGGACGAACAGTTCGCCCGGCGCCATGCCGAGCAGCTCGTTGGCCGGCACCCGGCTGTCCGAACATCCGATCCACAGGTATTCCGGAGCCTGCTGCTCGGACAACGCCTTGAAGAAGTTCGGATCTTCCGCCACCATCGAGGCGGCCCAGTTACGGTTGCGGGAGAACAGCTCTTCCGCGGTCAGTCCCTTCGTCTTGTCCATACGACTCCTCATCTTGTATTGTGCCCTTGTCGCGGCCGCCCGGCCGGGCTGAAAAAAAACCGCTGAGGGCTCGCGCCGGTCAGCGGTAGTGACGACTTCTTACTCGAAGAAGTCCTTGACCTTGTCCATCCAGCCCTTGCTTTGCGGGCTGTGCTTCGAGCCGCCTTCGTTGGTCAGGCGGTCGAATTCGCGCAGCAGGTCCTTCTGCTTCTCGGTCAGCTTGACCGGGGTCTCGACGATCATGTGGCAGAACAGGTCGCCTACGTACCCGGAACGCACGCCCTTGATGCCCTTGCCCTTGAGACGGAAGGTCTTGCCGGTCTGGGTGCCTTCGGGCACCGTGAACGACACCTTGCCGCTCAGGGTCGGCACCTCGATCTCGCCGCCCAGCGCAGCCTTCGAGAACGAGATCGGCATCTCGCAGTGCAGGTCGTCGCCCTCGCGCTGGAACACCGTGTGCGGCTTGATGTGGATCTCCACATACAGGTCGCCCGGCGGCCCGCCGTTGGTGCCCGGCTCGCCGTTGCCCGACGAGCGGATCCGCATGCCGTTGTCGATACCGGCCGGGATCTTCACTTCCAGCGTCTTGTTGCGCTTGATGCGTCCGGCGCCGGCGCAGGCCGCGCACGGTTCCGGGATGATCTTGCCGCTGCCATGGCACTTCGGGCAGGTCTGCTGGATGCTGAAGAAGCCCTGCTGCATGCGCACCTGGCCGTGGCCGGCGCAGGTCGTGCAGGTGACGGGCGAGGTGCCCGGCTTGGCGCCGCTGCCGTGGCAGGTGTCGCACTTGTCCCAGCTCGGCACGCGGATGGTGGTATCGAAGCCGTGCGCCGCCTGCTCCAGCGTGATCTCGAGGTTGTAGCGCAAATCGGCGCCGCGGTAGACCTGCGGACCCGCGCTGCGTCCGCCCCGGCCGCCTCCGAAGATGTCGCCGAAGATGTCGCCGAACGCGTCGCCGAAGCCGCCCGCGCCGAAACCGCCGCCCACGCCCGCATTCGGATCGACGCCGGCATGACCGTAGCGGTCATAGGCTTCGCGCTTCTCCGCGTTGGTCAGCATTTCGTAGGCTTCCTTCACCTCCTTGAACTTCTCTTCCGCTTCCTTGTTGTCAGGATTGCGGTCGGGGTGGTATTTCATCGCAAGCTTGCGATAGGCCTTCTTGATGTCGTCTTCCGACGCATTCTTCGCGACCCCGAGGATCTCGTAAAAATCACGCTTTGCCATTGTCGGCACCTTGCTGTTAATTCAGTAACGAACGGTCTATGCAAAAAAACCGAGCCGGGAACCAGTGTGGTCATCGGCTCGGTCCCGTGCGGTAGGGCCGGAAGGGCCCTACCAGAGGTATTACTTGGCGTCCTTGACTTCCTTGAAGTCGGCGTCGACCACGTCGTCGTCCTGCTTGCCCGACGATTCGGCGCCACCGGCAGCCTGCTGGCCGCCAGCCGCACCGGCGCCGCCTGCCTGCTGCGCCTGCATGTCGGCGTACATCTTCTCGCCCAGCTTCTGCGCCGCGCTCGACAGGGCCGCAACCTTGGCGTCGATGTCGCCCTTGTCGCCGCTCTTCAGGGCGCCTTCCAGGTCGGCGATCGCCGCCTCGACTTTTTCCTTCTCGCCGGCTTCCAGCTTGTCGCCGTACTCGGTCAGGGACTTCTTGGTCGAGTGCACCAGCGCGTCGCCCTGGTTACGGGCTTCGGCCAGTTCCTTGACCTTCTTGTCCTCTTCCGCGTTCAGCTCGGCGTCCTTCACCATCTTCTGGATCTCTTCTTCCGACAGGCCCGAATTGGCCTTGATGGTGATCTTGTTTTCCTTGCCGGTGGCCTTGTCCTTGGCGCCCACGTGCAGGATGCCGTTGGCGTCGATGTCGAAGGTCACTTCGATCTGCGGGGTGCCGCGCGCCGCCGGCGGGATGCCTTCGAGGTTGAACTCGCCCAGGCCCTTGTTGCCCGCTGCGATTTCACGCTCGCCCTGGTAGACCTTGATGGTCACGGCCGGCTGGTTGTCGTCGGCGGTCGAGAACACCTGCGAGAACTTGGTCGGGATCGTGGTGTTCTTGTGGATCATCTTGGTCATCACGCCGCCCAGGGTTTCGATACCCAGCGACAGCGGGGTCACGTCCAGCAGCAGCAGGTCCTTGCGCTCGCCGGACAGCACCGAGCCCTGGATGGCGGCGCCGACTGCCACCGCCTCGTCCGGGTTCACGTCCTTGCGCGGATCCTTGCCGAAGAACTCCTTGACCTTCTCCTGCACCTTCGGCATGCGGGTCATGCCGCCGACCAGGATGATGTCGTCGATGTCCGAGACCTTGACGCCGGCATCCTTGATCGCGATGCGGCACGGTTCGATGGTCTTGGTGATCAGTTCCTCGACCAGCGCTTCCAGCTTGGCGCGGGTGATCTTCAGGTTCAGGTGGACCGGCGCGCCGTTCGCCATGGCGATGTACGGCTCGTTGATCTCGGTCTGCTGCGAGGACGACAGCTCGATCTTCGCGCGCTCGGCCGAAGCCTTGATGCGCTGCAGGGCGATCGGGTCCTTCGACAGGTCCAGGCCGTTGATCTTCTTGAATTCGTCGATGATGTAGTCGATCACGCGCTGGTCGAAGTCTTCGCCGCCCAGGAAGGTGTCGCCGTTGGTCGACAGCACTTCGAACTGCTTCTCGCCTTCGACGTCGGCGATTTCGATGATCGAGACGTCGAAGGTGCCGCCGCCCAGGTCATACACGGCGATCTTGCGGTCGCCCTTGTCGGTCTTGTCCAGGCCGAATGCCAGCGCAGCCGCGGTCGGCTCGTTGATGATGCGCTTGACGTCCAGGCCCGCGATGCGGCCGGCGTCCTTGGTCGCCTGGCGCTGCGAGTCGTTGAAGTAGGCCGGCACGGTGATCACGGCCTCGGTCACTTCCTCGCCCAGGTAGTCCTCGGCGGTCTTCTTCATCTTGCGCAGCACTTCCGCGGAGATCTGCGGCGGCGCCAGTTTCTTGTCGCGCACGCCGACCCATGCGTCGCCGTTGTCGGCTTGCAGGATCTGGTACGGCATCAGGCCGATGTCCTTCTGGACTTCCTTCTCCTGGAACTTGCGGCCGATCAGGCGCTTGACCGCGAACAGGGTGTTCTTCGGGTTGGTGACGGCCTGGCGTTTCGCCGGCGCGCCGACGAGGATTTCGCCATCTTCCTGGTAAGCGATGATCGACGGCGTGGTACGCGCGCCTTCGGCGTTCTCGATCACCTTCGGCTGGCCGTTTTCCATGATCGCGACGCAGGAGTTAGTGGTTCCCAGGTCGATACCAATGATTCTGCCCATGATGTGTTCCTTTTATATTTGATGAAATTCGGATGGATTCAATATTGGGAAAAACTGCGTGCTTTCAAGTGTTTAGGCCGCAGCTTGTCTTCTTATTTTGGCTGTGCGGCGGTCACGATGGCCGGACGCAGCAGGCGGTCGGCGATCATGTAGCCCTTTTGCAGCACGGCGACGACGGTGTTCGCTTCCTGCTCGGACGGCACCACGGCCACGGCCTGGTGCCGGTTCGGGTCGAGCTTGTCGCCCGGCTGGGGCATGACTTCGACCAGGCGGTTCTTCTCGAAGGCGGCGGTGAGCTGCTTGAGGGTCATCTCGACGCCTTCCTTGATCGACTCCACCGTCGGCGCTTCGACCTTCAGCGCCATTTCCAGGCTGTCGCGCACCGGCACCATGGCCTCGGCGAAACTCTCGATGGCGAATTTGTGGGCCTTGCTCACGTCTTCCTGGGCGCGGCGGCGGATGTTCTCGGCATCGGCCTTGGCGCGCATGAACGCATCGTGCATCTCGGCCAGCTTGGCCTCGGTTGCGCTCAGCTGTTCTTCGAGGCCCGGCTCCGCCGATGCGCTCGCAGCCTGCGCGGTCCCTGCCGCTGCGTCGGCGACTGCCTCGGCTTCCGGCTGATTGGTCACCTCTTTGTTTTCTTGGTCTTGCATCGAAAAAACTCCTAGAATCAAGGACTTGGCTGAGTTAGTAACGTGTCCTGCCTGACATACAGCCCCCCAGATGGGGCGAACTCCTACAATTTCAAGGGGAATTGTGGAAATGCCATTCAAAAATGGCCAGTAACAATGCCTGACAACATTTGTTACAGGATTTACTATTTCCCTGATTCATTTCCCAACGATAAAGATTAACCTTATCGACAAGCTTGCCGGCGGATCATCCGCCCGGGAACAAGCCATCGGGAGCAGACATCATGAGACTACAGCTGATCAGTGGCGCCGTCGTGTTGTACACCATCGCCGCACTGGCCTGGTTGTGCTACGCGGGAATCGGCGCGACGCCCTGACAAACCAGGCATTTTAACAGGTTGGCAAAACCGGCCGGCGGCAGGCGCTGAGCACCGCCGGCGGCGTGCCGCAGGATTCAGGCGCCGAGCTGCGCCGCGTGCTGCGCGCCGACCTGGAGATCGCGCCGTTGCGCGGCCTGCTGGACCGGCGTCGTCACGGTCGGCCAGCCGATCAGGTGCTGCTCGGCAATCTCGGCCATGCCGGTGATCCAGGCCGGCGATTCGTTCAGGCAGGGAATGTAATGGAATTCCTTGCCGCCCGCCGCCTCGAACTCGTGGCGCACTTCCATGTTGATCTCTTCCAGCGTTTCCAGGCAGTCGCTGGTGAAACCCGGACAGATGACGTCGATGCGCTCGACGCCTTCGCGCGCCAGCTGCTGCACGGTGGGCGCGGTATAGGGCTGCAGCCATTCGGCCTTGCCGAAGCGCGACTGGAAGGTGACGAGGTAGGCTTCCGGCCCGATGCCGAGCTCGGCCGCCAGCAGGCGCGCGGTCTTCTGGCATTCGCAGAAATACGGGTCGCCCAGCAGCAGCGTGCGCTTGGGCACCCCGTGGAAGCTCATCACCAGTTTCTGGCCGCGGCCGTGGTTGTCCCAGTGCGCTTCCACGCTCGCGGCCAGCGCCTTGATATAGCCTTCGTGGTCATGGTAGTGCTTCACCAGGCGCAGTTCCGGGATGTTGCGCACCCGCCGGTAGTGGCCGAAGACCGCGTCCCAGATCGATGCGGTGGTGGTGCCGGAATACTGCGGGTAGGCCGGCAGCACCACGATGCGGTCGCAATGTTCTTCCTTCAGGCGCTCGAGCACGTCGGACAGCGCGGGCGTGCCGTAGCGCATCGCCATCACCACCTTGACGCCTTCGTGGCCGCGCTCGGCCAGCATGCGGTCCAGCAAGTTGGCCTGCTTCTGCGTATGGACCATCAGCGGCGACCCTTCGCGGGTCCAGATGGTGCGGTACTTGGCGGCCGACTGCCCGGAGCGGAAGGGCAGGATGAACAGGTGCAGGATGAACCACCAGATCCGGCTCGGGATCTCGACCACGCGCGGATCGGACAGGAACTGCTTCAGGTAGCGGCGCACGGCCGGGCGGGTCGGCTCGTCGGGGGTGCCGAGATTGACCAGGACGATCGCATGTTGCGGGATGCTGCCGTGGGCGTGCGGCGGTTCTTTGCGGAATGGCATGGATGCAGGGATGGTGACGGGACGGCTTACATTATAAGAGCCTATCTCAGTAGGCAGGGGGGATGCTAATGGCGATGCATGGCAAGCGAGGGCAAGGCGCGAGGAGGCCGCATGGCAAGCCATGCAATGACGAGCAACGCCGCCCACGCTTGTCAGGCGCGCCAGTAGCGCCCCCTGACTACCGAGATAGGCTCTCAGTAGGGTCCCGTGGCGCGAACATGGGCGCGTGGCCCGGCCCTGCGGACCGGGCTGCATCGGGGGAGCGTCAGGTGGTGACGTTCAGCTTGACGTCGATGTTGTCACGGGTGGCGTTCGAGTAAGGGCACACGATGTGCGCCTTCTCGACGATGCCCTCGAGCTGGGCCTTGTCCATGCCCGGGCCGTGGATGGTCAGCACGGCCTCGATGCCGAAGCCGGTCGGGATCTGGCCGATGCCGACGTCGCCGGTGACGGTCAGGTCTGGCGGCAAAGTCACTTTCTGCTGGGAAGCCACAAACTTGACGGCGCCCAGGAAGCAGGCCGACCAGCCGGCTGCAAACAGCTGTTCGGGGTTGGTACCGCTGCCGCCGGCGCCGCCCAGCTCTTTCGGGGTGGACAGTTTCAGGTCGAGGACGCCGTCGGAACTCTTCGAGCTGCCTTCGCGGCCGCCTTGCGAGGTGGCCTGGGCACGGTACAGCACTTTTTCGATGCTCATTCGAACTCCCTTCTGTGTGAGTGGTGGGTCAAACAGTGCAAAGCCGCGGCGTGGCCGCGGATCAGTAGAACTTTGCCACAGAATGGAGAAGGAAAGATGACGATAGGCCGAAAAGGGGAGTCATGACCGCCATTGGCGGTCATGACGGGCATTCAGGACGCCAGCAACTCCCGCGCATGCTTGCGCGTCGTCTCCGTGATCTCGATCCCGCCCAGCATGCGCGCCACCTCTTCCACCCGCGAGCGGCTGTCGAGGACATCGATGCGCGACACCGTGCGGCCCGCGTCGGTCAGGCCCTTGGCCACCTGGAAATGCTGGTTGGCCTGGCTCGCCACCTGCGGCAGGTGGGTCACGCACAGCACCTGGCGCTGCTGGCCCAGGCGCTTGAGCAGGCGCCCCACCACCTCGGCCACGCCGCCGCCGATGCCGGTGTCGACTTCGTCGAAGATCAGGGTCGGCACGGTCGTCGCATTCGACGTGATCACCGAGATCGCCAGCGAGATGCGCGCCAGCTCGCCGCCCGATGCCACCTTGGCCAGCGGACGCGGCGCCACCCCGGCGTGGCCGGCCACCAGGAACTCGACCTGCTCCAGGCCGTGCGCGTTCGGCTCGGCCGGGTTGAGCCCGATGGCGAAACTGCCGCCGCCCATGCTCAGCTCCTGCATCGCGGCCGTCACCTGCACGCTGAGTTCGGCGGCCGCCCTGGCGCGCCGCGCCGACAGGCGCCTGGCCACTTCGGTATAGGCCGCCCTGGCCTTGTCTTCCTGCTTCCTGAGGCCTTCGATGTCGGTGGCGTCGGCCAGCTGGCGCAGCTTGGCGGCCAGCGCCGCGTGCTCTTCCGGCAGTTCTTCCGGCGTGACCCGGTACTTGCGCGCGGAGCTGTGCAGCGCTTCCATGCGCGCATCGACCTCGCGCAGGCGGTCCGGGTCGAGTTCGACCTTGTCGATGTAGTTGTTCAGCGCGTACACGGCTTCCTGCAGCTGGATGCGGGCCGGCTCCATGCAGTCGAGCACCGCCTGCAGCTGGGTGTCCACATCGACCAGCTTGCCCAGCTTCTGGTTCAGCGACGACAGCTGCGACAGGATCGGATGGTCCGATTCCGAGATCGCGGCCAGCGCCTCCTGCGCGCCTTCGAGCAGGCTGGCGGCGTGCGACAGGCGGCTGTGCTCGTTGCTGATCTCGGTCCACTCGCCCTGCTTCGGCGCCAGCTTGTCGAGTTCGCCCACCTGCCATTCGAGGCGCTCGCGCTCCATCAGCACGTTCTTGGCATTGGTCTCGTATTCCTCGCGCTGGCGCACCAGTGCGCGCCAGGCGCGGTACAGGCTCGCGACCTCCACCACCTCGGCGCGCGCGCCCGGATCGCGCACGGCGATCTGGTTGTCGAGCAGGTCGCGCTGGGCGTCCGGCTTGAGCAGCGACTGGTGCGCGTGCTGGCCGTGGATGTCGACCAGCATCTCGCCCAGCTCGCGCAGCTGCGCGGCGGTGGCGGCGACCCCGTTGATGTAGGCCTTCGAGCGGCCCGCGTTGTCGATCACGCGGCGCACCAGCGCGCCGCCTTCGTCGGCCTCGAACTCGTTCTGTACCAGCCATGCGCGCGCCGCTTCGGTCGGCGCGAAGTCCGCCGTGATGTCGGCCCTGGCCGCGCCTTCGCGCACCATGCTGGCATCGCCGCGCCCGCCCAGCGCCAGTTGCAGCGCATCGATCAGGATCGACTTGCCGGCGCCGGTCTCGCCGGTGAACACCGTGAACCCGTTCGAGAATTCAAGCTCGATGGTGTCGACAATGACGAAGTCGCGGATGGTAAGTGTGCGCAGCATGAAAAATCGTGTCTCCTGTTGTGGCGATTTACTTGAGCTTGCCTTCGTTGGTCGGGTATTCGTTCCAGTGCAGCTTCTGGCGCAGCGTGTGGTAGTAGCTCCAGTCGTCCGGATGCAGGAACGTGATCATGTTGGGCGAGCGCGAGATGACGATGCGGTCGCCGAGCTGCGCGTTGGTGAAGGTCTGCATGTCGAAGTTGACGCTGATGTCGCGGCCGCTCACCAGTTCGACCACGATCTCGCTGGAATCGGGCACCACGATCGGCCGGTTCGACAGCGCATGCGGCGCGATCGGCACCAGCACGGTGCCCTGCAGGCTCGGATGCAGCAGCGGGCCGCCCGCCGACAGCGCATAGGCGGTCGAGCCGGTCGGGGTCGAGATGATCAGGCCGTCCGAACGCTGGTTGTACATGAACTCGCCGTCCACGATCAGCTTCAGTTCGACCATGCCGGCGCCGGTGCCGCGCGCCACCACCACGTCGTTGACCGCGAGGCCGCAGAAGATCACCTGGCCGTCGCGCACCACGCGCGCTTCCAGCAGGGTGCGCTTCTCGGTGCGCGCCTCGCCCTGCAGGATCTCGCCGAGCGCGGGCAGCATGTCTTCCATCGGGATGTCGGTGATGAAGCCGAGCCGTCCCTGGTTGATGCCGATCAGCGGGATGTCGTACTTGGCGAGCTGGCGCGCGATGCCGAGCATGGTGCCGTCGCCGCCGACCACGACCGCGGCCTGGGCCTGCCTGCCGATCTCGTCGACACTGATGGCTTCGATGCCGTCGAGCGCCAGGTGGGCGGCGGTGTCGGTTTCGAAGACGACGCGGTAGCCGGCGTCGCGCAGGAATTCCAGGATACGGCCCACCGGCTCCTCTACCCCGGCCGTATTGTGCCGGACGACGAGCGCGATGATGGGTTGCGGTTCAGGCGTGGCGGTCATATCGATCTCGGCGGTAGGGTGGTGACGACACGCTGGAGATTAACCGATAATCCCTGCGACTGCCAGTTGGGTGCCCGTGAAATACTGTACAGATAGACAGTATAACGGGGCCGCCCCGAGACCTGCAAGTTCAGCCCATCAGCGCCATGCCGGTCGCCGCCACCACCGCGACGATCAGGCTCAGCATATGCAGCATCATCAGGGCGATCCAGCGCAGCCCGGTGACCAGGCGGCTGCCGCCGTACACGCGCCGCATCGCGGTCGGCAGGTAGAATACCAGCCAGCCCATCGTCAGGAGACGCACGAAGCTCCATCCGTCCGGAGTCAGCATGAACACGCTCAGCATGACGAAGGCGAAGGCATTGCTGTGCAGGGCGAACAGGAAGTGTTCGCCGTAACGCCGCCTGGTGCCGAGATAGAGCAGCTTGAGGAAGAGCGCGAACACCGGCATCAGCAGGAAGATCGCGTAGGGGGCGTAGCCGAAGAAGGCGCGCTTGGTGGCGGTGTTCTGCTGTTCGGTGGGCAGGTCGAAGAATTTTTTCGTGTTCGCGCCGAGCTGTGGATTGATGGAACCAAGCTTCTCGATGGTGTTGCGCTGGAAGCTGTTGTATTCCTCCCTGTCGTTTGCTTCCTTGACTTTGGCATCCTTCGGCTGCCTGGCGCCAACCAGTGTGCTCACCGCCGGACGCGCCGCATCCCGGCCGCTGTTGCCGAAATTGACGATATCCACGCCGCTCATCTTGAACAGGGCAAAGAAGATGATGCTGAAGGTCAGGTACAGGCGCAGCGGCTCGATGTAGCGCACGCGCCGGCCTTCGATATATTCGCGGCTCAGGAAACCCGGCTTGAACAGCAGCAGCGCCAGCGACTTCCACAGCTTGCCTTCCAGCGCGACGTAATGGGCGATGAACTCGTGCAGGAATTCGCGCGCGCTCGGCACGTGCAGGTGGGTCGCCTGGCCGCACTGCTGGCAGAAATTGCCGCAGGTAGCGGCGCCGCAGTTCTTGCAGCAGGTGGCGTGGCTGGGAAGGGCTTCGGATTTCAAGGTGTCGAGGATGAAAAACGGACAAGCCTGCATGGTAGCGATTTAATTGCAAAAAAGCATCATCCAATTGCGCGACTGTCTCGCCCGCGCACAGTTAGGATTGACGAAACGGAAAGCAAAGGAGAGCAACATGGTTACCGAAACCAAGGACCGGTTCGTCAACACCAAGGAACCGATGCAGAACGACGGCGTCAAGCGCCAGCCCCACGAGCGCGACGAGAGCCCGGATGGGCAGGCCCAGGAACCGCGCGGGGTCATCAAGCAGGCGGCCAAGGACCTGGAACAGGGCCTGGTCGATACCGATGCGCGCGCCACGCCGGGCATTTCCGAAGCCGTCGAGCCGGCGCCGGGCGCCACTGGCCAGGCCAAGCCGCAGCCGGACCGGCACCGTTCGATGCGCGACCACGATGCGTCCACGCCGGCGCCCGACAAGAAACCCTGAAAGGAAAACACATGACGATCAAACGCAATGGCAGCGCCGTCTGGAGCGGCGGCATCAAGGATGGCAAGGGCGCGATCTCGACCGGTAGCGGCGTGCTCAAGGATACGCAATACGGCTTCAACACCCGTTTCGAGGACGGCCCGGGCACCAATCCCGAGGAACTGATCGGCGCCGCCCACGCGGGCTGCTTCACGATGGCCCTGTCCGGCAAGCTGGAGCAGGCCGGCCTGAAGGCGCAGGAACTGCGCACCACCGCCACCGTCTCGCTCGACAAGGTCGACGGCGGCTTCTCGATCACGGCGGTGCACCTCGACCTGGTCGCGAAGATTCCGGGCGCCAGCCAGGAAACGTTCGACAAGGTGGCCAAGGATGCCAAGGAAAACTGCCCGGTCTCCAAAGTGCTCAACGCCACCATCACCCTGGACGCACGCCTGGAAAGCTGAGCCGGATCGCGGACGGGCGTGCGGACCGGCACGCCCACCCCGGCAAGGATCGCAGCAAACGCATAAAATTGCCGCTTTCCTGATGATCCACAAGGACACCTCACCATGCGCATCCTGCACACCATGTTACGGGTCGGCGACCTGCAGCGTTCCATCGACTTCTACACGAACGTCCTCGGCATGAAGCTGCTGCGTACCAGCGACAACCCGGAATACCAATACAAGCTGGCCTTCCTCGGCTACGGCAGCAACCCGGAACACGCCGAGCTGGAGCTGACCTACAACTACGGCGTGGACAGCTACGACATGGGCACGGCCTACGGCCACATCGCGATCTCGGCCGACGACATCTACGCCACCTGCGACCAGGTGCGCGCGGCCGGCGGCAACATCACGCGCGAGCCGGGCCCGGTCAAGGGCGGCAGCACCGTGATCGCCTTCATCACCGACCCGGACGGCTACAAGGTCGAGCTGATCGAGCGCAAGGATCACCAGGGCGGCGGCGGCCTGAGCAGCTGATACCGGCAGCGCTCCGGCCAGCAGGGCGCGGCGCCG
This sequence comes from Massilia niastensis DSM 21313, assembly GCF_000382345.1. Taxonomy (GTDB): domain Bacteria; phylum Pseudomonadota; class Gammaproteobacteria; order Burkholderiales; family Burkholderiaceae_D; genus Telluria; species Telluria niastensis. The sequence goes on from NZ_KB908095.1 coordinate 60,394, forward strand.
CAACGGCCGCTGCGCCTGTTTCATCTCATCCGGTCGCCTCGCGCGGCCTTGCCAGGGCGCCCTGCCCTGCGCCCGCTTCACCCCCTCAGAATATTTCGACAAAGCATGATCAAGCTCATGCCTCCAGTCACCATCGTCTTGCCCGGCTCCTTTAAGATCGACCGCTGAGCGACCTCTGCACGAAGTGGCCGCCATGAAGCCGCTCCGATCGTTGACTATGCAAAGGAGTCTTTCCGATGAAAGCGCTTCCGGACCTTGCGTCGCTGGGCCTGTTCGGCACGGGCCTGAGCCAGCATGCGCGCCTCGTCACGCTGGCGAGCGCCCAGCCGGGCGGCCTGCCCGATTCGCTGGCGGCCGAGCAGTTCACGGGCCGCGAGGCGGTCAATGAACTGTTCCGTTTCGACGTCGACGCGCTCAGCACCTCCACCGACCTCGATCTGTCGCTGTTCATCGGCGAGGAACTGACCCTCGGCCTGCTGCAGCCGGACGGTGCGCGGCGCGCGTGGCACGGCACCTGCACCGCGGCTTCGTGGCTGGGCGCCGACGGCGGCGTGGCGCGCTACCGCCTGCGGCTCGAGCCCGCGCTGGCGCTGCTGGCGCTGCGCCGCGACAGCCATGTTTTCCAGGACCGGAACGCACGCGACATCGTCACCGAACTGCTGGCCGACTATCCCCAGGTGCGCTTCGACTTCGATCTCACGCAGGCGCTGGCGGCGCGTCCCATCTACACGCAGTACCGCGAGAGCGACCTCGATTTCTTCATCCGCCTGCTCGCCTCCGAAGGCCTGAACTGGCGCTTCGAGCACGACCAGGCCGAAGGCCGGGGCGGCGCCGGCCATGGGCAGGCCCGGCATCGCCTCGTCATCTTCGACAGCCGGGCCCTGGCGCCGCGCATGCCGGGCGGGGAGGTGATCCGCTTCCATGGCGTGCGCGCGACCGAGCGCGACGACGCCATCGACGCCTTCCGCGCGCGGCGCAGCGTGCAGGCCAACGCCGTCACGATCAGCAGCTGGGATCCGGCGCAGCTGTTCGCGCCAGGCGCCGAGCAGCATTCGCACCTGGATGCGGGCGAGCTGCCGGCAATGCAGGTCTACGACGGCAGCGGCGAGCGCATCGCCAGCGACAGCGCGGCCGCCAGGACGCACAGCGAACTGATGCTGCAGGCGCTGGAACTGCACAACAAGGTATTCGAGGGCGATGGCGCGGTGCGCCGGCTGGCGGCGGGTTGCGCATTCCAGCTCACCCAGCATGACCGCTATCCGGAGGGCGACAATGCCTTCAAGGTGCTATGGGTGCGGCATGAGGCGCGCAACACCTTCCGGACCGGGATTGCCGGCGCCACCGGAGCCGGCGTCGACAACGGGACCTACCGCAACAGCTTCGCCTGCGTGCGCGAGACCGTGGCCCTGGTGCCGCGCGCAACGGCGGCGCCGCATCCCCGCAGCGCGCCCGGGCCGCAGACGGCGCTGGTGGTCGGCCTGCCCGGCGCGGTGTCCACGACCACGCGCGACCACCAGGTGAAAGTGCAGTTCCCGTGGCAGCGCGGCCTGGCCGCGAACCCCGGCGGCATGGCGCACGACCTGGATGCGCAGGGCAACGCGCCCGGCAACGACGCTTCCGGCGCCTGGGTGCGCGTGGCCGAAGCGCTCGCCGGGCCGAACTGGGGCACGGTGTTCACGCCGCGCATCGGGACCGAGGTGCTGGTCGATTTCATCGAAGGCGATATCGACCGCCCGGTCGTCGTGGCCCAGCTGTACACGGGATCGGACCTGCCGCCGTTCGCGGCCGGCGTCGATTCCGGGGCCGACCATCCGGGTGTGCTGTCCGGGATCCATACCGTGAATGTCGACGGAGGCGGCTACAACCAGTGGGTGCTGGACGACAGCACCGGCCAGCTACGCATGCGGCTGGCAAGCAGCAGCGCCGACTCGCAGCTCAATCTCGGCTACCTGGTGCAGCAGTCGCCCCACTCGGCGCAGCGCGGCGCGTACCGGGGCAGCGGTTTCGAGCTGCGCACCGATGCCTGGGGCGTGCTGCGCGGCGGCGAAGGCGTGCTGCTCTCGACGCATGCGCGGCCCGGGCTGGGGAGCGGGATCACGTCGACGCAGATCGACGTGGCCGAGGCGCTGGCTTCGTTCAAGGCTGCGCAAGCCCTGAACGGCACACTGGGTGACGCGGCCACGCAGCAGCAAGCCCTGTTCAGCAAGGATGCCGCCAGGGCGCTGGAGGAACTCATCGAGCGGATCGATCCCAAGGCCAAGGGCAGCTACGAAGGCGCGGTCGATGGACAGGCGGCGCTCAAGGCGGGCAGCGGCTCGCGCGAGCTCGATCCGGAGCAGCCGGTGGAAAAGTTCGGTGCGGCGCTCGTGCTGATGGATTCGGCGGCCGGCATCAACTGGGCGACGCCGGCATCGACCGTGATCTACGCAGGCCAGCAGCTGCACTGGAGCACGCAGTCGGATCTGCACATGGCGGCCGCGCATACGGTGTCGGCCGTGGCTGGGAATGCCGCCAGCTTCTTCACGCATGCGGGCGGGATCCAGGCGATCGCGGCGAACGGGCCGGTATCGCTGCAGGCGCATACGGATCAGCTGGAAATCCTGGCGGACCAGGAGATCACGGTGATTTCGGTGAATGACCGGATCGAGATCAAGGCCAGGGAAAAGATCGTGCTGCAGGCGGGACAGTCCGCGATCACGCTCGAGGGGGGAAATATCACGTTTGCCTGTCCGGGGAAATTCACGGTCAAGGGTGGGCAGCATGTGTTCGACAAGGGCGCGCGGAAAGCCGCCGATCTGCGCAGCTTGCCAGGCGAGCCTGAAGAAGAGGCGCAGCACTGGATCGCCCTGAACTATGTCGACGCCGAGCTTGGGGAAGGCATCCCGGATGCCGAGTATGAGATTCACTTCAAAGGCGGCCCCGTGATCTCCGGCACGCTCGACAAGGACGGGAAAGCACTGCATGAAAACATCGCAGACAAGCCGGTTGCGAAAGTCATCTACAAGCCGCGCAAGCCACAAAAAGAAACACCGCACGACCCTCTTCAAAGTTTGATCCGCTGACCCTGCTGTTCTTCACGATAGCTTACCGTCGGAGCAGATATTCATGGCCGAGATAAACACGACGCAAATGCGGGATGCGCTGGCGTGGGCAACGAATGAACAAAAAACCGAAGAGGAGATTGCAGGAAATCCCTGGGAATGGTTCTGGCAGGCCGTTCAAGGAGATTTCGATGAGAACAGGTCGACCGGGCAGATAGTGCTCGATGCGGCAATCTCGATGATTCCGTTAGTGGATCAGGTATGCGATGTTCGCGATCTGATCGCGAATTGCAAGAAATTGCGAGAAGACGTCATTGACAAATGGGCGTGGATCGCATTGGTTCTTACATTGATAGGACTATTCCCGTTTCTCGGGTCTCTTGTGAAAGGTGTATTGAAGGTATTCTTTGCCTTCGTACGAAGAGCGAGCGGACAAGCAATCGAAAGCGCTGTCGATAATGCGATGACGTGGGTCATTACTCTGCTGCGACGAGAATCATTCCAGCGCTATCTACATCAACACAAGGTCGATGAAGTTTTTTCTTGGTTATCCCAAGAAATCAAGGCAATCAAGTCAAAAATCAGACCTAACGAACTCATACAGGCCTTTGATGCTGGAATCCGGACGCTACGTATACTGGTTGCAAAGGTCGAGCTTATTCCCACAGTCGGACCGAAAGCAAAGAAAACGCTCGAGATCGTCCTATGGGTACGTTCACGAGCGCAAGAAGGAATGACAGAGGTGATCGCAACTATCGATTCAGTCATGAATAACATTGCCCACAGATTAGAACGAGAAACATTGAAATCCCGACAGGGGATAGTAAATGTCAGCAATGTCCATTATCGAGGAACTCTTCCGGAATCGACAGCAATCAGCCTTATGCGCACCCCGCACCCGAGGCCCGGATGGCTTAATGAAGGAACAAAGCTTCCTTGGCGGCGTCAAAAATATAAAGACGTGGAGTTGAAAGTTGCAGAAAAAGTGCAAGATGGATGGCCGCCATTAAACGAAGATAATATCAAGTCATTCCATAAGATGGAGACTGAAGAGATAAAAGGTCCGGCCCGCCTCTACCGGATCGTGTCACCGAATAGTCGCGCAATGAGCGATTGCTGGATCAGTGAGGAGGTCTTCAAGAAAATCCAGAACTCCCCCCATCCCCGAGAAGCATGGCGCAAGTACCTGGCCGTATGGCCGGATTGGAACGCTAATGGACAATTTGTAATCTTCGACATAAAGCCTGGTGAATCCATGAAAGTCTGGCGAGGCCCGGCCTCCAGCCAAACAAAAGACAATCTCGCCAATCGTTACCTGGAAGGAGGCTGGGAACAAATCGTTTTCAATGTAGCCAGGAACGATCCTCGAAATGACATTATGCTCTATTACAGGAAAACGGGAAGCAACAAGGACATCCTCAACGACGCCATCGATCAGAATGAATACAATAAGTTGGATGAGTTGCAAAGAAAAGAATATACCGGAATTCGTGAAGCCATAAAACATCCAAGCATCAACGGCCCATTTGAGACGGGATGGGGATATATCGACTTTAATGGCAGCGGGCTTGAATACAAAATAGGCTTACCATCATTGCCCGGACAGTTAACGACACTGAGGAAATAAGATAAATAATGTATTCAACCGAGTCCACCAATCCTAATTATGACCATTATGAAGACACATTCCGAGCTAACCTTGTGGCAGAAAAAACAAGCCTCTCTGCTCTATTATTTCTCATCGATGGACTATTTAAAAGGACTAAAATTCCGCTTGGACGCACTAATGGGAATTACTGACGATACGTTGAAAAAAAGTCGCGAAGAGAAGCGGGACCAGTGGTTACGGAGCCCTCAGTGGGGAGATCGCAATACGACCGAGAATTGGGCTAATAATGCATGGGGCTTTCTTGCCGACTTTCGACAGTCCGTAACAAGAGATATCGCAGATCGAGCATTAAGCATATATCATGTAACAGGCACATACCAGTGTGGACGCGGAATGTCCGAATATTCAATGCTATGGACCACGCCCGAAGAACAGGAAAAGTTCGATGCAGCATTCGCTGAAATTTCTCGATATGCAGGAAATATCGATGACACGATGGATAAAACCGGTGGATCGAACGAATGGACTGATTTCGGCTTGACTCTTGAGTGGACAAAGCAGAGAGAGCACTTTCCCATGCTGCCGAAGTTTCGCGTTTGGACTGACATTACTGCGGAGAGCGGCACCCTCCCTCCTAAAACAGGCGTCTATGTATCGGTAGATGATCCGCATGCATCCCTGCAGTTTGCCTGGGTCGGCTCACCAAACGGAAGACTTGTGGACTGTACATCATTTAATGATTTGGGTAAGACTGCGCTAGCTGCAGTAGGCAGATCACGGCTTTGGGTGGATGAGAAGGCTATGCTCGACTTCGTATTTGCGAATCTGTCCAACCCTGCTCTTTCAAGCGATCCTTTCTTCAAGGACCCGCTAGTCCCGAAGTCGGTTCCCAGCCTGGTTGCTCGCAATGCATTTACATCGCATCCCTCACAATGGTGCTATGTCGAACTCTTGAATGGCGAATTTGAGCCGGTAGAGATAGAGACCGAACACAACAGCCATGAACAACACCGGTTTGCGTCAGGAACCACATGTCACGACAACGGCTTTTACTTCACCCCGGCACAGGTTGATTCGCGGCGCCGATTTGAAAGGGGCGATGTTTTTCCAGACTTAGGTTCCACTTACGGAAAAGTAATTTGGCAGTGGGATGCGAAGCAAAATTGACTCATGTCGTAATCAGAGAAAATCGAGCCGTAAGCGTCCGTATAAGCTCAGTCAAGAAGGGATCATCTATGACGCCGACCTATCAGCTGACACCATGGCAGAAAAAGCAAGCAGCTCTGCTGTATTATTTTTCTTCGATGGAGTATTTAAAGGGTTTGCAAGAACGTCTTCATGCGCTCATGGGGGTCACCGAAGACACCGTCCGCAAAAGTCGCAAGCAAGGAAGGAACAAGAACACCCTTGCCCCCCTTCAGCAAGAGCCTGACCGCAAAATCAGCAGCTCTTCAGCAAAGACTTTGAGGCGCTGCTACAATTTCCCCGCCTGCTAACACAGGCATCCATTTATTCATACGTCTTCGGGGCGGGGTGCGATTCCCCACCGGCGGTATGGCCTAACGGTCGAGCCCGCGAGCGCCTGCTACAAGCAGGGTCAGCAGATCTGGTGAGAGGCCAGAGCCGACGGTATAGTCCGGATGAAAGAAGATGTGCGTTGTCATGCGCTTTGCCTGCTGCCGCCACGCGGCCAGCCGAAGTGCGCGTATTCGCTTGCCCTGATGCGTTTTTCGCCAACTTATGCGAGGAGCGTCTCACATGTTAGTCAATTCCTACACCCTCCACAGTACCGACCTCGAAGGCCGCATTGCCGCCGCCCTGGACGCCATGCGCCTTGGCGTGCCGGTGATCCTGCTCGACGACTTCGACCGCGAGAACGAGGCCGACCTGATCGTCGCGGCCGAAAAGCTCAGCGTCGAGACCATGGCCCTGTTGATCCGCGAATGCAGCGGCATCGTGTGCCTGTGCCTGTCCGACGACAAGGTGCGCGCGCTGGAGCTGCCGCCGATGGCCGCCGAGAACGGCAGCCGCTACGGCACGCCGTTCACGGTGTCGATCGAGGCGCGCCATGGCGTGAGCACCGGCGTGTCGGCGGCCGACCGCGTCACCACCATCCGCGCCGCGATCGCGCGCAATGCGCAGCCGGATGACCTGGTGCGTCCGGGACATGTGTTCCCGCTGCGCGCCACCCCGGGCGGGGTGCTGGCGCGCGCCGGGCATACCGAAGGCTCGGTCGACCTGGCCAAACTGGCCGGGCTGCAGCCGGCTGCGGTGCTGTGCGAGCTGATGAACGCCGACGGAACCATGATGCGCGGCGAGGCGATCGAGCAGTTCGCCGAAGAGCGCGGGTTCCCGATCCTGACGATCGCCGAGCTGATTCAATGGCGTAAGGCGCGCGCAGCGTAAGCGGCGGGGTACTCCAAAAAAAGAAAAACCCGGATACCGGCAAGCCGTCTCCGGGTTGTCATCACGCGGCACGCCGTCACGGCGTGCGCCGGATCACTTCGCCAGCAGGTTATTCACCGGCACCAGATCCGCCTCGCGCAGCGAGCCGGCGGCCGCCTTCAGGCGCAGGCCGTTGAGGATGGTGTCATAGCGTGCGCGCGACAGGTCGGTGCGGGTCTGGTACAGCTGGCGCTGCGCATTCAGCACGTCGATGTTGATACGCACGCCCACCTGGTAACCGAGCTTGTTCGATTCCAGCGCCGACTGGCTCGACACTTCCGCCGCTTCCAGCGCCTTGACCTGGGCCAGGCCGCTGTTCACGCCGAGGAAGGACTGGCGCGCCTGCAGCGCCGCGTTGCGGCGGGTGGCTTCCAGGTCGTTGCGCGCCTTGTCTTCCAGCGCGATCGATTCGCGTACGCGGCTGGTCACGCCAAAGCCGCTGAAGATCGGCACGCTCCACGTCACGCCGATCGCGTTGTTCTTGGTCACGCCCGAGCTCTGGGTGCTGCCGTCGATGTCGCGGCGGGTCGAGGTGGCGATCAGGTCCAGGGTCGGCAGGTGGCCGGCGCGGTTGCGCGAAATGTCGCGCTTCGCCGATTCCACCGACAGTTCCTGCACCGTCACGCCGTAGTTCTGCGTTTCCGCCGACGACACCCACGGATCCACCGTGGCCGGCTGCGGCGGCGCCAGGGTGATGCCCGGCTTCAGCGGCGCCAGCGTGGCCGGCGCGCTGCCGATGATCGCCTGCAGCGCATTGCGCTTGTTGTCCAGGTCGTTGATCGCGGCGAATTCCTGCGCCATCACCAGGTCGTACGCGGCCTGCGCTTCGTGCGTGTCGGTGATGGTCTGGGTGCCGACCTCGAAGTTGCGCTTGGCCGAGGCCAGCTGCTCGGTCACCGCCGACTTCTGGGCGCTGGTCGATTCCAGCTTGTCCTGGGCCGCCAGCACTTCGAAGTAGGCCGAGGCCACGCGTGTGATCAGGTCCTGCTGCGCCTGGGCGAACTGCGCCTCGGAGATCGCCTGCTGCAGCTTGCTCTGCTGGTAGGTCTGCCAGCGGTCCCAGCGGAACAGCGGCTGCTGCAGCGACAGCGTGTACTCGTTGGTGCGCAGGTTCGCGCCGGTGCCGAAGACGCCCGGGGCGCCCTCGTTCCACGGCGAGAAATCATTGTCGTTCTTGGTGTAGTTACCGCTGACCCCCACCACCGGGAGCAAGCCTGCACGCCCCTGCGTGATCCGTTCCTGCCCGGCCGACAGGGCCGCGCGCGCGCTCGCATACGTCGCGTCGTTGGCCAGAGCCTGCTGGTACACCTGGATCAGGTCGGCCGCGCTTGCGTTGAGCGAGAAAAACGCGCTGGCGAGCAGCACGGCGATAAGGGGTTTCTGCATTGCTTTCTCCACAGGAGTCATCAAAAGTTAGGAACCAGGTCAGTACTTCGGCATCGAAGGATCGACCTGCACGGCCCAGGCGTGTACTCCGCCCGTCAGATTCGTTACGTTGCTAAATCCGTTTCGTTCGAGGAAAGCAGCAACCTGCATGCTGCGTGCCCCGTGGTGGCAGATGCACACGATCCCGCGGTCGTCGTCGAGCTCGCCGACACGAATCGGGATCAGGTGCATCGGAATCTGGACCGAGCCTGCGATATGGCAGGTCTCGAATTCCCAGTTTTCGCGCACATCGAGCAGCAGCGGCTGCTCGCGCGCCGGGTCGGCCAGCCAGGCGGCCAACTCGGGAGCAGTCATTTGTTGCATCGCAGTTCCTTAGAACGTGAAGCGCGACGGCGCCGGGGCGCCGGTCAGCGGCTTGACGTCGGTCTCGAACACCTTGACCGAGTCATAAGCCGTTTCCGACGTGCGGGTGATGATGTTGCAGCTCATCGCCGGCGCTTCGCCCAGGATCACCGCCATGCGGCCGCCGACCTTGACCTGCTTGAGCAGGGCGTCCGGCAGCACCGGCAGCGCGCCCGACACCACGATCACGTCGTACGGCGCGCCCTTGGGCCAGCCCTCGGCGCCGTTGCCCTGCTCGACGGTCACGTTGGTGACGCCGGCCTTGGCCAGGTTCCGTTCGGCCAGCGCCTTGGTTTCCGGCAGGAGTTCGACGGCGGTCACATGGCGCGCGCGATGCGCCAGCAGCGCAGCCATGTAGCCCGAACCGGAGCCGATCTCGAGGACGTTCTCATGCTTCTTCACCGCGATTTCCTGCACGATGCGCGCTTCCATCTTCGGCGTAAACATCGCTTCGCCACCCGGCAGCGGGATCTCGATGTCCGCAAACGCCAGGTTCTGGAAGGCTTCCGGCACGAACTGTTCGCGCTTGACCACGTGCAGCAGGTCGAGCACGTCCTGGTCCAGCACGTTCCACGGACGGATCTGCTGTTCGATCATGTTGAAGCGGGCTTGTTCGATATTCATCTGAGTTCTCGGTGGAAAAATAAATAATCCGATATTTTATCGTTGAACGGCCTCAGGACGCACATCTTAACGATGGGGCGCCAGGACCGCGGGAAATTGCGACAGTCTGCAGTTTGGAGGGAATGAACGCCAGAAATACGGACTTTGGCGTGATGGCAACTTACCGGACAGCCGGGATCAGCCCGTGCAGGGTGATATCGAGGAAGGCTTCGAGGAAGGCTTCGGGCTGCAGGTCGCAGCGCTCGCAAGGCGCGATGCTGTGCTTCCAGGTCGACAGCATCGTCATGGGCGCGATCAGCACCTGGGTCACCTGGGGAATGTCGAGGGCGCGGAATTCGCCGCGGTTGACGCCGCGCTCGAGCATGCTCGAAATCATGCGGGTGCCGCGGTACATGACCTCTTCCCGGTAAAAACAGGCCAGCTCCGGGAAATTGTCCGCTTCCGCCATGATCAGCTTGCTGATCCCGGAGGCCTTGGTGCTGCCGATCCGGCGCCACCACGACAGGATCACATGGCGCAGCAGGTCGGCGCTGTGGCCGTCGAACTCGGCCACCGACAGTTCGGCCTCGCCGATCATCGGCACGATGCTCTCGCGCACCACCGCCTTGAACAGTTCTTCCTTGTTGGCGTAATACAGGTACAGCGTACCTTTCGATACACCGGCCTTGCGCGCCACGTCTTCCAGGCGCGTCGCAGCGAAGCCGCGCTCGACGAACAGGTCAATGGCAGCAGCGAGCAGCTCCTGGGGACGGGCGTCCTTGCGGCGCTCCCAGCGCGGTTTGCTGTCGAGTTGACATTGCATGTTTCAACCTAGAAACTATTTTATGATCATCAACTATAGAACGCTGTTAACTGCCCAGTCAAGCAAAGAATGCGTCCCAGGACGCGACACGGGCGCCCGTCAGCTCAGGCGCTCCCCGGACCATAGATGCGCCCGTTCGCGCACGACTGGTACAGGCTGCCGTCCGGATTGTGCGGCGGGGCATCCCGCTGCTGGCGCGACACCTGGAAGACCGACAGCCGGTCCGACAGCCTGGGCATCAGTTTTTCCATGACGGTGTCGACGGTCGCCATGAAACCGACGCGTACGGTGCGCATCGGCACGACCGCCGCGTTCAGGATGGCGGCGGCGACCTGGTGCGGATCGACCTGGGGCGAGGGCAGCTTCGGCTCGCGGTCCATGTAGTTGCGCGCATGCTGGGGCAGCGGCGTGTCGACCGGGCCCGGTTCGATCAGGGTGATCGATACCGGCGCCTCGTCGACCTGTTCGATTTCGACACGCAGGGCGTCGGTGAAGCCCTTGACCGCGTGCTTGCTGGCCGTATACATGCCCTGCATCGGGATCGTCACCTCCGAAGCCTCGCTGCCGACGTTGATGAGCGCCCCGCCCTGCAGCTTCAGGTGCGGCAGCGCGGTCAGCGAGCCATGCACCATGCCCCAGAAATTGATGTCGAACAGGCGCCGGCTGTCCTCCTCGGACACTTCGTCGAGCCGGCCGTAGATGGTGCCGCCGGCATTGTTGACCCAGGTATCGATGCGGCCGAAGCGCGCGATGGCCATCTGCGCGATGCGCTCGACCTGGCTGCGCTCGGACACGTCGGCCACCACGCCGATCGCCTCCTGGCCGAGCGCGTTCATGCCCGCCACCACCGCATCGAGCACGTCGGCGCCGCGCGCGGCCAGCACCAGCTTCACGCCCTGCCTGGCGGCGTCCTGCGCGGTCGCCAGGCCGATCCCGCTGGTGGCCCCGGTGATGACCATGACCTGCCGGTTCAGGGGTTTGAGTGGACTGGTGGACATCGATGCCTCCGCTGTCTGCGCCGCAGCTTGCCGGTTTATTTTTCAATAACGACAACGTAGCAGGATTTCCAGCAATGAAGCGCCCGGTTAGGACCCCGTTGCGATGTATACTGGCGCCCAGCCTTTGCTACGATCATGAGCACCTCCACCACCCCTTTCGCATGCCGCCCGCGCTGCGGCGCCTGCTGCACCGCCCCGTCCATCACCAGCCCGATTCCAGGGATGCCGCACGGCAAGCCTGCCGGCGTGCGCTGCATTCAGCTGGGCGAGGACGAGCGTTGCATGATCTTCGGCAAGCCCGAGCGTCCGGCCTTCTGCGGCGGGCTGCAGCCCTCGAGCGAGATGTGCGGCGCCAGCCGCGAACAGGCGATCCACTGGCTGGGCGAACTGGAGCAGGCGACGGCGCCAGGATGAATCAGGCGGCCATGGCGTGGTCGGTGCGTACCGACTGGACCTTGCGGAACAGGGCCCCCAGGGTGAGTCCGTCGTACCAGCCCTCGGCCAGCATCACGCCATAGCGCTTTTGCAAGGCTGTCGCCAGCGTTTCGATGTCGGCCACGTCGGTGGGGCGCTTGTGGGGATGGGCGGCACGGGAAATGCCGAGTACTTCGTCGTCGGGGCGAAAGCGCAGCCGGTCGCTGTCACGGAATGAAAACGCCGATACCACCAGGGCGAGGAATTCGCGAATGTCCTTCCGCGATGCGCCTGGGAACGCGCGCCGCCAGACCCGGCTTTGGCAGGTCCGGTAACGCAGTGAATTCGACAACTGACCCCGGAAGACCGCCACGGCGGCCACGGCAAGTACGAGAACTATGAGAATACTCATGCACTTCAGTCTAGCACGCTCCGCGCGAAGTTGCGCACGCCTGGCAGCGATAAATGCAAGCATCCCGGCCGTCATCGAATGGCAACGCGCCACCAATAAAATACAGTGCCCGCCACGGATGAGCCGTCGGGCCAGGCCCTGCTCGTGGTAAGCTTCGACCCCGCGCAGTTTTCTTCCACGGAACACTTCGAGATCACTTTAACAAGCTTCATGGATATTCTTCTCGCCATCAAGGCGATCATCATGGGCCTGGTCGAGGGCTTCACGGAATTCCTTCCGATTTCCTCCACCGGTCACCTGATCCTGGCAGGCAGCCTGCTCAATTTCACCGGCGAGAAAGTCAAAGTCTTCGAGATCGCGATCCAGGCCGGGGCGATGCTGTCCGTGATCTGGGAATACCGCGAGCGCATCGCGCGCGTCGTGCAAGGCCTCGGTTCCGACCCGAAACAGCAGCGCTTCGCCACCAACGTGCTGATCGCCTTCCTTCCGGCGGCCACGCTCGGCTTCCTGTTCAACGGGGCCATCACGGCCCGGCTGTTCGCGCCCGTGCCGGTGGCCACCGCCTTCATCGTCGGCGGCCTGGTGATCCTGTGGGTCGAGCGCCGCAACAATGGCAGGACGCAGGCGGCGCGCATCGAGTCGGTGGACGACATGAGCCTCCTCGACGCGCTCAAGGTCGGCCTGGCGCAGTCGTTCGCCCTGATTCCGGGCACCAGCCGCTCGGGAGCGACCATCATCGGCGGCATGCTGTTCGGCCTGTCGCGCAAGGCCGCCACCGAGTTCTCGTTCTTCCTCGCGATCCCGACCCTGCTGGGCGCCACCGCCTACTCGGTGATCAAGCAGCGCGAGCTGCTTTCCATGGCCGACCTGCCGATGTTCGGCCTGGGCGGCCTGGCCGCCTTCGTCTCGGCCTTCCTGTGCGTGCGCTGGCTTCTGCGCTATATCAGCACGCACGACTTCACGATCTTCGCCTGGTACCGTATCGTATTCGGTATCCTGGTCCTGGTAACCGCCCATTTCGACCTCGTCAGCTGGGCTGAATAAACAAGCCATGAATTCCGATATCAGCGCGCGCGCGCTCCACCTGCTGCAGACGGTCTTCGGCTATCCCGCCTTCCGCGGACAGCAGGCCGACATCGTCGAGCACGTGGCCAGTGGCGGCGATGCGCTCGTCCTGATGCCCACCGGCGGCGGCAAGTCGCTGTGCTACCAGATCCCGGCCCTGCTGCGCGACGGCGTCGGCGTGGTGGTCTCGCCGCTGATCGCCCTGATGCAGGACCAGGTCGACGCCCTGGCCGAAGTCGGCGTGCGCGCGGCTTTTCTCAACTCGACCCAGACCTTCGAGGAAACCCTGCGCATCGAGCGCCTAGTGCGCACCGGCGATATCGACCTCGTCTACGTGGCGCCCGAGCGCCTGATGACGCCGCGCTGCCTGGAACTGTTCGAGGCCTCGCACATCTCCCTGTTCGCGATCGACGAGGCGCACTGCGTGTCGCAGTGGGGCCACGACTTCCGGCCCGAGTACATCCGCCTGTCGATCCTGCACGAGCGCTTCCCGCAGGTGCCGCGCATCGCGCTCACCGCGACCGCCGACCAGCAGACCCGCGCCGAGATCGCGCACCGCCTGCAGCTGGAAGAAGCGCGCCAGTTCGTGTCCTCGTTCGACCGTCCGAACATCCGTTATTCCATCGTCGAAAAGACCACCGGCCGCAAGCAGCTGCTCGACTTCATCACCTCCGAGCACGCGGCCGATTCCGGCATCGTGTATTGCCTGTCGCGCAAGAAGGTCGAGGAGACCGCCGATTTCCTCAACGAGAACGGCATCCGCTCCCTGGCCTATCATGCCGGCATGGAACACACGGTGCGCGCCGCCAACCAGGCGCGCTTCCTGCGCGAAGACAACATCGTGATGGTGGCGACCATCGCCTTCGGCATGGGCATCGACAAGCCCGACGTGCGCTTCGTCTGCCACCTCGACCTGCCCAAGAGCATCGAAGGCTACTACCAGGAGACCGGACGCGCCGGCCGCGACGGCATGCCGGCCAGCGCCTGGATGGCCTACGGCCTGCAGGACGTGGTGCTGCAGCGGCGCATGATCGACGAATCGGAGGCCGACGAAACCTTCAAGCGCGTGCTGTCGATGAAGCTCGACGCCATGCTCGGCCTGTGCGAGACGCTCAGCTGCCGCCGCATGCGCCTGCTCGACTACTTCGGCGAACGCTCCGGCCCCTGCGGCAACTGCGACACCTGCCTGATCCCGCCGGTGTCCTTCGACGGCACGGTGCCGATGCAAAAGCTGCTGTCCACGGTCTACCGGGTCGACCAGCGCTTCGCCGCCGGCCACGTGATCGACGTGCTGCGCGGCGCCCAGACCGAGCGCATCAGCCAGTGGCACCACGACAAGCTCACCGTGTTCGGCGTCGGCGCCGACCGCTCCGAGCAGGAATGGCGCGCCATCGTGCGCCAGGCGATCGCGCTGGGCTTCGTCACGGTCGACCACGACGCCTTCAGCTCCCTCAAGCTCACCGACGCCGCGCGCCCGGTGCTCAAGGGCGAGCAGAAGGTGCAGCTGCGCCAGTACCAGAAACCGGTCAAGGCCAAGCGCCCGGCCGCCTCGCGCTCGGGCTCCAGCTTCGAGGAAATCGAACTGTCGCGCTCCGAGCAGGCGATCTTCGACAGGCTGCGCTCGTGGCGCATGGGGACCGCGCGCGAACACGGCGTGCCGGCCTATGTCGTGTTTCAGGACGCCACCCTGCGCGAGATCGCCAAGGTCAAGCCGACCTCGCTCGACCAGCTGCGCGGCGTCACCGGCGTGGGCGAGAAGAAGCTGGTGTCGTATGGCGACGAGATCGTCGCCCTCATCGGCGAGATGATGTAGCCCGAGGCTTCATTCGCGGAACAGGTGGGTGAAGCTGCGGCTGACCGGGAGCGTTTCCTCGCTCCCGCGCAGCAGCACCTGCATCCGTTCCGCATCGATCCGTTCCGCTGCCGCGATCGCGTTCACGTTCACCAGGGTTCCCCGGTGAATCTGCCAGAAACGTTCGCCATCCAGCCCGCCCAGCAGATCCTTCAGCGGGATCCGCACCAGCGCTTCCGACCCGGCCAGCACCACCCGCGTGTACTTGCTGTCGGCCTGGAAGAACAGCACCTCGTCGACGTCGATCAGGCGGATCTGCTTGCCGACGCTGGCCTTGATCCACTTGATCTTTTCCTGCTTCGCTTCCGGCGCCGCCGCCTTCAGCTGGCGCAGCACGGCGCCCAGGTCGGCCGGCCGGCTGCCGAGCTTTTCGCGGATGCGCGCCACCGCCTTGTCCAGCCGGCCCGGCTGCACCGGCTTGAGCAGGTAGTCCACCGCGCCGGCGTCGAAGGCGTCCACCGCGTACTGGTCGTAGGCGGTGACGAACACCACGTGGGCCAGCTTGCCGATCCGCTCCGCCACCTCCAGCCCCGACATGCCGGGCATGCGGATGTCGAGGAACACCACCTGCGGCTCGTGCTCCAGGAAAGCGTCCCAGGCGTCGTTGCCGTTTTCGGCGACCGCCACCACCCCGGCCTGCGGCCAGGTGGCCGCCAGCATGCCGAGCAGGCGTTCGCGCATCAGCGGTTCGTCTTCCGCCACTAGTACCGTCACCTTCGTCATCGGGCTTCCTTGCAGGGGATAAGGATCTCGGCCACCAGGCCCGGATCGGCTTCGCTCAGCGCCAGGCCGGCGCCGTCGCCATAGGCCAGGCGCAGGCGCTGCCGGATGTTTTCCAGTCCCATGCCGGCGCCGGGCGTATCGCTCATGCCCACGCCGCTGTCGCGCACCCGGATGCGGACCCGGTCCGCATCCCCTTCGGCCGAGACGTCCACCTCGCCGCCGCGCAGGGACGGTTCGATGCCGTGCTTGATCGCATTCTCGGCCAGGGTCAGCACGATCATGCTCGGCACGCATATCCCTTCCAGGGCGGAGGGCAGGTCGATACGCAGGTGCAGGCGCTCGCCCATCCTTGTCTGCATCACGCGCAGGTAGGATTCGACCAGCCGGAACTCCGCCTTGAGGCTGACCTGTTCGCAGCGCATGTCGCTCATGCTGGCGCGCAGGAAGTCGATCAGGTTGGCGGTCAGCTCGGCGGCACGGGGGGCGCCCTGCTCGGCCAGCTGCTGCACCGCGCCCAGCGTATTGAACAGGAAATGCGGCTCGATCTGGGCGCGCAGCAGGCGCAGCTGCGATTCGCTCAGTTCGCGCGCCAGGCGCTCCTGCTCGGCATCGCGCTGGAGCCGGGCGGTGAGCGTCTCGTAATGGCGATTGCGCATGACCGCGAGGACGATCAGGGGCCCGGCAAACAGCAGGCCGGGCACCAGGGTCACGGTGGCCACGATCCTGGGCAGCCTGTCGAGCAGGATCTCCCAGGATTCGCCCTTTTCGAACATCGCGACCGCGCTGCCGAACAGGCCGCCCGCCAGCGCCAGGCCGACGACAGCCGCGAACGTCCTGAGCTTGTGACGGGCGATCCTGGGGTAGTTGAACCAGACTGTCGTGAGCGCCATGACCATGGCCAGGCCGACGGCATTGGCGCCGAACATCGTGTGAGGCCAGGGAAGATTGGGCAGGAAAGCCAGCTTGAGCACGGCGCCCGCCAGCGAGGACACGAGGCACAGCTTGAGCAGCGCAAGGATCAACCTGCGCCCACGGTAGGTGACCGAGAAACGGTGCAGTTCCTGGCGCTCGATCGGCGACAGCGCGGCCAGCTTGCAGGCGAAGTAACGGCGGTAGCCTTCCGGCGCGTGCGCGGCCAGGCTCGGCTGCTGAAGCACGGCCAGCTGTTCCTCTTCCCACGCGCGCCACCACTTCCAGAATTTTCCCCACATGGCTCCTCCGTACTCGTTAATGTATAGCAACGAGACCAGTCTAGGCATCCTGGGGCGGAGAGAAAAGCGGGCGGTGACGAACGACGAAGGCGGATGGTCGAACGACGATCCGCCTTGAAGGGAAGGATTACTTCTTGGTGAACACCAGGTCCCAGACGCCGTGGCCCAGCTTCAGGCCGCGGTTCTCGAACTTGGTCAGCGGGCGGTAGGCCGGCTGCGGGGCGTAGCCTTCGGCGGTGTTCTGCAGTTCCGGTTCGTTGCCCAGCACTTCCAGCATCTGGATTGCGTAGTCTTCCCAGTCGGTGGCGCAGTGCAGGTAGCCGCCCGGCGCCAGCTTCTGGCACAGCAGCTTGACGAAGGGCGGCTGGATCAGGCGGCGCTTGTTGTGGCGCGCCTTGTGCCACGGGTCGGGGAAGAACACGTGCACGCCGTCGAGCGAACCGTCGACGATCATGTTGTTCAGCACTTCCACGACATCGTGCTGGATCAGGCGCAGGTTGGCGATGTCCTGTTCGCCGATCTGCTTGAGCAGGCTGCCCACGCCCGGCGTGTGCACCTCGACGCCCAGGAAGTCCTTCTCCGGCATCAGGCGCGCGATGTGGGCGGTGGTGTCGCCCATGCCGAAGCCGATCTCCAGCACCACCGGCGCCTTGCGGCCGAAGGCCCGGGCCAGGTCCAGCGGCTCCTTCTTGTACTCGATCAGGAACTTCGGACCGAGTTCCTCCAGCGCCCGCGCCTGCGCGGTCGACAGCCGTCCCGCGCGCGTCACGAAGCTGCGGATGCGGTGTTCGGTGGGATCGTAAAGCATGGGCCGCGCCGGGCCGTTGGTTGGCGTATCAGAGGACATGGGGATGAGAAATGAGGAAAAACGGTCGCCATTATAGCTCACGCGTCCCGCCCCCCGTAGGGCGTGCGGGGCGGCCGGCCCGGTTCGGCCATCATCGCGGCATCGCCACCGTTGCCGGAACCTGCCCATGCATTCGACGAAACACCCGATCGCCATCGACGACAACGTCGCCACCGTCCACCTGAGCTCCTTCCACTATGGCGCACCGGGCATCGGCAGGAAGGTCTACATCCAGGCCGCGCTGCACGCCGACGAAGTGCCGGCCATGCTGGTCGCGCATGTCCTGCGCCAGGAACTGGAGCGGCTCGATGCGGAAGGACGGGTCAAGGGCGAGGTGATCCTGGTGCCGGCCGCCAATCCCCTCGGACTGTCCCAGGTCATCCAGGGCACGCCCTTCGGCCGCTACGACCTCGCGACCGGCATCAACTTCAACCGCGCCTATCGTCACGTGGCCGACGAGCTCAAGGCCTCGCTCGCGGGCAGGCTCGGCACGGATGCGCAGGCCAATGTCGCGCTGATCCGCGAGCAGGCGCGCCGCTCGGTGGACGCGTGGGAGCCGAAGGACAGCGCCGGGACGCTGAAGAAAACCCTGCTGGCGATGGCGATCGACGCCGACTTCATGCTCGACCTGCACTGCGATAACGAGGCGGTGCTGCACATGTATGCCGGCACGCCGCTGGCCGGGGCGGTGCAGCCGCTGGCGGCGTTGATGGGCGCGCGGGTGCTGCTGCTGGCGAACGAGTCGGGCGGCGAACCCTTCGACGAGGCATGCGGCCGGCTGTGGTGGGACCTGGCGGACCACTTTCCCGACGCCGCCATCCCGCCCGCCTGCGTGGCCGTGACCATCGAGCTGCGCGGCGAGATGGACGTGCGCTACGACTATGCGCGCCAGGATGCGGACGCCCTGCTCCAGTACCTGGCCCATGCCGGCGTGCTCGACCTGCCGGTGCGCGCGCTGCCCGAGGCGCGCTGCACCCCGACGCCGCTCGGCGCGGTCGAGCCGCTCGAGGCGCCGCATGCGGGCGTGCTGGTGTTCCACAAGCAGCTGGGCGACCGGGTCGAGGCGGGCGAGCCGATCGCGGACATCGTCAATCCGGTCAGCGGCAAGGTGAGCGCCTTGTCGGCGAGCCGTCCGGGCCTGCTGTTTGCGAGCACGGCGCATCGGCATCTGCTGCGCGGCATGCACGTGTGTAAGGTGGCGGGAGAGGAATCGTTCAGGTCGGGAAATTTGCTGTCGAGCTGATGTTTCTGTCTCTGCTACGCTGCTTTATACGAGATATCCGGAAAAGGTCTCGCAAAATTCCAGGATACTGTTTCCTTCAAGATTGAAGCTGCGCAATTCGCTTCTGAAGTTGAACACACCCAGGCTATCGTAACGAGAGACCTCCGTATGCTGTCGACCGCCATTAAACGTGTTATCGCCGCATGCGGCATTGCTCTTTTCTCCATTGGATCGAGTATTGCTGCCCCATCTAGTCCTGACAAACAGATCGCTGTCGTCGGTGGCCTCTATAAGGCCTTCGCCTGGCAAGCCATCTCTGGAGCAAACGAAATTTTCGGCAAGCCGCTGCCTGAGCAAGAGAAATCAGTTCTACTACGCTATTTCGATCCTGAACTCGCCTCGCTGCTCATCGCGGATCGACGCTGCGCCCAGAAAACTGGCGACGTATGCAACCTCGGCTTCGATCCCATTTTTGTTTCACAGGATCCCGGCGCAGCCGACCTGTCGATCCGATCGGTGGGCAATGGCATCGTAGCGGTTGAGTTCACATATCCATCGAATCGCGAAAAAATACAGTTGGAGTACCACTTGGTGAAGCGGGATGGCCAATGGAGAATCAACGACATCCGCTACGAAGGGTGGAAGAACGCGTCACTCAAACAACTCCTGGCGAACAAGCTCACTCATCAAGGCAAGTGAATAGTATGCTGAGGCTTGCATGAAACTTGCTCAGCCATTCAAAGCATGGCTCCCGGATGTGTGACGCGTCTGGAGAACAAGCCGACAGCTACGGTAACGACTGCAAGCGCCGGTAGTAGCCAGGCATGGTCCACCTGCAGTTCCATCAATGTAGCGCCATTGACTGCGCACCACGCTATGGGAATTGACCACGTAACCCAGTGGCCGCGCGACACCAGCAGGACACCGAGGGTGGCCGCTACCGTCGGGTCAGGTGCGATACCAAAGATTTCGGCTTGCACCCAGCCGCGCCCCTCTCGTAGCGCCAGCAGCGGATACCCGATCACGGACAATCCGACGATCCCCGCTGCCAGCCGGGCGGGTGCCCGCTCCGCTGGCACCTCGTTCGGTTGCAATGCCAGCCAGCCCAGCATCAGCGCCTGCAAGCTGAACCCAGCCGCAAAATATGGTGCTGCGATGTTGATGTCGGCATACCGTTCCCAGTGATAGGCCCACGCGATCCAGCCCCAGCTCACTGCAAGCAGACTGTATGCGATCCGGTACGCCAGCGCGCCGGCGCGGACGATGCAGCCGATGACGAGCATGCCCGCGGCATCGGCCAACACATGGGCGGGCCAGATGTCCCGGTTGTACAGTTCGAACAGGCGGTAATACGTCCGCGCCGAAAACATCAGGAGGTCGGCCAGCGTGTACGTCCACCATTCGCTCATGCCAGCCTTTCGACATCGGCGGCGATGCGCTTGCGCAGCGCCTCGTCGGGCATCCGGCCGGCGCCGGCCAGCAGGTTCTCGCGCACGTGATCGACCCGCGAGGTGGCGGGAATGGCGCAGGTGACGGCGGGGTGGGAGACGATGAACTTGAGCAACGCCTGCGCCCAGCTGGTGCAGCCGATCTCGGCGGCCCACCCCGGCAGGCGCTTGCCGGCCAGCGCCTGGGTCAGCTCGCCCTGCCGGAACGGCCGGTTCACGATCACGCCGATGCGCCGCTCGCGCGCCAGCGGCAGGATGCGCTGCTCTACCTCGCGGTCGAGCGGGTTGTACGAGACCTGCACGAAATCGATAGGCTGGCTCGCCATGATCTTCACGATCTCGCCGTGGCGCCGGCCCTCCGACGTCGTGATGCCGACATGGCGCAGACGCCCCGCCTTCTTCATCGCCAGCAGGGTCGGCAGGTGGTCTTCCCACGCCAGCAGGTTATGCACCTGCAGCAGGTCGAAACGCGGCACGCGCCACAGCCGGCGCGACTGCTCGATCTGCCCCGGGCCGCTCGCGCCGGCGCCGATCCAGACCTTGTCCGCGGAGAACAGCCGCGCCGGCTGGATGGCCTGCAGCGCTTCGCCGATGACATCCTGCGCCGAGCCGTACATCGGCGAGGAATCGACCAGCCGGCCGCCGCCCGCGAAGAATGCGCGCATCACCTTGGCGCTCTCCAGACGGCCCTGCGGATCCTTGCCGACATTGAAGGTGATCCAGCTGCCCAGCCCAATGACCGGCAACTGTTCGCCCGTCGACGGAATCGGCCGGGTCAGCAGCGCCGCGGCCGGCGCGGCGTGCAGGGAAGGCAGCGCCAGGCCAGCAGGAATGGCGAGCAGCGATCCCAGCAGGCGACGGCGCGAGCGGAAAGCGGAAGTCATGCGGGCGCTCCTGTGCGAATGCGACGCGTAGGATGCCAGCATACCGTGGCCGGGCGCGGTACGGCGCTGCCCTTTGCCGCGGGTACTCGTTCCGCACACTGACACGCTGCACGGAAACCGATCATGCTTCCCGGCCTGGTTCGACTGATGGGCGCCCTTGTCCTGTGGGTGCTGGCATTGCTGGCTTCGGCGGCAATGCTGGCGCCCCGCGTCGACTGGCAGCCGCCGATCGAGATCGCCACCGGTGGGGGAACGAAGGGCGCCTGGCGCCAGAACGAATCCGACTACGATTACGTCGACGACGGCACCGTCGCTTACCTGGCCGACGGCAGGCTGGCGCTCGCCTGGGTCGACCAGCGCAGCAAGGATGTGCTGTTCCAGACGCGCGGCGGCGACGGGAAAGTGGCGACCGCCACCGTCAACGCCTCGCGCAACGGCGCCACCTTCTCGTGGCACCCGCGCATCGCGGCCAGTCCCGGGGCGGATCGCGCGGTCTACCTGCTGTGGCAGGAAATCATCTTCTCCGGCGGCTCGCATGGCGGCGACATCCTGTTCGCCCGCTCGCTCGATGGCGGGCGCAGTTTCGGCGCGCCCGTCAATCTGTCCTCCTCGATTGGTGGAGACGGCAAGGGACGCGTCTCGTCCAAGATCTGGTCGAACGGCAGCCTGGACCTCGCGGTGGCGGCCAATGGGACGGTCTACGCAGCATGGACTGAATACGATGGCGCGCTGTGGTTGATCCGATCCGTGGACGCAGGCGCCAGTTTTTCCCGGCCCGCCAGGATCGCAGGCGATGCTCGCCTTCCGGCGCGCGGCCCGTCGCTGGCGACAGGTCGAGCGGACGCCGTCTGGCTGGCCTGGACGGTGGGCGAAGACGACGATGCCGATATCCGGGTGGCCGTCTCCACCGACGCCGGCAGATCCTTCGGTCAGCCGCGGCTGATCGGCGTGAAGGACGCGTATGCGGACGCGCCACGGCTGGCGATTGGCCATGATGGAAGCGTGCATCTGGTTTACGCCGAGCGCCCGGATCGGATGAGTGATGCATCGAAGGTCAAGTACGCACGCGCCGATGCCGGTAGTGACAGCTTCGATGCGCCTCGTACTATTTCCATGCCTGTCGCTGCGGGCTATCCGGCGCTCGCGACCGATGCGAACGGCCGCGTTCATGTCTTATGGGAGCTGTTTCCTCGGCCGGACGCCAGGCCGCGCGGCCTCGGGTTTGCCGTCTCCAGCGATCGCGGACTGACATTCGGCCCATCGCGGCTGGTTCCGGGCAGCGAGGATCCCGCTGGCGTCAATGGAAGCCATCAGGGACTGCTAGGAAAGAAGCTTGCCGTTGGGAAGGATGGCGCGATTACCGTGATCAACAGCAGCCTTGGATTCGGCCAGGCAAGCCGTATCTGGCTGATTCAGGGATTACGCTGACGCAGCAGGGCTGCAAAGTGAAGGTACAGGAAGAATGGAGCGGGTGAAGGGAATCGAACCCTCGTCGTAAGCTTGGGAAGCTTCTGCTCTACCATTGAGCTACACCCGCGTTGCCTGCATTCTACGCGTGTTTTTGGAGATTTGACAAATTCTCAATGCTCCTGCTCCACCTGGCGCAAGCTGCCAGGCAAAGCGGGTACGGCCATCAATCGGGCTGTTCGACCGTATACCCCCTGGCCGCCAGCGCCGCGATCACCCCCTTCGGATCGAGGACGTCCTTGATCGGCAGCATCGCAAAGCTCGAGCTGTTGTTTGCCAGCGCCTTTTCCGCCGAGGCCAGCCACTTTTCGCGCATATTGGTCTTCATGTTCTTGAACGCAGGTTCCTTATCGAACATCGCACTGTCGAACAGGGAATCGAAACAGGCTTCGTCGCGTGCGGCGATGTTCAGCTTGCGGATTTCCTCCACATTCCCCTTCGACCACGCGGCGGCGCGCACGCTGGCTTCCGCGATATCGCTGTCCAGCGTCGCCATCGTTGTCGACAGGCAGGCCACGTCCTTCAGCGAATTCTTCTTGAAGTCCTTCAGCAAACCCCGTGCATTGTCCATCGGCAGCTCGACGTTGGACGACGTGACCTTGAGCTTGTGGTTCTTGACGAGTTCCAGCACGCGCTTGCGCACCGCGTAATCGCTGTCCAGGCCTGCCTGGAGGCGCGCGCTGCGCACCAGCGCCTGGGCCGCGAACAGTGGCCGTTCGCGCTCGACGTCCTCGTTGTCCGGCATGTACTTCGCCTTGAGCGCCGTCCAGCGCGCATGGTCTTCCGGCGGCATCAGGTCGCGCAACTGGTGGCCATCGGGATTCTTGCGCATGCCGATCATGTAGGGCAGCAGGGTGATCGACTTGAACAAGCCTGGATTGGCCGAGGCGCCCGGCGGCGCCAGGTATTCCTGCGAGCGGCCGATGACGGCCTCCACCTGCCGGGAACGCCACTCGACATTCTTCGGCAGCGGCGAATAGGTTCCGAACACCCACAGCACATGATCGCCCTTCGATACCTTCCACATGCCCGGACCGGGGCGCTGGGCCACGACGTGGATCTGCTCCGGCACCGGCTGGGCGTCGACGGCCTCGGCCGCAACCGCCTCGGGCTGGGTGGACGGATCGGCCGACTGGCCCCAGGAAGGCGCTGACCATAGACACAGGCACAGCGCCGGTACGACGAGTTTGCTCATGAGGACATCCTGTTGTTAATGTTTCGCCAATCGTAATGCCATTATGGCAGTAGATGCTCGACAGTAACAGGATGTTGCAACTCTATTACCCCAGCATGAGGTGCATATACCGGGCCGCCAGGCTGCTTCAGGGAGGAGGCTCGGGCAGGTCGGGCCGCTCCAGCAGTTCCTGCGCCAGCTTCAGGCCCTTGACCATCACGGAAAACGCTTCCTGCTTGGACGCTTCGTCCGGCACGCGCAGCACGTACGAGGGGTGGTAGATGGTCACCACCCAGCTGTCGCCGTGGCGCACGGGACGGCCGATCTTGTCCTTCAGGGTGACGTTCCCGGCCTGGAAAACCGATTTCAGCGCGGTTGCGCCCATGACGACGATGACCTTGGGCTTGCACGCGGCCAGTTCCTTCTCGAGCCAGTAGTGGCAGGCCTCGATCTCGCGCTGCACCGGCGTCTTGTGCAGGCGGCGCTTGCCGCGCGGCTCCCACTTGAAATGCTTGACCGCGTTGGTGAGATAGACGCTGCGCCGGTCCAGGCCCGCCTGCTCGAACACGCGGTCGAGCAGCTTGCCGGCCGGGCCGACGAAGGGCGCGCCGGCCAGGTCTTCCTGGTCGCCCGGCTGCTCGCCGACGATCATGATGTCCGCGCGCTTCGGCCCTTCCCCGCCGACCGCCTGGGTCGCGTACTGCCACAGCTCGCAGCGCCGGCATTCGTCGAGCCTGGACGGCTGCTCGCGTTCCGGCTGCGCATCCTCGGGCGCGATCGGGATCGTGCTGCCGCTCTTGCGCCCGACCGCGGCGACCTGCCCGATGCGGCGCGCGCCCAGCCCCGCCTGGCTGACCAGCGAAGGCACCAGCGCGCCTTCGGGCAGGTTCTTCCAGAAGCGCGACGGGATGTGGCTTTGCATCAGCGGCGCATTGAGGCGCGCGGGATTGAAGATGCTGCGGTAGTAGGTCAGCCAGAGCGCCTCGCCGGCGTCGTCGAGGTCGGCCGCGCTCGACATCAGGGGACCGGTGTTGTGCAGGGTCGCGCCGTCCCACAGCACGCTGGCCTCGGGTGTGGCGATCATCCAGCTGACGCCGCCCATGCGGGCGATGAAATGTTCGGCCACCTGCGGCAGCACGTCGTGGCGCGGCTCGAACCAGGCGACGAAGCGCGGCGGCCCGGCCTCCTCGGGCCGCTCGCGGAATCGGATGTAGGCATGCATGTCGTGCTCCTCGCGGCGCACCGCCTTGGCCATCGCATGCAGGCGCGCGCCGTCCGGGTCGGCGGGCGACTGCACGTCGTGCTCGCCCTGCTGCCAGCGCCACATCACCCGGTACAGGAAGGCCCAGCGATCGGGATCCCGGTAGCACGCGGCTTTTTGCAGCATCTCCAGCAGTGAACGGGGCAAACGCGGGGGCGAATGCGGTGCCGGTTTCGGTTCCTGCAGCGGTATGGCGGCATTATGCGGGGGCCCAGCCGGCGCCGGCGCACCCGAGAACAGGTCGCCTCCCGGCGCGCCCCAGGTCACCGCCTCGGGCGGCACGCCGGCCCGCAGCAGTTCGCGCGCCGCCTCGCGCCATTCGGCGAAGCCGGTCACCTGGACCGGCTGGCCTGCGAGGACGGCGGCGGCGGTGTTCATGCGGCCTGCAGTTCCGGCCACAAATTCATCTGCTGCGGGGCGTCGGCCAGGTGGCGCCGCAGCAGGGTCGAATCGGCCGCCCCCTGGGCCGGCTTGTAGTCGGCGGTGACGACGAAGGGCGCCAGCTTCTTGAGGCTGCAGCGCAGCCGCGACAGGTCTTCCCAGCGGATGCGCCGCAGGCGCCGCAGGTCGACCAGGCGCTTGGCGTTGCGCAGGCCGATGCCGGGCACGCGCGCGATCATGCTGGCGTCGGCGCGGTTCAGGTCCATCGGGAAGTGATCGCGGTTCGACAGCGCCCAGGCCAGCTTGGGATCGACGTCGAGCGCCAGGTTGCCGGACGCCGGCATCAGTTCGCCGGCGGTGAAGCCGTAGCCGCGCAGCAGGAAGTCGGCCTGGTACAGGCGGTGCTCGCGCAGCAGGGGCGGCGGTGCGGCCGGCACGCTCTTCGGGCTGTGCGGGATCGGGCTGAAGGCCGAGTAGTACACGCGCTTGAGCTTGTAGCTGCCGTACAGGGTCTCGGCGGTGTTCAGGATGGTGTGGTCGTCGCTGGCGTCGGCGCCGACGATCATCTGCGTGCTCTGCCCGGCCGGCGCGAAATTCGGCGCCTTCGGCTCCTCGGCCTTTTCGTCGAGCTTGCGGCGGATCGCACCCATCGCGAGCTTGATCGTGTGGACGTTCTTCTCGGGCGCCAGGCGGGTCACGCTGTCGTGGGTCGGCAGCTCGATGTTCACCGACAGGCGGTCGGCATAGCGGCCGGCTGCGGCGATCAGGGCCGGGTCGGCGTCGGGAATGGTCTTGAGGTGGATGTAGCCGCGGAACTGGTGCACCTCGCGCAGCTGGCGCGCGACCGCCACCAGCTGTTCCATCGTGTAGTCGGCCGAGCGGATGATGCCCGAGCTCAGGAACAGGCCGTCGATGTAGTTGCGGATGTAGAAATCATGGGTCAGCTTGACCACTTCCTCGACCGAGAAACGGGCGCGCGGCACGTTCGAGCTGCGCCGGTTGATGCAGTACTGGCAATCGTAGATGCAGAAGTTCGTCAGCAGGATCTTGAGCAGCGAGACGCAGCGGCCATCGGGCGTGTAGCTGTGGCAGATGCCCATGCCGGTGGTGGCGCCGAGGCCGTCCTTGCCCTCGGAGCCGCGCTTCGGCGCGCCGCTGCTGGCGCACGAGGCGTCGTATTTGGCGGCGTCGGCCAGGATTTCGAGCTTGTCGTTAAGTTCCATCGCGGCGGGTCAACTGTATGGGCATACAGTGTACCGCAGCGCGCCGGGGCACGGCATGCGCGGGCGCAGGCGTGCGGGGGTGTGGGCGGTTCAAAGGTGGGACAGGCTTGGCTGGCGCGGCGCGCGTCCGCCTTATACCAGGCGCTGCGCCTGTTCGAGCTGCAGCGGCTCCAGCCGCCCTGCGATCTTCTTGAGGTAGGCCGCCGCCGGCGCCACGCCGGCGCTGCCCGCCCGGTGCAGCCATGCGTACGCTTCCATCAGGTCGCGCTGCGTGCCCTGCCCGGCCGCGTACATCACGCCCAGGTTGAACTGGGCGCGCGCATGTCCCTGGCGCGCGGCGCACAGGTACCAGAAATGCGCCGCCTCGTAGTCGCGCTCGACGCCCTTGCCGCAGTCGTAGCGCAGGCCCAGCTCGAACTGCGCCAGCGCATGGCCCTGGTCGGCCGCCTTGTGGAACCAGTCGGCGGCCTCGCGCGGATCGCCCTGCTCCAGCCGGTCGAGCAGCGCGCCGACCATGTACTGCGCGGGCGCATAGTCCTGGTGCGCGGCGCGCCGGTACCATTCCAGCGCCTGCGCGCTGTCGCGCGGCACGCCGATCCCGCCTTCATGACGCAATCCCAGGTCGAACTGGGCGCGCAGGTGGCCCTGCTCGGCCGCCTTGCGGTACCACGCCGCCGCCAGCGCCGCATCCTGCTCCACGCCGCCGCCGCTGTCGTGCAGCTGGCCCAGGTGGTGCTGCGCGGCCGGCAGGCCCTGCTCCGCCGCCTGGCGGTACCAGTGCGCCGCCTGCGCCAGGTCGCGCTCGACGCCCTGGCCGTTCTCGTAGCGCATGCCGAGGTTGTCCTGCGCGCCCGCGTGGCCCTGCCCGGCCGCGCGGCGGAACCAGGCCAGCGCCAGCGTCTCGTTGCGCGGCACGCCCTGCCCGCTGTCGTGGATCAGGGCCAGGTTGAACTGCGAGCTGGCATGCCCCTGGTCGGCGGCGCGGCCGTACCACAGGATCGCCTGGCGGCTGTCCTGCTCCACGTCCTGTCCCTTGTCGTAGCGCAGCCCGAGGTTGAACTGGGCCGGCGCATAGCCCTGCTCGGCGGCCTTGCGCAGCCACGCCAGCGCCTGCTGCGGATCGCGCGCCACGCCCTGCCCGCTGTCGTGGCGCAGCGCGAGGTTGAATTGCGAGCGCGCGTAGCCCTGCTCGGCGGCGCGCCGGTACCAGCCGAGCGCCGCGTCCAGGTCCTGCGGCACGCCCTTGCCGGTTTCGACCATCATGCCCAGGTTGTGCTGCGCGCCCGGTTCGCCCTGCTCGGCCGCCTGGCTGAACCAGTGCAAGACCTGCTGCACGTCGTTCGGCACGCCCTGGCCCTTGGCGTACAGCCAGCCCAGGTTGTACTGGGCCTGGGCATACCCCTGCTCGGCGGCGCGCCGGTACCAGTAGGCGGCCTGGCCGAAGTCCTGTTCCACGCCCTGGCCCTTCTGGTACATCACGCCCAGGTTGTACTGGGCCTGCTCCACGCCCGCGGACGCGGCCATCCGGTACCAGGCCACCGCCAGCTCGTAGTTGCGCGGCACGCCCTGGCCGTTGACGTACATGAAGCCCAGGCTGTGCTGGGCATTGGCGACGCCGCGCTCGGCCAGCGCCTTCAGGCGCAGGAATTCCGCCGTGTGGCGGCTGTCCGTGTCGCTGGGCTGGACCGGGGTGTCGGGCATGGCCGCCTACGCCTGGACGGCGCGCAGGCCAGGCGCCGACTTCGCGCGCAGCGCGCCGATGAAGTCCTGCAGCGGGATCGGGCGGTAGTACAGGTAGCCCTGCATCGTGTGGCAGCCGTTGGAACGCAGGTAATTCGCCTGCTCCACGGTCTCGACGCCTTCCGCGATCAGGTGCAGGCCCAGGCCGCGCGCGATCGAGATGATCGCCAGGATCACCGGGTAATGCCCGCCCTGCTCGTGGATCTCCTTGACGAAGGACTGGTCGATCTTCACCGTATGGATCGGGAAGCGGTGCAGGTAGGAAAGCGAGGAATAGCCGGTGCCGAAGTCGTCGATCGCCACCGACACGCCGAGCTGGCACAGCTTGTTGAGCTGCTCGATCGCGTACTGCGGATTGCGGATGCAGATGTTCTCGGTGATCTCCACCTCGATCTGGCCCGGCGCGATCCCGTAGCGCAGCAGCGCGCCGCGCATCTTCTCGAAGAAGTCGCCGCGGTCGAGGTACTGGGGCGACAGGTTCAGCGACAGGCGCACGTCGGCGCCGCCGACCATTTTCCATTGCAGCATGTCGCGGCACAGCGCGCCGATCATCCAGTCCGAGATCGGCAGCATCAGGCCGTTCTCTTCGGCGAAGGGCAGGAACTCGCCGGCCGACAGCAGGCCGCGGGTCGGATGGTTCCAGCGCATCAGCGCCTCGGCGCCGACGATCCGGCCGGATACCGCATCGATCTGCGGCTGGTAGTACATCTCCAGCTCGTCGTGCTCGAGCGCGCGGCGCAGGGCCTGCTCGAGCGCGATCTTCTGGTGCGACACGTCGAGCATCGAGTCGTGGTAGAAGCTGTGGCCGTTCTTGCCCAGCGCCTTGACCTGGTACATCGCGATGTCGGCATGGCGCAGCAGCTCGTCGATCGATTCGCCGTCGCCCGGGTAGATCGCGATGCCGATCGAGGCCGAGATGTGCACTTCGTGGCCGTCCAGGTCGAACGGGCGCTGCAGGGCCTCGAGGAACTTGTCGGCCACCATGCGCGCGTCGTCGCGGTCGCGCAGCTCGGGCAGCACGATGGTGAATTCGTCGCCGCCCTGGCGCGCCAGGGTGTCGCCCTTGCGCAGGCATTCCTTCAGGCGCAGCGCGGCCTGCTGCAGCAGCTCGTCGCCCTTCACGTGGCCGAGCGTGTCGTTGACCAGCTTGAAGCGGTCGAGGTCGATGAACATCACCGCGAGCTCGGTCTGCTTGCGCTTGGCCTGGATCACGGCCAGGCCGAGGCGGTCCTTGAACAGGATCCGGTTCGGCAGGTCGGTCAGGATGTCGTGGTAGGCCTGGTAGGAGATGACCTCTTCGGCGCGCTTGCGGTCGGTGATGTCGCGCGCCACGCCGTAGGTGCCGAAGAATTCCAGCTTCTTCACTTCCTGGTCGGGCACGTGCATGCCGATCGCGTTCAGCGAGATCGTCATCAGGGTGGTGTTGAAGGTACGGTCATGGCCGTTGCCGCCGCGGCACTTCAGGCGCAGCTCGACGTTGCGCGAGGCGCGCTCGTCAACGCGGCGCTCGTTGAACACGTAGCGCGCGCGCTCCAGGTCTTCCTCGTGCACCAGGATCGAATAGTGCTGGCCCAGCAGCTCGTCCCTGGTGTAGCCGAGCAGCTGGTAGGCGCGGTCGTTCACGAAGGTGAAGCGGCCCTCGTGGTTCAGCGTGTAGATGATGTCCGGCGAGCTGTCCACCAGGTAGCGGTACATCTTCTCGGAGTTCTCGAGCTGGGTCGCGATGCGCTCGTTGTCGGCCGCCAGGCGGCGCTGCTGCAGCGCGTTGGCCACCGTGGTCAGGAGCTCTTCGCGGCTGTAGGGCTTGCGCAGGTAGTCGTAGGCGCCGCGCTTGAGCGCGCCGATCGCCGCATCGATGCCCACCTCGCCGCTCATCACGATGACATCGGCGTCGATGCCCTTCTCGTTGATGAAGTCCATGACGTCGTGGCCGCCGATGTCGGGCAGGCGCAGGTCGAGCAGCACCAGGTCGAAGCGCTGGCGCGACAGCTGGGCCAGCGCCTCGTTGCCCGACGACGCCGTGACCAGGCGGTAGCCGCGGTCGCGCAGCAGTTCGTACAGCGATGACAGCAGGCGCGGCTCGTCGTCGACCAGCAGCAGGCGCGGCTGGCTGTCCGCCTCGAGGGTCGGAGAAAACGGAGCGGGATCGCCGGGAAACATGGTGGCGGAGGTCGCGTTCATGGTGGGTTCAGGCAGAGCCGAGCGCGCGCGCCGGCAAGGCGACCGCCGTGCCGGCGCCGGACCACGCCGGCAGGAGGATTTCGAAGGCGGTGCCGGTGCGCCCGCTGCGGCAGGCGATGTGGCCGCCCAGCTTCTTGACCAGGCTGTGCACGATCGACAGGCCCAGTCCGTGGTGGGCGCCGTCCTTGGTGCTCTTCACCGGCGCGAACAGGTTGGCCAGCACCTCGCGCGACAGGCCGGGGCCGTTGTCGCTGACGACCAGTTCCAGGTACAGCTGGCGCTCGCGGTTGACGTGGCCGCGGTTCACGATCTCGATGCGCCCGCCCGTGCCGCCCAGCGCCTCGATCGCGTTCTTGACCAGGTTGACCAGGATCTGCTTGAGCACGTCCGCGTCGCCGTCGATGCGGCTGGCTTCCTCGTGCATCCGGGCCTGGATCTCGACCGAGGCCGGCACGAAGCCGGTGCTGCGGAACAGGCGCAGCACGTCGTCGACCACCTTGCCGACCTCGGTCGGACGCGGGCCACTGTCGCTCGGCTTCATGTCGGCCAGGCTGCCGATCAGTTGTCCGACGCGGTCGATCTCCTCGTTCAGGATCGACATCTCGCCGGCCACCGGCTCCTGGCGCGCCAGCTTGCTGTCCAGGACACTCAGGTAGTTCTTGATGATCGACAGCGGGTTGTTCACCTCGTGCAGCACGCGGCGCGAGGCTTCGCGGTATTCCTCGGCCACGTTGGCCAGCTGGCGGCGCGCATGGCCGCGTTCGGACAGCATGTTCTCGAGCGCGGTCGCGGCCTGGGCGCCGAAGGCCTGCATGAAGCGCTCGCGGCGCTGGCAATGCGGCAGCTGCCAGGCGGGCACGCCGCCGACCAGGACGCCCAGGCAGCGCGCGCCCGCGACCAGCGGCACGCACACCAGGCTGTCGGTGCCGAGCATGCGCAGCAGCTGCTCCTCGGCCAGGCCGAGCGGCTGGCGCTCGCGCTGCACGAAGGCGGGACGGCGCTCCAGTGCGCTCTTGGCCACCGGGCCGCCCTTGGCGATCGGCATGGCGAATTCGGCGATGCGCTGGCTGCCCGCGGTCGGCGCGCCCACCAGGGCGTGGCCGGTCGGGTTCTCCAGCAGGACGACGGTGCTCTCGAAATCGAACAGGATGCGCGCGGTGCGCGTCATCGCTTCCAGCAGGCCGCTTTCGCCCTGCTGGCGC
The DNA here is from genome assembly GCF_000382345.1 of Massilia niastensis DSM 21313. Lineage (GTDB taxonomy): Bacteria > Pseudomonadota > Gammaproteobacteria > Burkholderiales > Burkholderiaceae_D > Telluria > Telluria niastensis. The sequence continues at coordinate 92,408 of NZ_KB908095.1, forward strand.
GCCAGGCTCTGTCCCACCTCGGAGACCAGCACCATGTTGCGCACTTCCTCGGACAGGCGCTGCTGCACCGGATCGACGGCCGGCGGCGCATAGGCCGGCGGCGCCGGGATGTCGTCGGCGCCGGCCAGGTCGATGCCCAGGTGGGCCGCGGCCTTCTCGACCTGGCGCGCGGCGCCCGCCAGCAGCCGTTCGGCCTGCGCGGCCTCGATCCCGCACAGCGCGCAGGCGTCCGCCACCGCCGCCTCGTCGCCGGCATGGCTGGCCAGCACATGCGCCAGGCGCACGATGCGGATCAGGGGATGGCTGGACTCCAGGCGGTCGCTCGCCTCGTGGTGGTACAGCACCGCGTCGGCCAGGAAGGAATCGAGCTGCCAGCGCTCCACCAGCCAGGCGCCCGCCTCGGCGTGCGTGATCTGCAGGGTGCGCTGCTCGACCGCGCACAGGTCTTCGTCGTCGCGCGCGCTGAAGTTGAAACCGTATTCCTTGGGCGCGGTGGCCAGCAGCGCCAGGCGGCCGACGTTGTGCAGCAGGCCGGCCAGGTAAGCCTCTTCCAGGTGCGGATACTCGAGCGCGCGCGCGGCCTCGCGCGCCAGCACGGCGGCGGTGAGCGAGTTTTTCCAGAACGCGCGCAGGTCGGTGCTGCCGGAATGCGGGAAGCTGTTAAAGGTCTGGAACACCGAGTCGCTGATGACCAGCGTCTTGATCATGTCCGTCCCGAGCGCGACCAGCGACTGCTCGAGGTTCGGACTGCGGGTGTGGCGGTGATAGGCCGAGCTGTTGGCGACCGCCAGCAGCTTGCCGGTCATCCCCGCATCCTTCGCGATGAGGGCGGCCAGTTCCGGCATCCCCAGGTCGTCCGCCTGGAGGTGCTCGATCAGCTTGACGAGGATCTGCGGCATCGCCGGCAGACGGGCAATCAGCAAGCGATTGCGGATATCCTGGTCCGATTGGTGCATGTTTTCAAACACGGCCGCCACTTTTCGAGGGTTGGTCAGTGGCCGCCCCACCCGGGCCCGCCACAAGGTCAAATTTTTCGGTCTGTCGAACAAAGGAGTGTTTCATCCCCTATTCCAGATTTAGAAAACATTTCTTAGCATATAGACATTTCTGATCAGGAACAATAGTTTCAAGAAAAACTGTTGCCGAACAGAGGTCGAAATAGTTAAAAGACAACAACTATTTATTACCAAACACGAGATGGTAGTACGTTTATATCCAGGCGTGAAAACTTATTTCGGCGCTTCCGGCAGAGTGTGGCGCCAATGAAAAAGCCGGGCTGCCCCGGCTTTGCTCCTTACATCTCGCTGCGCAGCCGGCGCCGCCGGTAGCGCCGCGCCGTGACCCAGAAGGCCAGGGCCAGCAGCCCGAATCCGGCCTGGCCGAGCGCCAGCGCCAGCACCGAGTGCGACAGCGCCGGGGCGATCACGCCGGCCACGACCGCGCCCAGCAGGGTCGAGGCGAAGGACTGGCAGGACGCCACCGTGCCGCGGATGTGCGGGAACAGGTCGAGCGCCATCAGGGTGGCGCCCGGCGCGATGATCGAACTGCCGAAGGTGTAGAAAAACATCGGCGCCACGGTCCAGGGAAGCGACGGCGGCAGGAAGGCGTGGTAGCCCACGTTGAATACGATCGCGCCCAGCATGAAGAAGAAGCCCATGCGGATCTGGCGCGCGAAGTCCATCCTGCCCGCCAGCCGGTTGGCCGCCAGCGCGCCGAGGAAGATGCCGCTCACGGTCGGCACGAACAGCCAGGCGAACTCCGATGGTCCCAGGTGGAGCTGCTCGGGCAGCATTTCCGGGGCGGCGGCGATGTACAGGAATAGCCCGGCGAAGTTCAGCGCGGTGACGCCCGCCTTCATGTGGAACAGGAAGGAGCTGAAGATCGCCTTGTAGCTCTCGGCCAGGAAGCGCGGATTGAACGGCTGCCGCTTCTCCTTCGGCATGGTTTCCGGCAGGTGCTTCCAGCAGAACCAGCCCAGCGCAGCCGTATAGATGCACAGGGCCAGGAAGATCGCGCGCCAGTCGAAGAAGGTCACGATCCAGCCGCCCAGCACCGGCGCGATGGCGGGCGCGATCGAGAAGATCATCGTCACCATCGACAGCAGGCGCGCGGCCGGCGCATCCGAGTACAGGTCGCGGATGATGGCGCGGCCCACCACCACGCCCGCCCCCGCCGACACGCCCTGCATGATGCGGAACACCCACAGGTAGTGCACCGTGGAGGCCGAGGCGCAGCCGAAGGTGCCGATCGCGAACACCACCAGCGCCACCAGGATCACGTTGCGGCGCCCGAAGGCGTCCGATAGCGCGCCGTGCCACAGCACCATGCCGGCGAAGGCCAGCATGTAGGCGGTCAGGGTCTGCTGGACCTCGAGCCCCGAGGCGCGCAGGTCGGCGCGGATCTGCGGGAAGGCCGGCAGGTAGGCGTCGATCGAGAACGGCCCCAGCATCGACAGGGCCGCCAGCAGGGTGGCCAGCCCGCCGGCCGAGAGCATCGCGATCTTGTGCGGCGCGGGCAGCGGAACCGGGATGACGGGATCTTTCGGTAGATTGGGCGGGTCCGGCGGCGTCAGCATGTCATTCCTGTTTGGGCTTGGCTTCTTCGCGGCGGTTGAAGCCCGCCACCATGTCGAAGCGGAACAGGCGACATTCGAGCGCGCCGTTGAAGAACGGGGTCTTGCGCGACTCCTTCAGGCGCAGCAGCTTCGGCAGGCCGAGGTCGGCCGTGAACAGGAAGGCGGTCCAGCCGGCGAAGCGCTGCTTGAGCGTGGTGCCGAGCGCCGAATAGAAGCTGACCGCCATCTCGTCCTGGGGCACCGTGCTGTCGCCGCGCACGCCGATCCGCTCGCCGTACGGCGGGTTGGTCAGCAGGATGCCCGGCTGGGCGGTCGGCGGCGACACGTGCTGGGCCTCGATCTGCTTGAGCGGCACCTCGAACAGGATGCCGGCGATCTTCAGGTTATGGCGGGTCATCGCCACCATGTCGCCCGAGATGTCGGAGCCGAAGATGGTGGGCTCGGCCGGCAGCGGATTGGCCTTGATCGCGGCCTTCATTTCCTGCCAGGCCTCGCGCTCGAAGTCGCGGAATTTCTCGAACGCGAAGCGGCGGCGCGCTCCCGGCGGGATGCCCTGCACCATCTGGGCCGCCTCGACCAGGATCGTGCCCGAGCCGCACATCGGGTCGAACAGCGGAACGCCCGGCTTCCAGCCGGCCACGCGCAGCATGCCGGCGGCCAGGTTCTCGCGCAGCGGCGCGTCGCCGGTCTCCTCGCGCCAGCCGCGCTTGAACAGCGCCTCGCCCGAGGTGTCGAGGTAGATGATGAAGTTGCGCTGGTCGAGGAAGCCGACGATGCGCATGTCGGGTTCGCGCGTATTCACCGACGGGCGGCGGTTGAACTGGTCGCGGAAGCGGTCGCACACGGCGTCCTTGATCTTCAGCGTGGTGAATTCCAGGCTCTTGAGCGGCGACTTGACGGCGGTGACGTCGACGCGGATGGTGTGCTCGGGGCCGAAATAGTCTTCCCAGGGCTGTTCCAGCACCAGGTCGTAGATGTCGTTCTCGTTCAGGTAGCTGCGCTGGCCCATCCGCATCAGGACGCGCGAGGCGATGCGCGAATGCAGGTTGATGCGGTAGGCGTCGATCAGGGAGCCCGAGCAGTGCACGCCGCCTGGAACCTGGTTGTGCACCTTCATCGTGGGGCTTTGCTGGGCGATTTCACCCAGTTCTTCGGCAAGCGGGGCTTCCATGCCGCGCGGGCATGGGCAAAAGTAGGAGGTCATGAGGGGTACCCTTTGTCCGTTGATAAAACTGTAGAAACTGTAGAGATAACGTGCCAGCGGCGCCGGCCGATGACATTAAAAAAGACAATGCCGCCACTGGCGGCATTGTCGTCCCGGGCGGCAGGCCGTTCAGAACGGCTTGACCACCACCAGGATGACAATCGCCAGCAGCAGCAGCACCGGCACTTCGTTGAACCAGCGGAACCATGTATGGCTGCGCAGGTTCCCGCCGCGCTCGAATTTCTTGAGGATCGCGCCGCACATGTGATGGTAGCCAATCGTCACGATCACCAGCGCCAGCTTCGCGTGCAGCCAGCCGCCCGAGATGCCGAAGCCCAGCCACAGCCAGACGCCCAGCAGCACCGCCGGCACCGACAGGATCAGCGAGAAGCGGTACAGCCGGCGCGCCATGCCCAGCAGGCGCTCGGTGGCGGCCGCATTGGTTTCCTGCGCCAGGTTGACGAAGATGCGCGGCAGGTAGAACAGGCCGGCGAACCAGGAGGCGATGAAGACGATGTGCAGAGCCTTTACCCAGAGATACAGCATGCGCTTCCCTTGTTGTTATTTGCGTACTTCGCCGTGCCCGAACACGACGTACTTGAGCGAGGTCAGGCCTTCCAGGCCGACCGGGCCGCGTGCATGCAGCTTGTCGTTCGAGATGCCGATTTCGGCGCCCAGTCCGTACTCGAAGCCGTCGGCGAAGCGGGTCGAGGCGTTCACCATCACCGAGGCCGAATCGACTTCGCGCAGGAAGCGCATCGCGCCGCTGTAGTCCTCGGTGATGATGGCGTCGGTGTGCTTCGACGAATAGGTGTTGATGTGGTCGATCGCCTCGTCCAGCCCCGCCACCACCTTCACCGCCAGGATCGGCGCCAGGTATTCCGTGCTCCAGTCCTCGTCGGTCGCGGCGACCAGGTGCGGGTAGCCGGCCAGGATCGCGATCGCTTCCGGATCGGCGCGCAGCTCGACTTCCTTCTGCTGGTACAGCTCCGCCAGGCGCGGCAGCACGGTCGGGGCGATCTCGCGCGACACCAGCAGGGTTTCCATGGTGTTGCAGGTGCCGTAGCGGTGGCACTTGGCGTTGAACGCGACCGGCAGCGCCTTCTCGAGATCGGCTTTGGCGTCGATGTAGACGTGGCAGATGCCGTCCAGGTGCTTGATCATCGGGACCGTGGACTCTTCCATCAGGCGCGCGATCAGGCCCTTGCCGCCGCGCGGCACGATCACGTCGACGTACTGCGGCATGGTGATCAGGGCGCCCACGGCGGCGCGGTCGACCGTGTCGACCACCTGCACCGCCTCCTGCGGCAGGCCGGCCTGGTCCAGGCCTTCGGCCACCAGCCTGGCCAGCGCGCGGTTGCAGTGGATCGCTTCCGAGCCGCCGCGCAGGATGGCCGCGTTGCCGCTCTTGATGCACAGCCCGGCCGCATCGACCGTCACGTTCGGGCGCGCTTCGTAGATGATGCCGATCACGCCCAGCGGCACGCGCATCTGGCCGACCTGGATGCCGGTCGGGCGCACCTTCATGTTCGAGATCTCGCCGATCGGATCGGGCAGCTCGGCGATCTGGCGCAGGCCGGCCACCATGGTGGCGATCGCGGCATCCGACAGCGCCAGGCGGTCCAGCAGCGCCGGCGCCAGGCCGCCGGCGAGGGCGGCGTCGAGGTCGAGCTGGTTGGCGGCGCGCAGCGCCGCGGCATCGCGTTCGATCGCCTCGGCGATCAGGAGCAGCGCGCGGTTGCGCGTGGCGCCGTCGGCGCGGGCCATGGCGCGCGAAGCCGCGCGGGCCTGTCGGCCGAGGGTGTGCATGTGTGCGGTGATGTCCATCGTATTGTCCCGTTGCGTTGTCGCGTTGTGTTGTCGATCAGTTACGGCGAGTGGGCATGGACCTTCACCCGTGGGTTGGCGGATCGCGTCGCCGTTACCGCGCCACCCGCAAGGCCAGCTGCAGCATCGCATCCCATGCGTCGCCCGCAAACTGCTTCGAGCGCAGGCCCTTGACCATCCGGTCGACCTGCGCCGCATCCTGCAGCGCCGCCTCCAGCGTGCCGATCGACACGCGGCGCAGCGCAGGTTCCATCATCCGCTCGCGCGGACCCCAGATCCGGTATTCCTTCAGCAGCGCGCCCAGCGGACGCCCCTGCCCCATTCCGGTTTTCAATTTTAGCAGCGTGCGGATTTCCTCGGTCACCGCCCACAGCACCAGCGGCAGCGCCTCGCCCTCGCCCTTCAGGCCATCGAGCATGCGCGCCAGCCGCGCCGGATCGCCCGTCAGCATCGCTTCGGACAGCTTGAAGACATCGTAGCGCGCCACGTTCAGCACGGCGTCGTGCACCTGCTCGAAACTCAGCTTGCCCGGCTCGTACAGCAATCCCAGTTTCTGGATCTCCTGGTGCGCCGCCAGCAGGTTGCCCTCGACCCGGTCGGCGATGAAGTCCAGGCCCTGGCGCTCGGCGCTCTGCCCCTGGCTGGACAGGCGCATGCCGATCCAGGCCGGCAGCTGCGCCCGCTCCACGTTCGGGATCTCGATGTAGACCGCCGCCTGCTGCAAGGCCGTCACCCACGAGGACTTGGCGGTCTGCCAGTCCAGCTTGGGCAGGGTGATCAGGGTCAGGTTGTCGGGACTGAGGTCCTTGGCATAGCTCTGCAGGGCGGCGCTGCCGTCCTTGCCCGGCTTGCCGCTCGGGATGCGCAGCTCGATCAGCTTCTTGTCGCCGAACAGCGACAGCGCCTGGTTGGCCGCCAGCAGCTCGCCCCACTTGAAGGTGCGCTCGACCGTCAGCACGTCGCGCTCGGTGTAGCCCTGGGCGCGCGCGGTCTTGCGGATGCGGTCGGCCGCTTCCAGCGCGAGCAGGTGCTCGTCGCTGGTGATCACGTACAACTGCGCCAGTCCCTTGGACAGGTGCCCCTCGAGCGCCTCAAGCCGCAACTGCATCGCTCAGCCCACTCACACCGGCTTGATCGCGGCTAGGCGGCGCAGGATCTGCTGCACCAGGTCGGCCTGCATGTCGCGGTACAGCAGCACTTCTTCCGATTCCTTCGCCAGCACCTGCGATTCGTCGAAGGCGATGTTGCGGCGCAGGGTGATCTCGGTCGGCGCCAGCAGCTCGCGGTTGTTGGCGTCGCGCACGCGGAACACCAGCGTGTAGCTGAGCGAGTATTCGCGCACCCGGCCCAGGCTGTTGAGCGACAGGATGGACTTGCCGCGCGATTCGCCCAGCACGTCGAACAGCGCCTGCGCCTTCGAGGCGTCCTCCTCGACACGCACGGTGCCGGCCGCGCGCAGGTTGCGCTTGAGCTCAGTGCCGAGCGGCGAGGTCTCGGGGAAGGCCAGCCACACGCTCTGGAAGGGCATGTTGTACTGGCCGCCCGAGCCGCGCAGCTGGAAGCCGCAGCCCGCCAGGACCGCGGCCGCCAGCAGCGCCGCCAGCACGCGCACCAATTGGATTCTCGGCGCTGTCATCGCTTACACCACGATGTTGATGAGTTTGCCCGGCACGACGATGACCTTCTTCGGCGTGCCCTCGACGAACTTCTGCACCGCCTCGGAAGCCAGTGCGGCCGCCTCGATGGCCGCCTTGTCGGCTTCCTTCGGTACCTTGACCGAGCCGCGCAGCTTGCCGTTCACCTGGATCATCAGTTCGATCTCGGACTGCTCCAGCGCGGCCGGGTCGACTTCCGGCCACGGCGTGTTGAGGATGTCGCCATGGACCTGGGCATAGCCGAGCTCCTGCCACAGCGCGTGGGTGATGTGCGGCGAGACCGGGTTCAGCAGGCGCAGGAAGATCGAGAAGCCTTCCGCGACCACGGCATTCGACGCCTCTCCCTCGGCCAGCTTGCTGGATTCCAGGGTGTTGAGCATCTTCATGCAGGCCGACACCACGGTGTTGTACTGGATGCGCTTCAGGTCGTAGTCGGCCTGCTGCAGCACCTTGTGCACTTCGCGGCGCAGGGTCTTCTGGGCGTCGTCGAGGGAGTCCAGGGCAGCCTGCTGGTGGCCCGCCAGCGCGGCCGCGATGCGCTCGCGCTGCGCGTAGCCGAAGGCCCAGACGCGGCGCAGGAAGCGGCTCGCGCCTTCGACGCCGCTGTTCGACCACTCCAGGGTCTGCTCCGGCGGCGAGGCGAACATGGTGAACAGGCGCGCGGTGTCGGCGCCGTACTGCTCGATCTGCGCCTGCGGATCGATGCCGTTGTTCTTCGACTTCGACATCTTCTCGGTGCCGCCCAGCTCCACCGGCTGGCCGTCGGCCTTCAGGATGGCGCTGTGCGGACGGCCCTTGTCGTCGAAGGTCAGCTCGACGTCGGCCGGGTTGAACCAGGTCTTCTTGCCGGAGGCGTCCTCGCGGTAGTAGGTCTCGTTCAGCACCATGCCCTGCGTGAGCAGGTTGACGAAGGGCTCGTCGAAGGCGACCAGGCCGAAGTCGCGCATCACCTTGGTCCAGAAGCGCGCGTACAGCAGGTGCATGACGGCGTGCTCGATGCCGCCGATGTACTGGTCCATCGGCATCCAGTAATCGTTGCGCGCGTCGACCATGGCCTCGTCCGAACCCGGCGAGGTATAGCGCATGTAGTACCAGGACGAGTCGATGAAGGTGTCCATCGTGTCGGTCTCGCGGCGCGCCGGCTTGCCGCACTTCGGGCAGTCGCACTTGAGGAAGGCTTCGTCCTTGTTCAGCGGGTTGCCGGTGCCGTCCGGGACCAGGTGCTCGGGCAGCACGACCGGCAGGTCCTGCTCGGGAACCGGGACCGAGCCGCACTCGCCGCAGTGGATCATCGGGATCGGGGTGCCCCAGTAGCGCTGGCGCGAGATGCCCCAGTCGCGCAGGCGGAAGGTGACCTTCTTGTCGCCCAGCTCCAGGCGCGAGAGGTCGCCCGCGATCGCGTTGACGGCGGCGGTGTAATCCAGGCCGTCGTACTTGCCCGAATTGATGGTCTTGCCCTGCTCCTTGTCGCCGTACCATTCCTGCCAGCCGTCGAGCGAGAATTCCTGGCCTTCGGCCGCGATCACCTGCTTGATCGGCAGGTCGTATTTCTTCGCGAACGCGAAGTCGCGCTCGTCGTGGCCCGGCACGCCCATCACGGCGCCGTCGCCGTAGGTGATCAGCACGTAGTTGCCGACCCAGACCGGGATCTGCTCGCCCGTCACCGGGTGGGTGACGAACAGGCCGGTCGGCATGCCCTTCTTCTCCATCGTGGCCATGTCGGCCTCGATCACGGAGCCCATCTTGCACTCGGCGATGAAGGCGGCCAGTTCCGGGTTGTCCTTCGCGGCGTGCTGCGCCAGCGCGTGTTCCGGCGCCACGGCGCAGAAGGTCACGCCCATGATGGTGTCGGCGCGGGTGGTGAAGACGTACAGCTTGCCGTCGTTGATCAGTTCACCGGCTTCGTCCATGACCACGTGCGGGAAGGCGAAGCGCACGCCGACCGACTTGCCGATCCAGTTGGCCTGCATCACGCGCACGCGCTCCGGCCAGCCCGGCAGCTTGTTGTCGACGTAGTCGAGCAGTTCGTCGGCGTACTCGGTGATGCGCACGTAGTACATCGGGATTTCGCGCTTTTCGATCAGCGCGCCCGAACGCCAGCCGCGGCCGTCGACCACCTGTTCGTTGGCCAGCACGGTCTGGTCCACCGGGTCCCAGTTCACGGTGCCGGTCTTCTGGTAGATGATGCCCTTCTCGAGCATCTTGAGGAACATCCACTGGTTCCACTTGTAGTATTCCGGCTTGCAGGCGGTCATCTCGCGCGACCAGTCGATCGCCAGGCCCATCGACTCCATCTGCTTCTTCATGTGGGCGATGTTCGAGTAGGTCCACTCGGCCGGCGGCACGTTGTTGGCCATCGCGGCGTTCTCGGCAGGCATGCCGAACGCGTCCCAGCCCATCGGCATCAGGACGTTGTAGCCGTTCATCCGCAGGTAGCGGTACATCACGTCATTGATCGTATAGTTGCGCACGTGACCCATGTGCAGCTTGCCCGACGGGTAAGGCAGCATCGAGCAGGCGTAATACTTGCCTTTTGGGAAACGTGGGTCGTTCTCGACGGCTTTATAGGCGTCGATCGACTTCCAGTAGGCCTGGGCGGCCTGTTCGACTTCGGCTGGACTATATTTTTCTTGCATGATTTCTGCAGACGTAATGTGGGGGTGGAACCGGACATTATACTTGGTTCATCTTGCACTGCGGCGTAGCGCACTGGCGGCGCCTGCAGCCACAAAGGAAAACCGCCGTTGCCGCGGGCTGCGGGAACGGCGGTTGTCGTTTGGTTGCCTGCCGAACTTCAGCGCAGCACGAGCTCCAGCGCCGGCTTTTCGCCGTAATCCTCGTAGCGCTCGTTGATGCCGCCCACGCAGTAGGCGATCTCTTCGAACAGCTCAGGCGCCTGCGCCTGCATCTTGCCGGCATCGAGGATGACGATCTGCAGCGTCTCGTTCTCCTTGAGACGGAACCTGGTCATGTTCTCCTCGTCGCGCAGGTAGCTCATGCAATCCACCCAGGCATCGATGCTGTCGGTGTAGGTCTCAGGAAAGCCGAACGCGCGCCGGCTTTCCGCGTGGAAGGCCGCCTCGTCGACGATGGCTGCGCCGTTCAGTTCCACGCTGGCCATGTCAGCCCTTCAGCCCGATCACGTCCTGCATGTCGTACAGGCCGCTGGCCTTGCCGGCCAGGAAACGCGCGGCGCGCAGGGAACCGTGGGCGTAGGTCACGCGGCTGCTCGACTTGTGGGTGATCTCGATGCGCTCGCCGATGCCGGCGAACAGCACCGTGTGGTCGCCGACGATGTCGCCGCCGCGCACGGTGGCGAAACCGATGGTCGACGGATCGCGCTCGCCGGTCACGCCTTCGCGGCCGTAGACGGCGCATTCCTTCAGGTCGCGGCCCAGCGCGTCGGCGATCACCTCGCCCATCTTCAGGGCGGTGCCCGACGGGGCGTCGACCTTGTGGCGGTGGTGGGCCTCGATGATCTCGATGTCATAGCCTTCCGAGAAGCTCCTGGCGGCCATTTCGAGCAGCTTGAGGGTGACGTTCACGCCCACGCTCATGTTCGGGGCGAACACCACGCCCACTTTCTCGGCAGCGGCGCGGATCGCGGCCTTGCCGGCGTCGTCGAAGCCGGTGGTGCCGATCACCATCTGCTTGCCGTTGGCTGCGCAGTACTCGAGGTGGTGCAAGCTGCCTTCCGGGCGGGTGAAGTCGATCAGCACGTCGGCCCGGGCCAGGGCGGCCGCCAGGTCGGACTGGATGATCACGCCGGTCAGCTGGCCGGAGAATGCACCGGCGTCGCTGCCGATGAAGGGCGAACCGGCGACGTCGAGGGCGCCCGCCAGTTCCGCGTCCGGCGCGGCCTGGATGGCTTCGATCAGCATGCGGCCCATGCGGCCGCTGGCGCCGGCAACGGCGATTTTCAAGCTCGTCATGACTGGCTCCGATTACGGTTGGATTGGCGCCGGCGCGTCGCCGGCCTTGACCGGCTGGACCGGACGGGTTTCGGGCTTGGCCTTGCCCGTGGACTTGGCCGGACCGGCGATGCGGTTGATGTAGTCGCGCTCGCTCGGCAGGTTGCCGCCTTCGAAGCGTTCGACCACGTCGTCCTTGAAGTACACGGTGACGCGGCTGGTGGTCAGTTCGCCATTGCCGCGCGCGAGGTAGAACGGGTAATCCCAGCGGTCGACGTGGAAGGCGTCGGTCAGCAGCGGCGTGCCCAGCAGGAAACGGACCTGTTCGCGGGTCTGGCCGACCTTCAGCTGGTTCAGCATTTCCTGGGAGACGAAGTTACCCTGCTGGATGTCGGGACGGAAAGGCGAGAAGACCCAGAAGAACTTCTGCAGCTTGGTGGCCTGGACGGTTTGCGCGCCCGCGTTGGCGGCCGCGGCGGATTTTTCGGCGTCGGCGGCCGTTGCGGCCGGGTCCGTATTCACCGGCGCGGCAGGACGCGTCTGGTTACGCCAGGAGGCGCAGCCGGACAGCATCAGCGTGCATGCAAGGCCCGCCGCCAGCGCAGCCCTGGCTGGAAATCGATGAAATACGGCATGTTTGACGCGCATAGATAACCTCAAAACGTTGGGGGAACCTCGAAAAACCGTAGCGAGCGGCAGCACTGTTGGCCGAGAAGCGCAGCTGTACGAGAGTACAGCGAGCATCGCAGGCCTGGGCGGCCCCGCCGACAGCGCAATGCGTAGCAGGTTTTTCGAGGTTCCCTTGAGCGGGAGCTCCAAAACGCTATATCATAAAGCACTCTGCCAATATACGAGTAACAAACATGAGCAACAACCCGACCGACCTGAAGGCCAGTGGCCTGAAGGCCACCCTGCCGCGACTGAAAATCCTGGAAATTTTCCAGAACAGCGCAGTACGGCATCTGACGGCGGAAGATGTCTACAAAATCCTGCTGGCTGACAACATGGATGTGGGGCTGGCGACGGTCTACCGCGTGCTGACCCAGTTCGAGCAGGCCGGCCTGCTGAACCGCAACCACTTCGAAACCGGCAAGGCCATCTATGAGCTGAACGCCGGTTCGCACCACGATCACCTGGTCTGCCTCGACTGCGGCCATGTCGAGGAGTTCTTCGACGAGGAGATCGAATCGCGCCAGCACAAGATCGCCGTCGAACGCGGCTTCAAGATCGCGGAGCATGCGCTGGCCATCTACGGCAACTGCGTCAAGCCGAACTGCCCGCGTAAACAGCACTAAGCAGCACCAAGTCGCACCCGACGGCTTTCCCGTCCCCAGCACGCTTCCAGGGCGTGCTTTTTTACGGCTGGCTCAGCGCGTTCGACAGCAACTTCGCCGTAATATCGACAATCGGGATGACGCGCTCGTAGGCCATGCGCGTCGGCCCGATCACCCCGAGCGTCCCCACGATCCGGCCGTTGACCTCGTAGGGCGCGGCCACCACGCTCATTTCCTCCATCGGCACCAGCTTCGATTCGCCGCCGATGAAGATCTGGATCCCGCCCGCCTTGCTCGACACGTCGAGCAGCTGCATCAGGCCGGTCTTCTGCTCGAACATCTCGAACATCTGGCGCAGCGAGCTCATGTTCGACGACAGGTCCGACACCGACAGCAGGTTGCGCTCGCCGGAAATCACCATGTCGTCCCCCTCGGCCATCGCCTCGCTGCCGGCTTCGACCGCCGCCTGCATCAGGCGTCCCATGTCGTCGCGCAGCTGGCGCAGCTCGCCGGTCAGGCGGCCGCGCACCTGGTCGAAGCTCAGCCCGGCGTAGTTCTGGTTCAGGTAGTTGGCCGACTGGGTCAGCTGGGCCGGCGTGTAGTCGACGTCGGTCAGCAGCAGCCGGTTCTGGACGTCGCCGCGCGGATCGACGATGACCAGCAGGATGCGCTTCTCGGACAGGCGCAGGAATTCGATCTGCTGGAACACCGATTCGCGGCGCGGGCTCTGCACCACGCCGGCGAACTGGGACAGCGAGGACAGCATCTGGGCCGCGTTCGCGATGATCTTCTGCGGCTGCTGGAACGGCAGGCGCATGCGCTCGGCGTCGACCGTCTTGTCGTCGAGGTGGCGCACGGTCAGCAGGGTATCGACGAACAGGCGGTAGCCGCGCGGGGTCGGGATGCGGCCGGCCGAGGTGTGCGGGCTGGAGACATAGCCCATTTCCTCGAGGTCGGCCATGATGTTGCGGATCGTCGCCGGCGACAGGTCGAGGCCGGAAATCTTCGACAGCGCGCGTGAGCCTACCGGCTGGCCGTCGGCGATATAGCGTTCGACAAGCGCTTTCAGCAGGGTTTGGGCACGATGATCGATTGACATGGTTCTTGATTCTTGGGAGCAAAAAGCTTTGCGCTGATCATATTGTACGTTGGGACGCAGCCCGTCAGCGCAAGGATTGTGTGCGCCGGATCAGCCATGTTCCTGTTGCAGCCAGCTCAGCAGCTCATCCAGGCTGCTCACTTCGCCGTCCGGCCGCACCTCGTGTGCGAGCTCGTTGACCTGGCCGATGCGGTTCATCCAGACCGCGCGCAAGCCGGCGCGCTGGGCGCCCTGCACGTCGAGCAGCAGGTTGTCGCCGACATACACGGCCTCCCCGGGCGCCACGTCCAGCGCCTCGCAGCCGGCCAGGAAGATCGCCGGATCGGGCTTGGCCACGCCGAGCCGGGGCGCCGAGACCGAGCCGTGGAAATGGCGCGACAGTCCGATCGTCTCCAGGTCGGCATTGCCGTTGGTGATGGAACCGATCCGCACCCGGCTCTTCAGGCGCAGCAGTCCCGGCAATACATCGTCATAGGGAATCACGGCGTTGCGCGCCGCGAAGAACTCGACCATCGCCAGTTCCACCTTGCCGACATCCTCGCCGGCCTGCTCGAACGCGGCGATCAGGCCGGCGCGCCGCAGCGCGCCCAGGTCGAGCTCGAATTCCGGCCGCCGCGCCAGCAGTTCCAGCCTGGCCTGGCGCAGGGTGTCGATCGTGTACTGCCGGACCACCCGCGGCGCATGCTCGGCCAGCCATGCATAGAGAATTTTCTCGGCCTCAATGATGACCGGCGCGATCGGCCACAAAGTGTCGTCTAAATCGAACAGAACGGCTTTCGGCCAGGGTCTCGTCATAGTGCGTGGGGGTAGGATGGGAAGGCGCTTCCAGCATAGCGAGCCGCTCCCCGAAAATCAATCATACCCGGCCGTTACACCGTGATACAAAGGCAAATAGACCTGCTGCTTGGCAAATGCACTAAAATGTTGGGCGATTTGTCTATCCAACTGCGCTGCCGCGCATTCCCGCTGATCTTTTGGAGAAATTATGAAGAGTTCCTACCTGCGTGCCGGCGCCGCGCTGGCCTGCACGCTCGCCCTGTCCGCCTGCGGTGGCGGCGACGGCGAGCTGGTGCTGGGTGGCTCCTTTGCCGGTGTCACGAAGACGGGCCTGGTCCTGACCAACAATGGCGGTTCCGACTACGCCGTCCCGGTGCCGGCGAATAGCACCGGCGCCGGCACCTTCGCGTTCCCGACCCTGGTCTCGACCGACGACCAGTACAACGTCGAGGTCAAGGCGCGCCCGTCGAACACCGAGACCTGCGAAGTGCGCCAGGGCCGCGGCCGCGCAGCCTTCCACGTCCAGACCGTCCAGGTCATCTGCACCATCAAGACCCACGAGCTGAAGGGAACCATTACCGGCCTCAAGGGCGAACTGGTCCTGGTCAACGGCGCCGATCGCCAGACGCTCGGCGCCGGCGCGACCTCGTTCACCATGGCCAAGGTGTCCGAAGACGCCGCCTATGGCGTCGCGGTCCTGCAGCAACCTGCCAACCAGTCCTGCACCGTCGCCAATGGCAGCGGCACCATGGGCGCCAACGACGTCACCAACGTGGTCGTCACCTGCGCCCCTTAATTCTCCTGGAGCAAACCGAATGAAGTCTTCCCTGATCCGTCCGGCGCTCGCGCTGACGCTGGCCCTGGGTCTCGCCGCGTGTGGTGGCGGTAGCGACAAAGCCGAGTTCACGGTGGCCGGCACCATCGGCGGCCTGGTCTATCCTGACCTGGTTCTGATTAATGGCGGCACGAGAATCAATGTTGCGCCGCCGGCCAAGGCCGGCGATCCGGTGACCTTTGCATTCCCGAACAAGCTGGAATACGGCGATGAGTACCACGTCCTGATCGATCGCCAGCCGCAACACCAGACCTGCGAGTTCCCCGGCACCTTCACCAACGACCTGATCAACAAGGATACCGCCGGCCGCCTGGCGCGGATCAATGTCATCGTCAATTGCTTCATCAATGACTTTGCCATCGGCGGCAAGATCAGCGGCCTGACCGTCGACGGACTGCAACTGGCGAACGGCAGCACCACCGGCATCCTGACCCTGACCAAGAACGCGACCACGTTCGACTATGCGATGCCGCTGGAGGTTCCCTACAACGTGAGCTATGGCGTGACCGTGGTCAAGCAACCGGACGGCCTGGTGTGCACCGTGTCGAACCCGACCGGCGTCATGGGCGACGCGCCGGTGACCAACATCAACGTCAACTGCGTACCGCGCACCTGAGCTCATCAGTTATACGCAATTCTTATGTCGAGTATTTGAAAGGGAAATTGGACTTATATGCTGTAGCGCAGCATACTAACTCCTGTCTCCTCCAACTCTCCTCAGAAAAGAATTGGATTTCAGCCCGCCTCCCGGCGGGCTTTTTTTTGGTTCATCACGGATTTCCGGGAAACGCGGCTTTGATCTTGAGGAAAAAGAAGTCGCTATCCCGGTAGCCATAGGCCATCCGCTTCATCACCTTGATACGGTTGTTGATGCCCTCGAGCTGGCCGGTATGCATCGGCCAGCGCAGCCGCGCTGCGATGCCTCGCCAGTAGGGTTTTAACTTGGTGGCGAATTTCCTTAGCGGCTCGATCCCGCTGTCGTTTGCCATCTTCAGCCAGCTTCGCCAGGCGCGCAGCCACTGCCACCCGCCGGATGTCTGCCA
>NZ_KB908096.1 GCF_000382345.1 Massilia niastensis DSM 21313
CCCGGAAGGCTTCGATGGTGATCTGGATTTCGGCATGGTCGACCCTCCTGGATAGGCGCAGGACGGGGACTCGGATTTGATCAATTTCCTAAACGGGGTCACCCGAAGGCGCCGCCACAGATGAGTCCGCAGCTTCCCCTGGGCCAGGTTTTTTGACGGGGTCAAGCCTCCAAGAAGCTTACGGCCACAGTCCTGCGTCCAGCCAGTGTACTGTGCCGGGAGTTTCTATTCATGAGGGCCACGGGCAACCGTGTGGGGCGGTTTTTTAAGATGGATACGTCTTCTCGCAACTGACGATTTTCTTGCTCCAACTGCCGGATCCGTTGCTGTTCTGGTGTCAGGGGCTTGCCAATGCCTGGCTGGCCGGACTGCTCGGCATCGTACTGCTCCACCCAGCGACGGATGGCGCTCGGGCCAATGCTCATGCTCTCGCTTACATGCTGAACACTGAGACCCTGTTCCTTGATCATTTTGACGACCTCAAGCTTGAAGCTGGGATCGAAACTGCGGCGCTGCCTTGTCATGCAAATCTCCTCGGATGGTGGATTGTCCACCTATCGAGGTGTCCGGGCAAATTAAACCACTACAAGTTCATCACTTCTGTTCCATACCTTCACACGGAACGACTCATGCTTCGTGAATATCGACGGGAGGACTTTGACGTATTCGCAGCGCATTGCGCCGACCCTGTAAGCTCGGCCCACTTGGTCCCGGCTGACCGCCATGCTGCATGGCGAATCTTCTGTTCACAAGCAGGATTATGGCTCATACATGGCGCCGGATGGTGGGCTGTCGAGGAAAAGGAGACTGGTCAACTCGTCGGGAATGTTGGCGCGTTCTTTCGCGAGGAATCCACTGTGATGGAGCTTGGTTGGAACACCTATCGTGCCTTTTGGGGCCAGGGATTCGCGAACGAAGCGGCGGCGGCAGCCTTGAACCATGCGCTCGAGATCCGACGCGAACCAAAAGTTCGGGCTCTCATCGCTTCAGCCAATGAATCATCGCTGCGCGTTGCCAAGCGCCTTGGCCTGACTTATGAAGCGGAAACTGAGATATACGGCAAAGCGGTCGGCATTTATACGCGTGAGCGGGGAGGCTCAGTTGTTTAGGCCTACAGGACTGCACGGGAAGCTGTTTGTCAGGTCCGCATGGGTCGGTTCCTGTCCTTCGTGACAGTCTGCGATTTTGCGGCGGTGGCGCCCTGCCATGCTGAGCTCAAGGGCCGACTTCGGCCAAGAGCGGCCGTTGCAACATGCCGTATTTGTGGAGCGAGGATGAGCAGACAGCATGAGAAAGACCTGTACCCGCGAGTTGATGAGGTCCTGCACTACCTTTGGGACCCAATCGGCGTGTCAGGCATACCGATGGCGAGGGACGAATATCAATCGTACGTACCTCAAGTTGTTACGCTACTCAACGAAAACGCGAACGCGGAGCAAATTGCTGATTACCTGAACGAGGTCGTCACCCAACGGATGGGGCTTAGTGAAAATTTAGACGCCACGCTACATGTTGTTGCGGTTCTGCTGGACTGGAAGGCGGCGCTAATGGCCGCTTAGGGTCGGGAACTGCCGTACATTGAAGGGCAGCACCGGGCCAGAAGCGGACAATGATTGATGCCTGCTGGGTTGTACAAGAAAGCAGATGTGGTCTCGCTGCCTTAATCGAGGCGCCCATCCACGTCGCGAGGATCGGTCAACTTGATCATACCCTTTGCGAGATAGAGAACGATCAGAATGCCAACGACATCGCCAGTGATCATTGCCGTCATTGCCGTCCAGTCCACCATCCCGGTCTGCACCCATATGAGCGCGTGGTGAAAAGCCGGGCTCATGATTCCACATAGTACCCCTGTGAACAAGAGCCGTTGTGCTGTAAGGTTCCCGAGCCGCGGTCCCAAGTCAAACCAGTGTTTCGCGAAGAGATAGGCCAGATAAGGACCACCTGCCCCGGCTAGCGCACCATATACGGCACGAGCCTCATCCTGGAAAACGAAATGATGGAAGTTGAGGTAGATGCCTGTCAACAGCAGACCGACGAAGCCGGCGAACCCGAACAGGAGTGTTGCCAGAAGCCGGATGCCGGCTGGTAGGAACACCCAATTGATCCCGTTGCTTTGCTCGAATTGAATAAATAGAAGCTCATTGATCCAGTTCAGCCCGAGAAACGCGATGATCGTGATCGCAACACCGCCTAGATGCTGTCTGGCGTCGTCTTTCAAAGAGGACATTGCGTCAAACCCGCTTATTTTTTGCACTGAAGTAACGCATTGTATCCTCATGCAGATCCTTCTGCTCGCCTACCTATATTGAAAACAGGCTGAGCACTTGCGCTCAACATTCCGAAGGATAGGCTCGGTTTCGCTCTCAAATAATGGGAGAGTGCGAATAGAGGGTTTACCGTGAGTTGGGATTCGCGCGTCGTAGGTCCGCTTGGGGGCGGTTTCGGCCGGTCGTGACGGTGCGTGATTTTTCCTGCTTGGCAAGATGCTATGCTGAGTCCAACGATCGAGATCGGCCAGAAACGGACGTTCGCGGCGCACTGCCTCCCGATCGTCCGCTATTCTTGTCTTATGCTTGCAAGCTCATTGATCGCACGATATCTCAGATCCACTTCGCCACGTCGAGGATCGCTTGCGCGAATGCTCGTGGAGCTTCCTGCGGCAAATTGTGGCCGATCCCACCGCTCAGGTGGCGATGCTCGTACTTGCCGAGAAACTTTTTCGCATAGCTCTTGGGATCGGGGTGCGGCGCGCCGTTGGCATCGCCTTCCATCGTAATGGTGGGCACCCGAATGTCAGGAAAACTGGCCAGCTTTTGCTCCAGGCTTTCATACCGGGCTTCACTGGGCGCCAGGCCGAGACGCCAGCGATAATTGCTGATCGAGACGGCGACGTGGTCCGGATTGTCGAGCGACCCGGCCGAACGGGCAAAGGTCGCATCGTCGAACTTCCACTGTGGCGAGGCCAGCTCCCAGATCAGGCGGGCGAAGGCGTGCGTGTTTTCGCGATAGCCGAGTTCGCCGCGTGGGGTAGCAAAGTAGTACTGGTACCACCACTGCAGTTCCGCCTTCGGCGCCAAGGGCTTGCGGTTCAGTTCCTGGCTGCCGATCAGGTAGCCGCTCACCGACACCAGGCCGTTGAAGCGCCGAGGCCATAGTGCGGCCAGCGTCGCTGCGATGCGGGCGCCCCAGTCGAATCCGGCCACGATCGCCTTCTCGATCCCGAGCGCATCCATGAGGGCGAGCGCGTCTGCGGTAAAGCTCGCCTGCTGGCCGTTGCGCAGGCTGTCCGCCGACAGGAAGCGGGTAGTTCCGTAGCCGCGCAGATGGGGAATGATCACGCGGTAGCCTGCCGCGGCCAGGATGGGGGCGACGTCGATGAAGGCATGGATGTCGTAAGGCCAGCCATGCAGCAGGAGGATCGGATCGCCGCTCCTGGGGCCGGCATCGACGTAGCCGATATCCAGGACGCCTGCACGGATCTGCTTGATGTCGGTGAATGTATTGCTGGCGGGAGAAATCCCGCTCGCGGCGGTCGATGGCGAGGCCGATGGGTCCGCGCCCGCACTGCTCGCCAGGCCGATGTGCGCTACGGCAAGGCCGAGCGATGCGCTGGTCAGGAACCCTCGACGTTTCAGATTCGTTGCTGCGTTCATGTTGTTTTTCCCAGGTTAATGGACGTTCGGCGATGTCGCACGGCGAAGTACATGCCGTGGAATGTCTCCATTAGACGGCGGCCATATATCCCGGAGATGTCGTAACGAGGGGCTTTTGCAAGCCGATGTGTACCAGACGGATCCAGATACACTGGGATACAAAACGTCAGTCTCGCGGGCTCGGGCGCAGGCTCCGGCACGCCGGACAAGCGGGTGTTTTCCTGGGTAGAGGCGGCTCCGGCCTCGTTCGGTCCGGAACCGCACAGTGGACTGCCGGCCTCAAAGAATCGGCGTTCCTCCCGTCACCGCGATCCGCGCCCCCGAGATATAGCTGGCCTCGTCCGACGCCAGCAGTACATACACCGGCGCGCATTCCTTCGGCTGTCCGGGGCGCTTCATCGGCACCTGCTGTCCGAAGCTCTCGACCTGGTCCGGCGGCATGGTGGAGGGGATGAGCGGCGTCCAGATCGGCCCCGGGGCCACGGAATTGACCCGGATGCCTTTTCCGGCCAGCAGCTGCGCCAGCCCGGCGCTGAAGTTCGCGATCGCCCCCTTGGTGGTGGCATAGGCCAGCAGGGTCGGCTTCGGATTGTCCGAGTTCACCGAGCTGGTATTGATGATCGACGACCCCGGCTTCATGTGCTTCACCGCCGCCTTGCAGAGGTGGAACATCGCCGTGATGTTGACCTTGAACGTGTAGTCCCATTCCTCGTCCGGTATCTCTTCGAGCGACTCGTGGCTCATCTGGAAGGCGGCATTGTTCACGAGTACGTCGATGCGGCCGAATTCGGCCACCGCCTTGTCCACGATGGAGCGGCAGAAGGCCGGATCGGCCAGGTCGCCCGCCACCAGCACCGCCTTGCGCCCGGCTTCCTCCACCAGGCGCGCGGTTTCCTTCGCATCCTCGTGCTCGTTCAGGTAGGCGATCAGGACATCGGCCCCTTCGCGCGCGAAGGCCAGCGCCACCGCGCGGCCGATTCCGCTGTCGGCGCCGGTAATGACGGTGGCCTTGTCCTGCAGCCGGCCGGCCCCGCGGTAGCTGTCCTCGCCATGGTCGGCCTGCGGCGTCAAGCCCGCTTCAGTGCCGGGCGGCTGCTGTTGTTGCCTGGGTTGGTTCATCGTTCGCTCCCCCTGGTCTGCGTGGCGCGGCAAACCGGCGCGCCCTCCGGCATCACTGCTTCAGGTAGCGCGCGCGCACCGGCTCCGTTGGCCGGACCTCGGCGTCGCGTCCGGCCGGCACCGGCTGTTCCTGCAGGTCCTGCAGCACCAGGTGCTGGGGACGCGGAGCGGTGGAGATCCCGAGCTCGGCGAACATGCGCATGGCGTCGAGGTTGATCGCCTGCTGCACATCCATGAACAGGCCATAGTCGGCGGTCAGCATGGTGTACACGACCTCGTACTCGATCCAGTTCTGGTCGACGGTGCGCAGGTGCGCGCGGTCAAAGCGTACCTTCTCATGTTTTTCGATGAGGGCGCGCAGCGCTTCCGGCACCCGCGCCGCCAGCTCGGGCGCCGTGGACGGATTGGCGCGCAGGTTGAAACTGATGCGGCGCGTGCTCATGCGGCGGTAGTTGTAGACCGTATTGCGCAGCAGCTCGGCGTTGGCGACCACGATCTGCTCGCCGCCCAGCGCGCGGATGCGGGTGGTCTTCAATCCGACGTGCTCGACCGTGCCGGAAAAATTGTTGACCGAGATCGAGTCGCCGACCTCGAACGGCTTGTCGACCGCGATCGACAGCGACGCGAACAGGTCGCCCAGGATGTTCTGCACCGCCAGTGCGATCGCGATGCCGCCGATCCCCAGGCTGGCGACGAAGGTGGTGACGTTGATGCCCAGGTTGGACAGCATGGCCAGCGCGAAGATCGCCCACACGCTGGTCTGGAACAGCCAGATCACGAGGGTATGGGCGACCGTGACCTGCTGGTCTTCGGCGCCCCGGCTGTGGGCCCGGAAATAGCGGCGCGCCCCGACCTTGATGGCGCGGTGCAGGTAGAGCGCGCACTGCAGGCCCAGGGTGAAGAACCAGAGGTGGCCCAGGCGCGTGCCCCAGGGTTCGGGCAGGTCCAGCACCGACAGGCCGATCAGGATCGAGGTGGCCAGGATCGCGAGGGTGGAAGTGCGCGCCAGGGTCTTGGTCAGGACTTCGGCGACGGGCCGGTGGGCGCGTTCTTCGCTGAGCTGGCCGAGGCGCTTGCGGATCAGCAGCAGCGCGCCATGCATCAGGAAGAAACTCAGGATGGCTGCACCCAGGGCGAAGAGGGCGTTGGTGGGAGTGACCTGCAGGGACGTGATGAAACCGCGGATATCCAAATTGGACTCCTTTCTTGTTCTTGGCCGGCGCCAGCCGCGTATCGGGCGGCGGTCGGCAATGAGCGGGCAGGGCGCCCGCGCGGGTGTCGGTGTGTCAGGGCTTCTTCAGGTGCTCGCGTACCGCCGCGGCGCCCGGGCCGACGGCCTTGACGGCGCGCTCGAGTTCCTCCTTGCTGACACCGAGTGCTTCGGTCCAGTAACGCACTTCCCATTCCTCGTGCACGTTGATGCGGGAACGGTCCTGCGGGCCGCTGTTCTTGAGGTTGTCCGACATGATGTCCTCCTTGCTCACATGGTTGGCTCCAGAGTGCCAGTCCGGGCTGGAGCGTTCCGTTCGCTGCTTCACGTACGGCTGACTCCGGTCGTCCGGGCCACGACCGGAGAATGGCGACAGGGTATGCCCGGGCCCGCGTTTTGAGGTACGCTTGCAGTATTGGTAATGCAAGAACAAGGAGAGCAACCCATGACCAAGCCCTATGAAACCTCCCAGCCCGAGCGCAGCGCCGTCGATGCGCTGCCGGGCCTCGTCGTCCTCGACTTCGGCACCAACTGGTGCGGCTATTGCCGCGCCGGCGAGCCGGTCATCGAAGAGGCGCTCGCCGACTATCCGGCGGCGCGCCACATCAAGGCCGAGGACGGGCCTGGCCGCCCGCTGGGCCGCTCGTTCCGCATCAAGCTGTGGCCCACGGTGGTGGTCCTGAAGGATGGGCAGGAGGTGGCGCGCGTGGTGCGCCCTGACAGCGCCGACGAAGTACGCGTGGCCCTGGCCCAGGCCGACGCCGGCGCCGGTGCGGCATGAGTGCAGCCGCAATGCCCCAGCCGGCCAACAAGCCGCGCACCGTGCTGTTCGCGAGCCTGATCGGCACCACCATCGAGTTCTACGATTTCTACATCTATGCGACCGCCGCGGTGCTGGTGTTCCCGCGGCTCTTCTTCCCGGCCGCCGACCCGGCCGCCGCCACCCTGCAATCGCTGGCGACCTTCGCGATCGCCTTCTTCGCGCGTCCCGTGGGCTCGGCCGTGTTCGGACACTTCGGCGACCGCATCGGGCGCAAGGCGACCCTGGTCGCGGCCCTCCTGACCATGGGCCTGTCGACGGTGCTGATCGGCCTGCTGCCGACCTATGCCTCGATCGGCACCCTGGCGCCGCTGCTGCTGGCGCTGTGCCGCTTCGGCCAGGGCCTGGGCCTGGGCGGCGAGTGGGGCGGCGCGGTGCTGCTGGCCACCGAGAACGCACCGCCGGGCAAGCGCGCCTGGTACGGCATGTTCCCGCAACTGGGCGCGCCGATCGGCTTCTTCCTGTCCGGCGGCACCTTCCTGCTGCTCGGCGAAGTGATGAGCGACGAGGAGTTCTTCGGCTGGGGCTGGCGCATTCCCTTCCTCGCCAGCGCGCTGCTGGTGGCGGTCGGCCTGTGGGTGCGCCTGAAGATCACCGAGACGCCCGATTTCCAGAAGGTGCTCGACCGTAACGAGCGGGTCAAGGTGCCCGTGCTGGCGGTGCTGAACGAGCACCGGCGCGCGCTGGTGCTCGGCACCCTGATCGCGCTGGCGACCTTCGTCGTGTTCTACCTGATGACGGTGTTCGCGCTCACCTGGGGCACGCTCAAGCTCGGATTCTCGCGCCAGCAGTTCCTGATGCTGCAGCTGTTCGCGGTCGTGTTCTTCGCCCTGACCATCCCGCCCTCGGCCCTGCTGGCCGACCGCCACGGCCGGCGCACGGCCATGATGCTGGTGAGCGGGGCGATCGCCGTGTTCGGCCTGTTCTACGGACCGCTGTTCGGCGCCGGAGGCCTGCTGGCGGCCGGGGTCTTCATGGTGATCGGCATGTGCCTGGTGGGCTTCACCTATGGCCCGCTGGGCACCCTGCTGGCCGAGCTGTTCCCGCCCGAGGTGCGCTATACCGGCGCCTCGCTGACCTTCAACCTGGCCGGCATCCTGGGCGCCTCGCTGGCGCCCTACGTGGCGACCTGGCTGGCGACCAACTACGGGCTGGAGTATGTCGGCTACTACCTGACGGCCGCCGCGCTCCTGAGCCTGTTCGCCCTGGTGCTGGCCGGCGGCGCCCGTCCGGTCGGACCGGCCGAGCCGGCGACGCGTTGACCGCTCCGGGCGGCGCCGGCTGGTCCGGGCGCAAGGCGCTCCCGGAGGACGCGGGCTTTCTCGCCGCGCTCTACCTGTCGGCGCGCCCGGACCTGCAAGGCCTGCCGGTGCCGCGCAGCGTCATCCAAGGCATCGCGCGCCACCAGCAGCACCTGCAGCGGCAGGACTACGCCCTGCGTTATCCGGACGCGGAGGAATGGGTGATCGAGGCGGGCAAGCTCGCGCCGCGCGCAGCGGTGGGGCGCCTGGTGCTGCACCGTTCGGCCGCGGCGCTGCGGGTGGTCGACCTGTCGGTGGCGCCGCACGCGCGCCGGCGCGGCCATGCGCGCGCGGTCCTGGCCTGGCTGCAGGCCGAGGCGCAGGCGGCCCGCCTGGCGCTCCGCCTGCGGGTGCGGCGGGAGAACCATGGCGCGCGGGCGCTGTATGCGAAGATGGGATTCGTGACCGTGGCCGACTACGACGCCGCCCTCGAACTGCGCTGGGCGGCGCCCGGTCAGAACGAATAGACCAGGGTCAGCGAGGTCTGGGTGTCGGTGTTCTTCTTGTCTTCGGAGACGCTGGAGTCGCTGCGCACGCTGAAGCCGGCCTTCATCTGCATGGTGCCGTTGATCTTGGTGCTGAGCGAGGTTTCCGCCACCGAGTGCGTGTTCGAGGTGCCTTTCTCGACGCTGACCGTTTGCGTGAAGTAGGCCGAGGGGCTCACCTGCCAGCGGAACTGCGCCGCGCCGCGCACCGTGAGGCCGCTCTCGTCCTCGCCGGTGTCGCGCTCGCCGCTGAAGTAGCCCGGACCGATCTCGACGTCGAGGGTCTTGTCCTCCGAGTCGTACCAGCGCGAACCATGACCGATGCCGATGGTCGAATAGCGGGTGTAGGCGCCGAACTTGTCGTTCACGTGGGTGCCGAGCACGAAGGCGCGCCTGTCTTCGCCGAGCAGCTTGAGCGAGGCCTTGGCCGAGGCCGCGATGCGCTCGGCCGAGCGGCTGGTCTGCCGGGTGCCGTCCTCGTTCTCGTACTCGTCTTCCTTGAAGAAGCCGCTGACGATGAACTCGTGGCTCCACCTGGCGGTTTCGTGGCGCGCATCGATCTTGCCGGTGATCGAGGTGCCGGTGGTGTTGCCCGAGGTCGAAATCGCGCCCAGTTCGGCGGAGGTGAACCAGCCGCCATCGGGGATTTCGGGCAGTTCGACGGTGAGCGGGGCATGCACGTCGCCCACGGCGGGGAATTCGGGCGAGGCGGCGGCCGCGCCCTGCGCGGCCAGTGCCAGCGCCAGGATCGGGAGAGATTTCATCGGCATCTGTGCGGCAGCCACCGCGCAAGGCGCAGCGGGCTTGCCGGCCCATCGTTCGTGGAAAGAACGCCGCTGCTCCTGGCAGCCGCGAATTGCTCGACATTGTAGCGCAAACCCATTCCGGATGGCATTGTGAACCCATCAATTGTGCCGGGGGATTTCTGGAGAGTTTGCAGATCCTTGTTCTTCATCGGTACAATCCGCCGCTGCACCGATCCACCGGGAGACCCGAGACACATGAGAGACGAACCGGCCGCCATCGCCCTGTTCAATGGCGGCGGCGCTACCAACGCGGCGCTGCGCGCGCTCGACTGGAGCGCGACCGCGCTCGGCCCGGTGGCGCACTGGCCGCCCGAACTGCGCTGCGCCGCCAGCATCTGCGTCCACTCGGACTTCCAGCTCGCGATCGCCTGGGGGCCGGAGTTCGTCTACATCTACAACGAGGCCGCCAGCTCGCTGTTCGCCGACAAGCACCCCTGGGCCCTGGGGCGGGCGGTGGCCGAGGTCTGGCCCGAGATCTGGCCCACCGTCGGCCCGATGCTGGAGTCGGTGCGGGCGAGCGGCAAGGCCACGCGCAGCGACGACCTCGAACTCATGCTGGAGTTTCCCGGCCGGGTCGAGGAAACCTACATCACGTTCTCGTACAGCCCGATCTTCCTGCCGGAGGGGACGGTCGGCGGCGTGTTCATCGCCTTCATGGACACCACCGGGCGGGTCCTGGCCGAGCGCCGCCAGCGCATCGTGGCCGGCCTGGCGAGCCAGGTGGCGCTGCGCGAGCGCGGCGACGACTCGCTGGCGCGGGTGCGGGCGGCGCTGGGCGATGCGGGGCCCGACCTGCCCCTGGTCGCGCTGGTGCAGCCCGGCGCCGACGGCGCACCCCGGCTGGTCTTGTGCACCGGCGTGCAGCGTCCGCTCGAGCCGGCGCGCGCGCGCCAGGTGGCGGCCTGGGCCGGCCGCTACCTCGATGCGCCGGAGCCGCTGCTGGCCGCCGCCGCGCCGCTGCTGGACCTGGCCGGCGCCTGCGGCCCCTGGCAGGAACAGCCGCGCCAGATGCTGGTCATGCCCTTCGGGCGCGGACGCCACGACGCCGCCTGCGGCGTGCTGCTGATGGCGCTCAATCCGCGCACCGCGCCCGACACCCGCTACCGCGACTTCCTCGATTCGATCGCCGGCCACATCTCCCATGCGGTGACCCTGGCCGAGTCCGAGGCCGCCGAGCGCCGCCGCATCGAGGCCCTGGCGGAGCTGGACCGCAGCCGGTCGCAGTTCTTCACCAACGCCAGCCACGAGCTGCGCACGCCCCTGACCCTGATCATGGGGCCGCTGGACACCATGCTGGAACGCGAGGGCGAGGTGCCGCCGGCGCTGCGCGAACCGCTCGAGATGGCGCAGCGTAACGCCCAGCGCCTGCACAAGCTGGTCAATTCCCTGCTCGATTTCGCCCGCATCGAGGCCGGGCAGCTGCCGCCGGCGCTGGAAGCGATCGATCCCTGCGCCAGCGCCGCCGAGATCGCGGCGCTGTTCCGCTCCGCCGTCGAGGCGGCCGGCCTGGCGCTGACGGTGCGCTGCGAGGAAGGGCGCGGCGCCGCGCTGCTCGACCGCGACATGTGGGAAAAGATCGTGTTCAACCTGTTGTCGAACGCGTTCAAGTACACCCATGCGGGCGGCATCGAGATGGCGGTCGGGCGCGAGGACGGCTGGCTGGTCCTGCGCGTGAGCGACACCGGCATCGGCATCGCCGCCGACGAGGTCGGCCGCGTCTTCGAGCGCTTCTACCGCAGCACGCGCGCCGCCGGCCGCAGCGCCGAAGGCAGCGGGGTCGGGCTGGCCCTGGTGCAGGAGCTGGCCCGGCTGCACGGCGGCGATGTCGCGGTCGACAGCGAGGCGGGGGCCGGGGCGCGCTTCACCGTGCGGCTGCCCTGGCGCGCCGCCGAGGGCGGCGCTGCGACCTTGCGGCAGGTGCGCACCGGGTTCACCGATGAAGTACGGCGCTACGGAATGCGCGCCAACGCCGATGGCGGCGCGCTCCATCCCGCAGGGCCGCAGGCGCCCATGACGGCGGTCGTGGTCGACGACGACGCCGACGTGGTGCGCTACATCGAACGGCTGCTGGGCGACAGTTGCCGGGTGGTGGCGGCGCGCGACGCCGAACACGGGCTGGCCGCGGTGCGCGCGAGCGCGCCCGACCTGGTCCTGGTCGACGTCATGCTGCCCGGCGCCGACGGGCTCGAACTGGTGCGCCGCATCCGCGCCGAGCGGCCGATCCAGACCGTCTCGGTGCTGGTGCTGTCGGCGCGGGCCGGCGAGGAGGCGCGCCTCGACGCCCTCGACGCCGGCGCCGACGACTACCTGGTCAAGCCCTTCAGCGGGCGCGAACTGATCGCGCGGGTACGCTCGCACGTGCAGATGGTGCGCCTGCGGCGCACGGCGCTGGAACAGGAAGGCGTGCTGCTGCGCCAGATCGAGGCGGTGCGCAACGACCTGGCCGGGGTGCTCGACGGCACCAGCGACACCGTGATCTTCCTCGACCGCGAGCTACGGGTGCAGGCGATGAACGAGGCCGCGGTCGCCGCCACCGGCCTGAGCCGGGCCGAGGCGATCGGACGGCCGCTGCCGGAACTGCGGCCGGGCGTGGCCGGCTCGGCCCTCGAGCATGCGCTGCGCGGCGCGCTGACCGCGCGCGCCGGCATCACGGTCGACCATTTCCAGGCCGAGACCGGGCGCTGGTTCGAGGCGCGCTGCTATCCTGCGCCGCAGGGCGCGATGCTGTTCGCCAGCGACATCACCGACCGCAAGGAGGGCGAGCGCGCGCTGCGCGAAACCCAGGCCGCGCTCGAATGGCGGGTGGAGGAACGCACGCGCGAGCTGCGCATGGCCAACCAGCTGCTGGCGGCGGTGTTCGACCGCGCGCCGGGCGGCATCGCGATCAGCGACGGCCGCGGGCGCCTGGTGCACGTGAACGCGGCCTACGCCGAGCTCACCGGCGTGGCCGAGGCCCAGCTGGCCGGGCGCGCGCTGGCCGACTGGATCGAGCCGGCCGGCCTGGCGCGCCTCCAGGCCGGCGCAGCGCGCCTGCTGGCCGGAGAATGCGCCTGGTTCGAGGCCGAGGTGCGCTACCGGCGGCCGGCCGGCGGCAAGCTGTGGGTCAGCCATTTCGTGTCGCTGCTCGGGCCCGCCTGGCACGGCGAGCGCTGCTTCGTGACGATCGCGCGCGACATCACCCGGCGCAAGCGCGACGAGGCCGAGCGCCAGGCCGCGCAGGGCGAGCTGCGGGTGCTGTACGAGCGCCTGCAGACGGTGCGCGAGAACGAACGCAAGGCCCTCGCGCGCGAGGTCCACGACCAGCTCGGGCAGATCCTGTCGGCGGCGAAGATCGACATCAAGCTGCTCGAGGACGGCCTGCGTCCGGGCGCGGAGATGGTGCGCGAGCGGATCGTGGCCGAACTCGGCTCGGCCAGCGCCACCATCGAGCGGGCGATCGTGCTGGTGCGCGAGATCGCCACCGAGCTGCGCGCGCCCGAGCTCGACGAACAGGGGCTGTACACGGCGATCGCCTGGCATGTGCGCGACTTCGAGCGCCGCACCCGGATCGCCTGCCACGTCACCTTCGAGCCGGCGCGGCCGCACCCGAACCGGGCGGCCGCCGCGGCGCTGCTCGGCATCCTGCAGGAGGCGATGACCAATGTGCTGCGCCATGCCCAGGCATCGAAGGTCTGGGTCAGCCTCGAACGGCGCGGCACCGTGCTGGTGCTGCGCGTGCGCGACGACGGTGTCGGCATCGCGCGGCCCGGCCAGCGGCGCGGCGGCGCGCTCGGCCTGCAGGGCATGCACGAGCGCGCCGAACTGGTGGACGGCAGCCTGCTGATCGGATCGCTGCGGCCGCGCGGCACCCTGGTCGCGGCCCGGGTCCCCCTCATGCAACGCAGAGGAAGACAATGACGACAACGACAAGCCTGGTAATCGCCGACGACCACGAACTGCTGCGCGAAGGCGTCAAGAAGATCATCCGCTCGGCGCCCGGCCTGCGGGTCGTGGGCGAGGCGGCCGACCTGGCGCGCACCCTGGCCCTGGTGGCCCAGCACCGGCCCGACGTGGTGGTGCTCGATATCTCGCTGCCGGGCCACGAGGGGCTGGAAGGACTGGAGGAACTGCGCCGCGCCTTCCCCGAACAGCGCGTCATCATGCTCAGCATGTACGCCGAGGAGCGCTACGCGCTGGCCGCGCTCAGGGCCGGCGCAGCCGGCTACATCACCAAGACCATGGCGGCCGAGGAGCTGGTCAAGGCGATCCGCAAGGTGATGGAGGGCGGCACCTATATCGGTCCGCGGCTGGCCGAGCTGCTGGCCCAGGAGGCCTGCGCGCCGGCGCCCCAGGCGCCGCACGAGCGGCTGACCGCGCGCGAGGGCGAGATCCTGGCCCTGATCGGGGCTGGCCTGCAAATCAAGCAGGTGGCGGCCGAACTGGGCATCAGCATCAGTTCCGTGAACACCTACCGCAACCGGATTTTCCAGAAGATGGGCCTGTCGACCAATGGCGCGCTGATCCGTTACGCCGTCCAGCACGGCCTGGTGGAATGATCCATACTGCATGAGTTGTTGTCGTTTGACAACGACTTCGGGTTACTGCTTGTCGTTAAATCTACGACAGGACATGTCCGATCTGCGACGCGGCTTACCCGCCCCGCATTGTGTCTGATTGGTCCAATCATTGTTAAATCAATGACTTGGCACAATATGCCGGTGACGAGGGGACATTGCTGTGACGCTCGGGGAGGGCCGGGCCCGCCAGCGCCGGATCCGTGCACCCGGCTGGGCTTGGGTAGGATGGGGGCATCGCCGTAAGGCATCACGAGTTTCCATTCCTGTCAGCAGCCGTGCGTGCGCGGCTGCCTTGTACCGATGAGCATCCCAAGCACGCTAGGCCTGATCGAGTTCGAATGCCGCGGACACCGCGTCGCGCTGCCGCTGCAGCACGTGCGGCGCGTGGTCGCCAGCGCGCAACCCACACCGCTGCCGGCGGCCGGCGAGATCGTGCTCGGCGTGCTCAACGTGCGCGGCGAGGTGGCCGTGGTGCTCGACCTGTGCCGCCGCCTCGGCTTCGCGCCAAGGCCGATCCAGGCTTCCCAGCAGATCGTGCTGGTTCAGCTGCCGGGCCTGCTCACCGCCCTGGTGGTCGACCGCGTGATCGGCGTGTCCGAACGCCTGCCCGCCGCAAGCATGCCCGCGGAGCTGTGCACGGCGCCGTTCGTGGCCGGGGTGGTGCGCCTGGACGACGGCCTGTGCCTGATCGTCGATCCGGAACGCTTCCTGTTCGAGGATGAACGGCGCCGCCTGGCGCGCGCGCTCGAGGGAGTCGGCGATGCCGTCCACTGAGCGCATGGCGCGCCTGGCGCAGCGCGTGGAAACCGAGCTGGGCCTGCATTTCGCGGCGCTGCGCCAGCGCGACCTGGACCAGGCCGTGGGGCGGATGGCGCGCGCCGGCGGATTCGCCGACCAGGACGCCTTGCTCGACTGGCTGCTGGGCGGCGCCTGGGACCGGCCCAAGGCCGACCTGTGCGCGCGCCACCTGACCATCGCCGAAACCTATTTCTTCCGCGAGCCGCGCGCCTTCACGCTGCTGTGCGAGGTCGCGCGCGCCAAGCTGGCGACCAACCCGCAGGCCAGCCTGCGGGTCTGGAGCGCCGGCTGCTGCACCGGCGAGGAGCCGTATTCGATGGCGATCGCGCTGCGCCAGGCGCTGCCCGGGCTCGACCCGGGGCGCATGGCCATCCTCGGCACCGACCTGAACGCCGCCAGCCTAGCCACGGCGCGCGCCGGCCTGTACCGCGACTGGTCGTTCCGGCGCAGCGATCCGGCGCTGCGCGCGGCCTGGTTCAGCGCCGCCGGACCGGGCCTGTACGCGCTGCGTCCGGACGTGCGCGCCCAGGTCCGCTTCGCCCAGCTGAACCTGGCGCAGCCGCTGTTTCCATCGGCGGCCGGCGGGATCGCCGGCATGGACGTGATCTTCTGCCGTAACGTGCTGATGTATTTCTCGCGGCGTCAGATGCAGATGACCATCGCGCGCCTGCGGGCCTGCCTGGTCGAAGGCGGCTGGCTGGTGGTCAACCCGAGCGAAGCATCGAGCGAGCTGTTCGCCGGCTTCGCCGCCACCTACCATCCGGACGCCATCTTCTACCGCAAG
Organism: Massilia niastensis DSM 21313; assembly: GCF_000382345.1. Taxonomy (GTDB): domain Bacteria; phylum Pseudomonadota; class Gammaproteobacteria; order Burkholderiales; family Burkholderiaceae_D; genus Telluria; species Telluria niastensis. The sequence continues at coordinate 15,536 of NZ_KB908096.1, forward strand.
CTGCCGGACCGGGCGCCGGTGCGCGCGCCGGCCGGCGCACGGGCGGCGATCGCACCGGCCCCGGCGCCAGCGCGCGTCCTCCCGCTCCCGGACGCTCCCGTGGCGGCGCCGGCGCCCCTGGCCGCCGCGCCGGATCCGGGCGCCGTGATCGCACGGGCGCGCGAGCTGGCGCGGGCCGGGGAGCCGGCGGCGGCATTCGACGCACTGCTGGATGGCGCCGGCCGCTGGCCGCTGGAGGCCGGGATCCACCTTGCGGCGGCCGAGATCGCGCTGGAGCAGGGCGAGGCCAGCTCCGCCCTGGTCCACCTGCAGCGCCACCTTTACCTCGAGCCGGATTCGATCCTGGCCCATTACCTGAGCGCGATCGCCCACCTCGGCGAGGGCAGCCGCGAGCGCGCCCTGCGCGAGTTCGCCGCCAGCGACGCACTGCTCGACAGGCTGGCCGACGACGCCGTCGTGCCGGGCGCCGACGGCTGGCAGGCCGCCAGCCTGCGCGCATCGGTGCGCGCCTGGAAGGGCCGGGTCGGATGACGGGGGCACAGGACTTCGACTGGGCCGCGATCGCGCGCCGCCTGGAACTCAGCATGCTGGAAGCGGAGCACGGACGTTCCGGCGCGGACGTGCTGCGCGAACGCAGCCTGGCGCTGGCGCGGCCGGCGCCGCCGCTGCTCGACGCCATGGACGGCGCCGCGCTCGAGGTGCTGGCCTTCGAGGTGGCGGGCGAGCGCTATGCCGTCGAGACCCGCTGGGTGGCGCAGGCGACCCGCATGCCGGCGCTGACCGCGCTGCCCGGAATGCCCAACCATGTGGCGGGCATCGCCGCCTTCCGCGGCCAGGTGGTGGCGGTGCTCGACCTGCGCACGCTGCTGGCCTTGCCGCTGTCCAGGCTGACCGAGCCCGCGGGGCTGGTCATCCTGCAGGGCCGGGACATGGAATTCGCGCTGCTGGCCGATGCCGTCACCGGCGTGCAGCGCTACCCGCGCGCCGCGCTCCCCCCCGGCCTGCCGGCTTTCGGCGGGCGCCGCGGCGGCTACCTGCTGGGCGTCGCCCCCGACCAGACCGCGATCCTCGACGGCGCCGCCATGCTGGGCGACGCCTCGCTGGTGGTGCACTGGGACCAGACCTAGGAGATTGAATGAACCTGTTTTCCAACGCGAGTACCCGGACCAAGCTGATCGCGGGCTTCGGCCTCCTGATCCTGCTCCTGAGCGCGGTCAGCGTGCTGACCTACCGCACCACCGGGGCGCTGCGGGAATCCCAGCGCGCGCTGTTCGAGGACGACCTGGCGACGGCCTTCAACGTCGTCAGCCTGCGCAACGAGCTCAATCGCGAACGGGTCGCCATGCTGTCGCTGGCGGTAGCCGATGCCGCCGACCAGCCGGCGCTGTTCGAGCGCGTCAGCCTGGCCGCGCGCAGGGTGGGCGAACTGGGCGCCAGGCTGGACGCGAACGTCGGGCGCGACGCGAGCTTCGGCCAGGCCTACGCCGAGCTGAATGCCCTGCTGCGCAACTACACGAGCCTGCGCGACGAGCAGGTCATGCCGCTGCTGAAGGCGGGCCGCCAGGCCGATGCCGGCCGGCTCGTCGCCGGCACGCTGCAGCGCCGCTTCGACCCGCTGCGCGAGGTCGCCGACCGCATCAGCACCGAACAGTTCGAGGAGGCCGCGAAGCGCATGCACGACACCGAGGTCCTGGTCGACGACGCGCGCCGCACCCTGGTCGCCTGCAACCTGGCCGCGCTGCTGATGGCCGCCGCGCTGGTGTTCTGGCTGGACCGCGCGATCGCCGCCCCGCTCAAGGAAGCGACCCTGGTGGCCGGACGCATCGCCACCGGCGACCTCACGGTGGCGGTGCCGGCATCGCGCGGACGCGACGAAGTCGGCCGCCTGCTGGAGGCGCTTGGCCAGATGGTGGTGTCATGGCGCCAGCTGATGACCGAGACCAACAGCGGGATCGCGACCCTGGGCGCCGCGGCCGGCGAGATCCTGGCCAGCACCATGCAGGGCACGGCCGGCACCTCGCAGACCGCGGCCGCCGTCAGCGAGACCACCACCACGGTCGAGGAAGTCAAGCAGACCGCGCTGCTGGCGAGCCAGAAATCGCGCCTGGTGTCGGATGCCGCCCAGGCCGCGGCCAGTACCGCGGCGCGCGGCCGCCAGGCGGTCGAAGGCGGGGTGCGCGGCATGGAGAGCGTGCAGGAAAAGATGGAGTCGATCGCCGCCACCATCGTGCGCCTGTCCGAGCGCAGCCAGGCGATTGCCGAGATCATCGTCAGCGTCGGCGGGCTGGCCGACCAGTCGAACCTGCTGGCGGTGAACGCCGCGATCGAGGCCGCCAAGGCCGGCGACCAGGGCAAGGGCTTCGCGGTGGTGGCCCAGGAAGTGCGGGCGCTGGCCGAGCAGTCGCGCCAGGCGACGCGTCAGGTGCGCGAGATCCTGGGCGACATCCAGAAGTCGATCGGCGCGGCGGTGATGATCGCCGAGCAGGGTGCCAAGACGGTGGCGACGGGCGTGCTCCAGGCCGGCGAGGCGGGCGAGGCGATCCGCACCCTGGCCGAGAGCATCGCCGACGCGGCCGAGGCGGCGGCCCAGATCGCCGCCTCCAGCCAGCAGCAGCTGGCGGGCATGGACCAGGTCGCGCTGGCCATGGACAACATCCAGCAGGTCACCGCCGAGAACGCGGCCAGCTCGCGCCAGACCGAGCAGGCGGCCCAGAACCTGCACGAGCTGGGCCAGAAGCTGCGCGAGGTCAGCGAGCGGTTCAAGGTCTGAGAGCCCGATGAGCGAACCCGGCCAGGCCTTCCGCCATAGACTGCTGGCGATCTTCGCCGACGAGGCGCGCGGCCACCTGCGCCGCATCGAGGCCGGTCTGATGGCCTACGAGCAGGCCGGCGACGACGCGGCGCGCGCCGGCGCCCTGGAATCGGTGCTGAAGGCGCTGCACACGCTGAAGGGCGCGGCGCGCGCGGTCGACCTCGACCAGCTGGAACGCCTGTGCCACGCCGTCGAGGGACTGTGCGCGGCGGCGCCGGGCGCGTCCGCGCTGGCAGCCGGCGAACTCGACCGGCTGCACCAGGCCGTGGCACTGGCCGGGGAGCTGGCGGCCGGCGCCGGCGGCCGGGCGCGCAACCAGGCGGCCGCGCTGTGCCTGCAGCTCGACCAGGCCGCCGCGCGGCTGGCGCGGGAAGCGCCGGCGCCGCTTGCTTCGGCGGCTCCCGCCAGGCCGTCCGCGCCGGCGGCGCCGGACCCGGTGGCGCCGCCGCAAGCGGATACGCCCGTATCCGCGCCGTTGCCCGACTTCGTGCGGGTGCGCGCCGCCCAGCTCGACGCCATCCGCACCGAGACCGAAGCGCTGCTGGCCTCGGAACTCAGCCTGAACCACCAGATCGGCGAACTGCGCGCGCTGGCGGCCGGCATGGGCGGCCAGGACGGCGGCCGCGAACCCGGCGCGGCCGCCGCGCTGCGCTGCGAACAGCTGGCGCAGGCGCTCGCCACGACCTGCGCCGGGCTGGCGGCCACCCGTACCCGGATGATGGGCGCGGTGCTGGAAACCGCCCTGGTGCCGTTCTCTGAGGCGCTGGACGAGCTGCCGGCCCTGGTGCGCAAGCTGGCCCGGGAGCGCGGACGCGAAGTCCAGCTGGCCGTGGAAGGCGCCGCGGTCCAGGTCGACCGGCGCGTGCTCGGGGCGATCCGCGAAGCGCTGATCCACCTGGTCGCGAACGCGGTCGACCACGGGATCGAACCGGTGCAGGCGCGCCTGGCGGCAGGCAAGGGCGCGGCCGGGACCCTGCGCGTCGCGGTGCACCAGCCCGACGCGCGCCAGGTGCTGCTGCGGGTGAGCGACGACGGCGCCGGACTCGATGCGGCGGCGCTCGCGGCCGCGGCCGCGCGCAGCGGCATGTCCGGGGCCGAGCTGGACGCCCTGGGCGAACAGGAGCGCCTGCGCCTGGCCCTGCGGCCCGGGGTCAGCACCCGCGCCGAGGTGGGCGCGCTGTCGGGGCGCGGCATGGGGCTGGCGGTGGTGGCCGACGCCATCGCGGCGGTCGGCGGCGAGCTGTCGCTCGAGAGCGGGGTGGGCCGGGGTTCCCTGTTCGAGCTGCGCCTGCCGGTCAGCCTGGCCAGCCTGCGCGCGCTGGTGGTGGAGGCGGGCGGACGGCGCTATGCGGCGCCGCTCGCGGCCCTGGGCGCAGTACGTGCGGTGCGCGCGGGCGAGGTGCGCACGGTGGAAAACCGCGCCACCATCGTCGCCGACGGCCGCGTGCTGCCGCTGGTGCGGCTGGCGGTGCTGTTCGGGGCGCCGGCGCCGGAACCCGGCGCCGCCAGCGGCGTGGCCCTGCTGGTGCAGGGCGCGGCCCAGCCCTACGCACTGCTGGTGGACGCCATCCTGGCGGAACAGGACGTGCTGCCGCGCGGGCTCGGACCCCTGTTGCGGCGGGTGCGCCACTTCACCGGCGCGGTCCAGCTGGGCGACGGCGCGCTGGTGCCGGTGCTCGGCCTGGACGATCTCGGCGCCCGCGCCCGCCATGGCGGCGCAGGGCCGGCGCCCGCCATGCCCACAGCGCCGCAGGCCGCGGGCGGCCGCCATGTGCTGGTGGTGGAGGATTCGATCACCTCGCGCCTGCTGCTCAAGCACATCCTGGAAGGCGCCGGCTGCCGGGTCGACACCGCCGCCGACGGCCTGGAAGCGCTGTCGCGCCTGCGCCGTGAACGCTTCGACGCCGTGGTGTCCGACATCGAGATGCCCCGGCTCGACGGCCTGGCCCTGACCGCGGCCATCCGCGCCGATCCGGACACGGCGCAGCTGCCGGTGATCCTGGTGACCTCGCTGCACACGTCCGCCGAGCGCGAGCGCGGGCTGCTGGCCGGGGCCGACGCCTACCTGACCAAGGGCGCGTTCGACCAGGACCAGCTGCTCGCGACCTTGCGCCGCCTGACCTGAGGAGGCAGCATGATCCGGGTCCTGGTGGTCGACGATTCTCCTTCCGTGCAAGAGCTCCTGGTGCAGGTCCTGGGCGCCGATCCGGCGATCCAGGTGCTCGGCTGCGCCGCCGACGGCGAGCAGGCGCTCGAGATGGCGGCGCGCCTGCGTCCCGATGCGATCACCATGGACCTGCACATGCCGCACATGGACGGCTACCAGGCCATCCGCCGCATCATGCAGACCTGCCCGGCGCCGATCGTGGTGGTCAGCGGCTGCGCCGACCGCGCCGAAGTCGAGGCCAGCTTCCGCGCCATCGAGGCCGGCGCCCTGGTCCAGGTGCACCGGCCCTACGGACCCGGCCACCCGGAGCACGAGGCGAGCGCGCGCGCGCTGGTGCGCACCGTCAAGTCGATGGCCGAGGTGCGCGTGGTGCGGCGCTGGGCGCCGGAATCGCAGCGGACGCCCCGCGCCGGGGGGGCCGGGCGCGGGCGCCGGCTGGTGCTGGTGGGCGCCTCCACCGGCGGGCCGGCGGTGGTGCGCGACATCCTGGCCCAGCTGGGCCAGGAGTTCCCGCTGCCGGTGCTGATCGTCCAGCACATCTCGGCCGGTTTCACCCAGGGCCTGGCCGACTGGCTGGCCCAGGCCAGCGGCTTTCCGGTGGCGGTCGCCGCCCACGGCCAGCTGCTGGCCCCGGGCACGGCCTGGCTGGCGCCGGAACGCTCCCAGCTGGCGGTGACGCGCGAGCTGCGCGCCCGGCTCTCCCTGGGGGCGCCGGAGCACGGCATGCGGCCGGCCGTGTCGCACCTGTTCCGCTCCGTCCCGGCCGAGCTGCGCGCGGCCAGCGTGGCGGTGCTGTTGACGGGAATGGGCAAGGACGGCGCCCAGGAACTCAAGCAGCTGCGCGAGGACGGCGCCGTCACCATCGTGCAGGACCGCGCCAGCGCGGCGGTGTACGGCATGCCGGGCGAAGCCCTGCGGCTGGGCGCGGCGCAGCTGGTGCTCGATCCGGTCCGGATCGGGAAGGCGCTGCATGCGATTGCAAACAACCCGGGGCGCAGCCTGGCGCTCCTCGGCTACTAAGAAGAACAGCGATGAGCAACCAGAACGACAAGCATGATGACGTACACGAGCGAGGAAACATGGTCGAGATCCTGATCGTCGAAGACAGCGCTACCCAGGCGGAGCAGCTGTCGCACCTGCTGACCGGGCAGGGCGGCTACCGGGTGCGCATCGCCCGCGATGGGGCCGCCGGCCTGGCGGCGGCGCGCGCCGCGCCGCCGACCCTGATCGTGAGCGACATCGCGATGCCGGTGATGGACGGCTTCACCCTGTGCCGGGAAGTGAAGCAGGATCCGCAGCTGCGTGACATCCCCGTGATCCTGCTGACCTCCCTGACCAGCCTGTACGACGTCATCCGCGGGCTCGATTGCGGCGCCGACAACTTCATCCGCAAGCCCTTCGACGGCCGCTACCTGCTGGGGCGCATCGGCTTCATCCTGGCCAACCGCGCCTTCCGCAGCAACGAGCGGGTCCAGCTGGGAATGCGGGTCAACCTGGGCGGGCAGACGCATTTCATCACGGCCGAGCGCCAGCAGATCTTCGATCTCCTGATCTCGACCTACGAGGAAGCGATCCAGATGACCGAGGAGCTCAAGGCCCAGCAGGAGCGGATCGCCCGGTCCTACCAGTCGCTGGAAGGACTGTACCGGATCGCGGAAGCCTTGAATCCGGCGCTGACCGAGCGCGGCGTGGCGGGCGGCGCGCTCGAGCGCGCACTCGACCTGCCCGGGGTGACCGGCGGCTGCATCGCCCTGTACGACGATGCCGGCAGCTTGCGGGTGGTCGAGGCGCGCGCGCTCGGCGTGGCGATCGGCCATGGCGCCAGCCTCGACTGCCAGTGTACGCGGCGCCTGTTGTCGGGAGAGCTGCGCGGTCCGGAGCTGGTCGGCGAGTGCGAATCACTGGGCGGGATGCACGCCTGCGTGCCGCTGATGGCGGGCGGACGCAGCCTCGGCCTGCTGCACCTGGCGACCGCGCCCGGCCTGCTGGGCGAGGACGACATGCAGCTGCTGGGCACGATCGGCAACCAGATCGGGGTGGCGACCGAACGCGCCCACCTGTACGCCCACATGGAGGCGCTGGTGCAGGAGCGCACCGAGGCGCTGCGCTCCGAGCGCAACCTGCTGTCGGCGGTGGTCGACACCACCGACGCGCTGGTGGTGCTGTGCGACCGCGAGGGCCGCATCCGGCTGTACAACCGCGCCTGCCAGGAAGCCCTGGGCTGGAGCCCGGAAGAGGCGCTGGGGCGCCCGATGTGGGAGATCTTCCAGCTGCGCGACGATCCGTCCGCGGTGCGCCGCTTCCTGCACGACCTGCCGCTCGAGAAGCTGCCGCGCCGGATCCAGGGCGAATGGCTGACCCGTACGGGAGAGCTGCGTTCGGTGATCTGGTCCACCGCGCCGCTGCGCGACAGCGCGGGGCGGATCGAGGCGGTGCTGTCCACCGGGCTCGATGTGACCGAGCTGCGCGGCGCCGAGGACCGCCTCCGCTACCTGAGCAATTACGACAGCCTGACCGGCCTGCCCAACCGCGCGCTGCTGCGCGACCGCGTCGACCAGCTGCAGGAAAAGATCCGTGCCGGCGGCAAGGTCATGGGCTTCATCCTGATCAGCGTCGAGCGCCTGCCGCTGGTGCGCGAAACCCTGGGTGTGGATGCCGAACGCGACCTTCTGCAGCAGGTGGCGCGCCGCCTGTGCGCCTTGTCCGGCGGCGAGACCGTGGCGCGCTATTCCGAGGCCACGTTCGCGCTGGCCACCCGGCGCGCCGGTGTGGACGAGCTGTCGCAGTTCGTGCGCCAGGTGCAGACCGCGATGCGCCAGTCCTTCCACTGGGAGGAGGAAGAGCTGCACCTCGACGCCAGCCTCGGCATCACGGTATGCCCGAACGATGGCGAGGGCTACGAGCTGCTGGCCCAGCGCGCCGAGAGCGCCCTGCGCCTGGCCGGGGAAAGGGGCGGCGAACGCTACGAGTTCTACCGCCCCGAGTTCAACCAGGACGCCAGCGAGCGCTTCAAGTTCGAGAGCGCGCTGCGGCGCGCCGTCGAGCGCGACGAGCTGCTGCTGCACTACCAGCCGCAGCTCGACCTGAAGACCGGGGCGATCATCGGGGTCGAGGCGCTGGTGCGCTGGCGCCATCCGGAACTGGGCATGGTGCCGCCGGGCCGCTTCATCGGCGTCGCCGAGGAGACCGGGCTGATCCTGCAGATCGGCGAGTGGGTGCTGCGCAGCGCCTGCGTGCAGTGCCGCGCCTGGCAGGAGGAGGGATTGCGGGCCGTGCCGGTATCGGTCAACCTGTCGGCGCGCCAGCTGTCCGGGGACGTGGCCGGGACGGTGCGCCGGATCCTGGACGAGACCGGACTCGCGCCCCGGCTGCTGGAGCTGGAACTGACCGAGACGGCCTCGATGGACGACCCGGAGAAGACCTTCGAGGTGCTGTGCCGCCTGAAGGAGATGGGCGTGCGGCTGGCGATCGACGACTTCGGCACCGGCTATTCGAACCTGAGCTACCTGAAACGCTTCCCGGTCGACAAGCTCAAGCTGGACAGGTCGTTCGTGCAGGACATCGCCTCCGACCCCGACGACCTGGCGATCTCGCGCGCCGTGATCGCCATGGCCCATGGCCTGCGCCTGACGGTGATCGCCGAGGGTGTCGAGAACCAGGACCAGCTGTCCCTGCTGGCGCAGAACGGCTGCGACGAGATGCAGGGATTCCTGTTCAGCCGTCCGGTGCCGGCCGAGGATTGCGGCCGGCTGCTGCGCGAGAATGCCGCGCTGCCCTTGTCCGGCGCGCGGCGCGCCGGCGGCCGGCGTTGACCAGGCGACTCTCAGGCACCTGTATAGGCGATCTTGAAGGTGAACAGCGCCGCGATCACCCACACCACCGGCGCCACTTCGCGCCAGCGGCCGGTGAGCAGCTTGAGCATCGCATAGGAGATGAAGCCGAAGGCGATGCCTTCCGCGATCGAGAAGGTGAACGGCATCGCCAGCGCGGTGACGGCGGCGGGGATGCTCTCGGTGCTGTCGCCCCATTCGACCTCGCCCAGGTCGGCCAGCATCAGGCAGGCCACGAACAGCAGCGCCGGCGCGGTCGCGTAGGCCGGCACCACGCCGGCCAGCGGCGCGATGAACAGGCAGGCCAGGAACAGCACCGCCACCGTCAGCGCGGTCAGGCCGGTGCGGCCGCCGGCCTGCACGCCGGAGGCGCTCTCCAGGTAGGCGGTGGTGCTCGAGGTGCCCAGGATCGAGCCGGCCACGATCGCGCCGCTGTCGGCCAGCAGGGCCTTGTTCAGGCGGTGCATCTTGCCCTCGACCAGCAGCCCGGCGCGGCGCGCCACGCCCATCAGGGTGCCGGTGGCGTCGAACAGTTCGACCAGGAAGAACACCAGCACCACGTTCAGGATGCCGACCGAGAGCGCGCCCGGGACGTCCAGCTTGAACAGGGTCGGGTCGATCGAGGGCGGCGCCGAGAAGATGCCCCTGTAGGTATTCCCGCCGAAGAAGAAGCTGAGCACCGTGACCAGCACGATGCCGATCAGGATCGCGCCGCGCACCTTCAGGCGGTCGAGGGCGACGATCACGAAGAAGCCGGCGATGGCCATGATCGCCTCGGGCCGGTGCAGGTCGCCGGCCTTGACCAGGGTCGGCTCGTTGGCCACCACGATGCCGGCGTTCTTGAGTGCGATCAGGGCCAGGAACATGCCCAGGCCGACCGTGATGGCGACCCGCATCGAGCGCGGGATGCCGTTGACGATCATGCCGCGCAGGCCGAGCAGCGACACCAGGATGAACAGGCAGCCCGAGATGAAGACCGCGCCCAGCGCGGCCGGCCAGGCGATGCCCATGCCCAGCACGACGGCGTAGGCGAAATACGCGTTCAGGCCCATGCCGGGCGCCATCGCGATCGGGTAGTTGGCGTACAGGCCCATCACGGCGGTGCCGAAGGCCGCCACCAGGCAGGTGGCGACGAACACCGCTTCCTTCGGCATGCCGGCGTCGCCGAGGATCGAGGGATTGACGAAGATGATGTACACCATGGTCAGGAAGGTGGTCAGTCCGGCCAGCATTTCGGTGCGGGCGTCGGTGCCGTGTTCCCGGAGTTTGAAGAGTTTTTCGAGCATGTGGGCTTCCCCGATTGTTGTTTTGCCCGAAGCATAACATTGCGCCGGGTCCGTGAGCGCGGCCGCACGCCGCGCCGGTATGCGGTGCGATGCGCTAACATGGTGACTTCATCACTATGCGCAGCAATCATGCCCAAGAATAAGCGTCCCATCCCCCGCAAATCGAACAACACGCGCGAGCCCGATACCAGCGCCCAGGCCCAGGAGCTGGCCGACCTGGCGCTCGAGATCGCCGAACGCGAGGAGGTGCCGGGCTTCGGCGGCGACGACGAGCGCGAGGAAGAATTGCTGCAGGCCGTGCGCAAGGCGGTGCGCCGGAAGCGCGACGAGGTGCTGTACGAAGCGATCGAGATCGCGCGCTACACCGACCCGGGCGCCTGCCGCCTGCTGCGCGAGCGCATCCACGAGGAAGCGGCAACCTGGCGTTTCCGCCGCGAGAACGGCCCCGAGTACGAGATCGACGCCTTCCTGGTGCCGGTGTTCGTGCGCAGCAGCGGCGGCCTGGCGGCCCGCGAGAACTTCCAGGATCCCGAGGCCTTCGAGCAGCTGGCCGCCAGCTTCAGGTCGGGCGGCCTGGAAAGCGAGGACGCGAAAGTCGTCCTGATCCAGCACGCCTACGACCTGGCCGAGATCGACCACGTGTCCTTCGGCGCCCTGCACGAGATGCTGCGCGAGGCGGCCGCCTCGCTGGTCGAGAAAAAGCTGCAGCCGGCTCCCACCATCGAGGCCAGCATCCGCGGCTGGACCGGCGAGCCGGTCGCCCCCGACGAATCGGCGATGGAATTGCGCTTCCTGCTCGGCTTTTCGCTGAAGCGCGCCGAGGACCCGTTCTACCAGGTGCCGAAGGACGAGGAGGGCAGCGACGCCTGGTTCGCGCGGCGCATGGCGCGCTACCGCGACTGGAGCGTCGAGGTGGCGCCGCTGCTGCGCCGCTGCCTGGCCCGGGACCCGGATCGCCTGGAACTGAATTTCCTGTACCAGGACCTGTTCTACGGCGCCAAGGAGCAGGGCGTGGCCGAACTGGCGACCCTGGCCCTGCTGTCCGAGGTCAGTCGCACGCTGGCCGCCAAGGACTTGGCGGCCGACCAGGTGCACGCCGCCGTCGCCCCGCTCGACATGGGCGAGCACATCGTGCTGCGCGCGAACCTGTATGCGCTCGATGGCGGCGTGCCTTGGGGGAGCGTGGAAAGGCCGGTCGACCTGGCCGCCGACCTCGGCGCCGAGGTCGACGAATTGTGCGATGCACTATTGTCGCTCGGCCTCGAGGGCGTTTCGGTCGCCACCGGATTCAGCGCCGATGGCCATGCCGAGGGCGCCACGCCCTACCAGGCCGGGTAAACGGCGGGCCGTCCCGCCATGGGCGCTCCCGCAGAGAGCGCTCAGCCATCGCTCTACCTTTCGAGGGGCCTCGCCCTGGCGGCCCCCGGCCATCCCGTTCTCCTCTCACGGCCTGCGAAAACCGGCCGTTCGCAAGCCATTCGCGGCGCCGCACCATCAAGAAATCGGTTGCCATGCGTAGTGGATATTCTTGCTTTCTCGTAGGACGAAACCTACATGCAGCTTCCGGGCAGAAAAAGCTCCACTATGAGAGCCCAGCAGTATCCGTACGAAAATTGATTCTTATTGGAAATATTGCAATGCATAAATGGAAACATTAAAAAATAGTCATGTTACGATGCTGGGGTCCGGCCTGGTTCAGAGAGCATGTCCGCAACTGGCATAGGAGAGAGAGAACCGGCACGGCCATATTTGCCCACAACTATAGCGCCAGCAAGGCGAAAGGAAATGAATATGCCGACCCTGATCGTGTTTTGCCACCTGCGTTGGGACTTTGTCTTCCAGCGTCCCCAGCACCTGATGACCCGTCTGGCGGAACACTACCACATCCTCTTCGTCGAGGAACCGGTGTATGGCGAGGGACAGGCACACCTGCAAAAAACGGCCGTCGCGCCGAACATTACGGTGTGCCGTCCGCATACCGCGATCCATGCACCTGGCTTCCACGATGACCAGATCCCGACCCTGCAAGGCCTGCTGGCCGACCTGGTCCCCGATGGCGAAGAGCCGATCGTCTGGTTCTACACTCCGATGGCGCTGCCCCTGCTGCAGGGCCTGCACCCGTCCAAGGTCATCTACGACTGCATGGACGAACTGGCCGCCTTCAGGAACGCGCCCAAGCAGCTGCTGCAGCGCGAGAGCGCGCTGCTGAACATCGCCGACCTGGTCTTCACCGGCGGCCCGAGCCTGTACGAATCCAAGAAGGACCGCCACGCCAGCGCCCACTGCTTCTCGAGCAGCGTCGACGCCAGGCACTTCCGCCAGGCGCAGGACCGCGATATCTCGCATCCCGACCAGGCCCATATCCCGCATCCGCGCCTGGGTTTCTATGGCGTGATCGACGAACGCTTCGACACGGATCTGGTGCGCGCCATGGCGACCGCCCATCCGGAATGGCAGATCGTGCTGGTGGGTCCGGTCGTGAAGATCGACCCGGCCGCGCTGCCGCAGGGACCGAACATCCATTACATGGGCCAGCGCAATTATCCGGACCTGCCGAAGTTCCTGGCCGGCTGGGATGTGTGCCTGCTGCCGTTCGCGATGAACGAATCGACCAAGTTCATCAGCCCGACCAAGGTGCTCGAGTACATGGCGGCCGAGCTGCCGAGCGTCTCGACCCCGATCACCGACGTCAAGGTGCCGTACGGCGACGTGGTGGCGATCGCCGCCACGCCCGAGGAATACATCGCCGCCTGCGAGCGCATGCTGGGCATGACCGAGGGCGACAAGCTGGCGATGGCCAGGCGCATGCGCGAGATCGTGGCCGGCACCTCGTGGGACCGCACCGCGGGCCGCATGCATGAGCTGATCACCAGTGTCGTGCCGGGCAACAAGGCGCAGCGCCACAGCGTGGCCAGCCCGGACGCCGCCGGCGCCAAGGTCAATCCGCTGCCGGTCGCGAAGACCGCCAAGTCCTCGTACCGCAACATCATCATCGGCACCGGTCCGACCGGCCTGTCGGCCGCCTACCACCTGAGCGCCGACACCCTGGTACTCGAACGTAACGCCACCATCGGCGGCTGGTGCCGCTCGATCGAGGACAGCGGCTTCACGTTCGACTACGCCGGCCACATCATGTTTTCGAACGACCCCTACGTGCTGAAGATGTACGACGTCCTGCTGGGCGACAACGTGCACTGGCAGAACCGCGAAGCCTGGGTCTACAGCAAGAACGTGTTCACCCGCTATCCCTTCCAGGGCGCGCTGTACGGGCTGCCGCCGAAAGTCATCACCGAGTGCGTGATGGGCGCGATCGAGGCGCGCTACGGCGCCAGCAACGAGGACGAGGGCGCGGGCCAGCAGGCCGAGGACTGCTGCGCCGACGGCACGCTGGATGCCTGCAATACCGACAAGTCGGTCAAGGGCGAGGTGAAGAATTTCGAGCAGTTCATCTACAAGGTGTGGGGCAAGGGCATCGGCAAGCACTTCGCCATCCCCTACAACAAGAAGATCTGGACGGTGCCGCTGGCGGAGATGGAAACCTCGTGGCTGGGCGGGCGGGTGCCGCTGCCGAACCTGGAAGAGATCATCCAGGGCGCGCTGGAGCCGGTCGCCAAGCCGATGGGCCCGAACGCCCGCTTCGGCTACCCGCTGAAGGGCGGCTTCCAGGCGCTGATGGACGGCTTCCTGCCTCACATCAAGGGCAAGATCGAGACCAACGCCGACGTGGTCCAGGTGCTGCCGCGCGAACACGTGGTGGCGCTGGCCGACGGCCGCCGCTTCCGCTACGACAAGCTGGTCTCGACCATGCCGCTGCCGGAACTGATCCGCGTGATCGGCGACCAGGCCCCGGAAGAGGTGCGCGCGGCCGCCAAGGGCCTGCGCCACGTGTCGATCCGCTGCGTGAACATCGGCATCGACCGTCCGAACGCGACCGACAAGCACTGGATCTACTACCCGGAAGACACCATCTTCCACCGCATCTTCGTGCAGGGTAACGCCAGCCCGGAATGCAATCCGGAGGGCGGCTTCGGCTTCACCTGCGAGATCTCGTACTCGCCGTACAAGCCGCTGCCGGTCGACGGCGAGGAACTGATCGCCCGCGCGATCGAGGATTGCCGCAAGGTGGGCATGATCCAGGAAGGCGACACGGTCCTGTGCGCGAACCAGGTCGACATGCCGATCGCCTACGTGCTGTACGACCACAACCGCGCGAAGAACGTCGAGACCTGCAAGGCCTGGCTGAAGCAGCACGACATCACGCTGGCGGGCCGCTACAGCGAGTGGGAGTACTACAACTCGGATCACGCACTGCTGGCCGGCAAGAAGGCGGCCGAGGCGATCGGGGGCGGGGTGCAGGAGACTGCGGCCGGGGCGCGGACCGTGGCGGCGAAGGCCGAGTAAGCTGCGTGATCCGGCGCTGGACGCCGGATGGCGCGAGAACCGCAAGGACGGGGTGACCCGCCTTGCGGTTCTTTGTTAACAACATACAAAAATGCCGGCATCCACGTCCGAAGGTCGCCTCTGCCGGCCCGGCTGTTTCCGTGGCCGTGCGGCATTCAGGGTCAGGTCTGTCATTCGGACACCGAGCGCATACCTTTGCTGAATCTCAAAATGCTGGTTTGTTTATCCCAAACTCGTCAATGCCCGGCTCACATTCGCCGCCGCAACCCGCGCAGCGCGGACCATGTCGGAAAGATGAAAAAAGCCTCGACATGCTTAAAACGGTTCTGAGATTCCGCAAGGGTTGTGCGCCCATGTCCGAATGACAGACCTGACCCTGAACGGTGCGTTACCGGCCCCGGCCGAGGGCGCGACATGGCGCGCCGATGAATAAAAGGCCGGCATCCACGCCCCGAAGGTCGCGTCTGCCGGCCCGGCTGCTCCCGTGCGAGGTGTTACGGGACTTAGCGGTTGCCGTCGTTCTTGTGGCTCATGCGGCCTGCCGCACGCGCCTCTTCCGAGCTGAACTCGTGGGCATTGCCCGAGGCGTGGGCGGCGCGGCCGCCCTGGGAGGCGATCTCGCGCTGCCTTTGCGGATCCATCGAGGCGAAGCCGCGGTTGCTGCCGCCGCCGCTCTGGCTGTTGCCCTGGCTGCCGCTCTGCGCGCTACCCTGGTTGCCGCCCTGCAAATTGCCCTGGTTCCCGCCCTGGCTCTTGCCACGCTTGTTCCTGCCCTGCTTGTTCGTTGCCATGATCGTCTCCTTGTGCAATGACGAAATGAGTCGGATCCTCTTCCATGTCGGACGCTGTTCTGGAAGATGCAAGTCCATGGTAAGCCCGGCTCGCGGGACCGTGAATAGGACCCGACAGCCCGGCCCTGTAGGAAGAGTCCGGCTAAGTCATCCATATAAATCAATGCTTTAGCTCAGCGCCCTGGGCCGCTGGCATGGGCGGCCAGCCGCGTATCGGGTCGTTTGGCTCGGCCACCCGGATCACCGACAGCGGATGGGCGAACTGGATCCGTTCGCGCTCGAAGGCCCGGTAGATCCCGAGCAGGATGTCCTGCTGGGCATCCATGTGCAGCACGTAGTCGGGACTGCGGAAGTGGTACACGATCTCGAAGTCGAGCGACCATTCGCCATAGCGGAAGAAATGCGTGCGCTCGTAGTCGACGTCCTCGCGCGCGGTGACGATGGCGCGCACCAGGTCCGGGATCTGGCCCAGCTGCGCCTCGGTGGTGCCATAGGCGACGCGCAGGACGAAGGCGACCCGGCGCGACTGCATGCGCTTGTGGTTGTGGATGCGGCTCTTGAGCAGGTCGCTGTTCGAGAACACGATCTGCTCGCCGCCCAGTCCGCGCAACCGGGTGGTCTTCAGCCCGATGTACTCGACCGCGCCGAGCGCATCGCCGACGATGATGAAGTCGCCGATCTCGAACGGCTTGTCCAGCATGATCGAGAGCGAGGCGAACAGGTCGCCCAGGATGTTCTGGGTCGCCAGGGCCACCGCGATGCCGCCGATCCCGAGGCTGGCCACCAGGGTCGTGATGTTGAACCCGAAATTGTCGAGCATCATCAGGAAGGCGACCGTCCAGAGCAGCAGGCGCAGCAGGAAGAACAGGATCATGCCGGACGCCTTGCGCGCGCCGTCGCCGCTGGCGCCCAGGACCTGGGCGCGCCAGGCGCGCAGTCCGGTATCGCCCCATATCCCCAGCTGCAGCAGCAGGGCCGCGATCGCGATGCGCGAGACGACCAGGCGGTAGTTGTCCGGCAGGATGATGAAGATGCTGCCGAGGTAGACGCCGATGGCGAGCAGGAAGATCAGGTAGGTCCTGCTCAGCATCCTGGTGACCAGGTCGTCGATGCGGGTCGTGGTCCGCTGCGACAGGGCGCACAGCTTGCGCACCGCGATGCTGCGAATAAAATACATCGCGGCCGTGCTCCCGATGGCCACGCCGAACGCCATCATCCAGTTCTCCAGGTCATTCCCGGGCAGAAAGTACTCCATCAGCGACTCCGATCCTCGACGCACGCACAAACGGCTAGTGTGGAGGCGGCGGCGTCCGGAGCGCGCACAATTGACAAGCGGGCAGGCCGGTCGATACATTGAACCGTTGGCAACACAGAGCGGGCAAGGGCCCGTGGACGGCATGTCGAAATTCGCGGTTTCATGCGGCACCCTGGTGGTCAATCCACGGCGCGAGCTGCTGGTCTGCCACGTCACGGACACGGCGAAGTGGGACATCCCGAAAGGCTTGCGCGACCCGGGCGAGACAGAGCTGGAGGCGGCCATGCGCGAAATGCGCGAGGAGGCCGGACTGGTGTTCGAGGCCGGCCGCTTCCGCGACCTCGGCCCGTTCGACTACCGGCGCGACAAGCGCCTGCACCTGTTCCTGGTGGAGTCGGGAGATTCCCTCGACAGCCTGGCGCACCTGCACTGCAGCAGCTATTTTCCCCACCACGTCACCGGCGAGCCCACGCCCGAAATGGATGGCTTCCGCTGGGCCAGGCGCGACCAGGTCGCCGCGCTGTGCTGGCCGCGCATGGCCGGGGTGCTGCTGCGGATCGCCTGGTAGGCCTAGGTCCGCGCCAGCACGTCCTGGATCGCTTCCATGGTCGCCGGCTTGGTGAGGTGCAGGTCGAAGCCCGCTTCGGCGGTGCGCGCGCGGTCGGTTTCGCCGCCCCATCCGGTCAGCGCCACCAGCTTGACGCCGGCATAGCGGGCGTCGGCGCGGATCACGGCCGCCACCTCGTAGCCCGACAGCCCGGGCATGCCGAGATCGAGGAACACCACCTGCGGCTGCAGCGTGGGCAGCATGCGCAGCGCCTGGCGGCCGTCGTTGGCGACGAGGGCGCTGTGGCCCATCAGGGTCAAGAGCGCCGACAGGGTCTCGGCGGCGTCGCGGTTGTCGTCCACCACCAGTACGCAGCGTCCCGCGGCCGCGGCGCCGTCCCCGGCTGCCTGGGCAGCGGATTCGCCGGGCGGCGGCGCCCCGTGCGCGGCAAGCGGCAGGCGCACCGTGAACACGCTGCCGGCATTGGTGCCGGCGCTGGCCGCGCTGACGCGGCCGCCATGCAGCTCGACCAGGCTGCGCACCAGCGACAGCCCGATCCCGAGCCCGCCGCCGCCCGGATGCCGTCCCTGGCCCACCTGGGTGAACATCCTGAAGACTTCCTCGAGCGATTCCGGGGCGATGCCGATCCCATTGTCCGAGACCGCGATCACCGCCTCGGCGCCGTCGCGTTCGGCCGCCAGCACGATCCGGCCGCCCTTGGGCGTATACCGCGCCGCATTGTTGAGCAGGTTGCTCACCACCTGGGTCAGGCGGGTCGGGTCGGCAAACAAGGGGAGCGCTTCGTCCGGCAGCCGCACGTCGAGATGATGGCGGGCCGCCTCGACCAGCGGCATGCTGGTCTCGACCGCCGCCGACAGCACGGTCGCCAGGTCGAGCCGCTCGCGCCGCAGCGCGATCTGGCCGCGCGTGATGCGCGCCACGTCGAGCAGGTCGTCGACCAGGTTGACCAGGTGGCCGAGCTGGCGTTCCATGATCTCGTGCACCCGCGTCACCGCGGCGGCGTCGCCGGGCGAGCGGCGGATGAACTGCAGGCCGCTGCGGATCGGGGCCAGCGGATTGCGCAGCTCGTGCGCGAGCGTGGCCAGGAATTCGGTCTTCAGGCGGTTCGCCTCGGCCAGGTCGGCCGCCATCTTGCGCAGCGCATCGTCGGAGCGGCGGCGCTCGGTGATATCGCTGAACAGAAGCGCGACGCGCCGCCATTCGGGCGGCCCGAGGCGGGTGGCGTACACGTCGTACCAGCGCCCGAGTTCGCGCGCCTCGTTCACGAAGCGGACCGGCTCGCCGGTCTCGGCGACCCGGCCGTAGATGCCGAACCAGTGCCGTTCATGGCGCGGCGCCAGCTGGCGCATGGTCTTGCCGATCGCATCGACCAGTCCGGTCTGCTTGACGAAGGCCGGATTGGTTTCGAGGAAGCGGTAGTCGCAGGGCTGGCCGCTGCCGTCGTACAGCATCTCGATCACACACAGGCCCTCGTCGATCGAGTCGAACAGGGTGCGGTAGCGTTCCTCGGTGACGCGCAGCTGCTGCTCGGCCTCGAACTGGCGGGTGGCATCGATCACCACGCCGCGCATGCGGACCGCGGCGCCGTGCGCGTCCTGCTCCACGTAGCCGCGCGCGATCGCCCAGCGCCATCCGCCGCTCAGGCGACGGATGCGGAAGGTGGCGTCGTAGGCGCCGCCGCGCGCGGCCGCCTGGGCCAGCAGCGCCCGGGTCGGGGCCACGTCGTCCGGATGCAGCGCGTCCATGTAGGCCGACAGCGGCGCGTGGTCGAGTTCGGAGTCGGCGATCCCGAACATGGCGCCCATGCGGGCGTCGCCCGCGACCCGGTCGTCGGCGATGTCCCAATGCCAGACCGCCAGCTCGGCGGCGGCGATGGTGGTCTCCAGGCGCGCGCGGGTCTCGATCAGGGCCGCTTCGGCGCGGCGCCGCTCGGCCATGCTCTCGAAGGCTTCGATGTAGAAGCGCGCCTTGGCCTTCAGGATGACGGGCGAGAGCGGCTCCTGCAGGACGGCGATGGCGCCGGCCTCGTACAGGAGTTCGGGGGCGAACGGCGCCGGCTGCGGCAGCCCGAGTGCGAGGACCGCGGTGTGGCCCGAGCGTGGATTGGCGCGCAGGCGGCGGATGGTCTCGACCAGCCGGTCCGCGTCGCCCGGCCAGTCCGCCAGGACCAGGGCGAAGTCGCGTTCGCGCGCCAGCGCCAGGGCCTCGTCCGCCGACCGCGCGCGCACGATCGCCTGTCCCAGTTCGGCGGTGACCTGGATGACAACCGGGTCGGCGGTGGGACGATCGCAGATGAACAGGACGCTGGGGCGGGGGCCGTTCACCGGTCTGCCTTTCGGGAGGGGAGGTGCGGGCGAAGCGGCGCGGGAAGGACGGGACAATCGACGGTCATGGGCAGGTGGGGAGCGGTCCGGGCATGGCGGGCTGGCTGGTTGTAGTCACTTCGCCAATCTACGGACGGACCCGGTCGCTGTCAACGTCTCTTTTCCGCGACTCGTTTACCCACTGCCCACCACGTCTCGTGCCGCCGTAGTATCTTTCTCAGTAGGGCAGGGGATGCCTGGGACAGGAGATTTAACATGGACGGAACTACCAGAGAACACTACGATGTCGCCCAGATCATGGGCGGGCTGTACGGCGACGGCATCATCGCCTGCAAGGGGGCGTTCGAGCGCTCCTGGGTCGAGCAGCTGGGCGCGGATGTCGCGACCCTGTTCGACGAGGCAAAGGCGCAGCCGGGCGGCGCCCTCGAGCGCGGACCGAACCGCTACTACGTCGAAGTCCATCCCGAGCGCCTGCACGGCTTCGTCGACATCATCACCCATCCCTGGGTGATGGAGGTGTGCCGTTCGATCCTCGGTCCGAACTACCGCATCGTCGAAGTGGGTTTCGACGTGCCGGGTCCGGGCGCCATGCACCAGCCATGGCACCGCGACTTCGCGGCGGGGCCCGAGACCCTCGTCGGTCGCCGCCTCAGCTCGCTCGCCTTCAACATCACGACGGTCGACGTGAGCGACGACATGGGGCCCTTCGAGATCGCCCCCGGCACCCAGTGGGATGACCTGTCGGGCGGGAACCCGATGTTCCCGCCGCCGGGGCTATGGCCGCGCTACGAGGCGCGCCGCCAGCGCAAGCTGCCGCAGATGGGCGATATCTCGGCGCGTTCCGCGCTGGCGATCCACCGCGGCACCGCCAACCTCTCGAACCGCTCGCGGCCGGTGCTGGTGGTCGGCGCCGAAACCCCGGGCGCCTACAGCGCGGTCAAGCATGACCTGCAGGTGTCGCGCGCCTTCTACGAGCGGCTCGCGCCCGACGTGGCGCGCCACCTCCATTGCCGCGTGGTCGAGCAGCTCGAGCCGATCCAGCAGGCGCACACGATCGAAGGACTGCTGATGGGAGTGGCGATGGCGTGAGCGAACAGGGCCGGCCCGTCGGGATGGAACCCTCAGGGCCGGTCGGTCCAGGCGTGGCGGGGATGGGCGCGCAGCGCCTTGAGGTAGATGGCGACGGTCTCGCGCGCCATGCGCTGCGCCGTGAAGGCGCGCCCGACCGCCTGCCTGCCGGCCTCGCCGAGGCAGCGCGCCAGGTCGGGGTCGCCGATCAGGCGGCACAGCGCGTGCCGCAGCAGGGCCGCGCTGTCGTGGCGGTACAGCAGCCCGGTTTCCTCATCCTGGAGCGCTTCGGTGGTGCCCGGCGCGCGCGCCGCGACCACCGGCAGGCCGGCCGCCATCGCCTCGAGTACCGTGAGCGGATGGCCCTCGAGCTCCGAGGGCAGGCAGTACGCATCGGCCGCGGCCATCAGCTCGCCCACATCGTGGCGGAATCCAAGGAAACGCACATGGCCGGCCACGCCGAGCCGGGCCGCCTGCGTGCGCAGCTCTTCCATCAGCGGACCGTCCCCGACCCACAGCAGCTCGACGCCGGGGTGGCGCTCCAGCACTCCCGGCAGCGCCTGCAGCAGGGTGGCGTGGCGCTTGCGCCCCACGAAGCGGGCCACCGTCAGCACGGCGAAGCGGCCGTCCAGCCCGAGTCCGGCGCGCAGCCCGTCCCGGGCGGCCGGGGACGGGGGCTGCTCGATGCCGTTGTAGACCACCTCGTAACGCTCGGGCGCGGCGCCGGAGGCCAGGAAGGTGCGGCGCGCCGCGCGCGAGACGCAGATCACGCGGTCGACCGGCGCGATGCCATGCACATAGGCCGCCTCCAGCGCGTGGTCGCGCGGGCCGCGCAGGGTGCAGGGCAGGTGCTCGGTGCGCAGCACGGCGGCCACGCCGCAGGCGCGCGCGCTGGCCGCCAGCGGGTGTCCTTCCCAGGCGGCGCCGGCATGCACGTGGCAGATGTCGGGCCGATGCTGCTCGAACAGCGCGGCCAGGCCCGGGCCGCCGCTCGCCAGCTGGTGGGCCGGCGCCACGCAGGCGCGCAGTCCGGCCAGCCGGGCCGCCTGCGCCCATTCGTGGCCATGGCGGGTGTCGGCGAACACCAGCAGCGGCTCCAGTTCGTGGCGCAGCGCCCGCGCCAGGGTCAGCATGTGGCGGCCGACGCCGCAGGGCGCGCGGCTGTCGCTGGCCAGCAGCAGGGTCGGACGGGCGCGCTGGCGCCGCACGAGCGGCAGCGGCGCGATCCGTCCCGCAGGACGGTGGATGGACTCGAGCATGGTGGAACCCGGGGAAGAGGCGTGGCGGGGCTCAGGACTTTTCCGGCACCGCCTGGGCGGGGATCGGGGTCTTCAGCGCGTCGGGCAGGGAATCGGCGATGCCGTTGTGCGGGCCCTGGCCGACCCGGCGCGCCTCGTCGGATTGCTGGTCGAGGCTGACTTCCTCGGCGATATCGAAGCGGCCGTCCCCGGCCCCCTCCTCGCCGGGCAGCAGCGTGTCGGAGCGGCTGTCCAGTCCGCCGCCGGCGGCGGGCTGCGCCTTGTCCCTGTCGGGATTGTTCGATTCGGCCATGATGTCCTCCTGATGTCGGTTTGCCATGGCCGGATTATGCGGTACGCCCCCGCCGGCGGGCGCACGCTAGCGCCGCTTCTCCTTGTGCGGCAGGTTCTTCTCGAGGATCGCCCACAGGATCAGCCCGTAGGCGAGCAGGCGGATCAGGTAGTGCAGCGGCGAGTCCTCGCCGCCCTGGTCCTTCAGGGTCGCGTAGATCCGGTGCAGCCCCTGGATCGCGAACGACAGCGCGAACCACAGGAAGAAGCGGTCGCCGGAACCGCGCCAGAAGCGCACGAAGAACAGGGCGATGGTCAGCAGGCCCATCGCGATCGCGCCGGCCAGGAGCTCATTCATGGCGTCATTCCTTTTCGTAGATCAGGCCGACCAGCAGCAGCAGGCAGGCCAGCAGGGCGCTGCCCAGCCGCAGCGGCATGAAGTCCACCGTCGGATACACGACCTTGTCCAGCAACAGGAACAGGTTATTCAAGGTCATGACCGCAAAGCAGGATCCGCTCCAGAACAGCAAACGGTAGCGGGTGCGCCGGTAGCTGGAGAACAGCAGCCAGGTGCAGGCCAGCGAGGTGAGGATGCACAGGGTGTAGATCAGCTCGCCCATTTCAGGCGTCCTTTCGCAGTTTGAAGGCGTCCGCGAACTGCTGCGCCTTGCGGTCGAGAGTGGAGTGGATCAGGTGGGTGACTTCCACCAGGTGCCTCGCATACAGGTCGGCCAGGCGGTCGATGCGTTCGCGCAGCGCCGCGCTGGCGGGGGCATACAGGTAGCCGGCGGCGGCGGGCGGATCGCTGCGGCGCGCCATGCCGGCGCGGCACAGGTCGTCGAGCAGGCCCTGGGCCAGCTTTTCGCGGGTATACAGGCGGCCGGCCAGCATCGCGCCGTCCCACTGCTGCGCGGGATCGGCGCGCAGCAGGAGCAGGGCTTCCAGGAACGGAACGGAGGGAATGCTGGTCAGCACGAAGCGTCGCAGCTCCTCCGGAATGGGGGCGTGGGTCATCCGCAAAGAACTGTTTCCCAGGAGGAATTTTTCGTTAGCAAAGTGAAAATTCTAACTGATTCTTTTTTGCAATGCATTTCAATCGTGTGCGCGTGTAACAAGATTGGCGTTACAACATTTCCCTCAGCTAGAATGCCGCCTGTCTTCACTCAGGCTGTCCACCATGTTCCGTACCCTCTTCGCCCGCATCGCTGTTGCGGGCGCGCTGTTCGCCGCCGGCGCCGCCCAGGCCGCCAGCTGCCCCGTTCATTACCTCGACGGCCGACCGCCGGAAATCCGCAATGCCAAGCTCGCCACCGCGACCCGCGAGCTGTGCTATGGCGTGTTCGGCGTCATGCATTCGGGCGTCACCCGCACGCCGCTGTGGTCGGCCGAATACCTGCGCGCCGATAACCTCGAGCGCGCCGAAGGACTGGACCGCGACAACGCCTTCCACGCCGAATCGCGCCTGCCGCCGTCCCAGCGCGCCGAGCTGTCGGACTATTCGCGCAGCGGCTTCGACCGCGGCCACCTGGCGCCGAACGGCGACATGCCGGACCGCCGCACCCAGCGCGAGAGCTTCTCGCTGGCCAACATGGTTCCCCAGAACGGCGAGCACAACCGCCATATCTGGGCCCCGATCGAGGGCGCGGTGCGCAAGATGGCGAAGAAGGAAGGGGAGCTGTACGTGATCACCGGCCCGGCCTTCCTCGGCACCAGCCTGCGCAAGGTCGGCAACGTGCTCGTGCCCAGCCACCTGTACAAGGTGGTGTACAGTCCCCGCCAGAAGGCGGCCGCCGCGTGGTTCATCGAGAACCGCGGCGACGCCCCGATCCATGTCATTCCGGTCGCCGAACTGGAGCGCATCGTCGGCATCGAGCTGCTGCCTTCGCTGAGCCGCCAGGACAAGGAGCGCATGCTGCGCCTGCCGAAGATCAAGCAGCGCCGCAACAACCGGTCGTAACCAGGAGCCCACATGAACAGCAAGAAGAAACAGCAGTCTTTCGCGCCTTTCGAGAACGAAGCCGAGGTCCTCGAAATCGGCAACCTGATGCTGGAGAACCGCGTCGACCGCATCACCATCTCGGGCGACGTCGACCTCACCGCCGACCAGCCCGGCCTGGCCGACGCGCGCCGCCTGCACCAGGTGCTGGGCGCGATCGTCGCCGCGCTCGAAGCGCGCGAACTGCCCGACCGCCTGCCGCCGCCCGACGTCAAGACGGTCGACAACCCCTTCGCCTGAGTCCCGGCGCCGGGCGTCCCTGCTGCCCGGCGTTCCCATCCTTTCCTCCCGGCCAAGGCCTCGCGCGTCCCGCGCTGGGTCCCGCTTCCCGCGCCGCCGTTTCCCCGTATTGTCGAGGGTCAATGGTGTGCGAGCTTCAGAAAGATTGGAGTAACCTCCGTCGGCATAGCCATCAAGGACGAGCAATCGATCCGATGCCAGGCAATCCAGCGCCGCCATGACCACCATACCGGAGGAACCACCATGCAACACACACTTGTAGCCGTGTACGACAACGAGAACGATGCCCAGAATGCGATGGATGAACTGCTCGCGGCGAACTTTTCCCGGGAGAACGTGCGGCTGTCGTCCGCGGGTCCGACCGGCACCACCGGCGCCGCGGGCATCCGCGCCGGCACCGACACCGATTCCGGCGAAGGGATCGGCGCCAGCATCAAGAACTTCTTCGGCGACCTGTTCGGCAGCGACGACGACCTTCGCGCGACCCGCTACGAAAGCGCCATCAGCGGCGGCAACCACGTGCTGACCGTGACCACCGATACGGAGCCGGACGTCGAACGCGCCGCCGATATCGTCGAGCGCCATGGGCCGATCGACATCGACGAGCACCATGACGGCGCCGGTCTGTCCGGTGCGCTGCCGGCATCCAGCCAGGGCCTGCAGCAGTCGTCGTCGATGTCGGCGCAGTCCGCGGCGCGGCAGGGCAGCCTGCAGGGCGGCGCTTCGCTGCAGCGGGATACCTCGGCGGCCTCGATCCCGGTGGTGGAAGAGCAGCTCAAGGTCGGCAAGCGCGAAGTGCAGCGCGGCGGCGTGCGCATCTTCTCGCGCGTGGTCGAGACCCCGGTGGACGAGACCATCGGCCTGCGCGAAGAGGAGGTCAAGGTCGAGCGCCACCGCGTCGACCAGCCGCTCAGCCCTTCCGACGCGACCGCCTTCAAGGAGCAGTCGATCGAGATGCGCGCGACCGGCGAGGAAGCCGTGGTGCAGAAGTCGGCGCGCGTGGTCGAGGAAGTCACGGTCGGCAAGCAGGTCAGCGAACGCCAGCAGCAGATCCATGACACCGTGCGCCACACCGAGGTGGAAGTCGAGCGCCTCGGCGCCGCCGGCGCACGCGACGACGACAGCTATTACCGCAGCCATTTCACCAGCACCTATGGCGCCAGCGGCTCGTCGTACGACGACTATGCCCCGGCCTATACCTACGGTTCGCAGATGCGCGGCGACACCCGCTACAGCGGCCGCCAGTGGGACGAGGTCGAGAGCGACCTGCGCAGCGACTGGGAGTCGCGCAACCGCGGCGGCCTCTCGACCTGGGAAAAGATGAAGGCCGCGGTGCGTCATGGCTGGGACCGCATGACCGACGACGATCGTAGCGGCCGGAAAATCTGATCCGGCCACTTCCGGCCCCGCCGCCGCTTCCCGGCGGCACGATAAAACGGCGCCTTCGGGTGCCGTTTTGCTTGCCCGGCGTGATAGTCGCACCGCTGGGCAGGCGCGCGCCCGCCCCAGCGGGATTGGAGTAATCTCGACTCACATGCCCAGCGATTTCGAGGAGCCGACCAGATGTCCAGCACTACCCCCGCTTCCCCCGCACAGGAAAGCCTGTCCATTCCCGTGATCGAGGAACGGCTCGAAGTCGGCACCCGCATCGCTGAAACCGGCCGCGGCGTCCGAATCCACAAAACCGTCACCGAACAACCGGTCACCATCGACGAGCGCCTCATGCGCGACGAGGTGGAGGTCCGGCATGTTCCCGTGGACCGGATCGTGGCGGCCGACCAGGCTCCCGCAACCCGCTACGAAGGCGACACGCTGGTGGTGCCGGTGCTCGAGGAGGTGCTGGTGCTCGAGCGCCGCCTGCGCATCAAGGAAGAACTGCACATCACCCGCATCCGTCACGAGGAACGCCACCAGGACACGGTCGTGCTCAAGTCCGAGCAGGTCCACGTCGAGCGTTTCGACGACGACATCCCGCCGACGCCATGACGCTTACTATATAACGGAGGAACGACCATGCAACATACACTTGTAGCCGTGTTCGACAACCGCACCGATGCGCAGAACGCGCTGAACGAACTGCTTTCGTCGGGCTTCTCGAGCGAAGACGCGCGGCTGGCGAACGCCGATGCGGCCACCGACAGCCTCGGCGCGGACGCCAGCCTGGCGTCCGATCGCGACAGCGACACCGGCTTCGGCGCCAGCATCAAGAACTTCTTCAGCGACCTGTTCGGCAGCGACAATGCCGACCATGTCAGCCGCTACG
This sequence comes from Massilia niastensis DSM 21313, assembly GCF_000382345.1. GTDB lineage: Bacteria > Pseudomonadota > Gammaproteobacteria > Burkholderiales > Burkholderiaceae_D > Telluria > Telluria niastensis. The sequence goes on from NZ_KB908096.1 coordinate 42,066, forward strand.
AAGGCGCGGTGAGCAGCGGCCGCCACGTGCTCACCCTGACCGCCGATTCGCTGCCGGAAGTCGAGCGCGCCGCCGACATCGTCGAGCGCTACGGCCCGACCGACATCGACGAGCAGGCCTCGGGCTTCGGCGAAGTGCCGGGCAGCGCCGCCGCCATGCCGATGGGGATGAGCAGCGGCATGCAGAAATCGGCGCCGATGTCGGCCCAGTCCGCCTCGACCTCGCTGGAAGACGCGGGCGACCGCAAGCTCTACCAGCAGCAATCGCTGAACCAGGCCGAACCGATGGGCGGCACCTACCAGGAACCGATGGGCAAGAGCGGCCTGACGGCCACCGGCGGCACTTCGCTGCAGGGCTCGACCCTGCAGGAAAACTCGGTCCAGGGCTCGTCCCTCGAAGGCACCCAGAAGTCCGGCGTGGGCCTGGGCAGCTCGGCCCAGCAGGGCGGCACCCTGCGCGGCGCGAGCCAGCAGACCGGCACCCTGCAGGGCTCGGCGCTGGAAGGCTCGATCCGCGAGGATTCCCAGCAGCGCGCCGAGCTGCGCGACACCGACGACAGCCTGCTGAAAGGCTCGCGCATGGGTGCCGACATGCGCGATTCGGCTTCGATTCCGGTGGTGGAAGAGCATCTGCAGGTCGGCAAGCGCGAAGTGCAGCGCGGCGGCGTGCGCATCTATTCGCGCGTCGTCGAGACCCCGGTGGACGAGACCATCGGCCTGCGCGAAGAGCACGTGAACGTCGAGCGGCACCGGGTCGACCGGCCGGTCAATCCCGCCGACCTGGCCGCGTTCAAGGAGCAGACCATCGAGATGCGCGAGACCGCCGAGGAAGCCGTGGTCCAGAAATCGGCCCGCATCGTCGAGGAAGTCACGATCGGCAAGCAGGTCAACGAACGCCAGCAGAAGATCCACGACACCGTGCGCCACACCGAAGTCGACGTGCAGCAGCTGGGCGCCGGCATGGGGCGTTCGACGCTGGGCGACGACGACAGCGACTACCGCAAGCACTTCCGGAGCACCTACGGCGCGACCGGCGCATCGTACGACGACTACGTCCCGGCCTACAGCTACGGCTCGCAGATGCGGCGCGACGCCCGCTACGGCAGCCGCCAGTGGGACGACGTCGAGACCGACCTGCGCACCGACTGGGAGACCCGCAACGCCGGCGGCCCCTCGACCTGGGACAAGATGAAGGCGGCCGTGCGCCGGGGCTGGGACCGGATGACCGACGACGACGACAGCTACTACCGCAGCCACTTCCAGAGCACCTACGGCGGGTCGGGCGAGTTGTACGACGATTACGCCCCGGCCTACAGCTACGGTTCGCAGATGCGGCGCGACACCCGCTACAGCGGCCGCAAGTGGGACGAGATCGAGAACGACCTCCATGCCGACTGGGATACGCGCAACAGCGGCGGTCCCTCGACCTGGGAAAGGATGAAGTCGGCGGTGCGCCGGGGCTGGGACCGGATGACCGACGATGACGACGATTACTACCGCAACCACTACAGCTCGACCTACGCCACCAGCGGCCGCAGCTACGACGACTACAAGCCGGCGTACTCCTACGGCAGCGACATGGCGCGCAGCGAGAACTACCGCAACCGTCCCTGGGACGATGTGGAAACCGACCTGCGCAGCGGCTGGGACACCCGCTACGGCAGCAGCGGCACCACCGGCTCGGCCTGGCAAGACATGAAGGATGCCGTCAAACACGGCTGGAACCGCATGACCGACGACGACGACACCTACTACCGCAGCCACTGGAACGCCACCTACAGCTCGGCGGGCGACTCGTACGACACTTACCGTCCGGCGTATTCCTATGGTTCGCAGATGGCCAGCAGCGACAAGTACCGCGGCCGTCCGTGGAACGACGTCGAGAACGACTTGCGCACGGACTGGGAAACCCGCAACGCCGGCGGGCCGTCGACCTGGGAAAAGATGAAGGCGGCGGTTCGCCATGGCTGGGATCGCATGACGTCCTGATCTCATCGACGAGGCGCGTCCAGGGCTAACCGGCCCGCCACGCGCCGCCTGCCTCCAAGGGGCTGGGTCCTGTCTTGAACAGGACCCAGCCCCTTTTTCTTGTTTCTCCACGGATTCAGGGTCAGGTCTGTCATTCGGACACGAACGCACAAACCTTGCGAAATCTCATAACGGTTTTAAGTATGCCGAGATTTTTTCCTCATTCCGACATGGTCCGTGATGCGCGGGTTTCGGTGACAGACTGGAGCCGAGTATTGACGAGTTTGGAATTTACCAACCGGCGTTTTGAGATCGAGCAAAGATGCTCGATCGGTGTCCGAATGTCAGATCTGACCCCGAACCGCTTTTCTTGACTTTGTGATCACAAAATTTCCTGTTGGCACAATACTTGCGTTGGGCCATAGCATCCGCGCTGCATGAGGGGTGCCGAAACGACACGCCCGGATTGCTTGCCCTATTTGGTGCTGCCAGCAGGCATCTCGCACCAAATTCGTGCAAACCCGCAGCCGCGGGATCGCGAACCAGGATTTTGTTGAACACATCAGGCGGACATATGGCGGTCGAAAATTGCAGCATTGTGAGGAATCTGGAACCGGTACAGTCCAGCATGTGGCGGCATACGATGACGCAAGCCGGCCTCTCCAGCCAGCCGGAAGAGCTGGCGCATTACGGACGCTGGTGGATGGAGCGCTCGTCCTCGGACATCGCGCTGTCGGTGGTGGCGGCGCGCTACCTGGGCGCCGGCCCGGGAGGCCACTGCACGCCCAGCGCGTTCCGCAGGCATGTGGCGCCCGACGACCTGCCGCTCCTGTCCGACGCGCTGGCGCGGGCCGGACGCGGCGAGGCGATCGATTGCCACTTCCGCCTGATCGACCCGCTCGACGGCGCGCGCTGGCTGCGCATGCTGTCGATGGAGCCGAGCTCGCCGGCCATCGCCTGCGGCATCCTGATCGACATCACGGCCGCCAGGTATGCGGCGATGCGCGAGAAGTTCAGCTTCGCGCTGACCCAGTACCTGATCGGCACCGACTCGCTGGACGAGGCGGTGACCAGGATCATCCAGCTGGTCTGCGAGGACCTGGGCTGGGAATGGGGCGCCTACTGGGCCTGCGATCCCGAACAGTCCGGCGACCAGGTCTTGCGCTGCGAGCACTCCTGGCACGTCGACGACCAGCGCCTCGCCCCGTTCAGGCGCTACAGCGAGACCCTCGGGATGGGGCCCGACGCCGGCCGGGTAGGGAAGGTCTGGCAGACCGGGCAGGCGGAATGGATCGACGCCACGGTCGCCGACCCGGATTTCCTGCGCGGCGAGCTCGCCGCCGAATGCGGCCTGAAGTCGGGTTACATGTTCCCGGTCACCTATGTCGGCGCCGATGGCGTGCTCCAGAGTCCCGGCGTGCTGGAATTCTTCAGCAAGCTGCCGCGCCAGCGCGAGGCGCAACTGCCCGAGCTGTCGGCCTCGATCGGCGCGCTGATCGCGCTCACCGCCCAGCGCATGCTGGAGCAGGAACGGATCCGGCAGCTGGCGCTGACCGATGAAATGACGGGCCTGGCGAACCGCAACCATTTCCACACCCTGCTCGACGAGGCCTGCGCCAGCCTGCCGCGGGACCGGCCGTTCGGCGTGCTGTACATCGACCTCGACCAGTTCAAGCCGATCAACGACGCCTTCGGCCACCAGGCCGGCAATGTCGTGCTGAGCGAATTCGCCCGCCGCCTGAAGGCGCTGGCGCCGGGCGGCTGCGCCATCGCCCGCCTCGGCGGCGACGAATTCGCCATCCTCGCCCCGCAGCAGGTCGCGCCGGCCGGGCTGGACGAGCTGGCCAGCCAGGTGCTGGAGGCGGCGCGCGCGCCCTTCCTGTACCAGGGTAACGAACTGTCGGTCTCGGCCAGCGTCGGCATCAGCCTGTTCCCGGCGCATGGCGGCAGCACCGCCGAACTGCTGCACGCCGCCGATGCCGCCATGTACGTGAGCAAGCGCTGCGGACGCAACCTGGCCAGCTATTTCAGCGCCGACGTGAACGACCAGCAGGTCAAGCTGGCAGAACAGCTGACCCTGCTCTCGGATCTGCACAACGCCTACCTGCGCGAGGAATTCTTCCTCGAATACCAGCCCATCTTCGACAGCTTCAGCGGCCGCGTGGTGGCGGTCGAGGCGCTGCTGCGCTGGCGCAAGCCGAGCGGCGAGATCGTGCCGCCCGACCGCTTCATCCCGGTGGCCGAGCAGAGCCGCCTGATCGTCCACCTGGGCCGCTGGGTGACGGAGCAGGCCTGCCGCGACCTGCCGCGCCTGCACGCGGCCGGCCTGCACGACCTGAAGGTGCACATCAACATGGCGGCGCCCGAATTCATCGACAGCGAATTGCCGAGCGAGTTGATGGGGATCGTCACCAAGGCCGGCGTCCAGCCCTGCCACATCTGCCTGGAGCTGACCGAAGGCGTGGTCATGAGCCGCCCCGAGAAATCGATCCCGGTCATGCGCGAGCTGCGCCGGCTCGGCTTCGAGGTCAGCCTGGACGATTTCGGCATGGGCTATTCGTCGCTGTCGATGCTCAAGCGCCTGCCGATCTCCTCGCTCAAGGTCGACCGCTCCTTCGTCGCCGGCGTGCCGCGCGACCGCGAGGACTGCGCCATCGTGCGCGCGATCCTGGAACTGGGCCGCAACATGAAGATCTCGGTCATCGCCGAAGGCGTCGAGACCGACGCCCAGCTGGGCTTCCTGCGCCAGTTCGGCTGCCTGGTCCAGGGTTACCTGCAGGGCCGGCCGATGGCGGTCTCGAAACTGGTCGCCCTGCATGGAAGCGCAGCGCATCATTCACCCGATCACGTGGGCCCACTATGAATCCGAACACTCCTTTCGAGGTCGATACCTACCTGCAGTACATGCGCGACGTCACCCGCTGCGAGCGCTCCCTGCACGAGCTGGGCATGATGTGGCGGATGATCGAGTCCTCCGCCAGGATGAACTGCCCGCATGAAGCGCGCGCGATCCTGCCGACCATGGCGGCGACCCGGCGCGGCTTCGGCCAGCTGGAAAAGGAACTGGTGGCCAGCCTGGCGCGCGAAAAGGTCGGCAATGCGCTGGCCGAACTGGGGACCAAGGCCAAGTACGTCGCCGACATCGTGGTGCGCAACCTGTACGAGCGCACCGCCGACGTCGGCTTCCTGGCGACCGACCGCGAACTGTGCGCCTTCGTCGCCGGGCTGGACGACGACGCCGACGCCATCCGCCTGCGCCTGCGCGCCTATCGCAGCAAGTACACGGTGTACGACGAGATCATCCTGCTCGACCTGGCCGGCAATGTCCTGGTGCAGATCGACCAGGCGACGCCGCTGGAGGGGAGCCGCGATCCCCTGATCGCGCAGACGCTCGCCTGCGATGGCTACGTCGAAACCTTCCGCCACAGCGACCTGCGGCCCGGCCAGCGCCAGGCGCTGATCTATTCGCAGCGCATGCGCCACCCCGGCACCGGCGCCGTGGTCGGGGTGCTGTGCCTGTGCTTCGCCTTCGAGGAAGAGATGGCGCGCATCTTCACGGCCCACCGCGGCAGCGCGCGCTCGAACCTGCTGCTGCTCGACGCCGAGAATCGCGTGATCGCCAGCGCCGATCCGCTGTGGATCCCGCTGGGCGCCCAGGTGCCGGTCAACCATGAGGCGGCGCCGAAGCTGGTGACCCATGCCGGCCGCGAATACCTGGTGCGCACCTGCCGCTCGGCCGGCTACCAGGGCTATCCGGGGCCGGGCGGCTGGCAGGGCCAGGCCATGATCCCGCTCGATACGGCCTTCGCCAACGCCCATGGCGGCGTGGTCGCCGGGTTCGATCCCGAGGTGGCCGACGGCCTGCTGACCCATGCGCACTCGTTCTGCCCGCCGCTGTTCGACATCATGGGCGCGGCCGACACGATCCGCCGCGTGGTGTGGAACGGCCAGGTGATGACGGCCGGCCAGGGCGGCGAACTGGCCCGGCTCAGGAGCGTGCTGGAACAGATCAGCGAAACGGGCGCGCGCAGCAACGAACTGTTCACCCACTCGATCCGCGAGCTGTTCGACACGGTGCTGGCCTCCGGCCTGCGCGACAGCGAGTTCGTGTCCCACCTGCTGGTCGACCTGCTGGACCGTAACCTCTACGAGCGCGCCAACGATTGCCGCTGGTGGGCGCTGTCGCCCGTGCTGCGCGCAAGCCTGGCGGCGCGCGCCAGGGACAGCATCCCGGTGATGCAGGCGGTGCTGGCCCATATCAATGGCCTGTACACGGTGTACACCTCGATCTTCGTGTACGACCGCCATGGCGAGATCATCGCCGGTACCGGCGCCGGGCAGTCGCACACCAGGGTCGACGACGAGACGCTGGCCCAGGTGCTCGCGCTGCGCACCGAACAGGACTACCATGTGTCGCCGTTCGCACCATCGCGCCTGTACGGCGAACGGCCGACCTACGTCTACCACGCGGCCATTCGCCAGCCCGGCGACGGCGGCCAGGCGATCGGCGGCATCGGCCTCGTGTTCGACGCCGAGGCCGAGTTCTCCGCCATGCTGCACGGCGCCCTGGACGGGCAGGCGCAGGTGCATGCCTTCTTCATCGACCGCCGCGGCGCCATCATCGCCAGCACCGACCCGAGCCGCCCGGTCGGCGCCACGCTCGAGGTCGACGCCGCGCTGCTGGCCCTGCCCAATGGCCGCAGCGCGTCACGGATCGTCGTGCACGACGGGCAGTACGCGGTGATGGGCTGCACCGTATCGCATGGCTACCGCGAATTCAAGGCCAGCGACGGCTACCGCGCCGACGTCCTCGCGGTCGTGATCGAATCCTTCGGCGCGGTGCGCGCACGGCCGCGCCGCGCCGACCACGGCATGGCCCTGGTCGACCAGGGCGCCGGCAAGGCTGGCGGACCGGAATTCGCCACCTTCTTCATCGGCGGCGACCTGCTGGCGATCGCGGCCGAAGCCGTCCAGGAAGCGATGCCGGCGGCGGAGGTGTCGCCGGTATCGCTGGGCGACTACCCCGGGCGCGTCGGCGTGCTGCCGCTGGACGGCGGCGCCAGCTACGCCTGGGTGTTCGATCTCGGATTCATCCTGTCGGGCAGGGCGACCGCGGTCGACAGCGGCAGCCAGGTCGTCGTGGTACGCCACGCGGGCCGCACCATCGGCCTGCTGGTGAGCGAACTGCATGGGGTGGCCAGCTTCGACCCGGCGCAGATCGTCGAGCTGCCGCTGGCGGCGGGCCTGGGCGCCATGCCGGTCAGGCAGCTCATCAAGGCGAACCAGGGCAGGCTGCTGATCCAGGTGGTCGGGCTCGACTATCTGTTCCAGCAGTGGACGGAAGGCGAGGCCGGCGACGATGCCGGCGTCCTACAGGCGAGGGCCTAGGATGCGGCGCGCCGGTTGAATCGGGGAGTTGCCAACCGGCGCCGCTGCCGGCCGCTTACTGGTCGAAGGCCTGCGCCGCCGGCGTGATCCTCACCGCCTCCGGCTTGATGCCGAGCTTCATCGATCCGATCTGCCTGTCCTCGTCCAGCAGCGCCTGCGGCTTGTTGGCGTCGTACTTGATCGGCGAGAACGCATCGCTCACCAGCGCCTCCTTCAGCCCGGCCGCATCCCTGGTGATCACCACCACCGACAGGTTCCTGGCCGACAGGTGCTTCCTGATCGCCGCATTCACATCCGCCACGGTCAGCCTGGACAGCCCGTCGCGCATCAGGCGCGTGAACTCCGGCGTGCGGTACCACTGCGAATCGAGGGCATAGCCCAGCTGCTGGTCCTGGGTCGCGGTCATGACGAACACGTTCTTCATCAGGTAGGCGCGGGTGGTCTCGAAGTCCGGTTGCGTCAGGCCCTGGTCGACCAGCTTGCCCAGTTCATGCAGGGCGACGCGCAGCGCGAAATGGCCGTTCTCGGGCGCCACCGGGCGGATCCAGACCTCGAACAGCTGCGCCTTGCGGCCCAGGTTCGGATTCGGGAAGAACTGGAACATGCCGCGCGGGAAAGCCTCGATGTAGGCATAGTCGCCATAGTTCATGCCGCGCTCCTCGCGCATGCGCTGGTACAGGTGCGCGCTCGACGCGCGGTGCTCGCCCAGCCAGGTCTTGGCCAGCCACAGGGCCGGGAAGTCCGGGTGCGAGCGGGTCACCTCCAGCGGCAGGCCGAAGGAAATCGCGGTCGCGCGGGTATTCTTCTCGACGATCTCGACTTCCAGGCCGTTCGGCATGCGGCCGCGCGGCGCGGCGGTCGCCGGCAGGCCGCCGCCTGCCGGCAGGCGCGCCAGGGCGGTCTTCAGGGAAGCCGTCATCCTGTCGGTCACGTCGCCCGAGATGCCGACCCGCAGCGCGCCCTGGGCATAGGCCTGGCGGTAGAAGGCCTTCACGTCGTCCAGGGTGATCGCCTCCAGGCCCTTGACCGTGCCCAGCACCGGGTGGCCATAGGGCGTGCCGGCGAAGACGTTCGTTTGCAGGCGCTCCTTGCCGAATTCTTCCTCGTTGTTGTCCTTCAGGTCGAGCACCAGGGCGTTGCGCCGGGCATCCTTCAGGCGGCGGAAGTCTTCCTCGCGGAAGCCCGGGTCCACCAGCAGCGGCATGGCGATCGCCATGAACTCGTCCCAGTTGTCGCGGTGGGTCGAACCGGTGAAGGTGGTCATTTCCTTGTCGGTCTGCTCGCCGAAGCTGCCGGCGAGCGGGAACAGGGCCTTGGCCACCTCGTCGACCTTGCGCTCGCGCGAGCCGGCGGCGGCCACCATGGCGGCGGTCAACGCGGCCAGGCCCTCCTTGCCCTTCGGGTCGTGGCTCGATCCCGCATCGAACAGCAGCTTGAAGCGGATCTGCGGCAGGGCCGACTTCTGCACCAGCACGTCGAACCTGGCGGCGCCCGCCTTGGGCGCGAAGCCGGCCAGCTTCGGCAGGACGTCGATGCCGGCGGGCAGGGCCTCGTGCGACAGGGTGGTGACCACCATCGCCTCGTCCACCAGGTACTTGCGGGCCGCGGCCTGCAGGTCGGCCGGGGTCAGGCTGTCGACCACGCGGTAGTAGCGGTTCAGGGTGCCGTAGGAACGCTCGAAGTGCACGTACGACGCGAGGGTGGCGGCGATCTGTTCGGTGTTGTCGAGCGTGCGGATCAGGCCATACTTCTGGGCCGACTTGGCGTCTTCCAGGGTCTTGGCGCTGACCGGTTCCTCGCGCAGCTTCGCCACGGTCTCGAGGATCGCGTCGCGGACGTACAGGGCGTCGGCCGGATTCTTGACCCGCGCGCCGATCGTGGCCAGGGTCGGATCGACCCGGTTCGGGCTGAAGTCGAACAGCTGGTCGACCTTCTGCTCGTCCTGCACCAGGCGCTTGAACAGCGGCGAGGTGCGCCCGAACGACAGCGACAGCAGCATGGCCAGCGCCGCCTGCTCCTTGTTCTTGTCCGAGAAGGCCGGGGCGCGGAAGGCCACCGTCACCAGCGGCAGGGTCGGCGTCTGCCATGCCACGTGGCGGTACTGGGCGCCGCGCGGCGCGGGTTCGGCCGGGACCGGCGACTTGTAGCTGCCCTTTTTCCAGCCGGCCCAGTACTTCTCGACCAGGGCGATCGCCCTGGCCGGCTCGACGTCGCCGGCGATGATCACGGTGGTGCGCTCCGGGCGGTACCATCGGTCGAAGAACACCTTCGAGTAGTCGAACTGGTTGGGCATGTCCTCGATATCCTTGAGGAAGCCCATCGTGGTGTGCTTGTAGGTGTGGGTGGTGTAGGCGGCGTCGCGCTGCACCTCGAACAGCTTCTGCATCGGGTTGGCGCTGTTCTTGTTGTACTCGCCCAGCACCGCGCGCGACTCGGTCTTGAAGGCCTCGATCGGGTAGGACAGGTTCTGGAAGCGGTCGGCCTCGACCTTCAGCACGGTTTCCAGGTCGTCCCTAGCGAAGGTGGTGTAATAGTTGGTCAGGTCGTCGCTGGTGTAGGCGTTCTGGCGCGCGCCGGCCCTGGTGATGATTTCCTGGTACTTCTCGGGCGGATAGGTCGGGGTGCCGCGGAACATCATGTGCTCGAAGAAGTGGGCGAAGCCCGACTTGCCCGGCTCGACCTCGTTGCGCGAACCGGTCTGCACCGGGATGGTGACCGATACCAGGTTCGGGAAGCCGGTCGGCACCACGATCACCTTCAGGCCGTTGGCCAGGGTCTTTTCGGTGGCCTTGAAGGGCAGCACGTCGGCGCCCGCGCTGCGGGGTGCGGCGGCCGGCGCGGCCAGCGCGGCCGGTGCGGCGGCCGCCATCAGCGCGGCCGGGATCAGGGTCGCGAGCGTGGTGCGCGACAGGGGGGAGGGGAACACGTTGTCTCCTTGGAAAATATACTAGACATAAAGCATAGAATATTCACCAGGGAAAGAACAGGAGAATCAGGTATGCATATGGGAGCGATCAGGCCGCTTCGCTGAGGGGCAGGCTGATGCGGTTGCGGCCCAGGTGCTTGGCGCGGTACAGGGCGGCGTCGGCCACCGCGACCAGCTGGCTGGCGCAGTTGTCGGGTCCGGCGACCGCGGTGGCGGCGCCGATCGAGACCGTCACATGCTGGCCGGTGGCGAATCGGCAGGGCAGCTGGAGCTGCTCGACCCGGCAGCGGATCCGCTCGGCGACGATGGCGGCGCCCTTGAGCGACTGGTTGGGCAGGATCACGGCGAATTCCTCGCCGCCGTAGCGCGCCACCAGGTCGTTGGCGCGCATCTCGCTGGCGACCGCGCGCGCCACCCGCTTCAGGCATTCGTCCCCTCCCAGGTGTCCATGGGCGTCGTTATAGGCCTTGAAGTTGTCGACGTCGACCATCAGCAGCGAGAGCGGCTGCTGCTGGCGCAGCGCGCGCGTCCACTCGGCGTGCAGGGTCTCGTCGAAGCAGCGCCGGTTGGCCAGCCCGGTCAGGCCGTCGCGGGTGGCGAGCTGCTCCAGGGCGACCTGGGCCATTTTCTCGTCGGTGAGGTCGCGCAGGGTCTCGACCACGGCCGACAGGCGGCCGCCGGCGTCGAAGATCGGACTGGCGTCGGCGGCCAGGTAGCGGCGCCGGCCGGCGCGCGGCATGTCGCACCAGCTTTCGATCGACAGGCCGGAGGCCGCTTCGCGCGGGCCGCGCGGATAGATCTGGCGCGTGACGCCCGCGCGTTCCTGCAGCAGCAGGTCGGCCAGGGTGGGGCGCGGCTGCTCGTAGAAGCAGCGCCAGTGCTCGGCCGTGCCCAGCGTTTCCGAGGCCGGCACCCCGGTCAGGTGCTCGCAGGCCCGGTTCCAGATCATGACGCGCGCGTCGGTACCGAGCACGAACACCGGCACCGACAGGCTTTCCATCAACTGTCCGACAAAAGCCACGTCCTGGACCAGCGGTGCGGGGCCAGGCGCGTGGGTGGTGGTCGTACTGAGCATGAGCCGTCCTTTGGAGTTCGCTGCGGCAGCCGATTAGCTGCCGACAGGAAAGAATTCTGCTCCTCGGGAAAGATGGCTCCTTGATATTGAGCAAGCGGGTGTTTTAGCGGACGCGGCGACCTCCCGCATTGGGACCGTCAGGCCCAGGCGGGAGTATCCCGGACCCGCGCCCCCGGGCATCGGGGGGCGCCGAGCCCTCCGATGCGCCGGGGCAAGCCGCTCGATCCTGGAGACAGTGCGCCAGCGCCGGCGCCGCGCCGCCCTCCGGCTGCGCCAGCTCGGCGCGCAGGGCGCGGATGCGGCTGCCCAGCCCGGAGTCGGGCGCGTGCACGATCCGGCGGCGCCAGTCGCCATGCACCCCGTCCGGCTGGCCGGCCACGCGCGGCGGCGCGCCGTTGCGCCGGGAGCGGCCGCTCCCGGCCTGCTCGTGCAGGCGGCGCAGGAGCGCCTGCTTGCCGGCCCGGCAACGCAGGCCGATCCAGCCCAGCGCCAGCGCCGCCACGGCGGCCAACGCGGCCAGCAGTCCCGAATGGGCGCCGGATTGCGGCACATCGTGCGCCGGCCCGGCCATGGCGACGGCGGGGCTGAGCAGGGCTAGGAATAAGGAGAGCTTGGTCATGGCATCCTTCTTACCGGTATCGGAACTTTCCGTAGGAAGTTACCGCTGAGACAGATCGGGAATATTGTCCATGCTCAACATTTGCGCAAGTCCGGCGGCATGGCCCCGGCTGGCCGGTGGGTGCAATGCGGCTTCCGGCACGGTATAATGGAAGGTTGACGAGAGGCTTACCGTGACTTACAGCATCAAAGAAATCTTCTACACCTTGCAGGGCGAAGGCGCCCATGCGGGGCGCCCGGCCGTTTTCTGCCGCTTTTCGGGCTGCAACCTGTGGACCGGCCGCGAGGCCGACCGTGCCAGCGCGGTATGCACCTTCTGCGACACCGACTTCGTCGGTACCGACGGCGAACGCGGCGGTAAATTCAAGGATGCCGCGGCCCTGGCGGCCGAGATCGACAGCCTGTGGCCGTCGACCTACGCACCCAGCAAGTATGTCGTGTTCACCGGCGGCGAACCGCTGCTCCAGCTCGACCGCGCCCTGATCGACGCCATGCATGCGCACGGCTTCACCATCGCGATCGAGACCAACGGCACCCTGCCGGTGCCCGAGGGCGTGGACTGGATCTGCGTCAGCCCGAAGATGGGCTCGACGCTGGTGGTCGAGAAGGGCAACGAGATCAAGGTCGTGATCCCGCAGGCGAACCAGGACCTGGCCGCCTACGAACACCTCGATTTCGAGAACTTCTTCGTCCAGCCGATGGACGGCCCGCTGGCCGCCCACAACACCCGCCTGGCGATCGAGACCTGCCGCCGCAATCCGAAGTGGAAGCTCAGCCTCCAGACCCATAAACTCCTCCAGATTCCCTAAGTTGCAATGCTGACGATTACCCGCAAGCTCGAATTCGATGCCGGTCACCGGATTCCCGACCACAAGAGCCAGTGCCGCAACCTGCACGGCCACCGCTACACCCTGGAGATCACCCTGACCGGCGAGGTGATCGATGCCGATGGCAATTCCGACAACGGCATGATCATGGACTTCTCCGACGTCAAGGCGCTCGCCAAGGAGCACCTGGTCGATGTCTGGGACCATGCCTTCCTGGTGTACGAGAAGGACGAGAAGGTGCGCGAGTTCCTGGCTTCGCTTCCCGGACACAAGACGGTCGTGATCGACCGCATCCCGACGGTCGAAAACCTGGCCCAGGTCGCCTTCGGCATCCTGAAGACGGTGTTCACCGACCGCTACGGCACCGGCCTGCGCCTGCACAAGCTGGTGCTGCACGAAACCCCGAACTGCTGGGCCGAGATCACCGATGCCTGAGCAATTCATGCAGCTGGCCCTGCTCGAAGCCCGCAAGGGCTGGGAGCGGGGCGAGGTGCCGGTGGGCGCGGTCGTGGTCAGGGACGGCGAAGTGATCGCCACCGGCTTCAACCAGCCGATCGGCCGCCACGACCCCACCGCCCATGCCGAGATCGTGGCGCTGCGCGCGGCCGCCGAAAAGCTGGGCAACTACCGGCTGCCGGGCTGCGAACTGTATGTCACCCTCGAACCCTGCATCATGTGCTCGGGGGCAATGATGCACGCCCGCCTGGCGCGCGTGGTGTATGCGGCCGTCGACCCCAAGACCGGCGCCTGCGGCTCGGTCCTGAACCTGTTCGCCGAAGAGCGCCTGAACCACCATACCGAGGTGGTCGGCGGCGTCATGGCGGACGAGGCGAGCAGCCTGCTCAAGGCCTTCTTCGCCGAGCGCCGCGCCGCCGCGCGCAAGCCGCCGGCGGCCTGAAACGGGCCCGGACAGCGGGTGCGGGCGCTTGCGCGTCCGATTCGCGTGGTGCAAGAGCGCCGCCGGCGCGCCGAAAGTGCTATGCTGGTTCCAAGCCGTCCTGTGCGGCGACGGGAGTGTGTCTTCAACAAATACAACCGGCATCGAAGCAGTGCGCGGGCCGGACGAGCCGTCATGCCAACCCTGAACGCCAATGGACTCCGCATCGCCTTCGATACTGCGGGCGACCCCAAGGCCGTACCGCTGCTGCTGGTACACGGCCTGGGCATGCAGCTGACCGCCTGGCCCGACGAATTCGTCGACGGGTTGGTCGAACTCGGCTTCTACGTGATCCGCTTCGATCACCGCGATTGCGGCCTGTCGACCAAGTTCGAGCAGGCCGGCACCCCGAATCTCCCGCTGGCCCGGCTCAAGTCCCGGCTTGGCTGGCCGCTGCACCCGCCGTACCGCCTGGAAGACATGGCCGAGGACGCGCTCGGCGTGCTGTCGGCCCTCGGGGTGGCGCGCGCCCATGTCGTCGGGGTGGCGATGGGCGGCATGATCGGACAGATCCTGGCGGCCGAGCATCCGCAGCGCGTCCTGACCCTGACCTCGATCATGTCCAGCAGCGGCCGCCGCGGCCTGCCGGGTGCGGCGCCCAGGGTGCGCAAGGCCCTGGCGCGACGCCCCGCCAATCCGGTCGACCTCGACAGCATCATGGAGCAGACCGTGGCCCTGCTGCGGACGATCGGCAGCCCGGCCTATCCGACCCCTGAAAAACAGCTGCGCCGGCGCATCGCGCGCTGCCTGCGCCGCAGCTATTCGCCCGGCGGCGACGCGCGCCAGATGCTGGCGGTGGCCGCGGCCGGCGACCGCAGCGCCCAGCTGGCCGGCATCACGGCGCCGACCCTCGTCATCCATGGCGCCGCCGATCCGCTGGTGCCGCTCGCCTGCGGCCAGGACACCGCCACCCGCATCCCGGGCGCGCGGCTCGAGGTCATCGAGGGCATGGGGCACGACCTGCCGCCGCAGCTGGCGGAGCGGCTGCTTGCCTTGATCGACGCCCATGCGCGCGGTAAGATGTTGCCAGACTCCACACCGCGGCTATTCGTCAAACAGTGATCACCTCTCAAATCGGCGTCGCCATCGTGGCGCCGGGCGGCTATACGTCCGACCCATCCACCGTCGAGCGCGCCATCGCCCGTCTCGAGACCCAGGGCTGCCTCGTCCACAACTACTACGACCACGCGCAGATCCACCAGCGCTTCGGCGGCACCGACGAGGGCCGCCTGGCCCAGCTGCATGCGGCGGTCGCCGATCCGGATATCCAGCTGATCATCGCCCTGCGCGGCGCCTATGGCATGACCCGCCTGCTGCCGCACATCGATTTCGAGGCGATCGCCGCCAGCGGCAAGATCGTGGTCGGCTTTTCCGATGTCACCGCGCTGCAGATGGGCCTGATGGCCCGGACCGGCGCCCTCAGCTACGCCGGTCCGATGATCGCCGGCGACTTCGGCGCCCGCGAAGTCGAGCGCTTCACGCTCGAGGACTTCTGGCGCTGCCTGGCCGGCCCCACCCACGCGATCCACGAGCGCGCCTGCGGCAATCCGCTGCTGGACGTGCGCGGCACGGTCTGGGGCGGCAACCTGGCGATGCTGGTGTCGCTGCTCGGTACGCCGTACTTCCCGTGCATCGAGGGCGGCATCCTGTACGTCGAGGACATCAACGAGCATCCGTACCGGGTCGAACGCATGCTGCTGCAGCTGATGCAGGCGGGCGTGCTCGCACGCCAGCGCGCCATCGTGTTCGGCGATGTTTCGGGCTACAAGCTGGCCACGGCCGACAACGGCTACGATTTCGACAGCATGCTGGCCTACCTGCGCGCGACCCTGCCGGCGCCGGTCCTGGCCGGGCTCACCTTCGGCCACATCGATCGCCGGGTGACGATTCCGTTCGGCGCCCAGGGCCACCTGGTGTCCGATGCCGAGGGCTTCACGCTCATGCTGTCGGACTATCCGACCTTGCGCCGTGCCTGAGCGGCTGCTCGATACCACCTACTACCGGGCGAGCTCCTCGCCCGACAGCCATTCCCCGCTGGACGGCGCACGCGAGTGCGCCGTTTGCATTATCGGCGCCGGCTTCGCCGGCCTGGGCACCGCCATGTCGCTGCACGAGCGGGGGCAGCGCGACATCGTCGTGCTGGAGGCGGACCAGGTCGGCCACGGCGCTTCGGGCCGCAACGGCGGCTTCGTGTTCGGCGGCTTCTCGCTCGGCGAACGCGACCTGCATGCGGCCGCCGGGCCCCAGGCGCGCGGTCTCTACGGCCAGACCCTGGAGGCGGTCGCCCTGATCCGGCGCCGCGTCCGGCAGTACGGCATCGACTGCGACGCGCGCGAGGCCGGGGTCATGCTGGCCAACTGGTTCGACGACGACCGCATCCTCGATGCGCAGCAGCGCTTCATGGAGCAGCACATGGGCGTGCAGTGGCAGCGGATCGGCCGCGCCGAACTGGCCGAGCGCCTGGCAACCCGCCGCTATACCGGCGCGCTGTTCGAGCCGGGCGCCTTCCACTTCCATCCGCTCAAGTATGCACAGGGCCTGGCGCGCATCCTGGCGCGGGAGGGGTGCGCGATCCACGAGCACAGCCGCGCGATCCGGATCGGCCGGCGCGGCGCGGCCTGGGTCGTGGAGACCCCTGCAGGGCGGGTGCATGCGCGCGAACTGGTGGTCTGCTGCGGCGGCTACCTGGGCAAGCTGCACCCGCGCCTGCGCGCGGCGATGCTGCCGATCGCCACCTATGTGATGGTCACCGAGCCGCTGGGCGGGCGCCTGGCCTCGGCGATCCGCACCGGGTCCGCGGTGTACGACACCCGCTTCGCCTTCGACTACTACCGCGCCTTGCCGGACACCCGCCTGCTGTGGGGCGGCCGCATCTCGATCCGGCGCCGCTCGCCCGCGGCCGTGGCCGAACTGCTGTACCGTGACATGCTGCGCGTCTATCCGCAGCTGGCGGGAATCCGGGTCGAGCATGCCTGGAGCGGCCTGATGAGCTACGCGCGCCACAAGATGCCGCAGGTCGGGCGCCTGCCCGACGGCACGTGGTACGGCATGGGCTTCGGCGGCCATGGCGTGGCGCCGACCACACTGGCCGGCGAGCTGCTGGCCGGGGCCCTGACGGGCGAGCCCGAAGGCCTCGGGCAGTATGCGCGCTGGGGTCTGGCGCATACCGGCGGTGCGGCCGGGATGGCCGCGGCCCAGCTGGCCTACTGGTATTACGGCGTGCGCGACTGGCTGCGCGAATAGTCGCCTGCGCATCCGCCTGCTAGCCGATCAAGGGCGTATCGACCTTTTTCAGGGTGCGCAGTACGAAGCTGGATTTGCTGTGGCGAATGCCAGGGATCTTGTACAGCCTTTCCCTCAGCAGCCGTTCGTAGTCCCGGGTGTCCTTGACGGCGATGCGCACGAAATAATCGTAGTCGCCTGAAATGAGCAGGGCCTCGAGCACTTCAGGAATCGACTCCAGCGCCCGTCCGAACTCGTAGAGGGTTTCCTCGCTGTGGCTGTCCAGGGTGACCTGGACGATCACGGTGTCGTGGTAGCCCAGGCTCGCCAGGTCGACCTTGACGGTGTAAGCCTGGAGCGCGCCGCTGTCCGTCATTCGCTTGATCCGGTTCCAGCATGAGGTCGTGGACAGCCCGACCGCGCTGCTCATCTCCTGCAGGGAAGTGCGCGAGTCCCTGAGCAGGATGGCGAGGATGGCCAGATCCGCCGCGTCGAAAGATTTTCCGTCTTGTTGCATATGTCATGTAGGATTTTCAGTTTGTGCACCTATATTAACTGAAAATATGAAGCACTTTCCGGTTGCGGGTCGATATCATTCAGGGATGAACACACACTCATCCAGGCATTCTCCGTTCCCGCCGCTGGACACCCCGGGCGAACCCGTCCGGACCGGTGCGGGCCTGCTGCTCGATACCCTCGTTAAATGTGGCGTCGACACGATTTTTGGATATCCGGGCGGCGCCGTCCTGCCTCTGTACGATGCGCTGGCGCACGATACGCGCCTGCGGCATGTCCTGGTCCGGCACGAGCAGGCCGCAGTCCATGCGGCGGAGGGCTACGCGCGCTCGACCGGGCGGCTCGGCGTGGTATGCGTGACCTCGGGACCGGGGATCGCGAACACCACTTCCGGCCTGCTCGATGCCCTGAGCGACTCGATTCCAGTCCTGTGCATCAGCGGCCAGGTTGCCACGACCTCGATCGGCACCAGCGCATTCCAGGAATGCGACGCGCTGGGGATCTCGCGCCCGGTCACGAAGTGGAACGCGCAGATCCGCGCGGAGGGCGATATCGTCGCGACGCTGCGGCGGGCGGTACGGGAGGCAATGGGTGGCCGACCCGGGCCGGTCCTGGTCGATGTGCCGAAGGATATCCAGGCCCGGTCGGTGCCTGCGGCAGCGTTCGCGCAGGCGTCGCCGCCAGCGGCGCAGCCGCGCCGTGCGGCCGGGCTGGACGGCAGGCTGGATGAAGCGGCGGCACTGATCCGGCAGTCCCGTCGGCCGGTCTTCTACGGGGGCGGGGGACTGGTGAATTCAGGCGGCGATGCCTGCGCCGCCTTCACCGAGCTGGTTCTCTGGAAGAATGGACCGTGCACGCTGACCCTGATGGGACTCGGGGCGTTTCCGGCCTCGGCTTCCCAATGGCTGGGAATGCTGGGGATGCACGGCACCCTCGAGGCGAACCTGGCGATGCACGGGGCGGATCTGGTCGTGTGCGTCGGGGCCCGCTTCGACGACCGGGTGACGGGCAAGCTGGAACATTTCTGTCCCGGTGCGCGTATCGTCCATATCGACATCGATCCCGGATCGATCGGCAAGGTGGTGCAGGCCGACGTCAGCCTGGTCGGGGACTGCGGCGCCGTGCTCACGGACCTGGTCCGCAGGCTCGCCCCCGAGTCCGCCGATCATGCATTGACTGCCGATTGGTGGAACACCATCGGGACCTGGCGCGCCGTGCGCTGCCTGGACTTCGACGGCAGCGCGTCGACGATCATTCCTCAACAGTTGATGCGCACGCTTGGCGACCAGTTGAGGGACAGGAACGCGATCGTGTCGACCGATGTCGGACAGCACCAGATGTGGGCTGCGCAGTATCTGCGCTTCGAGGCTCCCCGGCGCTGGCTGACGTCCGGCGGAGCAGGGACGATGGGCTACGGCTTGCCGGCGGCGATCGGTGCGCAGGTAGCCAATCCGGACGCGCTCGTCGTTTGCGTGACCGGGGATGCTTCCGTGATGATGAATATCCAGGAACTGTCGACCGCCGTGCAGCACCGCTGTCCCGTCAAGCTGGTGTTGTCGAATAACGGATGCATGGGCATGGTCCGCCAATGGCAGGAACTTCACCACGGCGGGCGCTACAGCCATAGCTGTCACGAGGCCTTGCCCGATTTTGTCGCGCTGGCGCACGCATTCGGCTGGAAGGCGCGCCGCGTCGAACATGCCTGCGACCTGGAGGCGGCCATGCGGGAGTGCCTGTCTTCGGATGGTCCCTATCTGCTGGACGTTGTCGTCGAGCAGACTGAAAACTGCTTCCCGATGATCCCCGCCGGGCATGGCCACCACGACATCATGCTCGCCAAGGACCGCTGGTTCGATCCTGCCGCACGGGAAGCGCCTGCTCGCGCTGCCTGTCCTTTGAGATGAAAGCAGGGGTCCCCGCCACAAGGAGTCGTACTCGGTGCTAATATGGTGCATATTTGGTGCACAAATGGGGGCCATCATGCATATAGAGCAACGATCACCCGTATTCGGCCAGGATTTCGACGCTTTCATGGCCTACCTGCGCGACGAAACCAGTCCGACGCTGTCACCGGCGCGCTACGGCCAGGTGCTGCACCTGGACGCCCAGAGCCTGGCGCAGAGTGCGCAGGTACACCGCAACACCCTCCGGCGCGCGCCCCAGTCGGCGAGCGTCCAGGGCTTCCTGCGCGATTCGGTCCGCGTGCTGCGCGCCGCGACGGATCTGAACGGCAGCGTCGAGGAAGCGCTGTTCTGGTTCTCGAATCACCCATTGCCTGTATTCGACTACAAGACCGCCCATACGCTGGTGGCGGAACGCAGGACCGAGGCACTGCTGCGTTACCTGACTTCGCTCGACGCAGGGTTTACAGGATGAAGCTTGCCCGACTCGATGCCACCGCATATCGAGTTCATACACCGCGCTGGGCCCATGCCCCGCTGAGCGGGGCCGGAGCGGCGCGCGCGGGTGGACGCGCCAACCGGCCGGGGATCCAGGCGCTCTACCTGTCGCTGGAACTGGAAACGGCGCTGGCGGAATACCGGCAGCTCAGCCCGCTCATGCCGCCCGGCCTGATGGTGTCCTATACCTTGAACCTGGGACCGCTGGTCGATTTGCGCGACGGGGTCGATGCCGACTGGGATCCTCTGTGGCACGACTTTTACTGCGACTGGCGCGCGCTGCACTTCGACAAGGACGTCGAGCCGCCTTCCTGGGTGCTGGGCGACATCGCGATGGCCGCTGGCGCCAAGGGCATCCTGTTTCCGTCCGTGCTAGTGCCAGGTGTCAACCTGGTCCTGTATACCGAGCTGCTCGATGCAGACGATCGCCTCGACGTTTACGATCCGGACGGCGGGCTGCCACGCAACCAGCGTTCCTGGGAGTAGGGGACGCCGCATGGCCTTGCGGGCCATTGTTTTCGAGGGTCTCTATAGAGTGGCCCATAGTGCATGTTGTATAATGCGCGATTAAGCTTTAACCCTTTGATCTTCAAAGCAAAAGACACAATCTAGCATGCTATCCACAGCCAATATCACGATGCAATTCGGCGCCAAGCCGCTGTTCGAGAACATTTCCGTCAAATTCGGCGAGGGCAACCGCTACGGCCTGATCGGCGCGAACGGCTGCGGCAAGTCGACTTTCATGAAGATCCTCGGCGGCGACCTCGAGCCGTCCGCAGGCAATGTCAGCCTCGATCCGCACGAACGCCTGGGCAAGCTCCGCCAGGACCAGTTCGCCTATGAAGACACCCGCGTGCTCGACGTGGTCATGATGGGCCACACCGAGCTGTGGAACGCCATCGCCGAGCGCGACGCCATCTACGCCAACCCGGAAGCGTCCGACGACGACTACATGCGCGCCGCCGAGCTCGAAGGCAAGGTCGCCGAATACGACGGCTACTCGGCCGAAGCGCGCGCCGGCGAACTGCTGCTGGGCGTGGGCATCGCCACCGACCTGCACCAGGGCCCGATGAGCGCCATCGCTCCGGGCTGGAAGCTGCGCGTGCTGCTGGCCCAGGCGCTGTTCTCGAACCCGGACATCCTGCTGCTCGACGAACCGACCAACAACCTGGACATCAACACGATCCGCTGGCTCGAGGAAGTGCTCAACGAGCGCAATTCGACCATGATCATCATTTCCCACGATCGTCACTTCCTGAACCAGGTGTGCACCCACATCGCGGACATGGACTACGGCACCCTGAAGGTCTATCCGGGCACCTACGACGACTACATGCTGGCGTCGACCCAGGCGCGCAACCAGCAGCTGGCGAACAATGCCAAGGCCAAGGAAAAAGTGGCCGAGCTGCAGGAATTCGTGCGCCGCTTCTCGGCCAACAAATCCAAGGCGCGCCAGGCGACTTCGCGCGCCAAGCAGATCGACAAGATCAAGATCGAAGAGTTCAAGCCGTCCTCGCGCGCCTATCCGTTCGTGCGCTTCGAAGGCGAGAAGAAGCTGCACCGCCTGGCGGTGGAAGCCGAGAACATCTCGAAAGCCTACGACCGCCAGCTGTTCAAGAACTTCTCGATCATGGTCGAGGCCGGCGAGCGCATCGCGATCATCGGCGCCAACGGCGCCGGCAAGACCACCTTGCTGCGCACCATCGGCGGCGAGCTGTGCAACATGCAGCCGGACAGCGGCCGGGTGAAGTGGGCCGAGAACGCCAATCCGGGCTACATGCCGCAGGATCCGACCGAGGAATTCGCGACCGACGCCACCCTGACCGACTGGATGGGCGAATGGACCCAGGAAGGCGACGACGACCAGGCGGTGCGCTCGATCCTGGGCCGCCTGCTGTTCGGCGGCGACGAAGTCAAGAAATCGGTGCGCGTGCTGTCCGGTGGCGAGAAGGGCCGCATGATGTACGGCAAGCTGATGCTCGGCCGCCACAACGTGATGCTGCTCGACGAGCCGACCAACCACATGGACATGGAATCGATCGAATCGCTCAACATCGCGCTCGACAAGTACGCCGGCACCCTGATCTTCGTCTCGCACGACCGTGAATTCGTGTCTTCGCTGGCCACCCGCATCCTCGAGATCCGCGAGAACGACATCGTGGACTTCCGGGGTAACTACGAAGAGTACCTGAAGAGCCAGGGCATCGACTGATGCCAGGGGCGGGGAACTCCCCGCCCATCCTGCCGGACTGGCCAGGCGTCCCTGGCCGGCCCTCGGCACTCCCGCATGCATTGTGAGATGATATCCCGCATGAATACCGTACCGATCAAGACCTTCGAATACGACCATCCGCAGTCGGGCGCCGCCTGTACCGCGGAAGCCTGGGCGCGTACGCCCGTCACGCCGACCGCCGCCGAGAAAATCGAGCTCAAGGAGCGCATCCGCCGCCTGCTCAAGGAACGCGAGGCCGTGCTCGTGGCCCACTACTACGTGGACGCCGACCTGCAGGACCTGGCCGAGGAAACCGGCGGCTGCGTGTCGGATTCGCTGGAAATGGCCCGCTTCGGGCGTGACCACCCGGCCAGGACCGTGGTCGTGGCCGGTGTGCGCTTCATGGGCGAGACCGCCAAAATCCTGAACCCGGAAAAGACCATCCTGATGCCGGACCTGGACGCGACCTGCTCGCTCGACCTGGGTTGCCCGGCCGACGAATTCGCCGCCTTCTGCGACCAGCACCCGGACCGCACCGTCGTGGTGTACGCCAATACCAGCGCGGCCGTGAAGGCGCGCGCCGACTGGATGGTGACCTCGTCGATCGGCCTGGACATCGTGGCCCACCTGCACGCCCAGGGCAAGAAGATCCTGTGGGCGCCCGACCGCCACCTGGGCGCCTATATCCAGAAGCAGACCGGCGCCGACATGCTGCTGTGGCAGGGTTCCTGCCTGGTGCATGACGAATTCAAGGGCATCGAACTCGACCTGCTGAAGGCCGAGCACCCGGACGCCAGGGTGCTGGTGCACCCGGAATCGCCGGCCGCGGTGGTGGCCCTGGCCGATGCGGTCGGCTCCACCACCCAGCTGATCAACGCCGCGCGCGACATGGATGCGACGACCTTCATCGTCGCCACCGACAACGGCATCCTGCACAAGATGCGCATGGCCGCCCCCGGCAAGCATTTCATCGCGGCGCCGACCGCCGGCAACAGCGCCACCTGCAAGAGCTGCGCGCACTGCCCGTGGATGGCCATGAACGGCCTGAAGAACCTGGCCGAGGTGCTGGAAACCGGCGCCAACGAGATCCATGTCGATCCGGAGATCGGCCGCCAGGCCAAGCGCGCCATCGACCGCATGCTCGATTTCGCCGCCGCCAGGAAAGCCAAGGCGCTGCCGACCGGCGCGCTGGAGCAGAACGCCACGCTGTTCTCGGGAGTGGGCCCGGCATGACGACCCTGCGCAACCCCCACGACCAGTTCGACGACAAACTGCAATCCGCTTTCGAGCAGAATATCCTGGCCGCGCTGCTGGAGGATGTCGGCACCGGCGACCTGACCGGCAAGCTGGTGCCCGACGACACCCGCGTGAAGGCGCGCGTGATCGTGCGCGAAGCCGCCGTGCTGTGCGGCGCGCCATGGTTCGAAGGCGTGATGCTGGCGGTCGACCAGGACATCGAGATCGACTGGAAATACGCCGAAGGCGACATGATGGCCGCCGACAGCGTGGTCTGCACCATCGAGGCCAGCCCGCGCTCGCTGCTCACGGCCGAGCGCGCCGCGCTGAACTTCCTGCAGCTGCTGTCGGGCGTGGCGACTGCCACCCGCACCTATGTCGACGTCATCGCCGGCACCAGGGCGGCGATCCTCGATACCCGCAAGACCTTGCCGGGCCTGCGCCTGGCGCAAAAGTATGCGGTGCGGGTCGGCGGCGGCAAGAACCAGCGCCTGGCCCTGTATGACGGCATCCTGATCAAGGAAAACCACATCGCCGCGGCCGGCGGCGTGAGCGCCGCGCTGCGGGCGGCCGATGAACTCGGCGCAGCGGTGCCGGTGCAGATCGAGGTCGAGAATATTGCCGAGCTCGAGGAAGCGCTGGCGGCCGGCGTCAAGTCGGTACTGCTGGATAACTTCAACCTCGACATGATGCGCGAGGCGGTGACCGTGAATGCCGGCCGCGCACTGCTCGAAGCCTCGGGCGGCATCAACATGGAGACCGTGCGTGCGATCGCCGAGACCGGCGTCGACCGCATCTCCATCGGCAGCCTGACCAAGGACGTGCGCGCCACCGATTATTCGCTGCGCATCGTCGGCTGATCTTGCGCGTGTCCGCCGTCCCCGGGGCGGCGGTCCGCGCTCCAGGCGGCTGCGGCCGCCGTCTTCATTCCTGCACTTCCATGTCCACATCCAAGTTGTCGCGTTCGCTCGGTTCCCGTCTTTTCTGGCTCGGCTTCGGTCTCCTGCTCGGTCTGCCCCAGGTGGCGGACGGCATCCGCTACCACCTCAATGGTGAACTGTACTTCGGCGTCGGCATGCTGCTGCTGGGCATCCGCGGCTTCCTGCGGCCGGTCATGATCAAGAAGGCGCTGACCATGAAGCACGATGGCGAGGCGGAAGAGATCTCGATCGGCTCGCCGATGCTGCATGGCGCACTGGCGCTGGCGATGACGGCGGCGCTGGTCACCGGCCTGGTTCTGAAGTTCACGTCCCAGGCCTGAGGCGGCTCAGACCCCGCTTTCGCTGGCCCGCGCCAGCGCTTCCGCCTTCGGATTACGAATCGGCACAGGCTCGCCCACCCGGGCCGCCATGGCGTCGATCGCCGCCATCACCTTTTCGGGATGGGCGTAATGCAGCATGTGGCCGACACCCGGCTCCAGCTCCAGTTCGCTGTGGTGCAGGCCTTCCTCGTGCAGGCGTTCCGAGTTGTGGCCGAACATGGCCACCTTGTCCTTGGTCCCGGCCAGGATCGCCGCCGGCACCTTGAGTTCGCCATAGCGCCTGGCCAGGCTCATGGCCGCCGGCACCATCATCGCGCTCTCGGCCGCGGCGGCGCGCAGCTGGCTGGGCCGCAGCGCCATCCACACCGGGAAGCGGTCGAACTTCTTGTCGACCGGCAGCGGCGAGAAGGCCCGCTTGATCACGCCCCGCCACATCAGGCGCCCGAGCAGCGGCGACACCGTGTAGCGCATCACGTCGCCGACCACTGGAATGGCAGGCGGAGAACTCAGGACCACGTCCAGCCTCACGCTCGGGTAGTAATAGCCGCTCAGTAGGACCAGCCCGCGCACGAAGTCCGGCACCTGCAAGCCCATGGCCATGGCCACCATGGTGCCCCAGGAATGTCCGACCACGATGGCCGAGTCGACCCCGATTTCCTGCAAGGCGTGGTGCAGCAGGCAGGCCTGGTTCTCCGGCGTCCACACGGTGCTGCGCGGCCGCTCGCTGTAGCCGAAACCCGGCCGGTCGAAGGCGATCACGCGGTAGCGTTCGGCCGCCTTCTCGAGCAGGCCGCAGTACTCGAAATCCTTCGAGTACACGCCATTGCCGTGCAGGAGGACGAGCGCGGGCCCTTCGCCGCGTTCGAGGTAGTGCAGGCGCACGCCGTCGACCTCGACGAACTTTCCCTCGGGCGGATTCTCGCGCTCGGCCTTGCGCGACCTGGCCTGCACATAGAGGAAGGAAGCCAGCAGGCCGAGGCCGGCCAGCACGGTCCTGGAGCCCAGCAGGCCGGAACTTCGACTGCGGATATACGTGGAGCGGTAAGTCTCGTTCACAATGTTCCCCTATGGTCGATGAGCTCGGGTGGCAGCTCGGGTGATGTCACGTTCAGCATCCTGGCCACCAGCGGCAGCAGGTCCTCGGCGGATTCCTCGAGTTTCAAGGCGAGCAGGTCGTCGGCGCGGGTGCGCCCCAGGTTCACGGCGGCGATCGGCTTGCCGCTGGCGGACGCCATGCGGCAGTAGCGGAAGCCCGAGTAGACCATCAGCGAGGAGCCGACCACCAGCAGCGCGTCGGCGGCCTCCATCTGGCTCAGCGCGCAGGCGGTGCGCGCCGGCGGGACGTTGTCGCCGAAGAAGACCACATCCGGGATCAGGTTGCCGCCGCAGTGCACGCACCAGGGCAGCTGGAACTCGGTCAGCGAGTCGGGTTCGAGCGCCGCGTCGCCGTCGGGCAGCGGGGTGGCCATGGCCTGGGCGACATGCGGATTGGCGCCCTGGAGCTGGGTCTGGACGAAAGCGCGCGGAAACTGGGCGCCGCAGTCGAGGCAGGCGACGGTGTGGATGTTGCCGTGCAGCTCGAGCACGGCGTGGCTGCCGGCCTGGTGGTGCAGGCCGTCGACGTTCTGGGTGAGGATGAAGCCGATCTTGCCGCCGGCTTCCAGTGCTGCCAGCGCGCGGTGCCCGCGATTCGGGGTGGCGCGCGCCAGCACCGGCCAGCCGACCATGCTGCGCGCCCAGTAGCGCCGCTGGACCGCGGCCGAGCGCCGGAACTCCGGGCCCTGGATCGGCTGCTTGCCGCGCCGGGTGCCGTCGCGGTCGCGGTAGTCGGGAATGCCCGACGCCGTCGACAGTCCCGCTCCGGTGAGCACGAGGGTGCGCGCATGCCGGTCGAGGAATGCGGCGAGTTCCTCGGCGCGGTCCTGGACGTTGAAACCTTCTGCCATGTGACGGGATCCTCCCTGTGCATGGGATCCTAACACCCTTCATCCGGGCATCGAAACACGATTCCCAGGCATAAGATGGATGCACACCCGGCATGTCGCCCTGTCCCGGGGCTGCGGGGCAGCCGCCGGGAGGCGCTCAGCGCGCCGAGACCGCGATGCCGCCCACGATCATCGCGAACGCCAGCACGTGGTAGAGGTGCGGCGGCTCGCCCAGGAAGGCCGACGACAGCAGCGCCGTGAACAGCGGGGTCAGGTTGATGAAGAAGGCGCCGATGCTGGGGCCGGCGCGCTGCACCCCGGCGCCCCAGCTGCGCATCGCCAGGATCGCCGGCCCCAGCGCGACATACAGCAGCGCGGCGGCCAGGCCCCAGCTCCAGGCGATGTGCACGCCCGCGAACGCCCATTCGCCGCCGGCCAGCGCGGCCGACCACAGCACGCCATAGCCCACCTGCACCAGCAGGAAGGCGGCCCAGTCGGCGCGCAGCCCCGGCACATCCTTCTGCTGCATCAGCATCCAGCTGTAGAAGGACCAGGCGATGGTCGCCAGGATCATGTACAGGTCGCCCACCACGAGGCGCAGCGCGGCGAGCTGCGCCAGGTCGCCGCGGCACATGACCACCAGCACGCCGGCGATCGAGAGCACCGCGCCCGCGATCTGCCGGCGCTTGACCGGCACCCCATAGAACAGGCGGCCGACCAGCAGCATCCAGACCGGCATGCCGGAGGCGACCAGGGTGACGTTGATCGGCGTCGAGCTCTGCAGCGCAAGGTATTGCAGCGAGTTGTACAGGCCCACGCCCAGCAGTCCGAGCATGCTGTAGCGGCGCCAGTTGCCCAGGGCCCCGCTGCCGCTGCGGAAGGCGGCGCGGCCGAGCGGCACCAGCACCGCGAGGGCGAGCACCCAGCGGATCAGGTTGAGGGTCATCGGCGGCACCGCGTCGCGCACCAGGCGGCCGACAACGGCGTTGCCGGCCCACAGCACCGGGGCCGTGGTCAGGAGGGCGATCGTGGACAGCGTGAGCGGTTGGCGGTTCATGGGCAGGGCGATCCGGCCTGCGCGCGGCAGGCCGGACTGGCGTGGCGCCGGATCAACGGCGGCGCGGCGTCAGCACGCTCGGCAGCGCCTTCGGCAGCGTGTCGGGGAAGTCGCGCGAATAATGCAGGCCGCGGCTCTCGTGGCGCGACAGGGCGCTCCGCACGATCAGGTGGGCGACCTCGACCAGGTTGCGCAGCTCCAGCAGGTCGTGCGTGATGCGGAAGTTGCGGTAGTACTCGTCGATTTCTTCCTTGAGCAGCTTGATGCGGTGCAGCGCCCGCTCGAGGCGCTTGGTGGTGCGCACGATGCCGACATAGTTCCACATGAAGCGGCGCAGCTCGTCCCAGTTGTGCGCGATCACGACTTCCTCGTCGGCGTTGGTGACGCGGCTCTCGTCCCAGGGCGGCAGCACCGGATTCTGGACCGGCGGCGCGGCCGCGATCTGGTGCGCGCAGGCGCGCCCGATGACCACGCATTCGAGCAGCGAGTTGCTGGCCAGGCGGTTGGCGCCGTGCAGGCCGGTGCAGGCGGTCTCGCCGACGGCGTACAGGCCCGGGATGTCGGTGCGGCCGGTCAGGTCGGTGACGATGCCGCCGCAGGTGAAGTGGACGGCGGGCACCACGGGGATCGCCTCCTTCGTGATGTCGATGCCCAGTTCCAGGCAGCGCGCGTAGATCGTCGGGAAGTGTTCCATCAGGAAGGCCGGGTCCTGGTGGCTGATGTCCAGGTGCACGTAGTCGAGGCCGCGCTTCTTCATCTCGAAGTCGATCGCGCGGGCGACCACGTCGCGCGGCGCCAGTTCGCCGCGCTCGTCGTGGGCGGGCATGAAGCGGGTCCCGGCCGCCGGGCCGGCCTCGGGCGGCAGCTTGAGCAGGCCGCCTTCGCCGCGGATCGCCTCGGTGATCAGGAAGGACTTGGCATACGGGTGGTACAGGCAGGTCGGATGGAACTGGATGAATTCCATGTTCGACACGCGGCAGCCCGCGCGCCATGCCATCGCGATGCCGTCGCCGGTGGCGGTGTCGGGATTGGTGGTGTACAGGTAGACCTTGCCGGCGCCGCCCGTGGCCAGCACGGTGTGCTCGGCCTCGAAGGTCAGCACCTTGCCGTTGCGCTCGTCCTGCACGTACAGGCCGTAGCAGCGCGGCTGGCCGACCATGTGCGGGATGCCGCCATGGACGCTGCTGCCGGTCAGCTTGTCGGAAGTGATGACGTCGATCGCGCTGTGGTGTTCGAACAGCGTGATGTTCGGATGGGCGCGCACCTTCTGTTCCAGCGTGACCTGGACCGCGTGGCCGGTGGCGTCGGCCGCATGGATGATGCGACGCTGGCTGTGGCCGCCTTCGCGGGTGAGGTGGAAGCCCAGCTCCGCCGAGGCGTCGCGGGTGAAGGGTACGCCCTGTTCGATCAGCCATTCGATGGCTTCGCGGCCATGTTCGATGATGTAGCGGGTGGCCGCCTCGTCGCACAGTCCGCCGCCGGCCACCAGGGTATCGGCGATGTGCTGGTCGTGGCTGTCGGAAGAATCGAGTACCGCGGCAATGCCGCCCTGGGCCCAGCTGCTTGCTCCGTCGAGCAGTTCGCGTTTCGAGATGATGGCAACCTTGCGGGTTTGCGCCAGGTGCAAGGCCACCGACAGGCCGGCCAGACCGCTGCCGACAATAGCGACGTCAAATTTCATGGCAATGTCATATGTGTACAGAAGCATCACTATAGACGATTTGCGCCGCTTGCGTTGGCAGGTGGAAAAGTCCAGTCCGCCGCCAAACGTTCGCGGCCGCACCGATGATCCCGCGTGGCCGGGCTAGGATCGGAAAATCGCCCAACCGGAGGACCTGCCATGACCAATCACCATGCCGACAACCACGCCGCAGTTCTGGCCGACAAGATCGGCTCGATGCGCTTCGCCATGTTCACTTTCCGCGACCAGTACGACCACCTGGTCAGCCAGCCGATGACCAACCAGCAGATCGACGAGCACGGCGGCCTGTGGTTCTACGTCCGTACCACGACCTCCCTGTGGGACAGCATCGCCCGCAATCCGGAAGTCAACCTGAGCTTCGCCAACAACGACGACAGCACCTATGTGTCGGTCAGCGGCACCGCCGAACGCGTGGTGGACCGCAGCCAGATCCACGCCTTATGGAACGGCATGGTCCAGGCCTGGTTCCCCGCCGGCCCGGAAGACGAGCACGTGGTGCTGGTGCGGGTCGTGCCGCACGCGGCGGAGTACTGGGATGCGAACGACAGCCAGATGGTGCGCATGTTCGCCATGGCCAAGGCGGCCGTCACCGGCACCACGCCTGACCTGGACGCCGAGCACGGGACCATCCGCATGTGAGTGATACCGCATCGAGCGTGGCCTGCCCCCGTCGTCGAAACACGGCGGGCGACTTGCTGCAAGGTACTGCCCTGGCTTACAGTAGTGCTCCCACAACCCGGAGCGTACCATGACGAAATCCTGGCGCCGCCACGCACGATGATCGGGCCGCTGGAGCTGGCGGCGAATGCCTTCACGGCGGTGGCGATCGTGCTTGCCGGACGCAACAGCGTCCATACCTGGTGGACCGGCATCGTCGGCTGCACCCTGTTCGGCCTGCTGTTCGCGCAAAGCCGCCTGTATGCGGACGTGGTGCTGCAGGTGTTTTTCGTCGCCACCAGCCTGCTCGGGTGGTGGCGCTGGGCGCGCGGGAACCACGGCGCGCCGCTGCCGATCACGCACGCCGGCCTGCGCTCGCTGGCGTGGATGGCGCCGGCGGGCCTGGCGGCCACGGCCCTCTACGGCGCCTTGCTGCATTTCCACACCGATGCCTACGCGCCCTTCATCGACTCGGCGGTGCTGGTGTTCAGCGTGATCGCCCAGCTGCTGATGATGCAGCGCCGGATCGAGAACTGGCCGGTCTGGCTGGTGGTGAACACGATCGCCGTGCCCCTGTACTTCAGCCGCGAGCTGTACCTGACCGCGGCGCTCTACGTCGGTTTCTGGATCAATGCGATCGTGTCGTGGATCTGGTGGCGCAAGCTGGCGCGGCGCCAGGCCGAGGCCGCTGAACCGGTCACGGCGTGATCGTGGGCGGCAGGTCGCCCTCATCCTGATTGCCGCCGGTCTCCGGGGTGCCCAGCCCGGTCCCGGTCGAGCCGGCCTGTTCCTGGCGCGTGTCCTTGGCGCCGCGGCCCGTGTGGGTCATCGCGCTGTCACCGGCCTTGCCCGACATGCCGCCCTGGCCGGTCGCGCCGCCTTGCTCGGCGTTGCCGTCCGGTGCGTTGGTGGTTGCGCCGGACTGGTTGCGGGTCAGCCCGTCGCCGCCGTTGCCGCCGGTTTCCTGCTGGGTTTCATGGGTTGGGGTAGCGCCTTGCTGCCCGCTGGTCGAGCCGCCGACCCCGAGCGTCGTGGACGGGTCGTCCTGCGGGGTGGCGCCCGGCTGCTGGGCGGGCGTGGATGCGGGAGTATTCATCGCGGCCTCCTGTCGTATGGAAACCATATTCTGCCGCGATCGCGGGCGCGCCGCTATCGGCGCACCGTGCAAGCGCATGTAGGACTACAAGCTTACTCGTCCGCTTCCAGCCTGGTGACGGTGAAGGCGCCATCCACCCGGTCGGCGACGAAGCGGATCCGGTCGCCCCGCTTGAGCTGCGCGAGCAGGGCCGCATCCCGGACCCGGAACACCATGGTCATCGGCGGCATGTTCAGGCTGGCCAGCGGGCCATGCCTGATGGTGAGCTTGCCGGCGTCGCGGTCGACTTTCCTGACTTCGCCCGAGACCATGCCGGCGGATGCCGCGGCCGCAGCCGCAGCCGCGGGTGCATCGGCCCGGGCCGGGGCGGGAATCGATGACGCCGCCGACAGGGCAAGCAGCAGCGGAAGGGAACACGTCCCGGTCTTCATGCGCATCCCGCTTCCTTATTTATAGTGCTTGTAGACCGTTGCCTTGCCGCCATCCTTGACGAGCAGCACGTCGTAAGGATCGCTGCGCGGACCTTCCATGCCGGGCGAGCCCATCGGCATGGCGGGCACGGCCAGGCCGCGCGCCCTGGGCTTCTCGGCGAGCAGGCGCTTGATCTCGGCGGCGGGAACGTGGCCTTCGAGCGCGTAGCCGTTCACGCGCGCCGAGTGGCAGGAACCGAACTCGTGCGGAATGCCGAACTTCTCGCGGTAGTCCGAGGGATTGTCGACATCCCTGGCCTTGACGCTGAAGCCGTTGGCCTCGAGGTGCTTGACCCATTCCTTGCAGCAGCCGCAGCTGGCGCTCTTGTAGACCTCGATGACCGGCTGGGCGGCCATGGCGCCCAGGGGCAGCGCGACCAGCGCCGCAGCGGCGGATGTGATGAGAAAACGCTTGAACATGCCTACTCCGAATGAATACAGGGCGGGTTGCGCCGGGGTATCGTGCGTGGGCGCCTGCCTGCCGGTGCTACGGTACGGGCGTGGCGGCGACTCGCCGCTACTATACCAGCGCGACGGCGCGGGGTGGCTCCTGCGCTCGAGGAGATGATATGGAACGTTCGCAATACGCAAACTGCATTGAAGCATGCAATGATTGCGCCGATGCCTGTGACATGTGCGCATCGGCCTGCCTGCGCGAGGAGGACCCGAAGGCGATGGCCCGCTGCATCGCCCTGGATATCGATTGCGCCCAGCTGTGCCGGCTGGCAGCCGCCGTGATGGCGCGCGGCGGCGACGCCGTCCACGCGATTTGCCTGGCCTGCGCCGAGGTCTGCGAACTGTGCGCGGACGAGTGCGCCAGCCACCCGATGCAGCATTGCCAGGATTGCGCCTCCGCCTGCCGCCGCTGCGCCGCCGAGTGCCGCCACATGAGCGGAAACCAGGGCGGCCGCCGCAACCTCGGCATGCCCGCACCGCATTGACAGCGCATTGACACCAGGCCCGCGCACGGGCGGGCTACCGGACACCCTCGCGGCGATGTTATACTGTACATTAATACAGTATCCATCGCCGTACCATGCCAACTTTCCTGCCGATCGACCTCGACCCGCTTCCCGAGCAGGGACTGGACCGGGCCGCGGCGCACCGGCCGAACACGGGCGCATTCCGCGGCGCGCACGACGAACCGGTCACCGAGGCCCGCAACGATGCCGAGATCGCCCGCGAGTACATCTCCCATGGCGAACTCAGCCCCAAGTCGATCGCCAACACCCAGAAGGAGCTGTACCGCTTCCTGACCTGGTGCCGCGAAGAGATGAAGAAGACCTTCCACCAGCTCAGCGTCGCCGACCTGAACGCCTACAAGGAATTCCTCAAGCAGCCGCCCGACGCGTGGATCTCGAAGACCAAGTGGCCGCGCAAGGATCCGCGCTACCGTCCGTTTTCCGGGCCGCTGTCCGACGCCAGCCGGCGCCAGTCGATGATCGCCATCAAGGGCCTGCTCGGGTTCGCGGAACAGACCGGCTACCTGCGCCGCAATCCGGCGCGCCTGGTGAAGAACGTGCGCGCCGCGCACGCCAGCCGCATCACGCGCTACCTGACGCCGCAGGCGATCGCGCTGGCGCTCCAGAACGTCGCCGAGCGGCCGGTCGAGACCGAGGCCGCCGCGCGCCAGCGCGAGCGCGACCGCTTCCTGCTGATCGCCTTCGCCCAGACCGGCGCACGCCTCAACGAGATCGTCGGCGCCCACATGGGCTCGATCTACAGTGAGGGCGATGGCCGCTGGTGGCTCGACGTCATGGGCAAGGGCGCCAAGCCGCGCCGCCTGCCGGTGCCGCCCGCCATGCTGTCGGCCTACCGCGACTACCGGCGCGCCTACGGCCTGCTGCCCCAGACCAGCCGCGCCGACCGCATGCCGCTGGTGCTGTCCAGCCGCAGCAGGGAATTCCTGCGCATCACCGACGAGGCGGCCTCGGAGGCGCTCAAGGCCGTATTCCAGGCCGCGGCCGACAGCGCTGCGGCGCAAGGCGACGGCGACAGCGCGTCGGTGCTGCGCCAGGCATCCACCCACTGGCTGCGGCACAGCATGCTGACCAACCATGCCAACAATGGCGTGCAGCTCAAGACCCTGCAGGACACCGCCGGCCATGCGAATATCGCGACCACGGCCGCCTACCTGCACAAGACCGACCACGAACGGCACGATGAAATCCTCGGCTCGCCGGGCGGCAAAGGCATCGCGTAGCAGATGGTGAGGATGGACGACAGGGAACCGGGACCGTGTGGCGACCGGCGCCTCAGACCGGAATGGACGAGGTGCCGCCGGCGGAACTGCCGTAGTTCTGGAGTTCATCCAGCGACAGGCGGCGCTCGTTCAGCGCGGCGAGGATCGACTTGAGTTGCTCCGCATCGGGCTGGATATAGACGATGCGCTGCTCGAGCTCGTTGTCCCAGTAGCGGGTGTAGGGAACATCGGTTTCCGCCATCACCTTGGCGTTGAAGCTGCCGTCCTGCAGTTCACCCACCAGCGTGACTCTTGCCGTATCAGGCGTAGTGTTCTTCACGGTAATGTTCATACCACTCCTTTTGAATGATCAGTTCGGGTGCAGCCATTCTCCCGCAGGGGCCAGGCGTGCGCAAACCGGCGCTTCAGGCGTGCGCACCCATCCCTCCAGGAGGATCAACGCGGCGGATCATCAAAAAAATCGAATGGGACCGTCAATATTATCCGCTTTTCAATATGGCTCCGTGCCCAGATACTGTCGGCATCCAAGGCGGACTCCGCGCAGGACCCGCCGCCACCGACCTCCAACAACACTGGGAGCTTCACCATGAAAACGCTGACCCTGACGCTGCTCGCGGCGGGCCTGCTGAGCGCCACCGCCGCCCGGGCGCAGGCCGACCTGATCATCACGAACGGCAAGATCGCCACCATGGCCAGGGAGGGCGAGTTCGTGCAGGCCCTGGCGATCAAGGGCGGCAAGATCGCGGCCACCGGCAGCAACGAGAGCGTGCTGCGCCTCAGGGGCAAGGCCACCGAGGTGGTCGACGTCGGGGGCCGCACCGTGATTCCGGGCCTGAACGACTCGCACACCCACGTGATCCGCGAAGGCCTCAACTACAACATGGAAGTGCGCTGGGATGGCGTGCGCACCCTCAAGCGCGCCATGGAGATGCTGAAGGAACAGGCCGCGCGCACGCCGCAGGGCGAATGGGTGAAGGTGGTCGGCGGCTGGAGCGAGCACCAGTTCGAGGAAAAGCGGCTTCCGACCCTGGCCGAGATCAATGCGGCGGTGCCGGACAAGCCGGTCTTCATCCTCTACCTGTATGGCCTGGGCTACCTGAACCAGAAGGGCGTCGAGACGCTCGGCTATACCAGCGAGACGAAGTTCCCCGGCGGCGTCGTCGAACTCGGCGCGGACGGCAAGCCGACCGGCTTCCTGGCGGCCAAGCCGAACGCCATGGTGCTGTACACGACCCTGGGCAAAACCAACAAGCTCGGCCGTGACGACCAGCTCAACTCGACGATCCAGTACTACCGCGAGCTGAACCGCCTGGGGATCACCAGCGCCATCGACGCCGGCGGCGGCGGCCAGGCCTACCCGGACGACTATGGCGTCACGGTGGAACTCGCGAAACAGGGCAAGGTGACGGTGCGCACCTCGTACTACCTGTTCGCCCAGAAGCCGGGCAAGGAACTCGAGGATTACCAGCGCTGGGTGGGCATGACCAAGCCGAACCGCAACGACCACATGTTCCATGCGAATGGTTTTACTACCGAAGGCGCGGGCGAGAACCTGGTGTGGAGCGCGGCCGACTTCGAGAACTTCCTCGAACCGCGTCCCGAGCTGCCGCAGCACATGGAAGGCGAGCTGGAGCCGGTATTGAAGCTGTTGATCAGGAAGCGCTGGCCGTTCCGCCTCCATGCCACCTATGGCGAGAGCATCGAGCGCGACCTGGCGGTGATCGAGAAGGTGGACAAGACCACGCCCCTGAAAGGCCTGCGCTGGATCGTCGACCATGCCGAGACCGTGACCGACGACCAGCTCAGGCGCATCAGGAAGCTGGGCGGCGGCGTCGCGGTGCAGAACCGGATGTATTTCCAGGGCGAGGCCTACTGGAAGCAGTACGGTCCGCAGACGCGCCAGATGCCGCCGATCCGCAAGATGCTCGAGCTCGGCGTGCCGGTCGGGCTGGGCACCGACGGCACCCGGGTCAGCAGCTATGGACCCTGGCCCTCGCTCTACTGGGCGGTGACCGGCAAGACCGCCGGCGGACTGCAGACCTGGCAGCCGCGCGACCTGCTGTCGCGTCACGAAGCCCTGAAGCTCATGACCGTCGGCAGCGCCTGGATGAGCGGCGAGGAAAAGTTGAAGGGGACCTTGCGCAAGGGCCAGTACGCCGACCTGGCCGTGCTGCCGCAGGACTATTTCACGATGGATGTCGAAAAGATCAAGGACCTGGAGAGCGTCCTGACCATCGTCAACGGCAAGGTGGTCTACGGCAGCGGAGAATTCGGCAAGCTGGCGCCCGCGGCCCCGCCGGTGTCGCCGGCCTGGAGTCCGGTAAAGGTGTTCGGCGGTTACCAGAACCGCTAGCCATCTCCTCCCGTACAGGCAAGGGGGGATGCGCGCGGCCATGGGCTGTTGTCCTTGTGCAGGTCCCGAGCGTGCGCGTCGTGCATCGCGGACCGCCGCTGCGGCACCGCGACTTCGGCTACGACAGCGTGCCGGGCCGCTACCGCCATGGCCTGGTGGTGCCGCGCCTCGACCTCGATCACCTGCTGTGCCAGGCCGCGGTGGCCGCCGGCGCGGTGCTGCCGAGCGGTGGAGGGCGCCCTGGACTGCGATCCGCCCGGCAGGTGCGCACTGGCCCGGCTGGTAGCGGCGCCGACGGTTCAGGCGAAGATGGCCCGCGAGATGGCGAACCATGCGGACCGCGCCGCGTCTGCGCTCCAGCGGCTGCCGGAGGCGGGCGCCACCGGCGCGCTGCACGCCCTGGTCCGTCACGGTGTGGAACGTGTTTCGCTGGTCCGGGCGGTGGTCGGCACGCCTTGGCTGTCGGCTGCCCTCGGCGCCGAGGCGAACATGTCTTGAGTATCGGAAAGGGGAGAAGTGCACTCCGCGGCAGGCCTTCGAGCAGCCATGCCCGGGACCTGGCACGGAAGGGAGCACCCGGAAGCGGCGCACATCGAAGCCTCCCGCGATCGCAGCCCGAGAGCGATTGCCGGGCAGGGGCGGGGCAGGGACAGTCAAGCTGCCAGGCGGGCCGGACACGATCGAGCGCCCGACAAGCGATCTCCCGGCTGGCGGAGACATGGTCGATCCTGTCTCTTCAAGCGAACCAGCTGGCCGCCCATGAGGCTCGGGCAGGGCTGTGAATAGTGCCGCTCGCGGTCGCACGATATCCTGGAGGGAACTACGAAAGTTCAACCGTGCGAAGAGTCGTGCGGCATGCTCCAAACAGTCGATGGCGGTACCGGTGCAAGGACTGAAAACACGGAGACAGGGCCCCGGCGCGCACAAGGAGGTCACGAAGCCTGGCAGTCCGCGACGCGTTCGGGCGTCGCCCAGCAACGCGCTGCCGATGATGGACAAACGCCGAATACCAGGCCGTATCCCGAAACTCCCCCATTATCTCACTCGACATTAGCAAATATATTGTCGAGTTTGTCCCGCGCAGCCCATGCCGCTGTTGTGTTCCCTGAGCAATACCGGTAAAGTCCCCGGCGAATTTGTTGAGCAGGGAACGATCGAATGGGTGTGCAAAGTATTTCCTCAGGCGCAGACAGCGGACGGAACGAAGACCTCGTTGCCGTCTTCGAAACCGGAAACAGGACGGATCTGCTGGTCATCGATGGCGCAAGCTCCGTCGCCGACCGCGACTACATCGACGAGCAGCGCGGCGACGTGGTCTGGTTCGTGCATGCCTTCGCCTCCGCGCTGGCGGCCACCCTCGACAGCCAGCGCACACAGCACGACAGCGTACGGCTTGCGCTGGCGGCGCTGCAGGAGGAATGGGCAGCGTGCCTGGGCGGGCAAACCATGCCGGTCCATGCCTGGCCGATCGCCGCCTTGAGCTGGGTTCGGATCGTTCGCCATGGGGATGCGCAGCGCGCCGAGCTGTACAGCCTGGGAGACTGCAAGACGCTGCTGCGCGCCGCGAACGGCTTGACGACCGACATCGACCCCTATGTGAATCCGCAGGAGTCGGTGCTCCAGGCGGAAATCGAGAAACTGCAGGCCCGGGGCGTCACCGACGCCATGACGCGGCGCGCGCACCTGCTGCCCATGCTCAGGACGCGCCGCGAGTTCCAGAACACCACGCTCGCACCATTCGTCCTGTGCCTGCGTCCGCACGGTCCGCTGGACGCCCGCACGGCCCGTTTCGACCTGGCGCCAGGCACCGCGCTCCTCATGATGACGGACGGCTTCTACCGGCTCGTGGACACCTATGGCCTGTACGGCGTCGACGAGCTCGCCGACGCCTGCGTGCGCCTCGGCCCGGCGCGCCTGCTCGCACAGTTGCGCGCCCATGAAGCGGCGCACCTGGGTGCCGCTGCGCTGGCGGTGAAGCGCGCCGACGACGCCTCGGCTGTCGTGTGGACCGCCGCGTGCCGGATGCTGCAAGGAGCGGAAATCTTCCCGCAGGCGATTGGGAGCGCGGTCGACGATCCGAGCTCCGGATCCGCGAACGCCAACGCCAACGCCAACGCCAACGCTGCCAGCGTACGTGCTCTGGAACCGGAGCAGCGCGCACCAGGCTAGCGCCGGCGTCGATGCGCCGGATCGCCCATGGCCAGCCTTCCTGCAGGGAGTTTGCCTCGCTCCACGGCTCCAGGGATGCGCGCCAAGACAGCGTATTTAACATAATATAGATTATGCGAAGAATGCTATACGGACCCCAGTCGTGGATTTTTCGCCACGCCTGGCGTTCGTAACGACTTCCATGCTCATTGGCGCCCCCTCCGGTTCGGTCCGCGACGAATCAAGCTCGGCGACGGGCTCGAACCAGCCCCCGCGCGCGTTCTGAACGACGGTTGAACCCACCGGATACCCGGATTCCTGCTACGCCCCGACCGCCGCCACGCCTGCAGACGCGACCTGAGCGTCTTCGCTTGCCTTCACCCCCGACACCCCGACAGCACCCACGATCGCACCGTCGACCACGATCGGCACACCGCCTTCCAGCGGAACGACCGGCATGGACAGTGCGGCGAACCGGCCGTTATTGATCATGTCCTCCAGCGACTTGCTGGGTTTTCCGCTCAGGACGCAGGTCCTTGCTTTTTCCGGGGCCACCGTCGCACTCATCAAGGGAGCGCCATCCATGCGTTGCAACCACAACGGATGGCCACCGCTGTCGCAAATGGCAATGCTGACCGCCCATCCATGGGCGATCGCCTCCGATTCAGCCGCGGAAGCAATGCGCTTCGCGTCGCCGAGTGTCAATACTGCTACCGTTTTCATCTTGTTGCCCCTGTCATCATATGGTTGAAGCCGGTGTTCCATCACTGCGGTCGAAGCGGTGTTCGCCGCCCTGTTTCCTCAGGCTGGCCGCTGTCCCATGGTGAACGAAATGCTCCCGACGCCGCTTACCGTGGCGCCGACCCGATCGCCTGGCTGCAGCGCGCCCACGCCTGCCGGCGTACCGGTGAAGATCAGGTCGCCCGGCGCGAGCGCGACGCTTTGCGAGATGTAGGCGATGACATCCGCGACCGGCCAGATGAGCTCCTCGAGATCGCCCTGCTGGCGCGGATCGCCGTTCACCGTCAGGCTGACGCTGCCGGCCCGGGGGTGCCCGGTCACGCCCACCGGGACGATGGGACCGCAGGGCGCCGATGCATCGAAACCTTTCGCCCAGTCCCAGGGCCTGCCCATCTTCTTGGCGACCGCCTGCAGGTCGCGCCGCGTCAGGTCGACGCCGACCGCATAACCCCAGACATGCTCGAGCGCCTGGTGCGCCGACAGGTTGGCGCCCCCTGTGCCGATCGCCACCACCATTTCCACCTCATGATGCAGGTCGTCGGTGAGCGGAGGATAAGGAACGGTCCCGCTGGCGGCGACCACCGCATCCGCCGGCTTCATGAAGAAGAACGGCGGCTCCCGGTCGGGATCATTGCCCATCTCGCGGGCATGCGCTTCATAGTTGCGGCCGACGCAGAACACGCGGCGGATCGGAAACCGCGCTTCGCTCCCGGCGACGGCGCCGGATGCCTGCGGGGCGGGTGGAAAAACGAAATCGGACATGACGGCTTTCAGGTGGATGACGGTCGGGGGCGGCGGGTTCACTTCGCGAAGACCTGGCTGAGGTCGCCGAAAGCCTTGAATTCGAGCGCATTGCCCGAAGGGTCGAGGAAGAACATGGTCGCCTGCTCGCCGACCTGGCCCTTGAACCGGACGTGCGGCTCGATGACGAAACGGGTGCCGGCGTCGCGCAACTTGCCGGCCAGGGCTTCCCACTCCGCCATCGGCAGGATCGCGCCGAAGTGCCGCACCGGCACCTTGTCGCCATCGACCTCGTTGGTCGACGCCGGGCCGAGTTCGTCCGGCGCCAGGTGGGCGACCACCTGGTGGCCATGGAAATTGAAGTCGACCCACTCATCGGAGCTGCGGCCTTCGGGGCAGCCGAGCAGGTCCCCATAAAAGCGCCGCGCTTCGGCAAGGTCGCGGACCGGGAAGGCCAGGTGGAACAATGGAATGGATTGCATGGAGTCTCCTTGGGAATCGTCGTGGTGAATGTCAAACAGCTGTTCTTCAGCGATAGGGGCACAGGTGGGTCTGCGCATCGAGCTCCTGCAAACCGTTAATGCCCAGCATCGCCATGTTGCGCGATACCTCCTGCTGCAGGAGGCTGATCGCATGCCCTACCCCGGCCTCGCCCCCGACCGCCGCCGCATAGCCGAACGGCCGGCCGACGAAGACGAAGCGGGCGCCCAGCGCCAGCGCCTTGAGCACGTCCGAGCCGCGCCGGATGCCGCTATCCATCATCACCGGGATGTCGGGGCAGGCGTCGACGATCCCCGGCAGCACGCGCAGGGGAGAAACGGCGCCGTCGAGCTGCCTGCCGCCGTGGTTCGAGACGATGATGCCATCCGCGCCCATGTCGCGGGCAATGCGGGCGTCCTCCCGGTGCAGGATGCCTTTGATGACGATCCTGCCGGGCCAGATCTTGCGGATCAGCCCGAAGTGCTCCCAGTTCAGGTGTCCGCGGTCGGAGAAATCGCGGGTCACCGACTTGGACAGGATCGGCGCGCCGCGCCGCGCATAGTTGTTTTCGAAATGCGGCATTCCGTGCTGCAGGATCGTCCTGAAGAAGGTGCCGAACAGCCAGCGCGGATGCGAGATGCCCTGCCAGGCCAGGCCCAGGCTCGGACGCAGGGGCGAAGTGAAGCCGCTGCGGGCGAAGTGCTCGGGATTCGGCGTGACCGGCGTGTCCACCGTGAACACCATGGTCTGGAAGCCCGCATTCCCGATCCGGTCCACCAGCGCCGTGATGTTCGGGACATCGCCCGGCAGGTAGGCCTGGAACCAGGCGCCCAGCTTTTCCTTCGCCACGTCCTCGAGCCGGATCAGGGAGGATCCGCTCATGATCATCGGAACGTTGGCGCGCGCCGCCGAGCGCGCCAGGACCAGGTCGCCGCGATACGCGGAAAGCGCACTGATACCCATCGGGGCGATGCCGAACGGCGCCGCATACTCATGGCCGAACAGCGTTGCCACCGTGCTGCGCCGGGATACGTCCTTCAATACCCGGGTGACGAACCCGTAGTCGTCGAAACATTCGCGATTGCCGCGCAAGCTGCGCCGGGTCTCCGCCGCCATGGAGATGTAGCCGAACACCGGGCGCGGCAGGTGGCGCCGAGCGGCATGCTCGAAATCCTCGAGGCTGCGCAGTTCCCGAAGGCGTGCGGGAAGCGCCGGGGGCGCAGCGCGGCTGGCGGAGGATGGAAGGTCGTGGGAGGCGATGGCAGTAGTCATGGTGCGGTGGATGCGCTGGATGAGCCCTATTGTGCTCAAGGTGGGAACCAAGGACAATTTCATCTTCGAATATTCAAACTGAAGGAGATGTTCATTATGGAGACGCGGTTCCTGGACAGTTTCGTGACCATCGCCGAATGCGGCTCGATGGCCGAAGCGGCGCGCCGCCTCAATGTGACGCCCACCGCGCTGGCGCAGCGGGTGCGGGCGCTGGAGGATGAATTGAACGTGAAGCTGATCGAACGCTCGGGACGGACGGTGCAGCTGACCGAGGGGGGCGCCCGGGTGCTGGCGCGCGCGCGGCGCTTCCAGCGCGAAGTGCGGGAACTGAA
Organism: Massilia niastensis DSM 21313; assembly: GCF_000382345.1. Classification (GTDB taxonomy): domain Bacteria; phylum Pseudomonadota; class Gammaproteobacteria; order Burkholderiales; family Burkholderiaceae_D; genus Telluria; species Telluria niastensis. The sequence goes on from NZ_KB908096.1 coordinate 83,827, forward strand.
GGCGGCCGCTTCCGAGGAGGCCTTCGCCGGGGAGTTGAGGCTGGGGACGATTTCCACGGCGCTGACCGGCATGCTGCCGGCGATCCTCGCCACGCTCGCCGGACGGCATCCGAAGGTGGATGTCTATATCGTAGCGGAGGTGTCGCGCCTGCTGTATCACCAGGTGGTGAGCGAAGCGCTCGACGCGGCCCTGATCATCGAGCCGCAGTTCGCGATTCCCAAGTCCCTGGTCTGGCGCGTGCTGCGTTCCGAGCCGCTGGTGGTGCTGGCGCCGGCCTCGCTGGCGCACCTGCCGCCGCTCGAACTGCTGGCCACCCAGCCCCTGATCCGCTACGACAGGAACAACTGGGGAGGCCAGCTCGCCGACCGCTACCTGCAGGAGCAGCAGATCTTCCCGCACGAGCGCTTCGAACTCGACGCGCTCGATGCGATCGCCCTGCTGGTCGAGCGCGGCCTCGGGGTGTCGCTGGTGCCCGACTGGCCGCGCGCGTGGCCGCTGCCGGAAGGCGTGACGATCATCGCCCTGCCCGGCCAGGCGCCGGTGCGCAAGCTGGGACTCTTGTGGCGCGCCAGGTCGCCTTTCAGCCGCATGCTCGACGAGTTGCTGGAACTGCCCGATCCGCAGGCAGGCCAGGACGACGCGTTCAAGGCGGAACGCGCCGGCTAGGGGCGGCGCGTTCCGTCACTGCCTGGCGCCCGCTTATTCAGCCTTGATGTTTGCGCTGCGCAGCAGCTTGGCCCACTTCGGCACTTCCTGCTGCATGTAGGCCTTCAACTCGGCGGAGGAGCCGCCGACCGCGGTCAGCCCCTGCTGCCCGAGCTTTGCGCGCACATCGGGCGATCCCAGGCTTTTCTTCACTTCGGCATTGAGCCGGTCGACAATGGGCTGCGGCGTGCCGGCGGGTACGAACATGCCGAACCATGTCAGGGCTTCGAAGCCCGGCAGGCCGGACTCGGCCACCGTCGGAATTTCCGGCGCGGCGTTGCTGCGCTGCAGGCTGCTCACGGCCAGCGCGCGCAGCTTCCCGCTCTTGATGTGCGGCAGCAGGGACGGCAGGTTGCCGAACATCACCGGCACCTGGTTGCCGAGCAGGTCGGAAATGGCGTTCGCCTCCCCCTTGTACGGAACGTGGACCATGGGCACCTTGGCCATCTGCGAGAACAGTTCGGTGGCGACGTGCTGCGGGCCGCCCTGGCCCGACGACGCATACGACATGCCGCCGTTCTGGCGCCTGGCGTAGGCGATCAGTTCCTGGATGTTCTTGACCGGCACCGCGGGATTCACCACCATCACCATCGGCACCGAGGCCAGCAGCGAGATCGGCGTGAAATCGGCGACCGGGTCGACTTTCATCTTCGCATAGATGCTCGGCGCCACCACCATGGTCGACTGGGTGGCCACCAGCACGTTGTATCCATCCGCGGGCGCCTTGGCCGCCTGCTCGGCGGCGATGACGCCGGTCGCGCCCGGGCGATTTTCCACATAGAAGGAACCGCCCATGCTCTTGCCCATGCTCTGCGTCACCAGGCGCGCCACGTTGTCGACCGCGCCTCCCGCCGAGAACCCGACGATCACCTTCACCGGCTTGGAGGGATACGTGTCCGCCAGCGCCATTGCCGGAACGAGGCTTGCGCACAGTGCGAACGTGAGGAGGCTGCGCCTCGGGATGCCACTTGTCTTGAATGTCATGCTGCCTGTCTCCAATATATTATGATTATGAATCTACGTCGTTCAGACCAGTTGCGCGTGTCCGCCGCCGGTCCTCACCTCAGATCTTCCACCTGGGGCATGCTGAACCCGAGCTGGTGAAGTCCGCTCTCCAGCCGATCCCTCTGGTCCGGCGCGAGTTCCACGAGCGGCGGACGCACCGCGCGCCAGCCGTCGTCGCCGGTCTTCCAGGCGATCGCCGCCTTCATGGCGGGAATCATCGGGAATTGCTGGAACACCGCGCGGGTCTGGTCCAGCGCGCGCTGCTGCTCGTCCGCCCCTTCCTGGCGCCAGCTTTCGTACAGCGCGACCATCGGCGCGGGATTGACGTTGCCGGTGGCCGTGATGCAGCCGGCGCCGCCGGCGCGCATGTTCGCGAGCAGGAAGGTCTCGCTGCCCGCGAACACGTCGAAGCCTTCCGGCTGGAAGTTCCTGAGCATCGCCTCGGTATGGCTCCAGTCTCCGGCGCTGTCCTTGACGCCGGCGATGGTGCCCGGGTAGGCCTTGAGCAGGCGTTCGATCAGGCCGAGGCTGATCGGCACCTGGGTAACGGGCGGGATGTGGTAGAGGTAGATCCTCAGGCGTTCATCGGCGACCGCGTCGATCAGCGCCGCGAAACTCCTGAACAGGCCCTCGTCGCTGACGCCCTTGTAGTAGAACGGCGGCAGCATCAGCACGCCGCCGCAGCCCGCTTCCACCGCATGCCGGGTGAGTTCGACCGCGTCTCCGAGCGCGCATGCCCCGGTCCCCGGCATCATGCGTCCGGCCGGCAGGCCGGCGTCCAGCAAGGCGTCGAGCAGGCGGTGCTTTTCCGCCAGCGTCAGCGAAGTCGCCTCCGAGTTGGTGCCGAAGATCGACAGGCCGACGTCCTGCTTCAGCAGCCATGCGCAGTGCCGGGTGAAGCGCTCGACGGAAGGGGTCAGGTCCGCATTGAAGGGTGTGAGAACCGGCGAAAACACGCCGCGAAGACGAGTGGTGGTGGTCATGGAGGTCCCGAGTGAGTGATGGGCGACAGGCGCTACATGGCCATTCTAGTAAGCCTGTCGCCCAACAAAAACATCATTCTTGGCACTTCAGAATCCATGAAAAGTGGATGCAGGGCTCATCCGCCAACCCGATCTTCCTTCCCGTGCGCCATGTAGTACATCAGGGGCAGCAGCAGGAGCGTCAGCACCGTCGACGACAGCACCCCGCCGATGACGACGGTCGCCAGCGGCCGCTGCACTTCGGCGCCGGTCCCGGTGGCGATCGCCATCGGCAGGAAGCCGAGCGAGGCCACCAGCGCCGTCATGAGGACCGGCCGCAGCCGGGTCAGGGCGCCCTCGTGCACCGCCTCGGCCAGCGGCATGCCGCCCTCGCGCAGGCTGCGGATGAACGACAGCATCACCAGCCCGTTCAGCACGGCCACCCCCGACAGCGCGATGAAGCCCACGGCGGCGGAGATCGACATCGGTATCCCGCGCAGCCACAGGGCGAAGATCCCGCCGGTCAGGGCGAAGGGAATGCCGGTGAACACCAGCAGCCCATCCTTGACGTTGTTGAACACCACGAACAGCAGCGCGAACACCAGCAGCAGCGAGGCCGGCACGACGAGCTGCAGGCGCTTGGCCGCCGCCTGCAGGTTCTCGAACTGCCCGCCCCAGGTCGTCCAGTAGCCGACCGGCACCTTGACCCCGGCGTGGATGCGGCGTTCGGCTTCCTCGACGAAGGAGCCGATATCGCGGCCGCGCACGTTGGCCGTCACCACGACCCGGCGCTTGCCCTGCTCCCGGCTCATCTGGTTCGGGCCGGGCGCGGTGTCGAAGCTCGCGATCTCGCCCAGCGTGATGAAGTGGCGCGGCTGGTCCGTGCCCGCAGCGGCGTCGCCTGCGGGCAGCGGAACCGGCAGCCGCCGCAGGGCGTCGATATCGCTGCGCACCGCTTCCGGCAGGCGCACCACGATGTCGAAGCGCCGGTCGCCCTGGAACAGCGTGCCCGCCTCGCGTCCCGCCGTCGCCGTCGAGATCAGATCCTGCACCTCGGCGATGTTCAGGCCCATGCGGGCGGCCCGTTCCCGGTCGACCCGGATCTGCAGCATCGGCAGCCCGGTGGTCTGCTCCACGGTGACTTCGCTCGCCCCCGGCACCTGTTCCAGCACGCTCCCGATGCGGGCGGCGGTGGCGTTCAGGATGTCGAGATCGTCGCCGAACACCTTGACCGCGACATCGCTGCGCACGCCCGAGATCAGTTCGTTCACCCTGAGCTGGATCGGCTGGCTGAACTCATGGCTGTTGCCCGGCAGCGTGTCGACGGTTGTCCGGATGGCGGCCAGCAGCTGGTCGCGCGTCTTCTTCGGCCTGGGCCACGCGCTTTCCGGCTTGAGCATGATGTAGCCGTCCGATACGCTGGGCGGCATCGGGTCGGAGGCGATTTCCGCCGTGCCGGTGCGGGCGAACACCCGGGCGATCTCCGGGAACCTGTTCATCAGGGTGGTCTCGATCTGCTGCTGCATCCTGACCGACTGGGTCAGGCTGGTTCCCGGTATCCGTACCGTCAGCACCGCGAAATCGCCTTCGTTCAGGTTGGGCACGAACTCGGCGCCCAGCCGGGTGGCCAGCAAGGTCGAGAGCGCGATCATGATGCCGGCGAAGGCCAGCGCCACGGGCCGGTTCGCCATCACATAGCGCAGGCAGGGTTCGTAATGGCGCTTTGCGCCCTGCATCAGGCGGCTCTCCTTCTCGGCGACGCTCTTCCCCATGAACAGGGCGACGCCGGCGGGCACGAAGCTGACCGACAGGATCATCGCGCCCAGCAGGGCGATCACGACCGTGAACGCCATCGGATGGAACATCTTGCCCTCGATCCCGGTGAGCACGAAGATCGGCAGGTAGACGATCATGATGATCAGCTGGCCGAAGAGGAGCGGCCGGCGCGCTTCCTGGGCGGCGAGGAAGACTTCGTCGAAGCGCTCCTGCATCGTCAGCGGACGTCCCCGCGCGGCCTGGGCATGCGCCAGGCGCCGCACGCAGTTCTCGACGATCACGACGGCGCCGTCGACGATGATCCCGAAGTCGAGCGCCCCGAGGCTGAGCAGGTTGGCGCTGACGTTGTTGGCCACCATGCCGGAGAAGGTGAACAGCATGGACAGCGGAATGACCATCGCGGTCAGCAGCGCCGCCCGGATATTCCCGAGGAACAGGAACAGCACGCCGATCACCAGCACCGCGCCTTCCAGCAGGTTGTTCCTGACCGTCCTGATCGCCCGTTCTACCAGCACGGTACGGTCGTAGACCGTGACGGCCTTGACGCCGGCCGGCAGGCTGCGGTTGATCTCGGCCATCTTGCGGTCGACCGCGGTCGACACCGTGCGGCTGTTCTCGCCGATCAGCATGAAGACGGTGCCCAGCACGACTTCCTGGCCGTTCTCGGTGGCGGCGCCGGTGCGCAGCTCGCGGCCGATCGACACCTCGGCCACGTCCTGGATGCGCACCGGCGCGCCGCCGATGCTGGAGACCACGATGTTGCCGATGTCGGCCATCGAGCCCACCTGGCCCGGGGCGCGGATCAGGTACTGCTCCCCTGCCCGTTCGATATAGCCGGCGCCGACGTTGCTGTTGTTCTTCTCCAGCGCCGCCACGACATCGGCCAGGCTCAGTCCATACGAGGACAGGATGTTCGGATTCGGCGCGACCAGGAATTCCTTGTCGTAGCCGCCGATGGAATTGATCTCCGTGACGCCCGCCACATTGCGCAGCTGCGGCTTGATGATCCAGTCCTGGATCTCGCGCAGGTCGGTCGGCGTATAGGGCGTGCCGTCGGGCTTCGTGGCGCCGGGCACGGTCTCCACGGTCCAGAGGTAGATCTCGCTCAGCCCCGTGGCGATCGGCCCCATGGTGGGCACGGCCCCCGCCGGCAACTGCTCGCGCGCGTCCTGCAGGCGCTGGCTGACCAGCTGGCGGGCGAAATGGATGTCGGTGCCGTCCTTGAAGACGACGGTCACCTGGGACAGGCCGTAGCGCGAGAGCGACCGGAAGGACTCCAGGCGGGGCAGGCCCGACATCAGCGACTCGATCGGGAAGGTGATGCGCTGCTCGGTCTCGAGCGGCGAGTAGCCGGGGGCGGCGGTGTTGATCTGCACCTGGACATTGGTGACGTCCGGGACGGCGTCGATGGGCAGCCGCTGGTAGTTGTATACGCCTGCCGCCGCCATGATGAACACGAAGAACATGACCAGCCAGCGGTGCGCGATGGAGGCGCGGATGATCCGATTGAACATGGGCTCTCCGTTCAATGTCCGTGCTCGGCAGCGCCCTTGGCCTGCTCCGCCTTGATGGCGAAGCTGCCCGCGCCCGCCACCTGCTCGCCGGCCTTGATGCCGGCGACGATCTCGACCAGCCGTCCGTCCAAACGGCCGGTCGTCACCGGCTGGGCCACGAACCCGCTGTTCACCCGCTTATAGACCACCTGGCGGCCTTCGACCGTCTGCAGCGCCTCCTGCGCGACCGCCACCTGGACCCTGGCCGATCCGGTGACGATGTCGACGTTGACGAACAGGCCGGGGCGCCAGGCCTGTTCCGGATTGTCCAGGACCACCCGCGCCCTGGCGGAGCGCGAGGCTTCGCCGATCAGGGCGCTGACAAAGCTCACTTTCCCTGGCGCGGTCGTGTTCGAGGCGACGGAGCGGATGACGGCCTCGGTGCCGACCCGCACGATCTCCAGGTCCTTGGCCGGCACCACCACGTCGGCCCAGACCGTCGACAGGTCGGATACCGTGAAGATGCGGGTGTCGGCGCCGACCACCTCGCCCAGGGCCACGTGCTTCTCGACCACGGTGCCGCCGAACGGCGCGCGCACCTGCAAGCGGTTGGTCGGGCCGGAGGACCCGGCATGGGCGCCGAGCGCCTGCAGCTTCTGGCGGGCGTTCTGCACCGCGATCTCGGCTTCGCGCAGTTCCTGCTCGGCCTTCAGGTAATCCTGGCGCGCCGAGATCCGTTCCTGCCACAGGGTCTTTTCCGACGCGTACACGCCGCGTGCATACGCCGCGCGCTTGTCGGCGGCCGCCAGCTCGGCCCGCCGGTCGGCGATCTCGCCGCTGGCAATCACCGCCAGGATCGCGCCTTTCCTGACCGCCTGGCCCAGGTTGGCCTCGACCGCCTCGACGGCCCCGGGCGCGCGCGGGGTCACGTGGGCCGTGCGGTCCTCGTTCAGTGCGATCTGCCCCGGCATGCGGATGAAGGTGTCCAGGTGCGCGGCGGCCGCGGTCTGCAGCGCGATGCCGGCGATCCTCACCTGGTCGTCGCTGAAGCGGACGACGCCATCGTCCGCATGCCCGTGCCCGTCGCCATCCTCGTGCTCCTTTTCCCCGTGCTGCGCGGCGGCCTCGCCCTGTTCGTGCGTCTGCGCGCCGCCGTCGCGGTCCTGCAGGACGACGAACCCGGCGAATCCGAGCGCCAGGGCTCCCATGACGGCGATGACCTTCAGTTGTTGCGGCTTCATTCTTGCTCCTGATGCTGGCCCTGGTCGACTTGCGGGGTGGCGCCGCCGATGATCCGCTCGATCTCGGCCGAGGCGCGGTGGCTCTCCGCAATCGCCAGCAGGTATTGGTTCTTCGACTGGAACAACGTGCGCTGGGCGTCGAGCACCTCCAGGAAGCTGAACTTCCCGAGCTCGAATCCGCGGCTGGTCGCCCGGTAGGCGCTCTCGGCGCCGGGCAGGATATCGGTCCGGATCAGGTCCGTTTCCCGGAGCGCCGCGGCCAGGCGCGCATGCGCATCCGACAGCTCGGCACGCAGGCGCACATCCTCCGCCTGGACTTCGTCGCGCGCCTTGTCGCTGCGGCGCAGCGATTCCAGCAGGCCGCCCTGGTTGCGGTTGAACAGCGGCAGCGGGACCGACAGGCCGACCACGGCCTGCCTGCGCTCGTCCTCGCGCTTCGTGCCGAGGACGACATTCACATCCGGAATCCGGCGCGCCCGCTCGACCTCGACGAGCGCCTCGCGCTGCCCCAGCTGCGCGCGTGCGCGCCGCAAGCCCGGAGCCTGCTCCAGCCGTGCCAGCAGCGTGGGCAGGGGAACCAGGCCTGGCGGCTCGAGCGCGCCCAGGTCGATCACCTCGATCCGCTGCGGGTCGCCCCCGGCCAGCGCAGCCAGGCGGATCCGGGCGCGCTCCAGTTCCCGGTCCGCCTGCAGCGCGTCGATGCGAAACCCGGCTTCGGCCACCCGGGCACGGGTTTCCTCGACCGGCGAGGCCTTGCCCGCCACGACACGCTTGCCGGCGGCGCCCGTCGCCTGGCGCGCCAGCGCGGCCAGCTCTCCGGCCAGCCGGCTGCGCTCGCGGGCGGCGACCAGCTCGTGGAAGGCCGCCAGGGTCTCGGCCCGGATACGCGCGCGGATGGCGTCCAGCTCCAGCGCGGCGACTTCCTGCCCGCGCCGGGCGGCGTGCACCCGTGCCGATCGCTTGCCGCCCAGTTCGAGCGGAATGCTGAGTTGAACGGTCGAGCTGCGGTTCGGGCCGTCCTTCCCCTCGCGCAGCAGCTCGAGCTCCGGGTTCGGCAAGGCGCCGGCCTGGGTCAGCGCGCCGTCCTGGGCCGCCAGTTCATGCCCGGCGGCGCGGATCTCGGGATGCAGCCGCAGCGCGCGTTCGACCGCGGCGCCCGGGGTCAGCGCGGCCTGCGCCAGGACGGCGCCAGACATCGAGGAAATCGCCGCGAACATCAGCGGCAACATGCGTTTTTTCATGACGTGCTCCGAACAGGATGGCTATTCGGCGGCGACACCGGGACGAACCACGCGGCAAGCGCATGCCCGTCGGACCGTGATTGTCGCGCCGGCTCAGGCGAGCGCCTGCCTGTCGGGCCGGGGAACCAGGTCGGGGATGTGGGAGATGTAGCGCAGGGTCTCGCGACGCAGGTGCGCGGAAGGCTGGGGCGTCGCCGGCGCCTGCGCGGCGGCGCAGATCGCGCTCGCCGAGGCGTGGTGGCAGTAGTCGCAGTCGGCGTCGGCCTGGGCCGGGACCTTGTGCGACGCTTCCCTGTCGGTTTTTCCGGTCTCCTCGTGCTTGTGCACGTGGTGGCCGACATGGCGGGCCGCCGCGCCTTCTTCGTGCGCGCAATAGGCTCCCGCGGCCGCCCAGGAAAACTGAAGCGGCAACAGCGCCAGCAGGAAGATCAAAAAGTAGCGTTTCATCGGGATTCTCGACGCAGCAGGCGCAAGCCGTTGAAGATCACGAGCAGGCTTGCGCCCATGTCCGCGAACACGGCCATCCATAGTGTAGCCGATCCGGCCAGCGCCAGGACCAGGAACGTTGCCTTGATCACCAGGGCGATGGCGATGTTCTGCCTGAGGATCGCGGCGGTCCGGCGGCTCAGGCGGATGAACTGCGGGAGCTTGCGCAGGTCGTCGTCCATCAGGGCCACGTCGGCGGTCTCGATCGCCGTATCGGTGCCGGCGGCGCCCATCGCAAAGCCGATGTCGGCTTTCGCCAGGGCCGGCGCATCGTTGATGCCGTCGCCGACCATGCCGACGATGCCGGACCGGGCGCGCTCGTCCTCCACCGCCGCCAGCTTGTCCTCCGGCAGGAGGCTGCCTCGGGCGTCGTCGATGCCGGCCTGGCGGGCGATGGCGCTGGCCGTCACCGCGTTGTCGCCGCTCAGCATGACGGTGCGCACGCCCAGCTCGTGAAGCTGGGCGATGGCTTCGCGGCTGCTCGCACGGATGGTGTCGGCCACGCCGAAGACCAGCAGGGGCTTTGCTTCCTCGCACAGGAACACCGCGCTCTTGCCCTCGCCCTCCAGCCGGGAGAGGGTTGCGGCGACGTCCGGGCCGGCGATGCCCAGTTCCCCGAGCAGGCGCCCGTTGCCGAGCCAGTAGCGCTTGCCGTCGATGCGCCCGCTGGCGCCGCGTCCGGCGAGCGCCTCGAACCCGTCCACCGCCGCAAGGGGCGGCGTGCGCTCCTGCTCCTTCCAGTAGCGGCTGATCGCGCCCGATACCGGATGGTCGGAGCGGTCGGCGAGCGAGGCCGCAAGCCGTAGCGATGCCCCGGCCTCGCCGCCCAGCGCCAGGGCATCCGTCACCACCGGCCTGCCATGCGTGAGCGTGCCGGTCTTGTCCAGGGCGAGCGCGCGCAGCCTCGCGCCCAGCTCGAGGTAGACGCCGCCCTTGACCAGGATGCCGGCCTTCGCCGCGGCGGCCAGGGCGCTGACCACCGTGACCGGCGTCGAGATGACCAGGGCGCAGGGACAGGCGATCACCAGCAGCACCAGGGCCTTGTAGATCCATGGCATCCAGGCGGCGCCCAGGGCCAGCGGCGGCAGCAGCGCCACCACCAGGGCGATGGCGAACACGATCGGCGTGTACACACTGGAGAAACGGTCGACGAAGCGCTGGGTCGGGGCGCGGCTGCCCTGCGCCTCCTCGACCGCCCGGATGATGCGCGACAGCGTCGAGTCGTCGTGGCCCGCGGTGACGCGGTACTCGAAGGAGCCGTTCTCGTTGACGGCGCCGGCAAACACCTTGTGCCCGATGGCCGTGGGGACCGGCATGCTTTCGCCGGTGATCGGCGCCTGGTTGACGAAGGACTGGCCCGCTGTGACTACCCCGTCCAGGGCGATCCGCTGGCCGGGACCGACCCGTGCGAGGGCGCCAACCGTGACCGTGGCGGCATCCGTTTCCACCCAGCCGCCATCGTCCCGGCGTACGGTCGCCGTATCGGGCGCCAATGCCATCAGGCCCTGGATCGCATTCCTGGCGCGGTCGAGCGAGCGCGCCTCGATCAACTCGGCGATCGCGAACAAGGCCATCACCATCGCAGCTTCCGGCCATTGACCGATCAGGACGGCGCCGGTGACGGCGGTCGCCATCAGGGCGTTGATGTTGAGATTGCGGTTCCGGAGCGCGATCCAGCCTTTCCGGTACACCCCCAGGCCAGTGCTCCCGATCGCCAGCAGCGCCAGCAGGATCACCGGCCAGGCATGCTCGCTGCCGCTGGTCCAGGCCAGGATTTCCGTGCCCACGGCCGCGCCGAGGCCAAGCACGAGCCGCGCCTGTTTCCACTGGCGCCCGGCCGGCGGCGCCGGCGCACCGGCCGCGGCCGCGACCGGGACGGCGTGCATCCCGATCGACTGCAAGGCGTCCTGGATCGCGTCCGCCGGTCCCGTATGCGTGACGCTCAGGCGGCGCTGGACCAGGTTGAACCCGAGCTGCGTCACCTGGGGCAGGTTCGCCAGCCTGGTGCGGATCAGCGCCTCCTCGGTCGGGCAGTCCATGTTCTCGATCCGAAACACGGAACCGGCGCCGGCCGCGCCGGCGACGGCAAGCGCATCCGGCTCGACGGGCGCGGATGGCGCGCAACAGGATTTGGCCTGACAGTCCGACATCGCCGGTCCTCATTAAACGTGTATAGTTCGCATTTAAAACCCTGTAGCGGGTACAGGGTCAAGCAAGCGTCAAGCGAACACACCGAACCATGAAGATAGGCGAACTGGCCGAGCGTTCCGGCTGCCCCGTGGAGACGATCCGGTACTACGAACGGGTCGGCCTGCTGATGCCGCCCGAGCGCTCGTCGAACAACTACCGTAGCTACCACCAGCGCCACGGCGAGCGCCTGCAGTTCATTCGCCATTGCCGGGCGCTGGACATGACCCTGGACGAGATCCGGGTCCTGCTCGACTTTCGCGACCATCCCGAGCAGGACTGCCTCGGCGTCAACGACCTGCTCGACCGGCACATCGGCGACGTGGCCGAGCGCATCGCGGCGCTGTCGGCGCTCGAAACCCAGCTCAGGGAGCTCAGGAGCCGCTGCGTCGTCACCGACGCCGCCAGTTCCTGTGCGATCCTGCAGGCGCTCGGCAAGGACGCGCGCAATTGCCATGGAGATGGCTGATGCAATCGCCTGTCGTCGTCGTGAATGCAGTGCGCCAGGTGGCGCCGCTGGAATTGCTGGCCGTGCCGCGCGAACTGGACGGCTCGCGCGGCAGCAACCGCGAATGGGATGTCCCGCGCCAGATCGGGGCCGATACCGACGTCGAGGCGATCCGCGCCTGGCTGACGAATTTCGCGGACCGGCGGGCGACCTTCGACGCCTATCGCAAGGAGGCCGAACGCCTGCTGTTGTGGTCCGTCTGGCAGCTCGGGAAGCCGCTGTCCTCGCTGACGCACGAGGACTGGCTCGCCTACCTGGCCTTCCTCGCGGCGCCCTGTCCTCCGGAACGCTGGATGTCGGACGGGGGACGCAAGCACCCGCGGGGCGACGCCAGGTGGCGCCCATTCGCAGGCCCCCTGTCGGCATCGAGCCAGCGCCAGGCCTCGGTCATCCTGAATTCGATGTTTTCCTGGCTCGTCAACGCCGGCTATCTCGCCGGGAATCCCCTGTCGCTGTCGCGCCAGCGCAAGCGCCGCCCGGCGCCGCGCATCGTGCGCTATCTCGAGGAGGGGCCGTGGCTGGAAGTGAAGGCGGCCATCAACGCGCTGCCGCGCGAGACGTCGCGCGAACGGGAGCATTACTACCGGCTGCGCTGGCTGATCACCCTGTGCTATATCTGCGGCCTGCGGATCTCCGAGATCGCCGCCAACAGCATGGGACACTTCTTCTGCCGGCGCGACCAGGCCGGCAACGAGCGCTGGTGGCTCGAAGTCCTCGGGAAGGGCAACAAGGTCCGCATCGTTCCCGCGACGAGTGAACTGATGGAAGAGCTGGGGAACTACCGGCGCACACTCAGCTACCCGGCGCTCCCGGTGTCCGGGGAATCGACGCCGCTCCTGCTGCCGATCGGCGGGCGGCCACGGCCGCTCAGCCGGGGTGGGATCCACGACATCATCAAGGGCGTCTTCGAGATGACGGCCGAGCGGGTGCGCCTCAAGGGGCCGGAGCACCAGCACGAAGCGGCGCGCATCCTGCAGGCGTCCGCGCACTGGCTGCGGCATACGGCCGGTTCGCACATGGCCAATCATGACCTGGACCTGCGCCACGTGCGCGACAACCTCGGCCACGAGTCGATCAGCACCACCAACACCTACCTGCACGCGTCGGACGATGCGCGCCACGCCGAGACGGAGAGCAAGCACCGCGCGAACTGGTAGCCAACCGGGACGGGCAAGGAGGTCAGCCTTTCGGCTTCGTGCGCACGGGGGCCTTGCGGGCGGCCCTGGCGCCGGGAGTGGCGCTGCCCGGGCTGTCCGCTGTCTTCGCTGCCGGCGCTGCTTCCGGTTTGTCGCGCAGGCGGGCCAACTCCTCCTGCAGATGTGCGGCCCGGGCCGACTCGGTCGCCGCCTGGGCGATCGCGGCCTCGAGTCGGCCGCGGGCTTCGCCCAGCCGTTCATTCGCACGGGCCAGCTCATCCGCGGATGCCGCGGCCGCGCCCTGCATGGCGCCGATCCGTTCGTTCAGGCGTGCGATCGTCAACTGGGCGTCATTAGCCTCCGTGCGCAGCCGTTCGAGGGCGGCGGCATGGGCCGCCCGTTCGCCGTCGAGCGATTTCTGCAGCTTCGCCGCGATCGTCCGCTCGCGGTCGATCTCGACCAGCGCCCGCTTCTCCATGTCGGCGAAACGCTCCTCCGCCAGGCGCATGCGCTCGGCGAGCTTTTCCAGTTCGGCCCTGTGCGCATGGCGTTCGTCGTCCATCCGCCGCTGCCCGGCCGCCGCATCGGCCCGGCTCTGCGCCAACTGGCGTTCCACCGCGGCGCTTTCCGCCCTGGCGCCCGCCAGGTCCTGGCGCAGCTGGTCCGCCGCCGCCGCGGCCGCCGCCAGCTGTTCCCGTGTCCGCTCCAGCGCACTGGTCGTCTCGGCATGCGCAGCGGCAGCCTGCGCCTCCGCCGCCCTGGCGGCGTCGACGGCCGCCTCGGCTTCCGCCCTGAACTGCGCAAGCGCATCGAGGGCGGCGGCCTGCGCTGTCTTCCACAGGCCGGCGAGCATGTCTCCCGCACTGGTCTTCAGCTCGTCCGGCAGATCCGCATGCTCGACGCTCACCCGGGAACGCTGGCGCAAGGTTTGCCAGAACTGGCCCAATGCCTCCGTCGGCGCCGACATGCTTCCCTTGCGGACCAGCTGGTACAGCTTGTTGGTGGTCGGGGTGACGCCGTAGCGGAAGAACAGCAGGACGCACACCTCCCGATACAGGTCCTGGGTGCGCGGATATTGCTGCCGGAGGCTCTCGACATCAGCCAACAGTTGGGATTGATCCTCGATTTCCGACATTATTGATTCCGATTGATCGACATCTTCAATATTACTACGTAATACGTATCGTTATCAACTGCGCTATCCATACTTCTGACATTACTTCTATAATGTCGGAAAAATCGATGCGGCCGGGCCGCTTGCTGTCGCTCGGGGGTTCAGGGGAGATGGAGGGGAGTGGAGAGGCTGGGCAGGCGGGTGTTAGCCGCCTGCCGCGCCGCAAACCGTCTTACAGGCCGACATGCCGTCGACCGTGGCCTCAACCAGGGGGAGGCGTCACAGGCTGCCCGCCGTCGCGGCGTAGCAGATCCACGCTGTCAGCAACAGCACATACCCCAGAACGCATGTCGTAACGAGCTTCAGTCTCATGGTGATCTCTCCAACCGGATTCGAATGGACTGGCAAAGCCTCGCCTCCCTGCCGACGCCATGGGCCATGCGTCATGCGGTGCCGGTCGCCTGCGCCGACGACCAACTACGACTTAACCAATCGGAGTCAAGTATAGACCGATGCTACCGCGAGGCAATAGGTAAAACTACGCAGACGAGGCCAGCCCACAACAGAAGGCGGAGGCCTGACTGCAGGACAAGTCAGCCGGTACGGGCCTTGTGCGCGCGCCGCGAAGCTTCTACAATACTGCGACAAATCTAATCGGAGTGCACCCTTGAGCCACATCAGCGCAGGTGTCGAGTACGGGATACACTGCCTCCTGTATTTGACGCCGACCTTCAATCAACGGCGCGAAGCGAGCGTACGCGACCTGGCGGAACTGCAGGGCGTGCCGCACGAATTCCTTGCCAAGCTGTTCACCAAGCTGGCGAAGGCCGGCTTGCTCGTCGCATCCGAAGGCGCGCGCGGCGGCTTCGCCCTCGCCAGGCCGGCCGCCGACATCACCGTCCTCGACATCGTCGATGCGATCGACGGCCAGAAGTCCCTGTTCGATTGCCGCGAGATCCGCTCCCGCTGCGCCATCTTCGATCCCGAGAACCCGCCCGCCTGGTCATCGCGGGGCGTCTGCTCGATCCACTCGGTCATGCTCTCGGCGCAGCAGCGCATGAGGGAGGAACTGGCACTCTGGACCCTCGCCGATCTCGCCGCCAGGACCACCGAGAAGGCGCCGGCCAGTTATCCCGCCACCGTGATCCGCTGGCTCGATGGCCGCGGCCCCGCGCGCGGCGCCTGAGGCACCCACCCTCTTCCTCCGCTTCTCCGGGAGGCCGGCACCGGCCTCTTGTCGAACGACCCACCGCCACTCCTCGTAGCACCCCGGCCGTCCGCCCCATGCTGGCCTGACGGCCCCTGCCTGTTCCCCGCCTTTCATGCCGGGCGGGTCATGTGCACTCGCGCGTCGTGCCAACTACGCAAGCGTCCATTCATGCAGGTGGACTAGCGTTTTTCGGCCCGATTGGCTCCCCGGCCGGCGCAAGGCAAATCCTACAATCCACTCCACGATCACAGCCCCAGGTACGCACCCGCGTAGCCAGGCAGCAGTAGCGATCACGCGGGCCCACATCGCAGTTTCTCGTTCCGCCTTCATTCCGAAAGGGGAACGATTTGCATCGATCCAACGCTACTCATCTACGAGAGAGACCATGAACACCCATCAACGACACTGGTACGAACCACGCCCCCGGACTGCCGCACTCGCCCTGGCGAGCGCCGTAATGCTCGCCCTGGGCGGCTGCGCTCCCGGCAATGCCGACTCCCCGGCGCCGCCCGCCGCATCCGCCACGCCCGTCACCGCGTCCGTCGTGGTCGAACGGCGGGTGGTGGACACCCAGGAATTCTCGGGCCGCATGGAAGCCATCGACCGCGTCGAGATCCGCTCGCGTGTCAGCGGCTACATCACGGCGATCAACTTCAGGCCCGGCGTCACGGTCAGGAAAGGCGATGTGCTGTTCGTGATCGATCCGCGCCCCTACCAGGCCGAAGTCGACCGCGCCGAGGCCGCCGCCGCCGCCGCCCGCGCCAAGGCCGACCTGGCCAAAATCGAACTCACCCGCGCCGAACTGCTGCTGAAGGACAAGGCGATCGCCCAGCGCGAATACGACGAGAAGGCTTCGGGACTCCGGGAACTCGAGGCCAACGCGCGCGCCGCCCGCGCCCTGCTGGATACCGCCCAGCTGAACCTGGAATACACCCGCGTCAAGGCGCCGATCGACGGCCGCGTCTCGAAGGAAGAGATCACGCTCGGCAACCTGGTGGATGCCTCTGCCCTGCTGACCTCGGTCGTGTCGACCGACCGCATCTACGCCACCTTCGAGGGCGATGAAGCCACCTACCTGCGCGTCGCCAGGGCGGCCCAGCAAGGCAAGCCGGTCGGCGTCAAGGTCGGCCTGGCCAGCGAAACCGGCTTCCCGCACGAAGGCAGGCTCGAATTCGTCGACAACAGCCTGGACACCGGCACCGGCAGCGTGCGCATGCGCGCCGTCTTCGCGAACGCGGACCACACCCTGGCGCCCGGCATGTTCGCGCGCGTCCAGGTCAGCGGCGGCGACGGCGAGCAGGCCGGGCGCCAGTCCATCCTGATCACGGACCGGGCGATCGGCACCGACCAGAGCCGCAAGTTCGTCATCGTGGTAGGCGCCGACGGCAAGACCGAGCACCGCGAGGTCAAGCTCGGTGCGCTGTCGGGCGGCCTGCGGATCGTCACCGACGGCCTGAAGCCGGGCGAACGGATCATCACCAGCGGCCTGCAGCGCGTGCGTCCGGGCGGCGCCGTCAAGGCCACCATCGTCGGCATGCAGCACGATACCGGCAAACCGAAGGCAAAGGCGGTCGTCGCCGACGCCGGCGGCGCGGGCGCCAAGGAGTAAATCCATGAACTTTTCCCGTTACTTCGTCGACAAGCCGATCTTCGCCGGCGTCCTGTCGATCATCATCGTCGTCGCCGGCCTGATCTCGATCTTCGCGCTGCCGATCTCCGAGTATCCGAACGTGGTGCCGCCGTCGGTCGTCGTGCGCGCCCAGTATCCGGGCGCCGATCCGAAGGTGATCGCCGAAACCGTCGCCTCGCCGCTCGAGGAACAGATCAACGGCGTCGACGGCATGCTCTACATGTCGTCCCAGAACACGGCCGACGGCACCCTGACCCTGACGATCTCGTTCGCCCTCGGCACCGACGTCAAGCAGGCCGAAACGGACGTGCAGAACCGGGTCCAGCGCGCCATCCCGCGCCTGCCGGACGAGGTGCGCCAGCTCGGCGTGACGACCGTGAAGTCCTCGCCGAACCTGACCATGGTGGTGCACCTGCGCTCGCCCGACGGCCGCTTCGACGAGCAGTACCTGCGCAACTATGGCGTCATCCGCGTCAAGGACCAGCTGGCCCGCATTCCCGGCATGGGCGAGGTCGCCCTCTGGGGTTCGGGCGACTACGCCATGCGCGTCTGGCTCGATCCGCAGAAGGTGGCGCAGCGCGGCCTGACCGCCGGCGACGTGGTCGCGGCGATCCGCGAGCAGAACGTCCAGGTGGCGGCCGGCATCGTCGGCGCCGCCCCGAGCAAGGAAAGCCAGTTCCAGCTGACCGTGAATACCCAGGGCCGCCTGAAGACCCCGGAAGACTTCGGCAACATCAGCGTCCGCACCAACGAGGACGGCGCCCTGACCCGCCTGCGCGACGTCGCCCGTATCGAACTGGGCGCCAACGCCTACGACCTGCGCTCGACCATCGACAACAAGAACGCCCTGGCCCTGGGCATCTTCGAGTCGCCGAACGCGAACGCGCTGCAGCTGTCGACCGACGTGCGCGCCAAGATGGAAGAACTCGGGAAGGACTTCCCGCCGGGTCTCGAGTACGCGATCGTGTACGACCCGACCAGCTTCGTGCGCGATTCGATCAGCGCCGTGATCAAGACCCTGCTGGAAGCCGTCGCCCTGGTGGTGCTGGTGGTGATCGTGTTCCTGCAATCCTGGCGCGCCTCGATCATCCCGCTGCTGGCGGTGCCGGTGTCGATCGTCGGCACCTTCGCCATCATGCTGGCCTTCGGCTTCTCGATCAATACGCTCTCGCTGTTCGGCCTGGTGCTGGCGATCGGCATCGTGGTCGACGACGCGATCGTGGTCGTGGAAAACGTCGAACGGAATATCCACGACGGCCTGTCGCCGCGCGAAGCCACCGTGCAGGCCATGCGCGAGGTGAGCGGCCCGATCGTCGCCATCGCCCTGGTGCTGTGCGCCGTGTTCGTGCCGATCGCCTTCGTGCCCGGCCTGTCGGGCCAGTTCTACCAGCAGTTCGCCCTGACCATCGCGATCTCCACCGTGATCTCGGCGATCTGCTCGCTGACCCTCGCCCCGGCCCTGTCGGCCAGCCTGCTGCAGTCGCACGACGCCCCCAGGGATGCCGTGACCCGCTTCATGGACCGCTACCTGGGCGGCTTCTTCCGGGTCTTCAACCGCTTCTTCGGCCGTGCTTCGAGCCGCTACGAGAATGGCGTCAAGGGCGTGTTGCGCCGCAAGAGCACCTCGCTGGCGGTGTATGCGCTGCTGACCGTGTGCGCCGCCTTCATGTTCAAGCTGGTGCCGGGCGGCTTCGTGCCGACCCAGGACAAGGGCTACATCGTCGGCATGGCCCAGCTGCCGGACGCTTCCTCGATCGACCGCACCGACGCCGTGATCCACCGCATGCACGACATCGGCATCGAGATCCCGGGCGTCGCCCACTCGTCCTCGTACACCGGTTTCTCGATCAACGGCTTCACCAATTCGTCGAACTCGGGCATCGTGTTCAGCGTCCTGAAACCGTTCGAAGAGCGTCCGGACGAGAACGAGACCGGCCTGGCGGTCGTCGACGAGATCAACAAGCGCATGGGCGCCATCGACGACGCCTTCATCATGGCCTTCCCGCCGCCCGCAGTGGCCGGCCTGGGCACCATCGGCGGCTTCAAGATGATGATCGAAGACCGCGGCAACCTCGGCTACGACGAACTGTACAAGGCGACCCAGGCCATCCTGGAGAAGGCCAACAAGAGCCCGAAGCTGTCGGGCGTGTTCTCGAGCTACCAGGTGAACGTCCCGCAACTGTATGCCGACATCAACCGCGACAAGGCGAAACAGCTGGGCGTGCCCCTGAAGGAAATCAACCAGGCGCTCCAGGTCAATCTCGGCTCCCTGTATGTCAACGACTTCAACCAGTTCGGCCGTACCTTCCAGGTGCGGGTGCAGGCCGACGCGCCGTTCCGCTCCCAGGTCGACCAGATCGCCCAGATCAAGGTGCGCAGCGACCAGGGCGAGATGATTCCGCTGTCCTCGCTGGTGACCATCTCGGACAGCTACGGTCCGGACCGCGTGCAGCGTTATAACGCCTACGTGGCGGCCGACCTGAACGGCGGCCCGGCGCCGGGCGTGTCGTCCGGCGAAGCGCAGGCCGAGATCGAGCGCATCGTCAAGGAAACCCTCCCGGCGGGCATGGCCTACGAGTGGACCGACCTGACCTACCAGGACATCCTGTCCGGGAACACGATGTTCTACGTCTTCCCGCTGTGCGTCCTGCTCGTGTTCCTGGTGCTGGCGGCGCAGTACGAGAGCTGGACCCTGCCGCTGGCGGTGATCCTGATCGTGCCGATGTCGATCCTGTGCGCACTGGCCGGCGTCAAGCTGGTGGGGGGCGACAACAACATCTTCACCCAGATCGCGCTGTTCGTGCTGGTGGGGCTGGCGTCCAAGAATGCCATCCTGATCGTGGAGTTCGCGAAGGAACTGGAAGACCAGGGCCGCACCATCGTGCAGGCCGCGCTGGAATCCTGCCGCCTGCGCCTGCGTCCGATCATCATGACCTCGATCGCCTTCATCATGGGTGTGGTGCCGCTGGTGTTCTCGCACGGCGCCGGCGCCGAGATGCGCCAGGCGATGGGCGTGGCCGTGTTCAGCGGCATGCTGGGCGTGACCTTCTTCGGCCTGTTCCTGACCCCGCTGTTCTATGTGCTGCTGCGTACCCTGGCCAAGCGCCTCGAACGCCAACCCGCGGCTGCGCTGCCGCAATCCAAGGAAATGGAAGGATCCCATTAAGATGAAGACCATGATCGCAAAAGGCGTCGCGCCGCTGATGGCCGCCCTGCTGTTGTCCGCCTGCGGCCTGACGCCGGTGTTCAAGCAGCCCGAGTTGCCGGTCCCGGCGGCCTTCAAGGAAACCCAGCCGGGCGTGCAGCTTGCCGCAGACGGCACGCGCTGGAAGCAGGCCCGGGCCGCCGAACAACAGGCCCGCGGCGAATGGTGGCTGGCCTTCGCCGATCCGACCCTCACCGGGTTGATCGCCGAGGCCGGCGCCGCCAACCAGAACCTGGCGGTGGCCACGGCCCGCGTCAAGCAGGCCCGCGCCATCGCCGGCATCGCCGGCGCCGATCGCAGCCCGCAGGTCGGGTTCGGCGCCGGCGTCCAGCGCGGCACCTCGCCCACCGAGGGTGGCGGCCCGGCGTCCACCTCGTACCAGGCGCAGCTGACCGCCAGCTATGAAGTCGACCTGTTCGGCCGGGTGGCCGCCAACGTCAGCGCGGCCAGGAACGACGCCGCCACGGCGGAAGCGAACCTGCGCTCGGTGCAGCTGGCGCTGCAGGCCGATGTCGCGCAGACCTATTTCCGCCTGCGCGCCACGGATGCCGAGCTGGTGACCCTGAACGACACCGTCCGCCTGCTGGAAGAGAACGTGAAGGTCAACCAGCGCCGCTTCGACCTGGGCGACATCGGCGAGTTCGACCTGTCGCGGGCCAGGACCGAGCTGGCGCGCTGGCGCGCCGACGCGATCGGACTGCAGCGCGAGCGCGCTGCGGCCGAACACGCCCTGGCCGTGCTGCTGGGTAAACCGCCTGCCGGTTTCGGCCTGCCGAGCGCGCCCATCGCGGACTCCAGCACCCTGCCCGTGATTCCGGCCGGGCTGCCCTCGACCCTGCTGGAACGCCGTCCGGACATCGCCGCCGCGCAGCGCACGATGGAAGCCGCCAACGCCCGCATCGGCGTGGCGCGCGCCGCGATGTTCCCGGCCATTGGCATCGGCGCCAGCGGCGGTGGCGTCGGCGGGGCCCTGTCGGATGTGTTCAAGATGAGCAGCAAGTCGTGGATGCTGGGCGCCCTGCTGTCGCTGCCGGTGATCGACGGCGGCCGCAACAAGGCCAATGTCGCGCGCAGCGAGGCGGTGCTCGAGGAATCGGTGGCCGAATACCGCCAGAAGGTCCTGGTCGCGTTCTCCGAAGTCGAGGACAACCTGGCCGGCCTGCGGATCCTGTCGGCGCAGGCCGAACAGGTCGACGAGGCGCTGGCCTCGGCCCGCCGTTCCGCCGACCTGGCCCAGAAGCTGTACGACGCCGGCCGCTCGAGCTACCTCGACCTGCTGGACGCGCAGCGGAACCTGGCCAATGTCGAGCGCAGCGCGGTGCAGTTGCGCGGCAACCATGCCGTCACCACGGTTGCCCTGATCCGCTCCCTGGGCGGCGGCTGGGACGCCGCTCCGCGCGGCTAGAAGAACGGACGCCGCGCCCCGCATCGCCGGTCCGGCGATGCGGGGCGCGGCAGCATGCAGCGCGGAGTTCGTCCGCCGCGATCTTCATGGCGGCTGCCTGGAGGCGCAGGCGGCGGCAAGCCTGGAGCGACCATGGCCCCACACCTCGGCGCGCTGCCAGCGCCGCCCAGGGCGGTATTCTCGCGCACCGGCGGCGCGCTGGCCTCGTACCTGCTGTTCGAATCGGGCTACACCCGCGACCTGATCGCGCTTGGCTACAGGGACGCCCTCGCCCGCCGCGACGACGCCCTGGCATTCTTCGGCACCCACACCGACTCCTGAATTTCGCCCAAGACAATTAGGGTCAGAGTCTAATGCCGTTAAGTTAGGGATGGCGGACGTCGGAGTCGGCGTTCTGGATAGCGTTGCGGTTTGGCTTTGGTGACCCGGTCGAACTTTCGGCCGGGTCGATACACATTCAGTTCGA
>NZ_KB908097.1 GCF_000382345.1 Massilia niastensis DSM 21313
CGGGTCACCAAAGCCAAACCGCAACGCTATCCAGAACGCCGACTCCGACGTCCGCCATCCCTAACTTAACGGCATTAGACTCTGACCCTAATTGTTTAGGGTAGAGGCTGCTTGGTGCAATGCCAGGGTCGGAGTCGAATTGTTAGAAATTTTTGGAAGTTTCCTGGTAATGTGACTCTGACCCTACCGTGTTCACGGCGGCGTCGACATGGTGGGGTTTCGGCGTCGCCGGGCAGGACGGCACCGCCGTCAACGTCGAGACCGAGGCGCCGCGAGCGCGGCTGAGCATCGGGCCGGCTAGCGGGGCGGCGTCGGGTTCCCGCCCGCGGGCGGGGCGTGGCGCGCTGCGGCGATCTGCGCGAAGATGGCGCCCAGCACCGCGATGTCCACCGGCTTGGTGCAATGGAAATCGAATCCGGCGTCGAAGGCTTCGCGCTGGTCGTGCGCCTGGCCGAAGCCGGTCAGCGCGACCAGGCTGAAGCGGCCGAGGCCCGGCAGGCGGCGCAGGCGGCGCGCCAGTTCGTAGCCGTCCATCCCCGGCAGTCCGATATCGAGCAGGAAGACGTCGGGCTGGAAGCCGGGCGCCAGGTCGAGCGCCGCCTGCGGATGGTGCACCACCGCGCTCCGGTGGCCCAGCGCATCGAGCAGCATGCCCATCGTGTTGCCGGCATCCTCGTTATCGTCGACCACCAGCACCTTGCAGCAGGCGGCATCGCGCGCGGCGCCCGCCGGCGCCGCGGCCGCAAGCGGGGAAGCCGTCACGGGAGCGGCCTTCGGCAGGGTCATGACGACCTGGGTGCCGTGCCCGAGTCCCTCGCTGGTCGCGCGCAGGCTGCCGCCGTGCAGGTCGACCAGCTTGCGCGCGAGCGCCAGGCCGACGCCCAGTCCGCCGTCGGTCCGGTCGGTGGAGCGCCTGACCTGGGTGAAGAGCTCGAAGACCCTGGCGAGCATGTCGCGTTCGATGCCGATGCCGTTGTCGGCCACGCACACCGACACCGCCTGGTCCGTGGCGCGCAGCGACAGGGTGATCTCGCCGCCGGCCGGCGTGTACTTGGCTGCGTTGTTGAGCAGGTTCGACAGGATCTGGATCAGCCGCTTCTGGTCGCCCTCGATCGGGAACGGGGCCGCGGGAATGCAGGTCAGCAGGCGGTGCCCCTTGTCCTCGATGTAGCCGCGGGTCTGTTCGATGGCCACCCCGATGACCTCGCGCATGTCGATGCCTTCGGTCTCGAGCACGACGGCGCCGGTCGACAGCCGCGAGACGTCGAGCAGGTCGTCCACCAGGTGGGTCAGGTGCTGGACCTGGCGTTCGATGATGGCGCCGGTACGCTGGATTTGCTCGACCGTGACGCCCTCGTTCTGCCAGATCCCGGCGCCGGCCCGGATCGGCGCCAGCGGATTGCGCAGTTCGTGTCCCAGCATCGCCAGGAACTCGTCTTTCAGCCGGTCGGATTCTTCCTGGGCGTGCTGCATGCGCGCGGCCTGCAAACCGGTGGCGGCCAGCGAGGCGGCGGCGCGCAGGATGGCGAGATCGGTACCGGTAGGGAAATCCGGCGCGTCCGAGCCGAACCAGGCGCCGCCGCCGAGGGTGCTGAGGCCGAGTTCGAGCCGGACCATGCGCATCGACCCGATCGGGGTCGGCTGGAATGCATTGGTCGCCACCGACATGCTCGCGAGCCTGGGCCAGGCGGCGGAGGCGCGCTTCCAGTCCGCGAGCGCCGCAGGCGGCGCCTCGCACCCGTCGGCGCGCACGAACACACTGTGTTCTTCGCCGGCCAGGATGCTCGCCTCGATATAGCTGAAGCGCAGCGACACCATGCGCTCGACGGCCTGCGCCATCAGCTGCAGGACGGTCTGCCCATCCTTGCCCAGCCACATGGCGGACAGCGCGAGCAGTCCCATGAGGTCGCGGATGCCGCGCTGCGCTTCTCCGGCATCCATGCCGGCGCCATGCGCCTGCATGCCGGCCGGGCTGGCGCTCGTCCGACCCGGACCGCCGACTTCAGGCACGCTTGCGCGCCCGCAGTTCCGCCAGCATGTCGGCAGCCGGCGTATAGAAGGGATTTTCCTGCACCACGCCGCCGATCAGGGTCAGCGGGTGGGTGCGCAGGATGTCGATCATCATCGAGCCGGACAGCTTGGCGATATCGTACACGCACACCGCAGGCTGCCTGTTGCGCGTCAGGACGTCGTTGACCTCGGCCTCGTATTCGAGAATGTCGGCGGCGCCCGGCGTCCCGGCGAAGACCCAGTCCATGTCGCCCATGATCCGCACGCGCCCGAACCCCGTGTCGCGGCCGCTCCCGGTCAGGTGGTCGACGGTGGCGAGCATCCTGTCCTTGCTGAAGCGGCCCGTCTCGTCGAGGTAGGTCTGGTGCCAGTCCAGCATTTCGAGCTGGCCGCATGCTTCGCAGTGCGGAACATCCATGCCGGCCTCGGCCAGGCGCCGGCGATGGTCCTGGCCGTTGGCCGGATTAACGATATGCAGGTTCTTCTCGTCCTGGGCGACTGCTTCGTTGAAGAAAGGAGACAGCATGGCGTACTCTTCGTCCCGGCTGTTGAAAAAGGCGCAGACGTGGAAATATTCGAGTTCCGTCCCGGCCAGCGATAGTCGATGCATCTCGTTCTCCTCTTTTCGCTGACCAGGCGGCCAGTTGGAAAAGTATAGCTTGCTTTTTTTTGCCACACGGAAGAATCGACGGCCCCTGTGCAGTCGAGCGACATCGCGGACTGCGGCGGCTAGGGCATGCCGGCTGCGGCGGCGCCGCGCAGGCGCTCCACCGCGGAGAACACGAAGTCGCGCGCCGTGGCGCAATCCAGCCTGGCCAGGGTCTGCAGGTCGTAGCGTTTGGCGGCTTCCTGCGCCACGAGGTAGCCCAGGTAGTAGCCGCGCCGCGCCGGCATGCCGGTCTTGTCGCCGCGGCGCAGGAACAGGCCGCTGTAGACTTCCTGGTCGTTCGAGTCCAGGTTGGCCTGCAGGTGTTCCAGGGCGCGCGGCATCTGGGCGTCGGTGTCGCGCGCCATGTTCGCCGGCAGGTCGAACCCCAGCTCGGCCTCGGTGGCCGACGGATTCAGGGCCTTGGCCACATAGCCCGCCATGCCCTCGCGCCACAGCGACATCCACATCTTCTCTTCCTTGCATTCGAGGACCTGGTAGTCATGGAAGAGTTCATGGTGGAAGAAGGGCGCGACGTGGCCCTTGCCGTGCACCTTGGTCATGAGGTCGGCGCCGAAGATGAAGACCAGGCGGCCATCGAGGCGGCGCTTGCCGCCGTCCATCTCGCCCAGCGAGTGAACGAACCAGATATCGCTGGCCTGCGGATAATCGGGGAACGCCGCCTTGAAGGACTTGACGTGGGCGGGCAGCTCGCGCGCGAAGGTCTCGACCTTCGCGATATAGGCGTCGCGAAGCGCCGGGAATTCCGTGTACGCCGCCGCGATCTCGGCGTCGCGCTGGGCTTGCGTCTTCCTGCCTTCATATCGTTCGATGCCGTAGAAGGCAGGGAAGCGGGCGCCGATCGTGGCCTTGAAATCCTTGACGAAGTCGGCCGGCGAGGTGGCGGCATTCCGGTCCCAGACCTTGACGAACTGGCTGGCCAGGTCGTGCACTTGGCCCTGTGCCTGCGCCATGGCGGCCTGGTCCAGGGCGTGGGCGGGGGCGGTCGCCAGCGCGGCGCTCAACAACAGCGACGCGATCCCGGCAGTGTTCATGGCAATGTTCATGGCAGTGTACCCTGTCAAAAAAGGCAAGATTGTATGAGTGACATGGGCGGCATTTGTCATGAATTTGTCACGGCCCGGCAGGCGCGAAGTCCCGTCAATACGCGCGAAAACCACTCCCGGCATCCGGCAACGGCGCTATACTCGCGGATTGCTTTTTTTCATCCTGGGGTCTACCTTGTTCAAATCCATCGTCCTGCCTGTCGCCCTGCTGGGCGCGGCGACTGTCGCGGTCGCCGACGAGGGCCAATGGCAACCGCACCAGCTGCCGCAGCTCAAGTCCGAACTCAAGCGCATCGGCATCACCATCCCGGCCGACAAGCTGAACGACCTGGGCAAGCATCCGATGAGCGCCATCGTGTCGCTGGGCGGCTGTTCGGCCTCGTTCGTCTCGCCGGACGGCCTGGTCGTGACCAACCACCATTGCGCCTACGGTGCGATCCAGCGCAACTCGACCCCGGAAAAGAACTACATCGTCAACGGCTTCCTGGCGAAGACCCGCGCCGAGGAACTGCCGGGCGGCCCGAACACCCTGGTGTACGTGACCGAGAAGGTCGAGAACGTCACCGAGCGCGTGCTCAAGGGCCTGTCGCCGGCCATGTCCGGCCGCGAACGCCATGAGCTGGTCGAGTCGCGCATCAAGGCCCTGATCGCCGAATGCGAGACCGACAAGGCCTACCGCTGCTCGGTGCCGGCCTTCCACCGCGGGCTCGAGTACTACCGCATCAAGCAGCTGATGATCCGCGACGTGCGCCTGGTGCACGCGCCGTCCGACCGCATCGGCAACTTCGGCGGCGACATCGACAACTACGAATGGCCGCGCCAGACCGGCGACTACTCCTTCCTGCGCGCCTATGTCGGCAGGGATGGCCGCCCGGCCGATCCGTCGCCCGACAACGTGCCGTACAAGTCGAAGGACTTCCTGGTGGTCTCGGCCGAAGGCCTGAAGAACGGCGACCCGATCCTGCTGGCCGGCTACCCGGGCCGCACCAGCCGCTACAAGCTGCCGTCGGAAATCCGCTTCGCGCGCGACGTCGACTTCCCGGCCAAGGTCGCCACCATCACCGCCGACCTGTCGGTGATCGCGGCCGCCACCCACGGCAACCCGGCCTCGGA
This sequence comes from Massilia niastensis DSM 21313, assembly GCF_000382345.1. Lineage (GTDB taxonomy): Bacteria > Pseudomonadota > Gammaproteobacteria > Burkholderiales > Burkholderiaceae_D > Telluria > Telluria niastensis. Next base: position 4,837 of record NZ_KB908097.1, read on the forward strand.
CGTGCGCTACGCGAGCGTGGCCAAGAGCCTGAACAACGTGCTGAAGAAGACCCAGGGCCTGCTCGACGGCTTCGCGCGCAAGGACATCGCCGCCATCAAGGACGTGCAGGACGCCGAGTTCCGCGCCTGGTACAAGCAGAGCGGCAACGGCAATGGCGGCAGGACCCTGCTGGCCGACCTCGACGCCGTGATCGCCGCCGACATGGCGCAGTCGCGCCAGGAAGCCGCGTGGAACGAAGCGACCCACAGCGACCTGCTCAAGAGCGCGCGCACCCTGTACCGCCTGGCGCTCGAGCGCCAGAAGCCGGACGCCCAGCGCGAAGCCGGCTACCAGGAGCGCGACCTGTCGTTCATCAAGGCGCGCCTGACCCGCCTCGAGCAGTCGTTCGTCGCGGGCGTCGACGAAGCCCGCTTCAACGCCGCGCTGCAGCGCTACGCGCGCATCGACGCCAGGCTGCGCCCGCAGGGCCTGGATCCGCTGCTGCCGGCCTTGACCTCACTTCCGGACATGGTCAAGGCCAGCGAGCTGTCCGACACCGCGAAGCGCCTGGCCTGGATCGGCCGCGATGCGGACGCCTTCCGCAAGTCGAACGACCCCTTCATCCAGCTGGCCGTGCGCCTGCACGACACCGGCCTGGCGCTGGAACACCGCCGCAACGACATCGACGGCAACCTGGAACGCGTGATCCCGCAGTACATGTCGGCCGTGATCGCCTGGAAGAAATCGCAGGGCAAGCCGGTCTACCCGGACGCGAACTCGACCCTGCGCGTGACCTACGGCACGGTGGCGCCGTACTCGCCGCGCGACGGCCTGGTGAAGGGCCCGTTCAGCACCGTCGAGGGCATCACCGAGAAGGCGACCAGCAAGGACCCGTTCATCGTGCCGGCCTCGCTGACCGAGGCGGTCAAGGCCAAGCGCTATGGCGTGTTCAAGGACCCGGTCCTGAACACCGTGCCGGTCAATTTCCTGTCGAGCGCCGACACCACCGGCGGCAACTCGGGTTCGGCCGTGATGAACAAGCGCGGCGAACTGGTCGGCCTGAACTTCGATTCGACCTACGAGTCGATCACCAAGGACTGGTACTTCGACAGCGACATCACGCGCGCGATCCACGTCGATATCCGCTACATGCTGTGGGTGATGAAGGAGGTCGACCAGGCCGACAACCTGCTCAAGGAAATGACGATCAAGTACCCGAAGAAGTAAACCAGGCAAGCGCCTGACGGGGCCGCGGCGAAGAAGGTTCGCCGCGGCCTTTTTGCTTGTGCCGCCCCACACTCCGACCGAATGAACGACTCGCTTTCCCTGCTGGGCCTCACCACCACGCCGCTCGAACTGGTTTCCTTCCTGCTGGCCGCCACCACCGTCGTGCTCAACATCCGCCAGAAGCACTGGGCCTGGCTGTTCTCGATCGTCTCCTCAGGCACCTATGCCGCGGTGTTCTTCGAGGCCCGCCTGTACGGCGACATGGGACTGCAGTTCGTGTTCATCGCGGCTTCGGTATGGGGCTGGTACCAGTGGCTGCACGGCGCCGGCGACAAGCCGCTGGTGGTCACCCGCCTCAAGCCCTCGGGCTGGGCGTGGTCGCTGGCCGCCTGGCTGCTCGGCTACCTGGTGCTGTCGAGCTTCCTGCGGCACTTCACCGACACCGACGTGCCGCATGCGGACGGCTTCCTGACCGCCGGCAGCCTGGTCGGCCAGCTCCTGCTGGGCCGCAAGAAGGTCGAGAACTGGCACGTCTGGATCGTGGTCGACGTGCTGTACGTGGGCCTGTACGTGTATAAAGGCCTGATGCTGACCGCCGTGCTGTACGGCGTGTTCGTGCTGCTGGCCTGGACCGGGCTGCGCGCCTGGGGCAACATCGCACGGAGGGATGCATGATGGCGCAAGTGGAAAAGATCGCGATCCTCGGCGCCGAGTCGTCCGGCAAGTCGACCCTGTCGGACGCGCTGGCGCGGCATTACGGCAGCGTATGGGTGCCGGAATACCTGCGCGAGTTCGTCGACACCCGGGGGCGCGTGCCGTTCGAACACGACCAGTTCGGGATCGCCCGCACCCAGCTCGAACGCGAGGACCAGGCGCTCGCGCGTGCGCGGCGCTTCCTGTTCTGCGACACCACGCCCCTGATGACGGCGCTGTACAGCCGCGTGTACTGGGGCAGGGTGGATCCGCAGCTGGCGGCGCTCGACACGCGCCACGACTATGCCCGGACCTTCGTCACGGCGCCCGACAGCCCGTGGGAGCCGGATGGCCTGATGCGCGAATCGGATGCGGTGCGCCAGATGGTGCACCGGATGCTGCTGGAGACGCTGGACGCAAGGGGCATCCCCTACGTCCTGCTGGAAGGAAGCCTGCCGCAGCGGCTGCGGCAGGTGGAAGGCCTGCTTGGTCCCGCCTAGAAGCTGAACTCCGCCGACACGCGGAAGCTGCGCGGCGCGCCCGGCAGCAGGTAGCCGCCCAGCGCCTGCGTCACGTCGCGCCAGTAGAACTTGTCGAAGGCGTTGTCGACGCGCGCGCGGATCGTGGTGTTCACGTTCCCGAGGCGCAGGACATACGCGCCGCCGAAGCCGAACACGTGGTAGTCGGGAACGACCATGCGGTTGGCGGGATCGAAGGCCTTGCTGCCCGAATACTGCCAGATCGCGTCCAGCTTCAGGCCCGGCAGTTGCGGCACGGCGTACTCGACCCAGGCGCTGGAGCGGAACTTCGGCACGTTGGTCACGCGCTTGCCTTCGGTGCCCGGATCGCCCGTTTCCTCCTGGTCGGTATCGAGCGCCATCAGGGACAGGTTGTAGCTCAGGTCGCGGGTGGCCTTGCCCTGGGCCGACAGTTCCAGGCCGCGGTGCTTCTGCTCGCCGGCGTGCACGAAGAAGTTCTCGGCATTCGTGTATTCGAGGCCCTGGCGGATCTCGAACAGGGAGGCCGACAGCAGCATCTGGTTGCCGACCATGCCTTTCACGCCGACTTCGGCCGACTTCGAGCGGCCGGGGGGCAGGGCGGTGTTCTCGTTCCGGGTTTCCATCGGCGCGATGCCGCCGTACTGCAGGCCATGGCTCAGCGCGCCGTACACGCTCCAGTCCTGGACCGGCTTGTAGACCAGCGCCACGCTCGGCAGGGTGAACGAGTCCTTCGCGCGCACCCATGGCAGCTCGGGCACGGGCAACTCGGCGCGGTCCAGCTTCACGTGGCGCAGGCCGGCGTGCACGGTGAACCGCGGAGACAGCGTGATCACGTCCTGCACGAACACGGCGCGCTCGCGGTCGCTGCGGCGTTCCATCACGGGGCCGGTGGTGCGATCGCTCGACACCGGCGGCACGCTCAGGTTCTGGTAGATGTTGCTGTAGCCGACGTAGTCGTAGACGTACTCGCCGAAGCTGTCGTGGCGCTCCGAGTAGGCCAGGCCGGCGGTGAGGGCGTGGCGCACCGCCCCGGTCGCGAAGCGGCCCTGCAGCATGGCCTGCACGCCGAACGGGGTCTTGCGCTCGCCCACGCTCTGGTAGTCGTAGACGTCGTAGTCGCCGTTCGAGCAGTAGCCCGGGTAGTAGCCTTCGCCCTCATTGCTGCAGCCGTAAGGGAAGGCGGTGTAGTCGTCGCGCTTGAACCAGTGCTTGTTGGCGTTGACGGTGGCGTTCCAGTTGTCGTTGAAGCGGTATGCGAAGCGCAGGCCGAGGTTGCTGCTGTCGGTGTCGACCGGGCGGGTCCAGGACTGGTCGTTCAGCAGGGTCTTGGGCGAGACGCCGGTCGGCAGGACTTCGTTGCGGATCAGCTGGTAGCCCGGCGCGGTGATCTGCGACTTGTGCTGGTGGTCGAGGTCGACCTGGAACAGCGCGTTCGGGCTGATCTGCCAGTCGAAGGCGGCGGACACGAACTGGCGCTCGCCGTCGGCGCCGCGCACATAGGACTTCAGGTCCTCGGCGGCGGCGTTGACGCGGTAGCCGAAGCGGCGGTCCTCGAAGCGGCCGCCCAGGTCGATCGCGCCGTACACGGTGCCGCGCTCGCGCGCTTCGAGCGTCGCCATGCGCAGCGGCGTAGTGGTCGGGCGCTTGGTGACGTAGTTGACCATGCCGCCCGGCGCCGCGACGCCGGCCTGCAGGCCGGCCAGGCCGTGCAGGATCTCGATGCGTTCCTTGTTCTCGAGCGGGATCTGGGTGTCGGCAGGGATCGCGATGCCGTCCTTGCGGTAGCTGGTGGCGTTGTCGAGGGCGAAGCCGCGGATCGAGAACTGTTCGGCATAGCCGACCGTGTTGTAGGCGTCGCCCACCGAGGCGTCGAAGCGGGCGGCGTCGGTGGCGCTGCGGATCTGCAGGTCGCGCATCTGGTCCTGGGTCAGCGCGGTGATCGAGGCCGGGGTGTCCAGCAGCGGGGCGTCGGAGAAGCCGCCGATGCCGGCGCGGTCGCTGGTGACCCACTTGGCGCCGGTGACGACCACCGATTGCACGGCTTCCTGGGCCGAAGCGGAGAATGCCTGCACGATGGCGCAGGCGAGGACGGTTTGTTTCAGGGTGAATGTCATGGTTTGCTCGTTTTCGCACGCCACGGGCGCGCTGCTTTTTTCAAAAGCCGGAGCCAACGTGGGGGAAGGGCAAACAAGGATGGGAGCTGCGTTGCGCTTTCCTTCGCTGGCATTATCCAGATCAGGTACGGAGGGTATCTCTCACCCGGAACAATCGTTCCAGGACCCCTAGCGAAGGCGAAAGTGTACCACGGTCCCGGCCATGCGTGGCGAATGTGTCAATGGATGGGGTGATGCCGGCTGGCGCGGCCGGGTGGCGCGCCAGCCGCGGCCGGCGATGACAGGCAGCGTTCCAGCACCTGGCGGCTGACCTCGAGCGTCACGCCGCGATCCTCGCCCAGCCTGGTCATGCGGTGTGCTTCCAGCGCTTTCAGGACCGGCTCGATGTGTTCGCACCCCAGCCCATAACCCGGCAGGCGGGTCGGCACGCCCATGCTCCTGAAGAAGTCCTCGGTGCGTTCGATCGCCGCGTCGATGCGCGCATCCTCGTCGCCCTCGGCCAGGTTCCAGACGCGCGCCGCGTACTGCCGCAGCTTGGCGCGCTTGGCTTCGCGGCGCACGCGAAGCATCGCCGGCAGCACCACCGCCAGGGTCTGGGCATGGTCGAGCTGGTACAGCGCGGTCAGCTCGTGGCCGATCATGTGGGTCGCCCAGTCCTGCGGCACGCCCACGCCGATCAGGCCGTTGAGCGCGAGCGTCGCGGTCCACATCAGGTTGGCGCGCACGGCATAGTCTTCCGGCATGGACAGGGCCTTCGGGCCGTCCTCGACCAGGGTCAGCAGCAGGCCTTCGGCGAAGCGGTCCTGGACCTTGGCGTTCACCAGGCGAATCCCCCAGTGTGAACACAAAGAGGGATGATCGCCGATCAGGCAGCGTGCGTGATCAGGCCTCGGCCGCGGCCGGCGCGCTGGCCGCCACCTTGGCGGCGGCGGTGTCGGCCGATACCATGTGGCGCAGCATCGCGCTGCGGGTGGAATCGCCGATCGCGCGCCAGTTTTCGCGCCGCAGGGCCGCGCGCTTGCGGTGCTTGGAGGGCATGTCTTCGAGCGGCTTGAGGTAGAACGGCAGGCGGATCAGGTAGCTGCGCTCGTCCATCTCGACGCCGCCCAGGATCTTCCAGAAGCCGTCGTAGGCGTTCTCGTAGTGGCGCGCGTCGTCGGGCTCGTAGCCGACGTGCGAGGTGCAGCGCACCGCCACCACCCGGTCCATGCCCAGCGCCTGGGCCACGCCCTGCATCGCGGCGAAGCAGAAGAAGCTGGGCGAGTTGTTCGGGAACACGCGCTCGAAGGCTTCGAAGGCCGCGCCGGAATCGGTCCAGCGGCCCTGGTTGCGGGTGACGAAGGGCACGGTCGGCAGGCTGACGTTGGCGAAGGCGCCATCGACCCAGGTATAGGACAGGCGGTGCAGGTACTTGCCGTCGGCGACCAGCGAGATGGTGAGGTCGCCCTCGGCGTCGTGGCGCGGGGCCATCTCGAGGCGCAGCGCGAAGCTGCTGCCGCCGCCGTCGTGCTGCCATAGCGTGAGCCCGGCGCCGCCGTACACGGCCTGCTTGTAGGCCGGATTGAACTTGCCGTCCTCGAAGCGGTAATGCGACAGCAGGCACTGCACGCGCTCCTGCGCGCTCAGGCCCTTGGCCAGGTAGTCGCGGTCTGCCAGGTGGTCGAACAGGTCGCCTTTCGGCGAGGCGTCGGCGAAGCGGCGCACGAGGTCGAGCCGGCCCAGCGCCTGGTGCTCGCGCCAGTAGCGCAGCAAGCGCAGGCGGCGGGCAATGCCATGCATCGGTTTGGTCAGGTGAGCGAGGTTCATCGAGCGCTCCATTCGGCGAAAAAGGGCGGACGCCGCAACGGCGTCCAGTCTTTAAACTGCGTGCGCTCACCCTGCAGGGTAAGCATGCTCAGCGGAATTGAATTCCGCGCCGCAATTATCTGCCGAATTTTCAGCTCGTGCCTGGATGAAAGAAATTAAGTGGTGGCGAACCAACAAAAGGAGTAGTCATCATGGTCTCTCTCGCATTGTCGACTTATTGTTTTTGCTGGGCTGGCAAGTAACTCTACCATGATTGTGCGGCGACACGCTTCGGTTTCATCATCGATAATTGCGCCAAACCGCACGAGACCGGAGGCAAGCGATGGTGTATGAACTTTACTACTGGCCTGGTATCCAGGGCCGAGGGGAATTCGTCAGGCTGGCGCTCGAGGAAGCCGGCGCCGGGTATGTGGACGTGGCGCGACGCCAGGGCGGCACCGACCTCCTGATGGCGGCCCTCGAGGTCGAGGAATACCCCTCGTTCGCTCCGCCCTTCCTGAAGGTGGGCGAGCTGACCATCGGCCAGGTGTCCAACATCCTGCTGTACCTGGGCGAGCAGCACGGCCTGGCGCCGCGCACCGATCCGGGCCGGCTGTGGGTGCACCAGTTGCAGCTGACCATCGCCGACCTGGTGACCGAGGTGCACGACACCCACCATCCGATCGCCACCTCGCTGTACTACGAAGACCAGAAGCCGGAAGCCTTGCGGCGCTCGGCCGACTTCATCGAAGAGCGCCTGCCCAAGTTCCTCGGCTATTTCTCGCGCCTGCTGACCAACCCCGAGCCGCGCGAATTCCTGTCGGGCGACAGGCTGACCTATGCCGACCTGTCGCTGTTCCAGGTCATCGAAGGCTTGCGCTATGCCTTCCCGAAGGCAATGCAGCTCACCGAGACCGAGTACCCGGCCCTGGGCGCGTTGCGCGACCGGGTCGCGGCGCGGCCGAACATCGCGGCCTACCTGGCTTCCGAGCGCCGCATCCCCTTCAACGAGAACGGCATCTTTCGCCACTACCCGGAGCTCGACCAGTAGGCCTCGGAGCGCTCAATCCCACTGCGGGGCGAAGTCCGGGCTGACCAGGCGCTCGCCCCGGTCGAGGGCGTCGATGGCGGCGCAGTCCTGCGCGCTCAATGCCAGGCCGGCGGCTTGCAGGTTGCCGGCCAGGTTCTCGCGCCGGGTCGACGACGGGATCACCGCGATGCCCTTGGCCAGCAGCCACGCCAGGCTCACCTGGGCCGCGGTGGCGCCATGGCGCCGGGCGACCGCGCCGATGATCGGGTCGTCCAGCACCTTGCCATAGGCCAACGGCATATAGGCGGTGACGTGGATCCCGGCGTCGCCGGCGAAGCGCAGCAGCTCGCGGTTCTGCAGGTAAGGGTGGAGCTCGACCTGGTTGGTGGCGATGTTGGCGGCGCCGACCGCGGCGATCGCCTCGCGCACCAGGGCCACCGGGAAGTTCGACACGCCGATCGCCGCCGCCAGGCCGGCCTCGCGCGCCGCCAGCAGCGCCTGCATCGACTCGCGCAGCGGCACGGCGCCGCCGGGCGAGGGCCAGTGGATCAGGGCCAGGTCGACCTGCTCGACGCGCAGCTTGCGCAGGCTCTCCTTCAGGCTGTCGGCCAGCCGGTCGGCGGCCAGGTGCTCGGTCCAGACCTTGGTGGTCACGAAGACCTCGCCGCGCGCCACGCCGGCATCGTGCAGCGCCTGGCCGACCTCGGCCTCGTTGCCGTAGATCTGGGCGGTATCGATGTGGCGGTAGCCCAGTTCGAGGCCGTTGCGGACCGAATCGATGGCTTGCTGGCCCTGCAGGCGGAAAGTGCCGAGGCCGAGTTGTGGCATGTTCATATGAATCCTTTTCTTGAAGTTAGTGGGTGACGACGGCGCTGCGGCCGGCGGCGGCCCTGGCGGGCACGCCGTCGCGACGGTCGAGCCAGCCGGCCAGGGTGGTCAGGGCGAGGGCGCCGACCACGATCAGGGCGCCGATCGGCGGCGTGGCCATCAGGCCGAGCCTGGCGACGATCAGGCCGCCGCCCCAGGCGCCCAGCGCGATGCCGACGTTGAAGGCGGCGATGTTCAGGCCCGAGGCCACGTCGACGGCATGCGGGGCGTCGCGCTCGGCGCGCTGCACCACGTACACCTGCAGGCCGGGCACGTTGCCGAAGGCGACCGCACCCCAGGCCAGGACCGTGATCAGCACCAGCGTCTTGCTCGGCGCGGTGAAGGTCAGCACCGCCAGCACCACGGCCAGCAGGATGAACACGATCTGCAGGGCGCGCACCGGACCATGGCGGTCGGCCAGCTTGCCGCCCCAGATATTGCCGGCGGCCACAGACACGCCGTACACCAGCATCACCAGGCTGACGGTGCCCGCCGCGAAGCCCGAGACTTCCTGCAGGATCGGCGCCAGGTAGGTGAAGGCGACGAAGGTGCCGCCATAGCCGAGGGTGGTCATGGCGTACACCAGCAGCAGGCGCGGCTTCTTCAGCACGCCCAGCTGGGTCAGCAGGCTGCTGGGCTTGCTGCCGGCGATCGTCGACGGCACCAGGATCCAGCTGCCGATCATGGCGACGACGCCCAGCAGCGAGACGGCCAGGAAGGTGGCCTGCCAGCCGAGGTGCTGGCCGATGAAGGTTCCCAGCGGCACGCCGGTGACCAGGGCCACGGTCAGGCCGGTGAACATCAGGGCGATCGCGCTGGCGGCCTTTTCCTTCGCCACCAGGCCGGTGGCGATGGTCGAGCCGATCGAGAAGAAGACGCCGTGCGCCAGGCCGGTGAGCACGCGCGCGGCCATCAGGGCGCTGTAGTTCGGCGCCATCCAGGCGACCAGGTTACCGATCGTGAACAGGGCCATCAGGGCGAGCAGCAATTGCTTGCGCGGCACGCGGCCGGTGAGGGCGGTCAGCACCGGCGCGCCGACGGCCACGCCCAGCGCGTACAGGCTCACCAGCAGGCCGGCCGACGGGACCGACACCCCCAGGCTGGCGGCGATGGTGGGAATCAGGCCGACGATCACGAATTCGGTCGTGCCGATGGCGAAGGCGCTCAGCGTGAGCGCCCAGAGTGCGAGTGGCATAAAGTTCTCCTTGTTGCCGATTGAGGGGAACCCCGACAAACCTGCTGCGCGCTGCACTGCCGGCGGGGCCGCCGGGGCCTGCGAAGCTCGCTGTACTTCTCGTACAGCTGCGCTTCCGGCCAGCATTGCTGTCGCCCGCCACGGTTTTTCGAGGTTCCCTGAAGTAGGCATGCAGTGTGCCGTTCTCGACGACAAGGAAAAACCCGTTGGCATACACTATACTTTTGATTCGGAGTCACAAATGCTGGATGTCGACGCCTTGATAGTATTTTCCACCGTCATAGATACGGGCTCGTTCTCGGCCGCGGCCGAGCGGCTGGGGCAGACGCCGTCGGGCGTGTCGCGCACCATCTCGCGCCTCGAGGAGCGGCTGGGCCTGACCCTGATGCACCGCACGACGCGGCGCCTGCAACTGACGGAAGAGGGGACCTGGCTGCTGGGACGGGCGCGCAGCCTGCTGGCGGACCTGGCCCATACCGAGGCCGAGGCGCAGGCGCGGCGCTCGCAGCCGTCGGGGCTGGTGCGCGTGAACGCGGCCACGCCCGCGCTCGACCACCTGCTGGCGCCGCTGGTGCCGGAATTCCTGGATGCGTATCCGCTGGTGCAGCTGGAGCTGGTCAGCGGCGAGACCTATGTCGACCTGATCGAGGAGCGCGCCGACCTCGCGATCCGCATCGGCGCGCTGCCCGATTCGACGCTCAACGCGCGCCGCCTGGGCACGACCCACCTGCGCGTGCTGGCCGCGCCCGCTTATCTGGAACGGCATGGCGTGCCGGCCGAACCGGCCGAGCTGGAGCGGCACCGGACCCTGGGGTTCACGGCGCCGGTGTCCCTGAACACCTGGCCGCTGGCGCACGGCGGCGCGGAAGGCTGGACGGTGACGCCCTCGATCCGGGCGTCCAGCGGCGAAACGGTGCGCCACCTGGCGCTGGCGGGGGCGGGCATCGCGTCGCTGTCGGATTTCCTGACGCGGCGTGATGTCGAGGCGGGACGGCTGGTGCCGGTGCTGGCGTCGCACGGCTTGCCCTGGACGCAGCCGGTTTGGGCGGTATTCTATCGACAGGGCGCGCTGGCGCCGCGGGTGGCGGCGCTGGTGGATTTTCTTGCACGGCGGCTGGACGAGGTGCTCGGCAGGTAGCGGCTGGGCGGCCTGGCCGGTTCCGCATGGGCCACAATGAAATGCTGAAGACACTGGGTGTGATCATGCTTACCGGCATCGCAGTCTATGCGGTCACCTGCCTGTGGCTGTTCTTCTACCAGCAATCCATGATTTACTTTCCTCCGAGCAGCGCCATGTTTCCCGCGCCGGCCGGCTTCACCCTGGACGTCCCGGGTGCGGTGATCAAGGTGTCCGAACGACCCGCGCAAGGCCGGAGAGCGCTGATCTACCTGGGCGGGAATGCGGAAGACGTGACGGCCAGCCTGCCGCTGCTGGATCACGCGTTTCCCGACCATGCCATCTACCTCGTGCATTACCGTGGCTATCCGGGCAGCACGGGAAAGCCGTCGGAACCGGCGCTGGTGGCGGATGCACTGGCCGTGTTCGACCATGTCGCCGCCAGGCATGGCGAGATCGTGGTGATCGGCCGCAGCCTCGGCGCCGGCGTGGCGATCCAGCTGGCGAGCCAGCGCCCCGTCGCGAAACTGGTGCTGATCACGCCTTTCGACAGCCTGCAGGGACTGGCTGCCCAGCATTTTCCGTATTTCCCGGTGCGCTGGCTCTTGAAGGACAAATACGAATCCTGGCGCCATGCTCCGATGGTCAGGGCGCCGACCTTGCTGATTTCAGCCCAGCATGATGAAATCATTCCGGCGCGGAGCACGGCACAGCTGCTTTCCCGATTCGGGCATGGCGTCGCGACCATCAAGGTGATCGAAGGGGCGAGCCATAATTCGATTTCCGACAGCGCATCCTTTATCCCCTCGCTTCAATGGGCGCGCTCGCCATGACGCATCCGGCCACTGCGTAGCAGCCATCTTCGACCAGCGCCATGCGCCGCACGGGCTGGTTTCCCGGCCTGCCGATCAGCGGTTCGGCCGGCAGGATTTCCCCTCGTACTGATGCCGATTCAGCGCGTATGCCTTGCCGTTCCAGCGTTCGACCGGGAAGCAGAAGCCGGGGCCGCCGACTTCGATGTCCGGCCAGCCATCCTTGCCCTTGGTGGGCAGGAAGGTGGCGATGCCCGTGCCGCCCGTGAGCTTTTTCCAGCTGCCGTTCGCCTGTTTCGACACAAGCGTGTACCCTGCGCCGGCGTGCCCGAAACAGTAGGTGCCGCCCTCGGTGATGACGGCCTCGGGCCGTCCGTCGCCGTTCAGGTCACGCACGTCGGCGACTTCGCCCGGCGAATAGGTCGGCGTCGGGTCGTCGCACTGGCGCCACTGCTTTCCCTTCAGCGTGAAGCCGGCCGCCTTGAACGCAGCGGCTTCGTCCGCCGGGCTAAGGCTGGACGGCGCGCTGCTGGCCGTGGCGCTAAAGGCCAGCAGCGCCGCGGCAGCAATGAGCATGCGGGGTTTCATGGGTGTCTTCCTTTCCGCGATGGGTGGAAACAGCCTTTATTATGCACCTGCCCGCCGCCAGCCACGGCAGCGATCAGGCTTCCAGCCCACCGCTGCGCTCGAGGTCGCATACCAGACCCGGTCGCTGGCCAGGCTCCAGGGCGTGCGCACGCCGAGCCGTCGAAGCGCGCCGCCACGTCCCCGTGCTCATTTCCTCGTGGCGCAGCAGGCGCAGGATCTCGCGCCGGATCGGGTCGGCGATGGCCTTGAAGACATCGTTCAGCGGCACACTCATTCGATGGATTTCTAATGAGATGACTATCTACATACCAGGTGGGACGAAGTGGCGTGTCAAGCCATCCGGCAGTTGCGCGAAGCTGCCCAACAGCGTAGTGTCGTCCATGCCCTTCATCGCCGCTGTCCAACCATCCTGAGGAGATTCCCGTGAATACAACGAAGCCAGTGGAAGATGGCATGCATACCGTGACCCCGCACCTTGTCTGCGCGGGAGCGTCCGAGGCGATCGCGTTCTATGCCCGTGCGTTCGGGGCCGAGGAAGTGATGCGCCTGCCCGAACCGGGCGGCAAGCTGGCCCATGCGGCGGTGCGCATCGGCGATTCGATGGTGATGCTGATGGACGAATTTCCCGACTGGGATGCGCACGGGCCGCTGGCGCTGGCCGGTACGCCGGTGACGCTCCACCTGGCGGTGCCCGACGTCGACGCCGCCTACAAGCGGGCCGTCGAGGCCGGCGCCACCGGGCGCATGGCGCCGGCCGACATGTTCTGGGGCGACCGCTACGGCGTGGTGGAGGATCCGTTCGGCCACCGCTGGTCGATGGCCACCCACATCCGCGACGTCGCCCCCGCGGACATGGCCGAGGCGATGAAGCAGGGCTGCCCAAGCATCTGAAGGGCAGGGTGGGAGCGGCGCCGCGCCGGCCGGGCTATCATGGCAGTTTCTCGACTTCCAGGAGGGACTGCCATGAACGTGAACGAGATCCAGCGCATCGCCGCCTTCGACGACAATGGCCAGGGCGGCAACCCGGCCGGCGTGTGGATCGGCCCGGCGCTGCCGCCGGAAGCCGAGATGCAGCGCCTCGCGCACGAGGTCGGCTATTCCGAGACCGCGTTCGCGGCGCGCGCCGGCGCAGGCTGGCGGGTGCGCTATTTCTCTCCTGAAGCCGAAGTGCCCTTCTGCGGCCACGCCACCATCGCCCTGGGCGCGGCGCTGGCGCGCGAAGCCGGCGACGGCGTGTTTCCCCTTGCCCTCAACGCGGCCGCGATCACGGTCGAAGGCCGGCGCGACGGCGAGCGCGTGCGGGCCGCCCTGCAGTCGCCGCCCACGCACAGCCGTCCCGCGCCCGACGCGCTTGTCGACTCGGCATTATTGCTTTTTGGTTACAGCCGGGCCGACCTCGACCCGCGGATTCCGCCCGCGCTGGCCCATGCCGGCGCCGACCACCTGGTGCTGGCCCTGAACAGCCGCGCACGCCTGGCCGCCATGCAGTACGAGCTCGACGCCGGGCGCAAGCTGATGAACGCCCACGGCCTGGTCACGGTCGTGCTGGCCTGGGCCGAGCACGCGCAACTGTTCCATACCCGCAATCCGTTCGCTGCCGGCGGCGTCTATGAAGACCCGGCCACAGGGGCCGGCACGGCCGCGCTGGCGGGCTATCTGCGCGATCTCGGCTGGCCGCACGGCGGGCGCGTCGAGATCGTGCAGGGCGAGGACATGGGCATGCGCTCGCGCCTGACGGCCGAGTTCAGCGAGGCGCCGGGAAGCTCGATCCGCGTTGCGGGAACTGCAAGAATGATACAAGCTTGTTAAATACCTGCAGTAACATTTGTTGCATTTTAAATAGAGGGTAAAAAGCACTCCTGCTCATCAGTTAAGTTTCGGGTAAGCGGATTGATAATTTGAACCAGACAAAAACTGTTTCAATTTCTCAACTAGGAGCCCGACATGGAGCTGTTCCCTGCAGCCGTTTTCAACCCGCCGAAAGCGTCGCGTGCACGCACCGCACGTGAAGCGGCCGCCGGCCGCGCGATCGAGCGCCTGCCGTTCACTGTCCGCCGGGTGGAAACCGAAGCGGACCTGCTCAAGGCTGTCCGCATCCGCCACGCGGCCTACGCCCGCCACGTGCCGGATTTCGCCCGCACCCTGGCCCAGCCGGAAGCGGCCGACTACGACGACGACACCATCGTGCTGCTCGCCGAATCCAAGCTGGACGGCACGGCGCTCGGCAGCACCCGCATCCGCACCAACCTCTACCGTCCGCTGGGCGTCGAGGAGTCGGTGGTCCTGCCCGACTGGCTGCAGGGCCGCCGCCTGGTCGAGGCCACCCGTCTCGGCATCGATGAAGGCCGCGTCGGCCGCATGGTCAAAGTGGCATTGATCAAGGCTTGCTTCATGTACTGCGAAGATAACGCCATCGACTTTTCGGTCGCGACCGGCCGTCCGCCGGTGGACCGCCAGTACGAGCAGATGATGTTCGTCGACGTGTTCCCGGAACAGGGCCCGGTGCCGCTGCGCCATGTGGGGAACATCCCACACCGCGTGATGGCGTTCGAGATCGCGACCTTCGAGGAGCGCTGGACCCAGGCCCGTCATCCGCTGCTGAACTTCTTCTTCAATACGCACCACCCGGACATCGATATCGGTCCGGCAGCCCCGCCGCCGGTGCTGGCGCTGCCGCGCCATATGGTCGGGAACCAGGCGGCTGAGCGTTGCGAAATGGCTGTAGCTTAAATATTTATTGCATGACGGCATCACGGTAAAGCTGTATCCTTGCGCCTCAAGGCTGTCAGTAGTGACGGCGGCCCGCACGAATCCCAAGATACCGCTTATGCCCACTTTAGAACCCCAGCGTCGTTCCTCCATGCCAGCCGCGGCTCATGCGGCTGTGGAGCTGGTGTTGAAGTTTTTCGGTTATTACCTGATTCCGATCGGGATCGGCATCGTTTCCCTGGTCGCGCTGTTGTTCTGGCACGACGCCTATCGCACCAGCGGCGACGTCCCGCTGTCGATGCATGTGACGGTGCAGGAAGAGGGCGCGCTCACCCCGGCCGCCGCGCTGGCCAGGGCGCAGGCCCGGCCGCTCACCAATACCCATGAAACCCATCTGTCCGAGGCGCCGGTCTGGTTCGCGTTCGAGCCGATGCCGCGCGCCGGCGCGCAGGTCATCGAATTCCCGTCGCGCCATTCGCTCGATGTCGCCTGCTGGGATGCCGCCACCCTGAGCCCGCTCGGCGCCGCCACCCGCGGCAGCGGCAGCGGCGCCCTGGAAGGGACCAAGGCCGGCTTCGCGCTGCGCCTGGCGCCGATGCCGCGCCAGCTGCTGTGCCGCGCCGGATTCTCCGGCCCGGCGCGCCTGTCGGTGCTGCAATGGCCGGCCGAGCAGTTCGACCTCTCGGTCGAGCAGTACCACCGCAAGTCGGGCCTGCTCGACGGCGGCATGATCGTGCTGGCGCTGTTCGTCCTGATCACCGCCCTGATCAACCGCCAGCCGCTGTACGTGCTGTTCGCCGGCTGGCTGATCCTGAACCTGCGCGTGGGCGCGCTGTCGGCCGGCTGGGACATCCAGTGGCTGGGGCAGACCGTTCCCTACGAGTGGCTGCTGCGCAGCCGTTCCATCACGATCACCCTGTACGGCATCGCCACCCTGACCCTGTACCAGGCCCTGCTCAGGGAACACCTGGCGGAGATGCGCTACGTCCTGCCGATGCGCATCATGCAATGGCTGTGCATGCCGATGCTGCTGGCCGCGTTCTTCCTGCCTTACCACCTGTACCTGCCGCTGATGTGGGTGATCGTGGTGTGCTGCTTCGCGGTCATGACGGTCGGCCTGTTCAAGATCATCGTGGAATCGCGCAACCGTGTGGCCTCGTGGTTCGCGGCCTCGTTCGCGCTGACCTTCCTGGCCTCGATGGCCGAAGTCGCGGCGGCCGCGCTGGGCATGCGCGAACTGCTGGGCGTGATCAACAGCGTGACCGCGGCGCTGGCCTCGAGCCTGCTGGCCGCGCTCGCGGTGGCCGAGCAGATGCGCAGCGAAACCGAGAAGCGCCAGGAAGCCCAGGAAGAGCTGGAGCACGCCTACCAGGCGATGCCGGTCGGCCTGTTCACGCTCGACATGTACGGTCACTTCCTCAGCGTCAACCCGGCGCTGCAGAAGATGCTGGGCATCGCCACCTTCGTGCCGGGCCGCACCGCCTGGCGCCAGTTCTTCACCGAGAGCAGCTGGACCGACCTGCACGAGCAGGTGCACGCCAAGGCCGAGGCCGAGATGGAACTGACCAGCCGCGACGGCAGCCAGCGTTTCCTGGTCAGCGCCACCCTGGCGCGCTCGCGCATCGAAGGCGTGCTGCAGGATACGACCGAAAAATACAAGGCCACCGAACAGCTGCGCTTCATGGCCAACAACGATCCGCTGACCAAGGTCTACAACCGGCGCGGCATCGAGAAGGAATTCAGCAGCGCCGCCGCCAGCCTGGCGTCGGGGCGCCCGATGGCCCTGGCCTACGTCGACCTCGACCGCTTCAAGCTGATCAACGACCTGTTCGGCCACGCGGCCGGCGACGAAGTGCTCAAGCAGGTGTGCGAACGGATGGGCACGATGCTGGCCGGCGGCCAGCAGATCGGCCGCGTCGGCGGCGACGAATTCGTGATCGTGATGCCGGAAACGGCGATCCCGCTGGCATCGATCATCGCGCGCGGCATCGTCGACCGTCTCGGCAATACCCCGTACCGGGTGGGCGACAAGGCCTTCCATGTGCGCGGCTCGGTCGGCCTGATCGAAGTGGTGCCGGGCATGGCGATGAAGGACGCGGTCTCGACCGCCGACCGCGCCTGCCGCGAAGCCAAGACCGGCTCCGGCGAAGGCCTGGTGGTGTACGAGCGCGGCGCGGACGCATTCCGCCAGCGCGCCGCCGAGCTGGACCTGGTCGAACGCTTGTCCGGCCCCAACGCGACCGACAACCTGCTGCTGGAGATGCAGCCGATCATGTCGCTCAAGGCGCCGCGCGAATCGCTGAACTTCGAGGTGCTGCTGCGCATGCGCGAGCCGGATGGGCGCGTGGTGCCGGCCGGTCCGGTGATCGCCGCCGCCGAGAAGAGCGGGCGCGCCAGCGTCATCGACCGCTGGGTGCTGTCGACCACCCTGGCCTGGATCGCCGAGCATACGGACGACCTGTGCAACACCCGTTTCGTGTGCATGAACCTGTCGGGCGCCTCGCTCAACGACGAACGCTTCGTGCAGGACACCTTCGAGATCCTGGGGCGCTATGTGCACGTGGCCAGCCGCCTGTGCCTGGAAATCACGGAAAGCGTGGCGCTGCACGACCTCGACAACACGCGCCGCTTCATCGACCAGGTGCGCAACTTCGGCGTGAAGGTCGCGCTGGACGACTTCGGCGCCGGCTACACCTCGTTCTCCTACCTGAAGGAGCTGCCGGCCGACGTGCTCAAGATCGACGGCAACTTCATCGTCAACATCAATGCGCACCCGGCCAACGTGGCGATCGTCGAGGCGATCGTCAGCCTGGCGGTGAACCTGGGCATGAAGACCATCGGCGAATGGGCGGAAGACGCGGCCACGGTCCAGACCCTGCGCGAGATCGGCGTCGACTACGTACAGGGTTATGCGGTGGCGCGTTCGATGCCGCCGGAGCGCCTGCTGGAAGGCCATTCGTCCGCCAGCTTCATCAAGGACGAGGAACTGCTGGAACTGCTGCGCGAGATCGACAATCCGCCGCCGCCGCACCTGGTCAGCGTCAGCCGCCTGCACTGAGGCTGGTTCTCGGGCTTCAGCGGCCGGCCAGGGTCTCGCGGATGCCGGTATCGCCGAGCAGGAACTGGGCGCGCGCCTCTTTCATGGTGGCGACATCGCGCTGTATCGGCTTGGCCTGGGCCTTGGCGCGCGGCGGCGCGCTGTGGCGCTGCAGGCTGCCGGCCGGCGGCATGCTGCTGCGCTCGACGGTAAGCGGGTAGGGCTGGGCGGGCGCGGTGTCGGCGGCGGCCGGCATGCTGGCCATGCGCACGGTCACGGCGCCGTTGGTGCAGGGCTGGTCGGTCAGGGTCACGTGGCCGGCGTTGTCGATGCATTTGACGATGTCGGCTCCGGCGAAGGTCGCTGGTGCGGCCAGGCCCGCAGCCAGAATCAGGCTGAGTTGGCAGAGTTGACGCTTCATGGTCGTTTCCTTTCACGGAAACTGTAGTCTGCGCCTCCCGCTTCCATTCTTCTGTTCGGTGCTTCACGCCTGCGGGTTTTGTACAGTCCGGAGTGTTCTGGCTAAAATGTCCAGCTTGACCACGACCCGATAAAGGATGCCATTCCATGAACCAGCCTTCGCTTCCCACTTACGACGATGTCGTCCAGGCCGCGAACCGCATCGCCGGCGCCGCCAACCGGACCCCGGTGCTGACCTCGCGCACCGTGAACGAGGAATTCGGCGCCGAGGTGTTCTTCAAGTGCGAGAACATGCAGCGCATGGGCGCGTTCAAGTTCCGCGGCGCCTACAACGCGCTGTCGAAGCTGGGCCCGGAGCAGCGCCGCGCCGGCGTGGTGGCCTTCTCGTCGGGTAACCATGCGCAGGCGATCGCGCTGTCGGCGCGCCTGCTTGGCATGCCGGCCACCATCATCATGCCGAAGGATGCGCCGGCGGCGAAGGTGGCGGCCACCCAGGGCTATGGCGGCAAGGTGGTGTTCTACGACCGCTACAGCGAGGACCGCGAGCGGATCGGCCGCGAACTCGCCGACAGGCACGGACTGACCCTGATTCCGCCCTACGACCACGCCGACGTGATCGCGGGGCAGGGCACGGCCGCCAAGGAGCTGTTCGAGGAGACCGGCGCGCTCGACGCCTTCTTCGTGTGCCTGGGCGGCGGCGGCCTGCTGGCCGGATCGGCGCTGGCCACGCGCGCGCTGGCGCCGCGGTGCGCGCTGTATGGCGTCGAACCGGAGGCCGGCAACGACGGCCAGCAATCGTTCCGCTCGGGCGCCATCGTGCACATCGACACGCCCAAGACCATCGCAGACGGCGCCCAGACCCAGCACCTCGGCGAGCTGACCTTCCCGATCATCCGGCGCGACGTCGACGACATCCTGACGGTCTCGGACGAGGAGCTGGTGCAATGCATGCGCTTCTTCGCCGAGCGCATGAAGATCGTGGTCGAGCCGACCGGCTGCCTCGGCTTCGCGGCGGCGCGCAACATGAAGGACAGCCTGAAGGGCAAGCGGGTCGGGATCCTGGTCAGCGGCGGCAACATCGATCTTGCCCGTTTCGCCAGCCTCGTTGCAGGTTGAAGGAAGCAGCAGGGTGGACGGGCGCGCCGGGCCGGCTCGCCGTCCATCCTAGGTCATCAGCTTGCCAGCGGCAGCGCGATCTGGATCACCAGCCCGCCTTCCTCGCGGTTGCGCACTTCCAGCTGCGCGTTATGCCGCGTCAGCACCCGTTCCACGATCGCCAGTCCCAGGCCCGCGCCATTGGCCTGCCCGCGCGCGCTGTCCAGGCGCGTGAACGGCTTGAGGAGCTGCGCGATCTGGTCCGGCGGCACGCCCGGCCCATGGTCGCCGATCTCCACCACCGCGCGCCGTCCATGCCCGGTCGCCTTGACGCGCAGGACGATGTCGATGTCGGTATGCTCCTCGCCCGGCGTCTTGCCGTAGCGGCGCGCATTCTCGATGACGTTGTTGATCACGCGCCGCAGGTCGGTCGCGTTGCCCAGTACGTGCACGCCCGGCATCAGGTCGCACTTCACCTGCAGGTCGCGGATGCGGCCGGCCTCGCGGCCGACGTCGGCCAGCATCTCCGACAGGTTCACCGCCACGAAGGTGGCGGCGTCGGTCGGCTTGGCGTAGTCGAGGAACTGGCCGATGATCGCATCCATCTGGTTGATGTCCGACTGCATGCCCTCGCGCGCCTCGTCGGGCAGGCTGGCCATCTCGACCTCGAGCTGCATGCGCGCCAGCGGCGTGCGCAGGTCGTGCGAGATGCCGGCCAGGATCACCGCGCGGTCCTTCTCGACCTGGGCCAGGTCATCGACCATCTGGTTGAAGCTGCGGTTGGCCTCGATGATCTCCTGCGAACCCTTCTCCGGCAACGGGACAGGGCGCTCGCCTTTCGCGATCGCGCGCGCGGCCGCCGTCAGGCGCGCCAGCGGCAGGTTGACCAGGCTCGAGATCAGGGCCGCGCCGACCAGCGACAGCAGGCCCACCAGGGTCGCCCAGCCCAGCCACTGCACCCGCGTCAGTCCGGCCAGGCGCTCGCGCTCGAGCATCAGCCAGTACTGGTCGTCCTCGATGTTAAAGCTGACCCAGAAGCCGCCGACGCCGTTCACGCTGCTCGAGAAGCGCGTGTTCTTGCCCAGCTTGTCGCGCACCATGGCGGCGATCTCGGGCATCAGGGGATTGTTGGGCGGCGGGTCGACGACGTCGGTTTCCTCGAGCGGGAAGATGCGGATGCCTTCGTTCGACACCAGCTCGAACAGCAGCTCGCGCCGCAGGTCGGGCGCCGAGTGGGTCAGCGCGGCCTTGGTGATCGTCACCACCGACACCACCAGCTCGGCGGTCTGCTGCACCTGCGGACCGCGCTGGAATACGCTGATCATGCCGATCCACGAGCCCATCGAGAGCGTGGTCAGCACCGACAGCAGGAAGAAGGTGCGCCAGAACAGGCCGCTTTTGTACCAGGCAAAGCGGGCGGCGCGGCGCGCCGCTGCAAACGGGGCAAACACTAGCGTGGCTGGCCTTCCGGAATGAAGACGTAGCCGAGGCCCCAGACGGTCTGGATGTAGAGCGGGCTGGAAGGATCGGGTTCGATCAGCTTGCGCAGGCGCGAGATCTGGACGTCGAGCGAACGGTCGAAGACCTCGTATTCGCGGCCGCGCGCCAGTTCCATCAGCTTCTCGCGCGACAGCGGCTGGCGCGCATGGCGCGCGAACACCTTCAGCACCGAGAATTCGCCGGTGGTCAGCGGCACCGTCTCGCCGTTCTTCTTGAGCGTGCGGGTGCCCAGGTCGAGCACGAAGTCGCCGAACTCGAAGGTCTGCGGGGTTTCGGACGGCGCGCCCGGGATCTCGTCCGGGCCCTTGCGGCGCAATACGGCGCCGATGCGGGCGACCAGTTCGCGCGGATTGAAGGGCTTCGGCATGTAGTCGTCGGCGCCCATCTCGAGGCCGACGATGCGGTCCACGTCCTCGCCCTTGGCGGTGAGCATGATGATCGGGGTCTGGTCGCCGGCGCCGCGCAGGCGGCGGCAGATCGACAGGCCGTCCTCGCCCGGCAGCATCAGGTCGAGCACCAGCAGGTCGTAGCGCTCGCGCAGCCAGAGCTTGTTCATGGCCGGCGCGCTTTCCGCGGTCACGACCTGGAATCCCTGTTCGGTCAGGTAGCGGCGCAGCAGGTCGCGCAGCCGTACGTCGTCGTCGACGATCATGATCTTCGCGGAGTGGCCGCCTGGCGTGCCTGGGCCCGCGGTAGCGCCCGTATTCGAAGTCGATGCTGTCATTTGGTGTCCGGAATTGTCAGATGAATGTCGCTATGGTAACGTCTTATCGATTAAGCACATCGATAACATGCCTCATCCATTACAATGTGTTACAAACTTTACCCAATCGGTCTTATACCTCAGGCGGATTACACATACACTGGCGGCAAGTGGTCATCACAGCTTATCTGTTTATAAGGCATCGCGGAAGAGGAACACCATGAAAGACGCGCTCACACATACCAAAGCAGCATCCGCCGCACGCGGCGGCCGGCTGGCCCGGCTCGTGCGCCATGGTCTTCTTGCCTGCCTGCTCGCCGGTATCGGCGCCGGCGCAGTGGCGCAGAATCACGACCGCGGCGGCCGCCGCGACGAAGCCCAGCAGGGCCGGTTCCAGGTGCAGGGCCAGGAGCCGCGCTTCGACCAGCGCGCCTACGACATGCAGATGCGCGAGGAACAGCGGCGCCAGATCCAGATGCAGCAGGAGCAGCAGCGCAACGAGGCTGCCCGCCGCAGCGGCCGCATGACGCCGGACGAGCGGCGCGACCTGCGCCGCCAGATCAACGAGGCGGGCATGGACCTGTATCCGAACGCCCAGCGCCGCTAAGACGGCAGTGCTTCACCTGAGACGGCGCCTGCGGGCGCCGTTGTCGTTGGCGCTGCCGGCGCCTGGCGACTTGTGTCGCATAAAAGTTTCAAAAAAAGAAAATATGTTGCAATATGTTTATTTAAATTGCGCAACATGTTACGCTTACATCAAGCTTACTGTTGGGATTGGCGGCCCGCCATTTCCCCCCAGCCTGATGGAGCGTGCACGTGACCGATCCCGCCGTAGAACCTGTCGTGCCCCTGCCGGCCGAGCGCTTCGCGCACGCCGGGCCCGAACATTGCATCGCCCAGCGCGAGGACGGCGTGTATGCCGATCCCCAGGTCGTGGGAACGACCCTGGTGGCGGCGGTCGACGCCATCCTGCAGGGCGGCAGCTATTTCGTCGGCGTCGATTATCCCGTCCTGATCAAGGCCTTGTACGGCCACGGTCCCGAGCTGCCGCGCAACGCTTCCGGCGCGACCGTGGTGCGCTTCGCCGCCAGCATCGCCCCGTTCGCGCCCGGGCGGCGCGCCCTGTACCGCGCGGTGAAGCTGGCCGACGGCCAGGCGGAGTACTATTTCGAACCGGTCTTCATGCCTGGTGCGGACGGGGTCGAACAGCCGACCCGGCTCGATGCCGATGAATTCCTGGCCGACCTGTGGACGAAGGGCGTCCGCTTCGGCGTCGACCTCGACGCGATCCGCCATGCCATCGTCTCCGGCGCGGCCGGGCGCTTCGTGGTCGGGCGCCGGCTGGCCCCGAGCCCCGGCGTCGATGCGCACGTGGTCGAGGTCTCGAACGACCTGCACCGCAGCGACGCGCCGCGCCAGCTCGCCAACGGCAAGCTCGACCTGATGAGCTTCCAGAACCGCTTCCCGCAGATCCACAAGGGCGAGCGCCTGCTGCGCAAGATTCCGCGCTCCCATGGCGCGCCGGGCTTCGAGCTGTCGGGCATTCCGGTCGCGCCCGCGGAGCCGGCCGACCTCGACCTGTCGAGCTACGTGGGCGAAGGCACCATGTCCCTGGAGTGCGCCGACGGCGAATTCCTGGTGGCGCAGCGGGACGGGTTCCTGGACGTCGACCCGGGCGTGGGCCGCATCGCGGTGACCGACAAGATCGTCAGCCGCGACGGTGTCAGCGCCAGGACCACGGGCAACCTGCAGTTGACCGCCGACTACGAGGAATTCGGCGAGGTGCAGGAGCAGCGCATCGTCGAAGGCGAGGGCGTCACGGTCCACGCGGATGTGTACGGCCACGTGGTCTCGCGTGGCGGCGCGATCCGCCTGAACCGCAACCTGGTGGGCGGCAGCGCGCGCAATGCCTGCGGGCCGATCGTGATCCTCGGGGTGGCCTCCGGCGCCGTGATCCAGACCGTGAACGGCGAAGTGAACGTGCAGCGCGCCGAGAACTGCGTGATCTCGGGCACCCGGGTCAGGGTCGAGCAGGCGATCAATTGCGAGATCCTGGCCGACGAGGTCGAGATCGCGCATGCCGAAGGCAGCGCGGTGGCCGGCCGGCGCGTGACGATCGGCTGCGCCGCGCCCAAGCGCCAGAGCGAGATGCGGGTGTTCGTGCTGCGCCCGGACTGCGCGCGCGTCGAGGAGGCGATCGGCCAGGTGGGCGCGCGCATCGCGCAGTTCGGCGCCCTGGCCGGACGCCACCGCGCCGCGCTCGAAGCGCTCAGCGGCCAGCCCGCGCTGCGCAAGTACCTGATGCTGGCGCGGCGCGTGCGCACGGGCGAACTGAAGCTCACCGCCGAGCAGGAGCCGCAGTTCCGGCGCATGGCGCAGGTCGTGGCGCCGGCGCTCAAGGAATTCGGCCGGCTGTCGCAGGAACTCAAGGGGCTCGAAGCCGAGCGGCAGGCCGGCGCCGCCCTCCTGGGGCGGCTCGAGGCCCAGCATGCCGAGCGCGTGGGCGCGGCCGGCGTCGCCATCGGCGCGATGCAAGGCGAGGTCCAGGTGCGGGCGCTGGACTATGAACCGGATGCCGGCGGCATGGTCGACCTGCCGGCGCGCGACATCAGGGAACGCCTGCGCGGGCCGCTCAGGTCCGAACTGCTGTTCGCCGGTGCGAGCGGCTCCTATCGCTGGGACGGCACGGCGGCGCAGGACGCCTAGCGCCGGACCTTCCTTCGACCGGTAGCCCGCCAGTTCGTGCGCATGGGTCGACCGCGTGTCCCGGGCGCGCACGCGGATGCGGGGCCGGCCTGCCGGGCCACCAGCCGGGCGATCGCGAAGAAGCCGGGCGGGCGCGGCCTCGCGGCGCCCATTGCTTGACGGCACGCAACCGTCGCCTTCGGCGGCGCCGGTACGATAGGCCTTGCCTTCGAAAGGATGCCCCATGGACACGCACCACACCGTGGCGCCGCTGGAATTCCTCAGCTTCAGCCTGGGCGGGATGGAGTATGGACTGGATTGTTCCAGGGTCCAGGAACTGAAGATGCTCAAGTCGCTCGAGCGCGTCGCGGCGGATGGCGGGATCATCGGCGGGGTGGCGCTGTCGCGCGGCGTGGTGCTGCCGGTGGTCGACCTGCGCGCCGGGGCCTGCCATCCGGCGGCGTCGGATCCGCATCTCGAAGTGATCATCCTGCGCCTGGCGGCCAGCCTGGTCGGGCTGGTGGTGGGGCGCGTGAACGATGTGGTGCGGCTGGGGCCGGACCAGGTGCGGCCGCCGGGATGTGGCGAAGGCGGGGAAGGGGCCGATTACCTGATCGGCATCGGCTGCATCGGGGCGCGCAGGCTGATTCTGGTCGACATCGAGCGCCTGATGTCGCTGGCGCCGGTGCGGCAGGCGGCCTAGCGTGGGCGGATTTCCCGCCCACGCCGGGAATCAGGCAGCCAATCCTTCGAGCTGCTCCTGCAGTTCCAGCCATTCCGACTCCAGCTGCTCCAGGTCGCGC
This sequence comes from Massilia niastensis DSM 21313, assembly GCF_000382345.1. GTDB lineage: Bacteria > Pseudomonadota > Gammaproteobacteria > Burkholderiales > Burkholderiaceae_D > Telluria > Telluria niastensis. The sequence continues at coordinate 29,697 of NZ_KB908097.1, forward strand.
ACCGCAAACGCCTGGTCCGCCACCAGGGTCTTGAGGCGATCCTTGTTCCCGGCCTCGTAGATCTCCGGGTCGAGCAAACGGGCGTCGATCTCCGCCTTCTTCGTGTTCAGCTTGGCCATCTGCTCTTCGAGCCGCTTGATGCGGTTCTCGATCGGCTTCTTGATCGCGGCCACGCGCTGGCGTTCCTCGGCCTGCAGGCGCTTCTGTTCCCTGCGGTCGACCGGCGCCATGTCGGGCTGAGCCGCCGTGGCGGCCTTCGCCGGCGCGGGTGCGGGCAGGGTGTCGGTGCCCTTGCCCAGCTTGGTCTGGAACAGCCATTCCTTGTAGTCGTCCAGGTCGCCGTCGAAGGGCTGCAGTTTGCCGTCGGCGACGATGATGAACTGGTCGGTGGTGGCGCGCAGCAGGTGGCGATCGTGGGAGACCACCACCAGGGTGCCCTCGAACTGGGCCAGCGCCATGGTCAGCGCCTCGCGCGTTTCCAGGTCCAGGTGGTTGGTCGGTTCGTCCAGCAGCAGCAGGTTGGGGCGCTGCCACACGATCAGGGCCAGCGCCAAGCGCGCCTTTTCGCCGCCCGAGAAGGGCTTGATCGGGCTGGTCACCATGTCGCCCGGGAAGTTGAAGCTGCCGAGGAAGTTGCGCAGCTCCTGCTCGCGCACGTTCGGCGCCAGCTTCACCATGTGCCACAAGGGCGACTCGTCATGGCGCAGCATCTCGACCTGGTGCTGGGCGAAGTAGCCGATCGACAGGCCCTTGCCGAGGGTGGCGACGCCGTTCAAGGGGGCCAGTTCGCCGGCCACGGTCTTGATCAGGGTCGATTTACCCGCGCCGTTCACGCCCAGCAGGCCGATGCGCTGGCCGATCTGGAGCGAGAAATTGACGCGGTTGACGATGGTCTTGGCGCCCACCTTGTCGCCATGGCCATCCAGGATCGGATAGCCGGCATCGACGTCTTCCAGCACCAGCAGCGGATTCGGCGCGGCCAGCGGCTCGCGGAACTCGAACGAGAACTCGGCGGCGGCGCGCAGCGGCGCCAGTTCTTCCATCTTGGCCAGCATCTTGATCCGGCTCTGGGCCTGGCGCGCCTTGGTCGCCTGGGCCTTGAAGCGGTTGATATAGGATTCCAGGTGGGCGCGCTGGCGCTGCTGCTTTTCGATCGCGGAAGCGGCCAGCACCATCTGGGCGGCGCGCTGGCGCTCGAAGCCGGAGTAGTTGCCCGAGTAGCGCTTCAGCTTGCGCTCGTCGATGTGCACGATCACGTTGACGATCGCGTCGAGGAAGTCGCGGTCGTGCGAGATGATGATCAGGGTGCCCGGATAGCGCTTGAGCCAGTCCTCGAGCCAGATGATGGCGTCCAGGTCCAGGTGGTTGGTCGGTTCATCGAGCAGCAGCAGGTCGGAAGGGCACATCAGCGCCTGCGCCAGGTTCAGGCGCATGCGCCAGCCGCCCGAGAAGCTGGCCACCGGCTGCTTCATCTGGTCGAGCGAGAAGCCCAGGCCGATCAGCAGCTGCTCGCCGCGCGACTGCACCGTGTAGGCGTCGGCGTCGGCCAGGGCGCTGTGCAGCTCGCCCAGGCGCATGCCGTGGGCGTCCAGGTCCGGATGGGATTCCAGTTCCTCGAGCTCGGCCTGCAGGCGGCGCAGGTTGGCGTCGCCGTCGATCGCGTATTCCAGCGCCGGACGGTCGAGCGCCGGGGTCTCCTGGGCCACGTAGGCCATGCGCCACTTGGCGGGGAAGTCGATCTGGCCCTGGTCCGGATGCAGCTCGTTGCGCAGCATCGCGAACAGGCTCGACTTGCCGGCGCCGTTGGCGCCGATCAGGCCGATCTTGTCGCCGGGGTTGAGGGTCAAGTCGGCGTCCTCGAGCAGCGGCTTGGTGCCGCGCATCAGGCTGACGTTCTGGAATCGGATCATTGCAGGGCTATCGTAAAAACGGAAAAGTGAGGCTGGCTTGCGCTTACGCGGCTTGCAGCTGTTCGGCGGTGAGCAGGAACACCGCATCGTCGCCGATGCTGGTGGTGAGCCAGGTCAGGCCCAGGGCGCCGAAGGCCGCTTCCGCGTATTCGCGCTCGTTGCCGATCTCGACCACCAGCACGCCTTCCGGGGTCAGGCGCTGGGCGGCGCCGGAGATGATCTTGCGCACCAGGTCCATGCCGTCATCGCCGCCGGCCAGCGCGATCTGCGGCTCGCGCAGGTATTCCGGCGGCAGCTTGCGCATCGATTCCGCGTTCACGTACGGCGGATTGGTGATGATGAGGTCGTATTTCTTGAACGGCACGTTCTCGTACAGGTCGGACTCGATCGGGTTGACCCGGCCTTCCAGCTTGTATTCGCGGATGTTGTGCTCGGCCACGGCCAGCGCATCCTTCGAAATGTCGACCGCGTCGACCACCGCGTTCGGGAAGGCGTCGGCCATCATGATCGCCAGGCAACCGCTGCCGGTGCACAGTTCCAGCACGTTCTCGACGCCCTCGGCATCCGCGATCCAGGGGCTGAACAGTTGCGGAATCAGCTCGGCGATGAAGGAGCGCGGCACCAGCACGCGTTCGTCGACGTAGAAGTTGTAGCTGCCGAGCCAGGCTTCCCTGGTGATGTAGGCGGCCGGCACGCGCTCGTTGACGCGGCGTTCGATCACCGACAGCACCTGCAGCACTTCGTCGTTCAGCAGTTTGGCGTCGAGGAAGGGTTCCAGCTTGTCGAGCGGCAGCTTGAGGGTGTGCAGGATCAGGTAGGCCGCCTCGTCGAGGGCTTCGGCGCTGCCGTGGCCGAAGAACAGCTTGGCGCTGTTGAAGCGGGTGACGGCATAGCGCAGCAGGTCGCGCGGCGTGCTGAAAGGTGTGGTGGTAGTCATGGCCTTGTTCTCGTGTTGGTGGGCTCAGGCGGCCAGCAGGCGTTCCAGCGTGCGGCGGTAGATATTCTTCAGGGGATCGATGTAGCGCAGTTCGATGTGCTCGTCGATCTTGTGGATGCTGGCGTTCGGTGGGCCGAATTCTATCACTTGGGGGCAGATGCGGGCGATGAAGCGCCCGTCCGAGGTGCCGCCGGTGGTCGACAACTCGGCCTGCACGCCCAGTTCGTCATGGATCGCATCGCAGATCGCATCCGACAGGCTGCCTTTCGGCGTCAGGAAGGGCTGGCCGGACAGGGTCCAGCGCAGGTCGTAGTCGAGCTGGTGGCGGTCGAGGATCGCATGCACCCGCGCTTCCAGGCCGTCGGCGGTGCTGGCGGTCGAGAAGCGGAAGTTGAAGTCGATCGTCATGTGGCCCGGAATCACATTGGTGGCGCCGGTGCCGGCCTGGATGTTGGAGATTTGCCAACTGGTGGGCAGGTAGTATTCGTTGCCCTCGTCCCAGACTTCGGCGGCCAGCTCGGCCAGCGCCGGGGCGGCCTGGTGGATCGGATTGCGCGCCAGCTGCGGGTAGGCGATGTGGCCCTGCACGCCCTTGATGACCAGGTGGCCGGAGAGCGAGCCGCGGCGGCCGTTCTTGAGCATGTCGCCCAGCACGTGCGCGGAAGTCGGTTCGCCGACCAGGCAGTAATCCAGGGTCTCGCCGCGCTCTTCCAGGCGTTCGCAGACGACCACGGTGCCGTCCGTGGCCGGGCCTTCCTCGTCGCTGGTGATCAGGAAGGCGATCGAGCCCCGGTGGCCCGGGTGGGCGGCGATGAATTCCTCGCAGGCCACGACCATGGCCGCGATCGAGGTCTTCATGTCGGAGGCGCCGCGGCCGTACAGCTTGCCGTCGCGGTGGGTCGGCGCGAACGGCGCCGAGTGCCACTGGTCGAGCGGACCGGCCGGCACCACGTCGGTGTGGCCGGCGAACACGAATACGGGAGACTCGCTACCCTTGCGCGCCCACAGGTTGGTGACGCCGTTCGATTCGATGGTTTCGCACGTGAAGCCCAGCGGCGCGAGCAGCTCGATCAGGCGCTGCTGGCAGCCCTTGTCGTGCGGGGTGATGGAGTCGAGGGCGATCAGCTCTTCGGTGAGGAGCAGGGTGCGCGAGGGTTTCATGCGGCGCCGCCGAACTTGGACTGGTACTGGTCGGCGGAGAAGCCAACGCTCACCGGACCCACGCCTTCGAGCACCGGGCGCTTGATCACGGACGGGTTTTCCAGCATCAGTTCGAGCGCGCTGGCCTTGTCGACGATCTGCGTCTTGCGCTCGTCGCCCAGGTTACGCCAGGTCATGCCCTTGCGGTTGACCAGGACTTCCCAGTCGAGCTGGTCGAGCCAGCCCTGCACCAGTTCGCGCGTCAGGCCCTGTTTCTTGAAGTCATGGAAGGTGAAGTCGTGGCCGTTGTCGGCCAGCCAGGTGCGGGCTTTCTTGACGGTGTCGCAGTTGGGAATTCCGTAGAGGGTCGTTTTCATGGGCGTGGTCGGGCCTGCGGCGCAGGCCTTGCTGTTTTGAAAAGGCGCGAGAATAGCACGAGCTCCCGCAGGAGAATTGTACACAGATGGCTGAAGGCGGCTGGCCGCCTTGCAGATTTGAAAGCAAGCGGGAAGCGACGTTCAGGGTCAGATCTGTCATTCGGACACCCGTCACGCACCTTTGAGCTAAGTCGTCTCCCAATATTTTGGGTGAACACTTAAGCAGTGGCGCCAGCGGTGGAACGAGCTGGGGCTGGCGGTGCTGCGTGAGGAATTCGGCGCCGAGTTCACGATGAATCGCACGTGACTACTTAACATAGCTCAAAGGTGCCTCATGGGTGTCCGAATGACAGACCTGACCCTGAATTGCCGATCAGGAATTGAGCGTGAATTCGGTAAATGAGGCGCCTTGCTGCTCGGCAGGTTTCTGGTCGTCCTGCTGCGCCTGGCTTTCCGGCCCATTGTTGAGCAGCCAGAGCAGGTTGGTGGCCGAGTCGGCATTGGCCAGCGCTTCTTCCTGCGTGACGAGCCCATCCTTGACCAGCCTGAACAGTGCACTCTCGAAGGACTGCGAGCCCGGCGACAGGCTCTTGTCCATCGCTTCCTTGATCTGGCTGATCTCGCCCTTCTCGATCAGGTCGGCGACGTAGCGGGTGTTGAGCATGACCTCGACCGCGGCCTGGCGCGCGCCGGCGGCGGCGGATTTCACCAGGCGCTGCGAGACGATCGCCTTCACGCTCGAGGCCAGGTCCTGCAGCAGCGCCGTGCGGTTCTCGAGCGGGTAGAAACTGATGATGCGGTTCAGCGCGTTGTAGCTGTTGTTGGCGTGCAGGGTGGCCAGCACCAGGTGGCCCGACTGGGCGTAGGCCAGCGCCGCCGCCATGGTTTCCTTGTCGCGGATCTCGCCGATCAGGATGCAGTCGGGCGCCTGGCGCATCGAATTCTTCAGCGCGGTGGCGAAGCTGGTGGCGTCGCTGCCGATCTCGCGCTGGTTGACGATCGATTTCTTGTTCTTGAACAGGTACTCGATCGGGTCTTCCAGGGTCAGGATATGGCCGGTGCGCTGCTCGTTGCGGTGGTCCAGCATGGCGGCGATGGTGGTCGACTTGCCGGAGCCGGTGGCGCCGACGACCAGCAGCAGGCCGCGCTTTTCCATGATCAGCTCGGACAGCACGGTCGGCAGTCCCAGCTCGCCCAGCGGCGGGATATTCGCCGGCACGAAGCGGAACACGGCCGAGATCGAGCCGCGCTGGCGGAAGGCCGACAGGCGGAAGCGCCCGAGGTTGGGGACCGAGACTCCCATGTTGAGCTCATTCTCGCGTTCGAGGTCGGCCATCTGCTCCGGCGTGGCGATCTCGGACAGCAATGAATGGATGTTCTCGGGTTCGAGGCGATGCTGGTTGATCGGGATGAGGTTCCCGTTGATCTTGATGTGGACCGGCGAATTCACCGCGAAGAACATGTCGGAGGCGTTCTTCTCCTTCATCAGCTGGAACAGGCGGTCCATGGCCATGGCATCGTCTCCGTTATCGTTGTGATGTGTGCATGCGTCGAACGCGTGGACGGGAAGACCCGTCCACGCGTTCAGCCAACGGGGCGCAGCGGCTTAGTCGCCGCGCAGCAGTTCGTTGATGCCGGTCTTGGCGCGGGTCTGTGCGTCGACGCGCTTGACGATCACGGCGCAGTACAGGCTGTACTTGCCATCGGCCGAGGGCAGGCTGCCCGACACCACCACCGAACCCGAAGGCACGCGGCCGTAGGAGACTTCGCCGGTTTCGCGGTTGTAGATCTTGGTCGACTGGCCGATGTACACGCCCATCGAGATCACCGAGTTCTCTTCGACGATCACGCCTTCCACGATCTCGGAACGGGCGCCGATGAAGCAGTTGTCCTCGATGATGGTCGGATTGGCCTGCATCGGCTCCAGCACGCCGCCGATGCCCACGCCGCCCGACAGGTGGACGTTCTTGCCGATCTGCGCGCACGAACCCACGGTGGCCCAGGTGTCGACCATCGCGCCTTCATCGACGTAGGCGCCGATGTTGACGTAGGACGGCATCAGCACGACATTCTTGGCGATGAAGCTGCCGCGGCGGGCGACCGCCGGCGGCACCACGCGGAAGCCGCCGCGCGCGAAGTCTTCCGCGGTGTAGTCGGCGAACTTGGTCGGGACCTTGTCGTAGAACTGCATGCCGCCGCCGCCGGCGACCGGCACGTTGTTCTCGAGGCGGAAGGACAGCAGCACCGCCTTCTTGATCCACTGGTTCACAACCCAGCTGCCGGTGTCCTTCTGCGCGACGCGCAGGCTGCCGTCGTCAAGGCCGGCAAGGACGTGGGCGACCGCGTCGCGCACTTCTGCGCTGGCGCTGGACGGGCTGATCTCGGCGCGCTGTTCCCAGGCGGTGTCGATGATGGTTTGCAGTTGTTGGGTCATGGTGCGTTTTTCAGTTGGGGAGAATTCGGGAATGCCTTATTTGCTCAGGCTCTTGCAGAACTGGACGATGCGGTTCGCGGCTTCCAGCCCTTCGTCGACGCCGGCCACCAGGGCCATGCGGATACGGTTGCGCCCAGGATTGGCGCCGTGCGCTTCGCGTGCGAGGAAGCTGCCAGGCAGGACCGTGACATTATAGTCGGCGTACAGGCGCCGTGCGAACTCGGTGTCCGACAGCCCGGTGCGGCGCACGTCGGCCCACAGGTAGAAGGCGGCGTCGGGCAGCTCGACATCCATCACCTGCTTGAGCAGCGGGGTGATGAGCTTGAACTTTTCCTTGTACAGCGCACGGTTTTCCTGCACGTGGTGCTCGTCGTTCCAGGCCGCGATCGACGCCGCCTGCACCGGCGGCGACATCGCGCCGCCGCAATAGGTGCGGTACAGCAGGAACTTCTTCATCGCCACCGGATCGCCGGCCACGAAGCCGGAGCGCATGCCCGGCACGTTGGAGCGCTTCGACAGGCTGGAGAACACGATCAGGTTCCGGTAGGGACGCTCGCCCGCGCTGCGCCCGAGCTGGTGCGCCGCCTCGAGCGCGCCCAGCGGCGGGGTCGAATCGAAGTAGATCTCGGAATAGCACTCGTCGGCGGCGATCAGGAAGCCCCAGCGGTCGGCCAGTTCGAACAGCTGGCGCCAGTCGTCCAGGGTGAGCGTGGCGCCGGTCGGGTTGCCGGGCGAGCAGACGTAGAGCAGCTGCACGCGCGGCCACACGTCGTCCGGCACGCTGCCGTAGTCGCAGCCGAAGTTGCGCGCCGGGTCGGAATTCACGAACCAGGGCGCGGCGCCGGCCAGGTAGGCCGCGCCTTCGTAGATCTGGTAGAACGGGTTCGGGCACATCACCAGCGCATCGCGCGCCGAGCCGTCGACCACGCACTGCGCGATCGCGAACAGCGCCTCGCGCGAACCGTTCACCGGCATCACCATGGTCGCCGGGTCCAGCGCCGGGATGCCGTAGCGGCGTTCCAGCCAGCCGGCGATCGCCGCGCGCAGCGGCTCGCTGCCATGGGTGACCGGATAGCTGGACAGGCCGGCCATCGCGTGCATCAGCGCCTTTTCGATGAAAGCGGGCGTCGGATGCTTCGGCTCGCCGATGCCCAGGCTGATCGCCGGATAGGCGGCGTTCGGCGTGACTCCCGCAAACAGCTGGCGCAGTTTTTCGAACGGGTAGGGTTGGAGTTTGTCGAGGTGGGGGTTCACGGATAACCAGTTAGTGCTTTGCAATAATCTTTTATTATATCCCTTGCTGCGAGATCGCTGGGTTACGTTGCTAATGTGATTTGCAGTAACATAATGGCAAGCCAACCTGGAGTTCCATGCCGTGCCCATCCACTACGCGCGCAGCCTGACCGGACATGAGCGCACCCCCGGCGCCAACCGCCACCTGGGCATCGCGCTGGCCTTCGTCGCCGGCGCGCTCAACGCCGGCGGCTTTCTCGCGGTGCAGCAGTACACCTCCCACATGACGGGTCTCGTGTCCAGCGTCGCCGACCACCTGGTGCTGGGCGACTACGTGCTGGCGCTGGCGGCGCTGGGTGCGGTGCTCAGCTTCCTGCTCGGGGCGGCCTGCACCGCCGTGCTGGTGAACTACGTGCGCCGCCGCGGCCTGCTCAGCGCCTACGCGCTGCCCTTGCTGGTCGAAGCGGTGCTGCTGCTCGTCTTCGGCGTGCTGGGAGCGCGGCTGGCGACCATCGGCGGCCTGTTCGTGCCGCTGACCGTGATGCTGCTGTGCTTCACGATGGGACTGCAGAACGCCGTCATCACCAAGGTCTCGCACGCCGAAATCCGCACCACCCACATGACCGGCATCGTCACCGACATCGGCATCGAGCTGGGCAAGCTGTGTTACTGGAATGCGGACGGAGGACGGCGCCGGCCGAAGGTCCTGGCGAACCGTTCGCGCCTGGCGCTGCTGGTGTCGCTGCTGGGCGCCTTCCTGGTAGGCGGCATTGCGGGAACGCTCGGCTTCAGGCACCTGGGCTACGTGTCCACGGTGCCGCTGGCGGCGCTATTGTGCCTGCTGGCCATCGTGCCTGCGGTCGACGACGCGCTGCGGGTGCTGGCCCGGCAGGGAAAACAGCGCTGAGCATCGCCGCCCAAGACTCAGGCGGCCTGCTCGCGCCAGGCGCCCGGATTCATGCCGCTCCATTCGCGGAAGGCGTGCGTGAACGCGCTCTGCTCCTGGAAGCCGAGCATCATGGCGATGTCGGCCAGGCCGAGCTCGCGCCGCCGCAGGTAGTCCTGCGCCAGCCCGTAGCGTACCGCGTCGAGCACCTGCTGGAAGCTCGATCCGGCGCCGGCAAGCTTGCGCTGCAGGGTGCGCGCCGACATGCCGAGGTCTCCGGCCACGCCAGCCAGCCGCGCCTGGCCCTCCGGCAGCCGGCGCAGCAGCGCCGCGCGCACCAGGGTGGGCACGCCGCCGGCCTGCGCGGCGCGCTCCTCGAGCAGGCGTTCGGCATGCTGGCGCAGCACCGGATACAGGCTGGTGTCGGCGTTCGGCACCGGCATCGACAGCAGCGCGGGATCGAAGTGCGCCGTGTTGGCCGCCGCCCCGAACTCGGGCGCCAGCCCGAGCACGCGCCGGTATTCGCCGGCGCCGGCGCTGCTCCCGTGGGCGAACGCCATGCGGGTGGCCGTCAGCGGCCTGCCGGCCAGCCAGCTGCCGAATACGCGGATGCCCGCGAACACGCTTTCCACCAGGTGCCGGTTCGCTTCCGGATAATGGCTGTCCCAGGCATACACGGCGTCCCGGCCCTCGAGCGCGAGGCGGCTGCGTCCGAGGTCGTGCGCCAGCTGCTCGTAGCGCTGCGTCAGCTGCAGCGCCTGGCCGAAGTCCTTGCAGGCCAGGAGCACCATGCCATAGGCGCTGAAGGTCGCCGGCCGGACCTTTTCTCCCACGTGCAGGCCGAAATGCGGATCGTTCGCCAGCCGCGCGCCGGCGTCGAGCAGGGCGATGTAGGCGCGCGCAGGAAGCGCGTCAGGCAGGGGCGCGAGGAAGGAGGCGGGCAGGCCGGCGGCGGCGCACAGCCGGGCGGGTTCGACGCCCCGTTCCGCAGCGGCGTCCAGCAGCGGCTGCACGTAGGCGCCGGTGACCCGGCCGCAGTCGGAGAACGGGGCTGGCGTCTTGGAGCAATGCTGTGTCATGAAAGCGCAATACAGGGGAGGTAAGCCGGCTTAATCTGGCATGAATGGCAAGAGTCAGTATAACTGGAAACCAAGCTGTCAATAATCGGAAAACTCACGGATGCGGCGCTGGAACGGTTGGGGAGACGACACGGTCGAGGTGGAGCTGGAAGCGCATGCGCGCGGCTTCCTCGAACAACGGATAGGCAAGGGTACGGCGCCCATCGACGCCAGCTTCGAACAGGCCTGCGCGGCGCTGCCGCCCGGCCGGCTGCCGCCCCATCCCCTGGTCGACGCCGGCGCGGCCCAGCGCGTGCTGCATGCGCTCGGACAGAGCCTGCCCGACTGGCTGCGCCTGCGCCACGGGCACATCGGCGCGGCGCCCGACGGCGTCGCCTTCCCGGAATGCGCGCGCGAGGTGCGCGAGCTGCTGGAGTTCTCCGCCGCGCACGGCGCCGACGTGATCCCCCATGGCGGCGGCACCAGCGTCGCCGGCCACCTCGGCGCCGGCGCCGGCGGGCGTCCGGTGCTGAGCATCGACATGCGCCGCATGCGCGGGATGATCTCGCTCGACCACGAAGCCCGGCTGGCCAGCTTCGGCGCCGGCGTGACCGGTCCCGACCTGGAGGCGCAGCTGCGCGCCCACGGCTACACGCTGGGCCACTTCCCGCAATCCTTCGAATACTCGACCCTGGGCGGCTGGATCGCCACCCGTTCGTCGGGCCAGCAATCGCTGCGCTACGGTCGCATCGAACAGCTGTTCGCGGGCGGGCGGGTCGAGACCCCGTCCGGCATGCTCGAGATCCCGACCTTCCCGGCATCGAGCGCCGGCATCGACCTGCGCGAGATGGTGCTCGGCTCGGAAGGGCGGCTCGGCATCCTGACCCACGCCAGCGTGCGCATCAGCCGCCTGCCCGAACACGAGGCCTTCCACGCCGTGTTCTTCCCCAGCTGGCAGGAGGCGGCGCAGGCGGTGCGCGAGCTGGCCCAGGAGCGGCTGGCGCTGTCGATGCTGCGCCTGTCGAACCCCACCGAGACCGCCACCATGCTGGCGCTGGCCGGGCATGCGCGCCTGGTCGGCCTGCTCGGGCGCTATCTCGGCCTGCGCGGCTGCGGGGCCGGCAAGTGCATGCTGCTGGTCGGCGTGAGCGGCGCCAGGGCGCAGGCCCGGCAGGCCCTGCGCGCGGCGCTGGCGATCGCGCGCCGCCACCGCGGCGTGCACGCCGGACGCGGCCTGGGCGAGCGCTGGCGCAGCAACCGCTTCCGCAGCGTCTACCTGCGCAACGCGGCCTGGGCGCACGGCTATGCGATCGACACCGTCGAGACCGCGGTCGACTGGTCGCGCGTGACGCCGGCGATGGAATCCATCGAGCAGGCCGCGGCGCGCGCCCTGCAGGCCTTCGGCGAGCGGGTGCATGCCTATACCCACCTGTCGCACCTGTATCCGCAGGGCGCGAGCGTGTACTCGACCTTCGTGTTCCGGCTGGCCGGCGACTACCAGGCCGACCTGGCGCGCTGGCGCCAGCTGAAGGACCGGGTGTCGGACGCGATCGTCGCCTGCGGCGGCACCATCAGCCACCAGCACGGGATCGGCGTCGACCATGCCCCCTGGCTGGCGGCCGAGAAGGGCGAGCTGGGCCTGGGTGCGATGGATGCGCTGTTCCGCCACTTCGACCCCGAGCGGCGCATGAACCCGGGCAAGCTGGTGAGCGGATGAACGCGATCACGGCCCTCGACAGCGAGCTGCCGGCGCTGCTGGCGCGCGACTGGGACCTGCTGGTGGTCGGCGGCGGCATCACCGGCGCCGGCATCCTGCTCGAAGCGGCGCGGCGCGGCTTGCGCGCGCTGCTGGTCGAGCAGCGCGATTTCGCCTGGGGCACCTCGAGCCGTTCCTCGAAGCTGGTGCACGGCGGCCTGCGCTACCTGGCCGGCGGCCACCTGCGGCTGGCGCGCGAATCGGTGCGCGAGCGCGAAGCCCTGCTGCGCGAAGCGCCGGGGCTGGTGGAGCCGCAGGGCTTCGCCTTCGCCGACCATGGCGCCGGCCTGGGGCGGCGGCTCGGCTTCCTGGCGACGCTGCGCGTCTACGACCGGCTGGCGGGCCGCCGCGAGCCGCACTGGGAAAGCGCCGACGCCTTCGCGATGCTGGCTCCCAACGTGCGGCGCGAGGCGCTGGCGGGCGGCATCCGCTACACCGACGCCAAGACCGACGACGCGCGCCTGGTGCTGCGGGTGCTGGACGAGGCGCGCGCGAACGGCGCGGCGACGCTGAACTACATGGCGGTCGGCGCGCTGCTGCGCGACGGCGGACGGGTCGCGGGCGCGCGCCTGCGCGACCTGCGCACCGGCGCCGGCCACGCGGTGCGTGCGCGCATCGTGGTGAACGCCTCCGGCGCCTGGGCCGGGGCGCTGGCGGGGCAGGGGCCGGCGCCGCGCCTGCGTCCGCTGCGCGGCAGCCACCTGGTATTGCCGTCCTGGCGCCTGCCGCTGGCGCAGGCGATCAGCCTGATGCACCCCGAGGATGGCCGGCCGGTGTTCGCCTTTCCGTGGGAAGGCGTGACCCTGGTGGGCACCACCGATGTCGACCATGCGGACCACCTGGACGGCGAGGCGCGCATCACGCGCGCCGAATTCGACTACCTGATGGCGGCGCTGCGCGACCAGTTCCCGCAACTGGGGCTGGGCGAGGCCGACGTGCTGGCCACCTATGCAGGCGTGCGGCCGGTGATCGACGGCGGCGGCGCGGTGGCGCCGTCGAAGGCGGGACGCGAGCACCTGGTCTGGTCCGAGCCGGGCCTGGTGTCGGTCACCGGCGGCAAGCTGACCACCTTCCGCGCGATCGCCCTCGATACCCTGCGCCACTGCGCGCGCCAGCTGCCCGGCTGGCAGGCGGACCTTGCGCCGCTGCCGGTGTTCGCGCCGGCGCCGCCGCCGCGCCGGCGCGGGCTGGACGAGGCCGTCCTGCGGCGCCTGGCGGGCCGCCACGGCCGCCATGCCCAGGTCCTGCTCGACGCCGCCCGCGACGACGAACTCGACATCGTGCCCGGCACGCTCACCTTGTGGGCCGAGCTGCGCTGGGCCGCGCGCAGCGAGCAGGTGGCCTGGCTCGAAGACCTGCTGCTGCGCCGCACCCGGCTCGGCATCCAGCTGCGCGACGGCGGCGCGGCGCTGATGCCGCGCATCCGCGCGATCTGCCAGCCGGAGCTGGGCTGGGACGATGCCCACTGGCTGTCCGAGCAGGCCGCCTACGTGGCGCTCTGGCGCAGCCACTACAGCGTGCCGTCCCGGCCGCGCCCGGAGCACGACCGGCGCCATGCATGACCCCCTGATCCTGGCCATCGACAACGGCACCCAGAGCGTGCGCGCGCTGCTGTTCGACCTGCGCGGCGAGATCGTCGCCAAATCGCAGGTGCCGCTGCAGGCGTATTACTCACTGCATCCCGGCTGGGCCGAGCACGACGCCGACGGCTACTGGGACGCGGTGTGCGAAGCCTGCCGCCGGCTGTGGGACCTGCCCGGCGCCGACCGGGCGCGGCTGGCCGGCGTGGCCGTCACCACCCAGCGCGGCACCGTCATCAACCTCGGCGGCGACGGCAGGCCGCTGCGGCCCGCGATCACCTGGCTCGACCAGCGCCGCACCGACCAGGTGCCGCCCATCGGCCCGCTGTGGCGCGCGGCCTTCCGGCTGGCGCGGGTGGCGGACACGATCGACGTCCTGCGCGGCGAGGCCGAGATCAACTGGATCCGCGCGCACCAGCCCGACATCTGGCGGGCGACCGACAAGTTCCTGCTGCTGTCGGGCTACCTGAACTACCGGCTGTGCGGGCGCTTCGTCGATTCGTCCGGCTCGCAGGTGGCCTACCTGCCGTTCGACTACCGGCGCCTGCGCTGGGCCGGCCGCCGCGACTGGAAGTGGCAGGCGCTGGCGGTCGAGCCGCGCATGCTGCCCGAGCTGGTCGAGCCGGGCGCGCGCATGGGCGCGGTCACGGCCGAGGCGGCGCTGGCCACCGGGATTCCCGAAGGGCTGCCGCTGCTGGCCGCCGCCGCCGACAAGGCCTGCGAGGTCATCGGCGCCGGCTGCCGCGAGCCGCATGTCGGCTGCCTGAGCTACGGCACCACCGCGACCATCAACACGACCTCCACCCGCTATGTCGAGGTGACGCCCTTCGTGCCGCCGTATCCGGCCGCGATCCCCGGCGCCTACAGCACCGAGGTGCAGGTGTTCAGGGGCTACTGGATGGTCAGCTGGTTCAAGGAGCAGTTCGGCCACCACGAGCAGTCGCGCGCGCTGCTCGAGGACGTCGCGCCCGAGCAGCTGTTCGACGAGCTGGCCAATGCGGTGCCGCCCGGCGCGATGGGACTGATGCTGCAGCCCTACTGGACCCCGGGCATCCGCGTGCCCGGGCGCGAAGCCAAGGGCGCCATCATCGGCTTCGGCGACGTGCATACGCGCGCCCACGTCTACCGCGCCATCCTGGAGGGGCTGGCGTATGCGCTGCGCGAGGGGAAGGAAAGGATAGAGAAGAGCAGCGGAGTGTGCATCACCGAACTGCGCGTCTCGGGCGGCGGCTCGCAGAGCGACGCGGCGATGCAGCTGACGGCCGACATCTTCGGCTTGCCGACGTCGCGCCCGCACGTGTACGAGACTTCCGGGCTGGGGGCGGCGATCGACGCGGCGGTGGGACTGGGGCTGTATCCGGACTTCGGCGCCGCGGTGCAGGCGATGACGCGGGTGGGGAAGGTGTTCCACCCGGTTGCGGCGAACCGGGCGATCTACGAGCGCCTGTACCGCGAGGTCTACCTGAAGATGTACCGGCGCCTGCAGCCGATGTACCGCGATATCGCGCGCATCACCGGCTATCCGGGACAGGCCTAGAGCGCAAGCGCATCGCGCATCGCTTCCCAGGCCGCGCCGACGCGCACCGCCGCCACCCGGTTGCGCCCGCCCGACTTGGCCTCGTACATCGCGCGGTCGGCGGCAATGAAGAACCCGCGCAGCTCGTCGAACAGGGTCGGCACGATGGTCGCCACACCCACGCTGACCGTGACCACGTTCGAGGTCGTGGCGCGCGGATTCGTCATCCCCAGCCGTTCCACGTGCGCCCGGATCGCCTCGCCCAGCAGGGCCGCGCCATCGTGGGCGGTGTCGGCCAGCAGCACCACGAATTCCTCGCCGCCGTAGCGCGCCGCCAGGTCGGTCGGGCGCAGCGCGTGCTCCTGCAGGGCGTCGGCGATGGCCTGCAGGCACAGGTCGCCGGCCGCGTGGCCCAGGCTGTCGTTGTAGCCCTTGAAGTGGTCGACGTCGAGCACGATCAGCGACAGCGGCTGGCCGCTGCGGATGGCGCGCTGCCATTCCTTGTCGAGCGTGGCGTCGAAGTGGCGGCGGTTGGCGATGCGGGTGAGCGGATCGGCCAGCGCGGCGAGCTGCAGCGCCGATTCGGACTGCTTGTGGTGGGTGATGTCGTGCAGCAGCACGACGAACAGCGGCTCGCCGCCCACCATCGGGGTCAGGTTCAGGTCCATCGCGCGCAAGGAGCCGTCGCGCTGGACCAGCAGCACTTCGCGCGTGCCGCGGCAGCGCGCGGCCCGTTCCGGGTCGTCCCGGTGGGCGAAATAGGCGGCGTAGTCGTGGGCGTCCGGCGCCGCCAGCAGCTCGGCCAGGGGCGTGCCGGACAAATCTCCGCCGGCGGCCGCCAGCTGGCGCGCGCAGGCCGGGTTGGCGTAGACGATGCGGCCGTCCAGGCCGACCAGCATCAGGCCCTCGTCCATGCCTTCGACGATCATCTGCAGGCGCTCGGCGTGCTGCTTCTGGTTCTCGCTGCTGCTGCGCAGGCGCAGCTGGGCGCGCACGCGCACGCAGACCTCGGCCATGCGCACCGGCTTGGGGATGTAGTCGGCCGCGCCGATGTCGAAGCCGGCCACGATGTCGTCGGTTTCGCCGCAGGCGCTGATGAAGATGATGGGGATGTGGGCGGTGTCGGCCTGCCCCTTCAGGCGGCGGCAGATCTCGAGTCCGTCCAGGTCGGGCAGGATGACGTCGAGCAGGATCAGGTCGGGCTGGACGCGCGCGGCGATGTCGAGCGTACGCTTGCCGGTGGTGGCGACAAAGGTCTGGTAGCCCTGTTGGCGCATGGTTTCCTGCAGCATTCCAAGGCTGTCGGGAGCGTCGTCGACAATCAGGATCGCGGGCTGGCGCGGCGGAGTGGCGAACGCGAGGGCAGGGTGAATCATGGGTCGCTGGCATGGCCTCATCGGTGACGCCGGAATCATACCCCCAATGTCATCCCCTGGGGCAACTTTTGTTGCCCTTTATCCATGATCACCGTGTTTGTTGTTTGCCTACAACCAAGAGTTACAAGTCCGTGACAGCGATGCGGCGGCAGCCATGCGCCCCTGGCGGGACGCGGATGCCGCCGCGCCTGCAGCTTACAGCATGTCGGCGATCAGCTTGCCGAGGATGGCGATGCCTTCACGGATGCGTTCCGGCGGCACGGTCACGAAGGACAGGCGCAGGGTGTTGGTTTCCGGCTCGTTCGCGTAGAACGGCGCGCCCGGCACGAAGGCCACGCGCGCGGCCAGCGACTGGTCGAGCAGCTTCATGGCGTCGATCTGCTTCGGCAGGGTGACCCAGATGAACATGCCGCCTTCCGGACGGGTCCAGCTCACGCCGGCCGGGAAGTGCTCGCCCATCGCGTCGAGCATCACCTGGCACTGGTCGCCGTACAGCTTGCGGATGGTCGGGATGTGCTGGTCGAGGAAGCCGTCCTTGACCACTTCGTGCACCACCATCTGGGTCAGCTGGGCGGTGTGCAGGTCGGCGGCCTGCTTGGCCAGCTCGAGGCGGCGCACCAGCGGCAGCGGGGCGCACACGTAGCCGAGGCGGATGCCCGGGGTCAGCACCTTGGAGAAGGAACCCATGTAGATCACGCCGTCCGGGTTCATGGCGACCATCTTCGGCTTCGGCTCGCCCTTGTAGCTCAGGGCGCCGTAGGGATCGTCCTCGATCAGCGGCAGGCCCAGGCGCGCGCAGGTTTCCACCAGCTCCAGGCGGCGCTCCAGCGACAGGCTGCGGCCGGTCGGGTTCTGGAAGTTCGGCAGCGAGTACAGCAGGCGCGCGCCCTTGGCCACGCCTTCGATCGACGACGGCACCAGGCCGTGTTCGTCGGTGTCGACCGACTTGAAGTCGGGACGGTAGACCGAGAACGCCTGCAGCGCGCCCAGGTAGCTCGGGGTCTCGACCAGCACGCGGCTGCCTTCGTCGATCAGCACCTTGCCCAGCAGGTCGAGCGCCTGCTGCGAGCCCGAGGTCATCAGGATCTGTTCAGGCAGGATTTTGCTGCCTTCCGTGGACAGCGAATTGGCGATCCATTCCCGCAGCGGGGCATAGCCATCGGTCGGGCCGTATTGCAGCGCGACTTTGCCGGTCTCGGTCAGCACCTTGTCGAACGCGGCCTTCATGCGTTCGACCGGGAAGGTGGCGGGCGAGGGCAGGCCACCGGCGAAGGAAATGATTTCCGGACGCTGGGTGATCTTCAGGATCTCGCGGATGAACGAGCTTTGCAGCTGCTCGGCGCGTTCCGAGAACTGCCACTGGATGGGGTTTGGATTTTCAATTTTCATTACTGATCTCACAGGCTCACATGAAGGGACCGCAGGTTATGCCGGACCATTATAAAGCACGCCGGGTAGGCGGCTTCTCCAGGGCCGGGCCGGATAAGCCCAGCCCGCTAGGGACCTGTCCCGGCAGGCGGGACAGGTTCAAGGGGTGACTCTTAGGCTACTTCAACAATCATCTCGATCTCGACGCAGGCGCCGCGCGGGAGCGACGCCACGCCGAAGGCCGAGCGGGCGTGCTTGCCGGCATCGCCGAACACCTCGCCCAGCAGTTCCGAGCAGCCGTTGGTGACCAGGTGCTGCTCGTTGTAGTCCGGGGTCGAGGCGACCAGGCTCATCACCTTGACGATGCGCTTGACGCGGGCCAGGTCGCCGCCCACGGCTTCCTGCAGGGTGCCGATCAGGTCGATCGCGACCGAGCGCGCGGCGGCCTGGCCGTCGGCGGTGGTCTTGTCCTTGCCCAGGATGCCGGTGTTCGGGGTGCCGTCGGCGTTCTTCGAAATATGGCCCGAGAGGAACACGAGGTTACCGGTCTGTACGTACATGACGTAGGCGGCGACCGGCGCGGCCGGTGCGGCCAGGGTGATGTTCAGTTCTTTGAGTTTGTCGTAGACGGACATGGTTTTTTAGCGTTGCGGTGGGTGAAACCGATATTGTACGTCGTGCCTGAGCCGCTGCACATCGTTTTGCCGGGGTTGCCGGGATGGCGGCGCGAGCTCAGCGGCGCACCCCCATGCGGCGTCCCAGGAACACGACGCCGATCACGGCCAGCGCGAACAGGCAGTTCGCCAGGCTCAGTGCTTCGCCCAGCAGGACGGCGGCGCCCGCCAGGCTCAGGAAAGGCTGGACCAGCTGCACCTGCCCGACCCGGGCCACGCCGCCCAGCGCCATTCCGCGGTACCAGAAAAAGAATCCGATGAACATCGAGAACACGGTGACATAGCCGAAGCCGGTCCAGGCGAGCGCGCCGACCTGGGCCAGGGCGCCGATGTGCGGCCCGTCCAGCCACAGCAGCAGCGCGACCACCGGGCTGGACAACACCAGCGCCCAGCAGATGACTTCCTGCCCGCCCATCGTGCGCGACAGCCGGCCGCCTTCGGCATACCCGACCGCCCCGACGGCGACGGCGCCGAACATCAGCAGGTCGGCCAGGTGCAGCGTGCCGCCGCTCTGCAGCAGCGCGAAGGCGGCCACCAGCGACGAGCCCAGCAGGGCCATCCACCAGAAGCCGCGCGAGGGACGCTCGTGGCCGCGCAGGGCGGCGTAGAGCGCCGTCGCCAGCGGCAGCACGCCGACCAGCACCGCGCCATGGGAGGCGGGCAGGGTGCGCAGGGCGATCGAGGTCAGCAGCGGGAAGCCGACGATGCAGCCGGCCGCCACCACGGCCAGCGGCCACAGGGCGCTGCGCGGCGGCAGGGCGGCCCGTTTCCAGGCCAGCCACGCGGCCGCCAGCAGGGACGCGCCCAGCGCCCGGCCCAGCGCCACGAACAGCGGATCGAGCTCGGCCACGGCCATGCGGGTGAACGGGATGGTCAGGCTGAAGATGGCCACGCCCGCCAGGCCGAGCAGCATCCCGCGCGTCTCGTCGAGCGCCACGGGGACGGAAGGGCAGGTGGCGGCGGTCATGGTTTCCCCTTGATGTCTGTTGGATGAAGGTCTATGCTAGCGCGGTGTCCCAGTACAGTCCCAATACACTTCGGCACATACTTTCTGAACTGTGATGGTGAAATGACCAATACGCCTTTGCCCTTGTTGCTGACGCGCGAATCGGGCGAGCCGCTGGCCGACCAGATCGTGCGCTCGGTCGCCGCCCGCATCGACGAGCGCCTGCTGCGTCCCGGCGCGCGCATGCCCTCGATCCGCCAGTTCGCCAGCATCCACGGGGTCTCGGCGTTCACGGTGGTGGCCGGCTACGACCGGCTGGTGGCCCAGGGCTACCTCGAATCGCGGCGCGGCGCCGGATTCTTCGTGCGCGAGCGCAGCGTACCCGAGCCGCAGCGCGCGCCGGCGGCCAGGGAAGTCCCGGCGCCAAGCAGCCTCGATGTCGCCTGGCTGGTCCGCAGCATGTTCCGCCAGGCGCCGATGCACCTGTCCCCGGGTACCGGGGTGCTGCCGCCCGACTGGCTGGACGGCCCGGCGGTCGCCAATGCGCTACGCGCGCTGAGCCGCCAGAACAGCGACAGCCTGCTGAACTACGGCACGCCGCAAGGCTTCCTGCCGCTGCGCCAGCAGCTCCAGCTCAAGCTGGCGGAAAGCGAGATCGACGCCGCGCCGGAACAGCTGGTCACCACGCTCGGCGTGTCGCAGGCGCTGGACCTGGTGGCGCGCGAATTCTGCCAGCCGGGCGACACGGTGCTGGTCGACGATCCGGCCTGGTTCCTGATGTTCGGCTCCTTCGCCGCGATGGGCCTGAACGTGGTCGGCGTGCGCCGCCTGGCCGACGGGCCCGACATCGCCCAGCTGGCGCAACTGGCCGAACTGCACCGGCCGCGCCTGTTCGTGATCAACTCGGTGCTGCACAATCCCAGCTCGACCTCGGTGTCGGCGGCCAAGGCCTTCCAGGTGCTGCGCCTGGCCGAGCAGCACGGCTTCACCGTGGTCGAGGACGACATCTACAGCGACCTGCACCCGGGCGGCGCCACCCGCCTGGCGGCGCTCGACGGGCTGCAGCGGGTGATCTACCTGGGCGGGTTCTCGAAATCGATGGCGGCCAACCTGCGGGTCGGCTACATCGCCGCCTCGCGCGAACGGGCCCAGCGCCTGGCCGACCGCAAGATGCTGGCCACCCTCACCACCAGCGACATCGGCGAGCGCGTCGTCTACAAGATCCTGCTCGAGGGCCACTACCGCAAGCACCTGGACCGCATCCGCACCCGGCTGGACGCGCTGCGGCCGCGCGCGCTGCGCCGCCTGGAGGCGCTCGGGATGCGCCCGGTTCCGGCGCCGGCGGCGGGCATGTTCGTCTGGGTCGACGCCGGGCGCGACACCAACCTGCTGGCGGCGCGCGCCATGCAGGAAGACCTGCTGCTGGCGCCCGGCAGCCTGTTCTCGCCGAACCAGCTGCCGTCGACCTTCATGCGCGTCAACGTGGCGGCGCTGCAGGACGAGGGCGTGTGGCGTTTCCTGGAGCGAGCCTGAGGCGCCGGTCCAGTGCGGGGCCGAAGCTGGCGCCTATCAAGTTCGACTACTTCATTTGAAATAGAAATCCTTCCGTCGAATTCAGGGGGCCAAGCCGTGCGGCTGTGGCTAATCTGCCTTGTGCAATCAGAACTTGTGTAGATTCGGGAAGGCACGATCGATATGCAAGTCACCCTTCAACAGGCGCAAGCAATCATCGAGGGCGCGCTCCCGCTCCCGGCCTCGACCGAAGTAATGGCGGCCTGATGAGCCTCGCCGGCGGGATCTCTCCCAGGACGCGTGATGGCATCCTGATCGGCGCCATCGGCGTCTGCGGTGGCGCCGTATCCCAAGATAAAGAGATCGCACAAGCGGGCGCAGCCGCCTTATCCGTTTGATCGCTGCCCATCTGCATACTTTCTTGTAGCGCCATTCAACGAAAGGAGCCTCAAGTGTCGAAGACAATCCTTATTACTGGCTCGGCGGTAGGGTTCGGCAGGGGCGCCGCCCTCGGCATGGCCAGGAACGGTCACAGGATCATCGCGACCGTTCATGTGTCGTCGCAAGTCACAGGTTTCCGGGAAGAAGTGGAGAAGCTTGGCCTGAAGGACAGAATCAGGGTCGAGCGCCTGGATTTGACCGATCCCTACGATATCGACCAGGCGCTCGGCTGGGACTATGACATCTTGTGGAACAACGCCGGCATGGGCGAAGCCGGTCCGGTGTGGGAGATTCCGCTGGACCTGGTGCGCAAGAATTATGAGGTCAACGTGTTCCTGCCGCTGGCGCTGACCCAGCGCGTGGTGCGCAAATGGATCGACCAGGGCAATGCGAGAGGCAAGAAAGTGGTGTTCACCTCCTCGATGGGAGGCCTGTTCACCCCGGCCAACTGGGGAACCTATGTGTCGACCAAGCATGCACTGGAGGCGATCGCGGAAGCCCTGCAGCAGGAGCTCGTTTCCTACGGGATCAAGATCCAGACGATCAACCCGGGCGCCTACTACACCGGCTACAACGAGACCATGGCGGACAACCCTTTCCGCTGGCTCGACGAGAAGAAGCATCTCACCAGGCGTGCGGAACTACGCAAGGGTTTTGATGACTTCTTTGCAACACCGGAAGGCAAGATGGATCCCCAGGAAATGATCGACCGGATGATCGACATCGTTCCTGCGGATACTGGCAAGTTCCGGAATGTCGTGCCCAAGGTGATCGAGGATATGCTGAAGAAGCACCAGGTCGACGCTTGGGAAAATGCCATCTGAGTGGCCGGATGGTGCGGCGCCTTTCATGACGCCGCACCCATATTGCTGTTGACCGCGAGCGATAACGACTAACCGCATCCGCCCGGGACCCAAGGCCCTGGCCATGGCAAGTTTCGTGTTCTTCGCTGCGATGACGCCGGCCCTGTTTGCGCAGGCCACGCGTCATGAATGAATACGCCGCCCCTTGGTAGTTGTCCTGTCACTATGCACAGGAGGAAAACATGTCGCCAACTGCTGCATCGCATGCGACACATGCACCCGCGGGTGCGGGTGTCGAATTATTGCCGGTCCTGGTGCTTCTTGGCGCGGCGGTCGTTGCTGTTCCATTATTCAAGCGGCTGGGTCTCGGATCCGTCACGGGCTATCTGGCTGCCGGGATGATCGTCGGGCCATTCGGCTTTGGCGTCATGTCGGACCCGCAGGCCATCCTCCATATCGCCGAACTCGGCGTCGTGATGTTCTTGTTTGTCATCGGTCTTGAAATGCAACCCTCACGATTGTGGGGAATGCGTGCAGACATATTTGGCCTTGGATTCGCCCAGGTCGGGGTGTGCAGTGCTTTGCTCACGGGCTTCGGGATGGCGCTCGGTTATCCTTTTGCCCAGAGCTTTGTCGCCGGCACCGGCTTCGTGCTGACCTCGACGGCGATCGTCATGCAGATGCTCGAGGAAAGGAGGGTGAGGGGATTGCCGCGCGGGCGGCGCACCATCGCCATATTATTGCTTGAAGATATGGCCATCGTACCGCTGCTGGCGATCGTCGCCTTGCTTGCCCCCGAAGTCGCGAGCGTCACGACCGTGGAACAGCTCAAGCAGCTCGCCATCGGATTGGCCTCCATTGTTGCCCTGGTGCTGGCGGGCCGCTATCTGCTGAATCCACTGTTCAAGATCCTGGGGCAGGCGCGTGCCCGGGAAGTGATGACGGCGGCCGCCCTGTTCGTCGTGCTTGGCGCCGCCTTTGCCATGCAGTCTGGCGGCCTGTCGATGGCGATGGGCGCATTCCTGGCCGGCGTATTGCTATCCGAATCGGCATTCCGGCATCAGCTCGAAGCCGATATCGAACCGTTCCGCGGGATTTTACTTGGCCTGTTCTTCCTCGGCGTTGGCATGGCGCTCGATCTGACGGTGATCGCGGCAAACTGGCGGATCGTCGTCCTCACTGTACTGGCCTATATGGCGCTGAAGATGATCGCCATCTACCTTGTCGCGCGCCTGTTCAAGCTGGACAATCGGGAAGCGATCGGCAGGGCCGTCCTGATGGCGCAAGGCGGCGAATTCGCTTTTGTCCTGTATGCGGCCGCCACCGCGGCCGGCATCATCGACGCCGAACAAAACGCCGTCCTTACCAGCGCGATCATCGCGTCCATGATCCTGACCCCCTTTCTGATCATCCTGTACGACCTGTTCATGCCCAAACCCGTCCAATCGATGGAAGGCATCAAGCCCGCCGAAAACCTGTCGGCAAATGTCCTGCTGATCGGTTTTGGACGGTTCGGACAGATTCTCAGCCAGCCGCTGCTGGCGAATGGCTATTCGCTATCGATCATCGAAACCAGCACCCAGGCCATATTCGATCTCGAGCCCTTCGGCTTCAAGGTGTATTACGGCGACGGAACGAGGCTGGATATCCTGCACGCGGCAGGGGCGCACGATGCAAGACTCATCATCGTGGCGATCGATGACCGCAGCGCCTGCCTGAAAGTCGTGGAAATCGTCAAGAGCGAATTTCCCCAGGTACCGGTCCTTGCACGTGCCTATGACAGGGAGCATGCCATCGAGCTGATCCACGCAGGAGTCGACTGGCAAATCCGGGAAACCTTCGAATCGGCGCTGTCCCTGGCGGAAAAGGCCCTGCAGCTGCTGGAGCCGGAGGAAGTGGTTCGCCGGCAAGTGATGGAAGAGGTCCGCCAGCGCGACGCCGAGCGCCTTGCCATCGAGAGTACGGGAGGACTGTTCGCTGCCCGTGACCTGGTTCGGAGCAATGCGGACGCAAGCAGGCACCAGGCCTGAAGAGCGTTCCCGTGCCCGTGCCGCCCGGTCCGAAAAAAAATTTAGCGGCGCAGGGCCTTGAAACTCTTTTCTTTATCCCAATATCCGCTCGGTCTGCATCAACCTGACCATTAACGAGGAAAAGATGGCTGTCGCCGAAAAAGAGACCCTTGGCTTTCAAGCTGAAGTAAAACAGCTGCTGCAACTGATGATCCACTCCTTGTACTCGAACAAGGAGATCTTCCTGCGCGAACTGATTTCGAACGCGTCCGACGCGGCCGACAAGCTGCGCTTCGAGGCGATCAACAACGATGCCCTGTACGGCAACGACCACGAACTGAAGATCAAGGTCCTGTTCGACAAGGATGCGAAGACCATCACCATCTCCGACAACGGCATCGGCATGAGCCGCGAAGAGGTGATCTCGCACCTGGGCACGATCGCCAAGTCGGGCACCAGGGAATTCTTCAGCAAGCTGTCGGGCGACCAGCAGGCCGACGCGGCCCTGATCGGCCAGTTCGGCGTCGGCTTCTACTCGGGCTTCATCGTCGCCGACCGGATCACCGTGGAAACCCGCCGCGCCGGCGCTTCGCCTTCCGAAGGCGTGCGCTGGGAATCGACCGGCGAGGGCGACTACAGCGTCGAAGCGATCGAGAAGACCGACCGCGGCACCGACGTGATCCTGCACCTGCGCGCCGGCGAGGAAGAGCTGCTGTCGTCGTGGAAGCTGAAATCGATCATCCGCAAGTACTCCGACCATATCTCGCTGCCGATCGTGATGCAGAAGGAGGAATGGGACGAGGAAGCGAAACAGACCGTCCTGAAGGACGAGACCGAGACCGTCAACCAGGCCAGCGCCCTGTGGGCGCGCAGCAAGTCGGAGATCACCAAGGAACAGTACGACGAGTTCTACAAGCACGTCTCGCACGACTTCCAGGAACCGCTGATCCACACCCACAACCGGGTCGAGGGCCGCAGCGAGTACACCCAGCTGCTGTACGTGCCGAGCCACGCGCCGTTCGACCTGTGGGACCGCAACAAGCGCGGCGGCATCAAGCTGTACGTCAAGCGCGTGTTCATCATGGACGACGCCGAGCAGCTGATGCCGACCTACCTGCGCTTCATCAAGGGCGTGATCGATTCGGCCGACCTGCCGCTGAACGTCTCGCGCGAGATCCTGCAGGAGTCGCGCGACGTGAAAGTCATCCGCGAAGGCTCGACCAAGCGCGTGCTGGGCATGCTGGAGGAAATGGCGAACGCGGACGAGCAGGAACTCAAGGACAAGTACACCACCTTCTGGAAGGAATTCGGCCAGGTGCTGAAGGAAGGCATCGGCGAGGACGCGACCAACAAGGACCGCATCGCCAAGCTGCTGCGCTTCGCCTCGACCTCGGATGATACCGGCGACCAGACCGTGTCCTTCGCCGACTATGTCGCGCGCATGAAGGAAGGCCAGGACAAGATCTACTACGTCACCGCCGACAGCCATGTCGCCGCGAAGAACAGCCCGCACCTGGAGATCTTCCGCAAGAAGGGCGTCGAGGTGCTGCTGCTGACCGACCGCGTGGACGAGTGGATGCTGTCCTTCCTGAACGACTTCGACGGCAAGGAACTGGTGTCGGTGGCCAAGGGCGGCCTGGACCTGGGCAGCCTGGAGGACGAGGCCGAGAAGAAGGAACATGCCGAGACCGAAAGCAGCTACAAGGAGCTGGTCGAGCAGATGAAGGGCGCCCTGGGCGAGAAGGCCAAGGACGTGCGCGTCACCTTCCGCCTGACCGACTCGCCGGCCTGCCTGGTGGCGGACGAAAACGAGTTGTCGGGCAACCTGCTGCGCATGCTGAAGGCGGCCGGGCAGAATGCGCCGGAATCGAAGCCGATTCTCGAGATCAACCCGAACCATCCGCTGGTGACGCGCCTGAAGTACGAGGATGCGGCCGGCCAGCGCTTCAGCGACTGGTCGCACATCCTGTTCGACCAGGCCATGCTGGCCGAAGGCGGCAGCCTGACCGATCCGGCGGCCTTCGTGAAGCGCCTGAACGAGATGCTGCTGGCGACTGGCAAGTAAGCCTTGGCATCAATAAAAACCGGGGCAGCGGCCCCGGTTTTTTTTCGTCCATTCAAAGGTGGCGCGTCTCGGCCGGCGGCGTCACCCAGTTGTCGTTGCGTCCGTCGAAGTAGCGCACCGGCGCCGCCACCAGGTCGTCCACCGGCATGTCATCCAGGCTGCCCACCGTCACGGCCACGAAGGGCCCGGCACTCGGCGACTCGCCCGTCGAAAAGACATTGATGCCGCACTCGCCGCAGAAGTGATGCCCGTCGCGGCGCGTATGGAAACGGTATTCGCGCAGCGCCGCCTCCCCCTGGCGCAGGCGGAACGCCGAGGGCGCGACGACGGCGGCCCAGAACCGCATCTTGGTGCAGATCGTGCAGTTGCACTTGATGGTGCCGGCGCCGATGTCGATGTCGGCCTCGTAGCGCACCGCGCCGCAATGGCAGCTCCCGTGGTAAGTCTTCATGCCCGCTCCCGCGCGGCCCACGCCGCGCCGTCGATCTCGTACACCGATACCGGGCGCGCATGCCAGGTCTCCTCGCCCCGGTAGCGCATGCCGAGCTTTTGCATCACCCGTGCGGAGGGCGCGTTGTCCGGATCGCAGATCGCGCACAGCAGCGGCGCCTCCAGGTCCTCGAAGGCGAAGCGCGCCATCCGCTGCGCGGCCTCGATCGCATAGCCGCGTCCCCAGCGGTCCGGGCGCAGCCGCCAGCCGATCTCGTGCGGGTTGGCCGGGTCGTGGCCGAGGTGCTGGATGCAGCCGGCGCCGACCAGTTCGCCCGACTCGGTCTCGATCAGGCTCCACCACGAATGGCCGTACTGGCGCCAGCGTCCCTGCACGCGCTCGATCATCCGGCGCGTCTCGTCCGCCGTCTCGGGCTGGCCGGAGATGTAGCGCATGACGGCCGGGTCGGTGTTCAGCGCGCGCAGGCCCTCGTAATGGATGTCGGTGATCGGCTCGAGCCGCAGGCGCGGCGTGTGCAGGATGGTCATGGTTCCCTTTATACGGATATCTCGTCGCAGAAGTCGTTCAGAAGCCGTTCGCCCTCGGGCCATGCGCCGTGGCCCGAGTCGCCATTGATATGCCCGGCCTTGCCGATGTCGACGAAGCGGCTGCCCCAGGCCGTGGCGAAGCCGCGCGCGCGCTCCAGGCTCACGTAGGGATCGTCGGCGCTGGCGACCACCATGCTGGGGAAGGGCAGCTTCTCCAGCGGCGCCGGGGCGAAGCCGTTCAGGGCGGCCGGATAGGTGGGCGCATCGACGTCGCTGGGCGCGACCAGGAAGGCGCCGGCCACCTTCAGCGGCGAGCCGCAGCGCGCCCAGTGCGCCACCAGCAGGCAGCCCAGGCTGTGCGCAACCAGGATCGGAGGGCCTTCGCAGTCGGCAACCGCCGCGTCCAGCTCGGACACCCATTCCTCGCGTGCGGGGCTGGTCCAGTCGCGGTGCGCAGCGCGCGTCCATTTCGGATAGCGCTGCTGCCACAGCGACTGCCAGTGCCCGGGGCCGGAATTCCACAGGCCCGCCAGTATCAGTACGTCACACTTCATGGCTACTCCCAGGATCGTTGGTGGTCCGCCGATTGTACGACGATCGCGGCGTGGCGGCCGGCTTCGCGTTTACAAGGCGGTGCGCAGCGCGAACAGCTCGGGGAACAGCACCACGTCGAGCATCTTGCGCAGGTAGCTGACGCCGGCGGTGCCGCCGGTGCCGGTCTTGAAGCCGATGATGCGCTCGACCGTGCTGACATGGCGGAAGCGCCAGAAACGGAAGGCGGTCTCCATGTCCACCAGCTTCTCGGCCAGCTCGTACAGGGCCCAGTGCCGTTCGGGATCGCGGTACACCTCCAGCCAGGCCTCCTTGACCGAGTCGTCCGCCTCGGTCGGCCGGGTCCAGTCGGCCGCCAGGCGCGCCGGGTCGATGTGCAGGCCGCTGCGCGCCAGCAGCATCACCGCCTCGTCGTAGATCGAGGGCGCGCGCAGTTCCCGCTCCAGCAGCGCGTGGTGTTCGGGCGACTTCTCGTGCACCGCCAGCAGGGCGGCGTTCTTGTTCCCGAGGATGAATTCGAGCTGGCGGTACTGGAAGGACTGGAAACCCGAGGAGGCGCCCAGGTAGGGCCGGATCGCCGTGTACTCGGGCGGCGTCATGGTGGCCAGCACGTCCCAGGCATGCACCAGCTGGTCCATGATGCGCGCCACCCGCGCCAGCATCTTGAAGGCCGGCGGCAGGTTGTCCTCGCGGATGTGGCGGCGCACCGCCTGCAGCTCGTGCAGCATCAGCTTGATCCAGAGTTCGCTGGTCTGGTGCTGGATGATGAACAGCATCTCGTTATGGTTGGGCGACAGCGGATGCTGGGCCGTGAGGATCCGGTCCAGGCCGAGGTAGTCGCCGTAGCTCATGGACTCCTTGAAGTCCAGCCTGGCGCCGTGCCAGTCGGACGCATCGTTCTTGATCTTGTCGTTCATGGTGCTCTTTCAGGTGACGGCGCTGCGCGCGGCCTTGACGTCGTAGGCTTTGCTGTCCAGGATGTCCTTCAGGATGGCGACCGCATCCCAGACGTCCGCATGACTGGTGTACAGCGGGGTGAAGCCGAAGCGCATGATCTCCGGCTCGCGGTAGTCGCCGATCACGCCGCGCCCGATCAGGGCCTGCATCACCGCATAGCCGTGCGGATGGGTGAAGCTGACGTGGCTGCCGCGCCGCGCATGCGCGCGCGGGGTGACGAGGGTGAGCGGATGCCCGGCGCAGCGGCTTTCCACCAGTTCGATGAACAGGTCGGTCAGCGCCAGCGACTTGGCGCGCACCGCCTCCATGTCGGTGTCGTCGAACACGTCCAGGCCGCATTCGACCAGCGCCAGCGAGACCACCGGCTGGGTGCCGCACAGCGCGCGGCCGATGCCGCCGCAGGGCGAGAACGAGGGCGCCATCGCGAACGGCGCGGCATGGCCCCACCAGCCCGACAGCGGATGGCTGAAGCGCGCCTGGTGGCGCTCCGGCACCCAGATGAAGGCCGGCGCGCCCGGACCGCCGTTCAGGTATTTATAGGTGCAGCCGACCGCGAAGTCGGCTTCCGCCGCGTGCAGGTCGAGCGGCACCGCGCCGGCCGAGTGGGCCAGGTCCCAGACCACCAGCGCGCCTTGCGCATGGGCGTGGCGGGTCAGCGCCGCCATGTCGTGCTGGTGGCCGCTGCGGTAGTTCACATGGGTCAGCATCAGCACCGCGCAGTCGCCGTCGACGGCGGCAGGGATTTCCTCCACCGAGTCGACCAGGCGCACGCTGTAGCCGCGCTCGAGCCAGCCGGCCAGTCCTTCGGCCATGTAGATATCGGTCGGGAAGTTGCTGCGCTCGGTGACGATGACCCTGCGCGCCGCGCCGGGACCGTGGGCCTGGAGGTGGATGGCGGCGGCCAGCGCCTTGAACAGGTTGAGCGAGGTGGTGTCGGTGACGGCCACTTCGCCGGCGCGCGCGCCCAGCAGCGGGGCCAGGCGGTCGCCCAGGCGTTTGGGCATGTCGAACCAGCCGGCGCTGTTCCAGCTCTTGATCAGGTCCTGGCCCCATTCGCGCGCGACGACTTCCTGGGCGCGCGCCAGGGCGGCCCTCGGCCGGGCGCCGAGCGAATTGCCGTCCAGGTAGATGACGCCTTCCGGCAGGTCGAAGCGCTCGCGCAGGGCGCGCAGGGGATCGTGGGCGTCGCGGGCCAGGCAGGCCTCGCGGGTCGGGGGAGCGCTCATGCGGTTTCCTTGGTGGGCAGGGCGCGCACGAGTTCACGTAATACCGCGCGCACCGGGCTGGCATCCATGCCGGCGAATTTCAGGGGCAGGGCGATCAGTTCGTAGTCGCCCTCGGGCACCTCGTCGAGGATCACGCCCTCCAGGATCGCCATGCGGCTGGCGCGCACCGCGTGGTGGGCGTCGAGCGTCTTCGAGTCCTGCGGATCGAGCGAGGCGCTGTCGGTGCCGACCAGGATCACGCCGCGGCTGGCCAGCAGGTCGATGGCGGCGGGCGTGACCGCGGCGAAGTCCGGGTCCCACCCGTCCTGCGGGGCGCGCGCGTAGGTGCGCAGCAGCACGCGCGGCGGTACGCCGTCCAGGCGCCCGGCCAGGTCCGAAGCGTCCACCTGGCGTGCGCCGATGCAGTGGATCACCCGGCACGGTCCCATATAAGGCGCCAGCGCGACCTGGTCAATGCTGGCCCCTTGCGGATCGTAGTGGGAGGGCGCATCGGCATGGGCGCCCAGGTGGGTCGTCATCGTCATGCGGCTGACATGGACCGGGCAGCCGTTCCCGATCTGCCAGGTGGGGGCGGCCTCGAATGGCGTGTCGCCGGGCCAGACTGGAATCGCAGCCGAGATCGTCGGACTGATATCCCAGAGTTGTGGAGCTTCCATGCGGAACCCTCTCGTGGAAAGATTGAAGCTTCAAGCAAATGTTGCGGCTCGCAGTGTAGCAAGTTCCAGTGGCCCCTGTAAAAGAGGAATGGGGTTGGCGAGCCTGCCTGCCCGGCCGTGCGCCACGACCGCAAAAATAATTGAAAAAATTTTGCTCCCCACCCTAAAGTTCCTGGAAAGCCCTCCGATAACAGGTTCAGACGGGCGGAATCGGGTCGAAAATTTTTTTCAACAAACCCTAAAGTTCTCTTCCAGGCTTCCGATAACGGATGCACAAGGGCGCAAAAGGTGAGAAAAAAATTTCAAGAAACCCTAAAGTTCCCCTAAAGCATGACGTTAACCGTAGCAAGTTTGCGACAGGCAACATCAAGCGTGACTACAATCCAGGGCGTTTCTCCGACGCCGGCCATGACCTCCTCCTCATAGGGGAAACAGGGTGATCCGAGAGGGTTTGTCAGACAAACTCCTACGGGTCATGTCCGTCATGCGCGGACCGAAAATACAGACTTCGTCCGATTCCGGAAAAGTTTCCTCACGGTCAGAATCTATCTCAACGGCAATACAACTGGACGCCGATTCAACAACGGAGAGAGAAAATGACTGCGAACGACATGATGGCTGAAATTCGTGATGCTAACCTGAGCTACCTGATGCTCGCGCAGCAGATGATCCGCGCCGACAAGGTCACCGCAATCTTCCGCCTCGGTATCTCGGCCGACATCGCCGAGCTGATCGAAGGCATGAGCAATGCCCAGATCCTGAAGCTCGCCGGCGGCAACATGATGCTGGCCCGCTTCCGCTTCGACGACACCGCCATCCTGTCGATGCTGACCAGCCACAGCAAGGAGCGCAGCCTGGCCCAGTCGCATGCCGCCATCCTGATGGCCGGCCAGCCTGTTGAAGAGATCGTATAATCCGGCTCACGGTCTTGTTTGGGGCCGGTTGTCGTCACAGCCCGGAGCAGTCTCATGAGCAAAAAAAGCGTCGTATCGGAAGCGCAGGAAATCCAGCTCGCCATCGAATTGATCAATCTCGGTGCGCGCCTGCAACTGCTGGAGACCGAAGTCTCGCTGTCGCGCGAACGCCTGCTCAAGCTGTACAAGGAACTCAAGGGTGTCTCTCCACCCAAGGGTATGCTGCCTTTCTCGACCGACTGGTTCCTGACCTGGCAACCGAACATCCATTCTTCGCTGTTCATCAATATCCATAACTTCCTGGTCGAGCACGCCGGCGCCACCGGCATCCAGGCCGTGATGAAGGCCTACAAGCTCTATCTCGAACAGATGCCGCCCGCTCCGGGCGAAGAACCATTGCTGTCCCTGACGCGCGCCTGGACACTGGTGCGTTTCTTCCAGGGCGGCATGCTGCAGCTGGCCCCATGCAACAAGTGCCAGGGCAAATTCGTCGTCAATACCCTCGACCTGAACGCCGACTACCAGTGCGGCCTGTGCCACATGCCTTCGCGCGCGGGCAAGACCCGCAAGGCCAAGGATGCGGCGGCCAACCAGAATCCGGCCTGAGCTGCGCGTTGCACGCGCGATGAGCCGGTTTTCGCGCATCCTGCGCGCTCCCGCGGTCCAGGCGCTGTTCCTCCAGTGCGCCAGCTTTCCCCTCACCTTGGGCGCCGTGTACCTGGCGGCGCGCGCCGGCCTGGCGCTGGACTACCCCCATGCCGCGCTGGCGCAGGGGATCTTCGCGGCCGCGCTCACCTGGTGGCGCGGCCTGGCCGCGTGGTGGCGCGCGATCCAGTTCGTTTTTCCGCTCGCGCTGCTGGGCGCGCGCCAGGTCGCCATTCCGCCCGCCGTGTTCCTCGGCCTGTTCCTGTTCCTGCTGCTGCTGTACTGGTCGACCTTCCGCACCCAGGTGCCGTACTACCCGTCCGGGCGCAAGGTGTGGGAGGCGGTGGCGGCGCTGCTGCCGCAGGGCAGGGCGCTGGACGTGATCGAC
Organism: Massilia niastensis DSM 21313; assembly: GCF_000382345.1. Lineage (GTDB taxonomy): Bacteria > Pseudomonadota > Gammaproteobacteria > Burkholderiales > Burkholderiaceae_D > Telluria > Telluria niastensis. The sequence goes on from NZ_KB908097.1 coordinate 62,034, forward strand.
ATCGGCAGCGGCCTCGGCGGGCTGGTGCTGGACCTGCAGCGCCGCCGTCCCGATGCGCGGATCACCGGCATCGAGCTGGCGCCGCTGCCCTGGCTGGCCAGCCGGCTGCGCGCGCAACTCGCCGGCAGCCCGGCCCGCTTCGTGCGTGGAGATTACGAATCCCTCGATTTCGGCCATTTCGACGCCGTCTTCGCCTACCTGTCGCCGGCCGCGATGAGCGCGCTGTGGCGCAAGGCCGCGCACGAGATGCGCCCCGGATCGATGCTTCTTAGTTACGAATTTGGCATAAGGGAACGCACTCCCAGCCGCATTGTCCGTCCATACAAGGATGGCCCGGCGCTGTACGTTTGGGACTTTTAGGCGACAGATCGGGCGGTTTTGCTTGCCCCTGAACCATTCTCCAGCTATTGTAGTTCCCTGCGTAAATATTTTCCTGAATCACTGTTTTTTGCCATGCCGGCATGCTCATCCGGCATTTCTGGAGTCGGTTCCTTGTTAGTCATTATTGGTTACATCGTCGTCTGCGCCTCGGTGTTCGGCGGCTTCGTCATGAGTGGCGGCCACATGGGCTCGCTGTTCCAGCCGCTCGAACTGCTGATGATCGGCGGCGCGGCGGTCGGCGCCTTCTTCGTCGGTAACAATGCGAAATCGGTCAAGGCGACCATGAAGGCGCTGCCGACCGTGTTCAAGGGTTCCCAGTACACGCGCGACATGTACATGGAACTGATGGCGCTGCAGTTCGACGTGCTGTCCAAGGTCCGCAAGGAAGGCCTGATGTCGATCGAGGGCGATATCGAAGCGCCCGATGCGTCGCCGCTGTTCTCGAAATACCCGGCCGTGCTGGCCGACCACCACATCATCGAATTCATGACCGACTACCTGCGCCTGATGGTGTCGGGGAACATGGATGCGTTCCAGATCGAGAACCTGATGGACAACGAGATCGAGACCCACCACCACGAGGGCGCGATTCCGGCCCACTGCATCGCCAAGCTGGGCGACGGCCTGCCGGCCTTCGGCATCGTGGCGGCGGTGATGGGCGTGGTCCACACCATGGAATCGGTGGGCCTGCCGCCGGCCGAGCTGGGCATCCTGATCGCCAAGGCGCTGGTCGGCACCTTCCTCGGCATCCTGCTGGCCTACGGCTTCGTCGGCCCGCTGGCCAGCGTGCTGGAACAGAAGCTGGAAGAGTCGACCAAGATGTTCCAGTGCGTGAAGGTCACCCTGCTGGCCAGCCTGAACGGCTACGCGCCGGCGCTGGCGGTCGAATTCGGCCGCAAGGTGCTGTACTCGACCGAGCGTCCGACCTTCGCCGAGCTCGAAGAGCACATCAAGAAGAAGAAATAAGCGGGCAATGATGGTCATTTCCGACAACCTGGGCGGGGGAGGCGTGCATGGCTGACGACGGCATGCGCCCCATCGTCGTCAAGCGCATCAAGAAGGTGGCCGGCGGCCACCATGGCGGCGCCTGGAAGATCGCGTACGCCGACTTCGTGACCGCGATGATGGCCTTCTTCCTGCTGATGTGGCTGCTTGGCTCGACCGCCAAGGGCGACCTGGACGGCATCTCGGAATTCTTCAAGACCCCGCTCAAGGTGGCGATGTCGGGCGGCTCCGGCGCGGGCGACTCCTCGTCCGTGATCAAGGGCGGCGGCCAGGACCTGACGCGCCGCAACGGCCAGGTCAAGAAGGGCGACATCCCGCCGGAATCGAAGACCTACGACCTGCAGGCGGCCAAGGCGGCGCTGGCGCGCGAGGAAAGCGCGCGCCTCGAATCGCTGAAGGCGAAGATCGAGTCGATCATCGAGGTCAACCCGCTGCTCAAGAAGTACAAGAACCAGCTGCTGCTCGACATCACCAGCGAAGGCCTGCGGATCCAGATCGTGGACGAGAAGAACCGCCCGATGTTCGCGATGGCCCGCGCCGACCTGCAGCCCTATACCCGCGAGATCCTGCACGTGATCGGCATGGTGCTGAACGAGGTGCCGAACAAGGTCGGCCTGTCGGGCCACACCGATGCGACCCCGTACTACAGCGACGCCGGCTACAGCAACTGGGAACTGTCGGCCGACCGCGCGAACGCCTCGCGGCGCGAGATGGTGCTGGGCGGGCTGCAGGACGACAAGGTGCTGCGCGTGGTGGGCCTGGCCTCGGCCGCCCACCTCGACCGCAAGGATCCGTTCAACCCGATCAACCGCCGCATCAGCATCATCGTCATGAACAAACGTACGGAAGAAGCCGTGATGCGCGACGCCGCCACCCTCGAGGTGCCGGCCCAGGATCCGGGTGCTGCGGCAACCGCATCGGCGGCCGCCGTCTCCGCCGCCGCGGCGGCGCCCGCGGTCAAGCAGTAGCCCGGCCAGGACTGGAGGACTAGAATGGCAAGAAAAAAAATACTCGGATCGCATGTCAAGCGCCTGCTGTCGGGCGTGTCGGTGCACGGACGCCGGCACCTGACCGAGGTCGAGACCGACCTGCTGCAGACCGAGCTGCTGCTCGAGGAAGCCATCGACAAGCTGACCAGCAGCTTCATGGCGATCCACACGGCGGTCGGCGCGCGCCAGGAAACCATCGACCGCCTGCTGGCCGGCGGCACCCCGAGCGCCGAGGACAGCGAGAAGCTGTCGGCGATGTCGGGCGAGATCGGCCAGCACGTCAACACGGCGATCACGAGCATGCAGTTCCAGGACATGACCAGCCAGCTGATCGAACGCACGCTCAAGCGCGTGGCCGGCCTGCGCGACTTCCTGGGCACGCTCAGCGAACATGGCGCAGACATCGCGCCGGAAACCGACAGCGAGGAAATCGTCGATCGCCTCGGCAAGGTCAGCATGGCGCTGGCGATCCAGTCGCTCGAGCTGCGCAGCATGCTGCGCAAGTCGGTCGAACAGCGGCATCTCGAAAGCGGGGACATCGAACTGTTCTGAGTCCGGTGGCCACGATATATAGACAACAGTGATTCAGTGATCCGGAACATACCGGACATAAAACAGCAGGAGCAAAAGATGGCAAAAACGATACTCGCGGTCGACGATTCCAGTTCGCTGCGCCAGATGGTGGCGTTCAGCCTCAAGGCCGCAGGCTACAACGTGGTGGAAGCGGTCGACGGCCAGGATGGCCTCGACAAGGCGAAGCAGCAGGCCGTCGACCTGGTCCTCACCGACCAGAACATGCCGCGCATGGACGGCCTGGCCCTGATCAAGACGCTGCGCACCTTGCCGGCCTACGCCAAGACGCCGATCCTGATGCTGACCACGGAGTCGTCCGACGAGATGAAGTCGAAGGGCCGCGCCGCCGGCGCCAATGGCTGGCTGGTCAAGCCCTTCGATCCGCAGCGCCTGATCGAGGTGGTCAAAAAAGTGATCGGTTGATCCGATGACGCGCGGCCCCAACCACCGGACTGAATCATGAGCATCGACATCAGCCAGTTTTACCAGGTCTTTTTCGACGAAGCGGAAGAACTGCTCGCCGAAATGGAGCGGCTGCTGCTGGCCGTCGATGTCGCCGCGCCCGATCCGGAAGACCTGAACGCGATCTTCCGCACCGCCCACTCGGTCAAGGGCGGCGCCTCGACCTTCGGGCTGACCGACATGAGCGAAGTGACCCACGTGCTGGAGTCGCTGCTGGACCGCATCCGCAAGGGCGAGATGGCGCTGACCTCGAACCACGTGGACGCCTTCCTGGCCGCCAAGGACAGCCTCAAGATGCAGCTCGACGGGCACCGCCACGGAGCAAGCGTCGACCAGGAGGCGGTGGCCAACGTGCGCATGGTGCTGCACGACCTGGCCGAGGGCCTGGTGCCGCAGGCGCCGGTGGTGGCGCCGTCCTACCTCACCGCCGAGACCAGGTCGCATCCGAGCGAGGGCGCGCACCGCTACAAGATCGAGCTGCCCAGCGTGGCGCAGCGCGACGTCAATGCGCTGGCCGACGAACTGGGCCTGATGGGCCGGGTGTCGGTCACGCCGCTGGACGGCGGGCGCAGCGCGCTGGTCATCACCACCCACGAGAGCCTGGACGACATCGTCGCGATCTGCTCGTTCGTGCTCGACCCGGACGACCTGAAGATCTTCGAGGCCCCGGCGCTGACGCCGGAACAGCGCGCACTGGAAGCGGCCGAGCGCAAGCGCATCGAGGACGAGCAGGGCTACGGCTTCTTCGGCCCGGACGACGACGTGGCGCCGGCGGCGCACGACCTGAGCGACGACGAGCGCGGCTACGGCTTCTTCCAGCCGATCGAGCAGATCCGCGCCCAGGCCGGCATCACCGAGAGCGCGCCCGAGCGCGCGCCGGCCTCCGGCCGCCCGGAACCGGTCGAGGTCTCGGAGCTGGCGGCCGAGAAGAAGGCCGCGAAGAAGGACGACAAGGCGGCGCACGCCGAATCCTCGTCGATCCGGGTTTCGGTCGAGAAGGTCGACCAGCTGATCAACCTGATCGGCGAACTGGTGATCACCAATGCGATGCTGGAGCAACGCAGCGGCAACCTCGATCCGATCCTGCACGAGCGCCTGCTGGCCTCGGTGAGCCAGCTGGGACGCAACACGCGCGAGCTGCAGGAAGCCGTGATGTCGATCCGCATGATGCCGATGGACTTCGTGTTCTCGCGCTTCCCGCGCATGGTGCGCGACCTGGCCGGCAAGCTCGGCAAGAAGGTCGATTTCATCACCCACGGCTCGGCCACGGAACTCGACAAGGGCCTGATCGAGCGCATCGTCGATCCGCTGACCCACCTGGTGCGCAACAGCATCGACCACGGCATCGAGATGCCGGCGGCGCGTGCGGCGGCTGGCAAGTCGGAAGCGGGGCGTTTGTTCCTGTCGGCCGGCCACCAGGGCGGCAACATCATCATCGAGGTGGCCGACGACGGCGGCGGCCTGAATCGCGAACGGATCCTGGCCAAGGCGGCCCAGAACGGGCTGGCGGTATCGAACGGCATGAGCGATGCCGAGGTCTGGCAGCTGATCTTCGCGCCCGGCTTCTCGACCGCCGAGACGGTTACCGACGTGTCCGGCCGCGGGGTCGGCATGGACGTGGTCAAGCGCAACATCACCGCCATGGGCGGCAGCGTCGACATCCGTTCGGCGCGCGGCTTCGGCACCACGATCTCGATCTCGCTGCCCCTGACCCTGGCGATCCTGGACGGCATGTCGATCCGCTGCGGCGAAGAGATCTACATCCTGCCGCTGTCCTTCGTGGTCGAGTCGCTGCAGCCGGCGCCGCAGGACATCCGCGAGATCGCCGGGCGCGGGCGCGTGATCAAGGTGCGCGGCGACTACCTGCCCCTGATCCCGCTGTACCAGATGTTCGAGATCGCCCCGCGCTTCACCGATCCGTGCGAAGGCATCGTCGTGATCCTCGAGACCGAGGGCAGGAAGGCGGCGCTGTTCGTGGACGAACTGGTGGGCCAGCAGCAGGTGGTGGTCAAGAACCTCGAAGCGAATTACCGTAAGGTGGCGGGCATTTCCGGCGCCACCATCATGGGCGACGGCGGCGTCGCCCTGATCCTGGACGTGGCGGCGCTGGTGCGCTCCTCGCGCCAGCTGGCCGACGATCCCGTCGTTCTATAACAACCCGACAGCAAGAAGGATTGAACATGTCTAACATACAAAACACCAAACCCGCCGACGGGACCGCGCGCGACGGCGCCGGCAGCGAATTCCTGGCCTTCACCCTGGGCTCCGAGGAATACGGCATCGACATCCTCAAGGTGCAGGAGATCCGCGGCTACGAAGCGGTGACCCGCATCGCCAACGCTCCCGAATTCATCAAGGGCGTGATCAACCTGCGTGGCATCATCATTCCGGTGGTGGACATGCGCATCAAGTTCCGCCTCGGCACCCCGGTGTACGACCAGTTCACGGTCGTGATCATCCTGAACATCGGCGGCCGCATCATGGGCATGGTGGTGGACAGCGTGTCCGACGTGACCACCCTGACGCCGGACCAGATCAAGCCGGCGCCGGAAATGGGCACCGCGTTCAACTCCGACTACATGATCGGCCTGGGCACGGTGGACGAGCGCATGCTGATCCTGGTCGACATCGACAAGCTGATGTCGTCCAGCGAAATGGGCCTGATCGACAAGCTGGCTGCCTGATCGATCACCGGGTGGGCAGCAAAGCTGCCCACCCTGCAACGCAACACTGGCACGACGTCCAGGCCAACGAGCATTAAGAAGGCAAGCAAAGTGCCGCAGCATAAAACCGACACGGTCAAGGAGTTCGATTTCACGCGCCGTGATTTCGAACGGGTCCGCGCGCTGATCTACCGGCGCGCCGGCATCTCGCTAGCCGACAGCAAGCAGGAAATGGTCTACAGCCGCCTGGCGCGGCGCCTGCGCGCGACCGGCATCCAGTCCTTCGAGCGCTACCTCGACGACCTGGAGGCGGGGCGCATGGCGGCCGAGTGGGAAGCCTTCACCAATGCGCTGACCACCAACCTGACCTCGTTCTTCCGCGAGGCGCACCACTTCCCGTTGCTGGCCGAGCACCTGGTCGCGCTGCACCGGCGCGAGCGCCGCACGCTCACCGTGTGGTGCTCGGCCAGTTCCACCGGCGAGGAACCGTACTCGATCGCGATGACGGCCTGCGAGGCCTTCGACACCTTGACGCCTCCGGTGCAGGTGGTCGCGACCGACATCGACACCAATGTGCTGGCCACCGGCGCCAACGCCATCTACCCGATGGAACGGGTCGACAAGCTCGACCCCGGCCGCCTGCGCCGCTTCTTCCTGAAGGGGAAGGGCAGCCACGAAGGCATGGCGCGGATGCGCCCCGAGCTGCGCCAGCTGGTCGCGTTCCGCCAGCTGAACCTGCTGGCCGAGGAGTGGCCGCTGGAAGGGCGCTTCGACGCCATCTTCTGCCGCAACGTGATGATCTATTTCGACAAGGCGACCCAGCGCAAGATCCTGAGCCGCTTCGTACCGCTGATGAAGCCCGACGCGCTGATGTTCGCGGGCCATTCGGAGAACTTCCTGTACGTCTCGGATGCGCTGCGCCTGCGCGGCAAGACCGTGTACGAGCTTGACCAACAGGGCGGCGAGGCCCTACGGGTACGACCATGAACAGCCAGTTCGCGACCAACGTCTACTACGACCGCACCTTCGACTGCGAGGCCGCCAAGATCCTGCCGGGCGAGTACTACTACACGGGCCGCAACATGCTGATCGTGACGGTGCTCGGCTCCTGCGTGTCGGCCTGCATCCGCGACCGCCTCACCGGGCTGGGCGGCATGAACCACTTCATGCTGCCCGACGGCGGCGGCGACGCCGGCAGTCCGGTGTCGGCCTCGATGCGCTACGGGACCTTCGCCATGGAAGTCCTGATCAACGACCTGCTCAAGGCCGGCGCCCGGCGCGAGCACCTGGAAGCCAAGGTGTTCGGCGGCGGGGCGGTGCTGCGCGGCTTCTCGGCCATGAACGTGGGCGAGCGCAATGCGTCCTTCGTGATGAATTTCCTGAAGACCGAACGGATCCCGGTGCTGGCCGAGGACCTGAACGACATCTACCCGCGCAAGGTGTACTTCTTCCCGCACACGGGCAAGGTGATGGTCAAGAAACTGATGCAAACCCAAAACGATACGCTCGCCAAGCGCGAGCTCGATTACGCCAAGCGCCTCAAGGTCGAGCCGGTCGGCGGCGAAATCGACCTGTTCTGACCTGGAAGGACCGAATCATGAAGACAAAGGTGCTGATTGTCGACGACTCCGCGCTGATCCGCAGCGTGATGAGCGAAATCGTCAACTCCCAGCCCGACCTGGAAGTGGTCGCCACGGCGCCCGATCCGCTCGTCGCGCGCGAACTGATCAAGAAGCATAATCCCGACGTGCTGACCCTGGACGTCGAGATGCCCAAGATGGACGGCCTGGACTTCCTGGAAAAGCTGATGCGCCTGCGCCCGATGCCGGTGCTGATGGTGTCCTCGCTGACCGAGCGCGGCTCCGAGATCACGATGCGCGCGCTGGAACTGGGCGCGATCGACTTCGTGACCAAGCCGAAGATCTCGATCCAGACCGGGATGCGCGACTACGCCGACATGATCGCCGACAAGATCCGCGCCGCCGCGCGCGCCCGCATCGCCCCGCGCAGCGTGCGCGCCCAGGCCCCGAGCGCGCCGCTGTCGGCGCTGCGCAGTCCCCTGATCTCGTCGGAAAAGCTGATCATCATCGGCGCCTCCACCGGCGGCACCGAGGCGATCCGCGAATTCCTGATGCAGATGCCGTCCGACTGCCCGGGCATCCTGATCGCCCAGCACATGCCGGAAGGCTTCACCTCGTCGTTTGCGAAACGCCTGGATGCGCTGTGCCGGATCAGCGTGGTCGAGTCGCAGGGCAACGAGCGGGTGCTGCCGGGCCACGCCTATATCGCGCCCGGCCATTCGCACCTGCTGCTGGCCAGGTCGGGCGCCAACTACATGACCAGGCTCGAGCAGTCGCCTCCGGTCAACCGCCATCGCCCCTCGGTCGATGTGCTGTTCCGCTCCGCCGCGCAGGCGGCGGGCAAGAACGCGGTTGGTGTTATCCTGACCGGCATGGGCAAGGACGGCGCGGCGGGCATGCTCGAGATGCGCAATGCCGGCGCGCACAACTTCGCCCAGGACGAGGCGAGCTGCATCGTGTTCGGCATGCCGCGCGAGGCCATCGCCCTCGGCGCCGCCCACGACGTCGGACCCCTGCAGGCGCTGCCGCGCATGGTGCTGGAACACCTGGCCACCCAGGGCAGCCGGGCGTTGCGCGTTTGATCCGGACAAGGTGCTTTTCGGACCATTTTATCGCCGTACGGCAACAAAAATGCTATTCTTGAGGCTGCTTAGAGTGTCTAACAAAATCCCCGGGGCAAGGCGCATCGTCGAAGACAGTACGCTGGTACGGCGCGACGATGCAACGCCGCCATGAGGGTGTTGTGTGGCGCTCGTAGATGCAGCGCTCATCATTCAAACCATAAGAGATTCAAACGGAGTATTACATGGCTGATCCAAAAATGAAGTTTTTGGTTGTTGACGATTTCTCGACGATGCGCCGCATCGTGCGAAATCTGTTGAAGGAACTGGGTTATGCCAACGTCGACGAAGCCGAAGATGGCGTGATGGCGCTGGCCAAGCTGCGCAGCGAGCAGTTCGACTTCGTGGTGTCGGACTGGAACATGCCGAACATGGACGGCCTGACGATGCTGCAGAACATCCGTGCCGATCCTGCGCTGGCCAAGCTGCCGGTGCTGATGGTGACCGCCGAAGCCAAGAAGGAAAACATCATCGCCGCGGCCCAGGCCGGCGCCAGCGGCTACGTGGTCAAGCCGTTCACGGCCGCCACCCTGGACGAAAAGCTGAACAAGATCTTCGAGAAACTCGAGAAGACCGGAGCCTGAGATGCTTGAGCAGACTGCCGAGCAGGCCTCGCACGACGAGGTCCTGAGCCGGATCGGGCACATGACCCGCGCGCTGCACGACAGCCTGCGCGGGCTCGGGCTCGACAAGCTGATCGAGAAGGCCGCCAGCGACATCCCGGATGCGCGCGACCGCCTCGATTACGTGGCGCGTCTGTCCGAACAGGCCGCCAAGAAGGTGCTGGACGCCACCGACAGCGCCTCGCCGCTGCAGGATGCGATCGAGACCCGCTCGGCCGAGCTGTCCTCGTCCTGGCAGGCGCTGCTCGCCGGCGGCGCCAGCGAAGCCGAATGGCGCGCGCTGGCCGAGCGCACCGTGGCCGGCCTGGACGAATCGCGTCTTGGCGCCGTCGCGACCCGCGGGCAGCTGATGAACATCATGATGGCCCAGGATTTCCAGGACCTGACCGGCCAGGTGATCGGCCGCATCACGAACATCGCCCAGGACCTGGAAAAGCAGCTGGTGCAGGTCCTGATCGACTTCGCGCCCAGCGAGATCAGGCGCGAGCTCGACAACGGGCTGCTGAACGGCCCGCAGATCAAGACGGAAGGCAACAGCGAGGTCGTCGCGAACCAGGGCCAGGTCGACGATCTGCTCGACAGCCTCGGGTTCTGAGCGCGCGCCGCGCACCAAGCACCCACGGCGCCCACATGCATCAAACAAACTTCCTCATCCGCGAACCGCTGCTCGACCCGAAGCAGCGCGTGATCGGCTATGAGTTGTCGTGGCAGCAGCACGACGGCAAGGTCCCCACCGTCCAGGAGCTGGAAGACCTGGTCGGCTTCGTGGCGGAGCACGTCATCCATGAGGACCATGGCTGGCTGCTGCGCGACAAGATCCTGTTCCTCGATGCGGTGCCGGCGATGCTCTCGACCGACGCGCTGCATGCCTTGCCGCCGGAACGCACCGTCCTCACCCTCGAGCTGCGCCAGCTGACCGACAGCTCGGCGCGCGCCGCCGTGCAGGCCGTGCGGGTCGGGGGCGTGGGCGTCTCGATCCGCGGCGCCGACATGACTATCCTCGGGCGCAACCTGTCGCCTTACGCGTCCTACGTCGAAGTGCGCTTCACCGGCGCCGACGTGGGAAGCCAGGCGCGCGCCTACGCCGCCGCCAAGCATTCGGCGATGCGCATGGTCGGGCGGCCGGTCGCCACCTGGGCCGACTTCGACGCCTGCGCGGCGCTGGGGCTGGATGCCTTTGTCGGCAAGCTGCACCTGACGCCGCGTCCCGGCAATCCGGTCAAGGGCATGAACCCGACCCAGAACGTGATCCTGCAGCTGATGCAGATGGTGCAGAACAACGAGGACGTGCCCAAGCTGGAGAGCGTGCTCAAGCGCGACCCGGCCCTGACCTACAAGCTGCTGCGCTTCATCAACTCGGCCGGTTTCGGCGCCGGGCGCGAGGTGCAGTCGCTGCGCCAGGCCATCGGGCTGCTCGGCTATGCGCCGCTGTACCGCTGGCTGCTGCTGCTGCTGGCGACGGCCAGCACCAGCGGCTATTCTCCGGTGCTGATGGAAACCGCGGTGGTGCGCGGACGGCTGGCCGAACTGCTGGGGCAGAAGTACCTGGCGCGCGGGGAAGGGGAGAACCTGTTCGTGGCGGGGATGTTCTCGCTGCTCGATCGCCTGCTGGGACTGCCGATGAAGGAGGTGCTGGAGACCATCCAGCTGCCGGACGAGGTGGTGCGGGCGCTGGTGGGGCGCGAGGGCGTGTATGGGCCCTACCTGGCGCTGGCGGAAGCCTGCGAGCTCAATTCCCATCTCGTGGCCTCGCTGGCGGCCTCGCTCGACATCAGTCCGCTCGACGTCAACAAGGCGCACCTGTCGGCCCTGGCGTGGGCGCAGAGCGTGGCGGCCTGATCAAACGGCCTCAGCGCCGCACCACCCTCCGCTGCGTCAAGCCATTCGTCACCACCCGCTCCAGGCTCTGCTGCATCTGCATCGTAATGCTCGCAAAGCTGCACCCGATCTGCACCTGCTCCCCGAGCAGGAAGGTCCGGAACGGCCGCATCAGGCGGATCTCGAGATCGGCGGTGACGACCAGCGCCGGCCCCAGCTCCAGCCGCACTCCCGCCAGCTTCCTGCCCACCGACAGTCCGAGGGCCTGTTCCGGACTCGCCCGCATCCCGACCCCGCCCTCGGAAAAGTCGTACAGCGGCAATTCGTACTGCCTGCTGCCCAGCCCGAAACTGGCCGTGTAGTTGACGCCCACCGGCGTCTCGATGCGCCGCGCCGCGCGCCGGTTCAGTACCAGGCAGCTGTCGGGAAATTCCGCCGCCACCAGGTGCGGCTGGTCCGGCAAGCCGGTCCAGTCGCGCTCGAGCTCGAACTGCAGCTTGGCGTTGCTGCCGATCACGGCGACAAAGATCGCGCGTCCGCCAGGGGGGACTTCGCTGCCGCTGAAGTCGAGCACGAAGTGGGGCAGTTCGGGGTCCACCGATTCGATCCGCGCCAGCAGCGGCTCGGCGCCGGCGGCGGCGTACACCGTCACCGGGTCGCCGCTGACGGACAGCGCGGCGAGCGCTTCCCCGATATCGAAGGGATCGCGCATTTCATGGGGAGCGAGGTCGCCGCCGATGCGGCTGACCGCATCGGTGGACCTGGGAGGGCCCTTGCGGGCAATGGCGGCGGCGGGAACGTTCAAGGCTGGTCCTGGACGTGAATGCGACAGCGCCCTAGTGTAAACCAGCCTTCCCGGTGTTGCAATTACGCAAGCAAAATACGCTTTTGCTCACGCTCGCTCAGATCTCGAGATTGTCGATCAGGCGCGTGCTGCCCAGCTTGGCAGCGGCCAGCACCACCAGCGGTTCGCCGCGCTCGAGGTCGGCGGACGTCGGCGCCTGCAGGTCGATGCGCTTGCGGATCGAGATGTAGTCCGGCTTCCAGCCGCGTGCGGCCAGGCCTTCCATCGCGCCGTGCTCCAGCGCGAGCGGATCGCGGTGGCCCGCGCGCATCTCGCCCGCGACCTGGTTCAGGCTCTGGAACAGGGCCGGCGCTTCGGCCCGCTCGGTGTCCGACAGGTAGCCGTTGCGCGAGGACAGCGCCAGGCCGTCTTCCGCACGGAAGGTCTCGGCGCCGATGATCTCGGTCGGCAGCGCGAACTGGCGCGCCATGTTACGCACGATCATCAGCTGCTGGTAATCCTTCTTGCCGAACACGGCCACGCGCGGCTGCACGCAGGAGAACAGCTTGGTCACCACGGTGCACACGCCCTCGAAGAAGCCGGGACGGAATTCGCCTTCCAGGGTGTTGCCCAGGCCGTCAGGCGGGCGCACGCGGTATTCCTGCGGCTCCGGGTACATGTCCTTCTCGGTCGGCGCGAACAGCACGTACACGCCTTCCTTCTCCAGTTTCTTGACGTCGTCCTGGAAGGTGCGCGGGTACTTGTCGAAATCCTCGTTCGGACCGAACTGGAGGCGGTTGACGAAGATCGAGGCCACCACCGGGTCGCCATGGCGGCGCGCCAGGCGCATCAGCGACAAATGGCCTTCATGCAGGTTGCCCATCGTCGGCACGAAGGCGGTGCGCAGCTGGCCGCGCAACTGGTCGCGCAATTCTTCGATGGAGGAGATGATTTTCATGGGTTAAGGATACAAGGAAGATAGGCCGGCTCAGGCCGGCGAATAGGCCAGGCGCACATAGATCGGCGCAAACGGTTCGGCCTGCGTAATTTCAATCAATGTTTCTTTCGCGAGTTCGAGCATGGCGACAAAGTGTACAACCACGATCGGGACTCCGTGCCGGCCCGCGAACAGCTCGGTGAATTCGACGAAGCGCTGCGACTGCAGGGTGCGCAGGATGGCCGACATATGCTCGCGCACCGACAGTTCCTGGCGGCTGATCCGGTGGTGCTGGGTCAGCTTGGCGCGGCGCAGCACGTCGAGCCAGGCGCGCTGCAGGTCCCACGGATCGACGTCCGGCCAGGCCTGGGCCAGCCCCTGTTCCACGAACAGCTGGGGACGCTGGAAGTCGCGTCCCTCCTGGGGCAGGGCGCCCAGCTGGACCGCGGCGCTCTTGATCTGCTCGTAGTCCAGCAGGCGCCGCACCAGTTCGGCGCGCGGGTCGCCCACGTCCTCGACCAGCTCGTCCTGGCGCCGCGGCAGCAGCATGCGCGACTTGATCTCGATCAGCATCGCCGCCATCAGCAGGTACTCCGCCGCCAGCTCCAGGTTGCGCTGGCGGATCTGCTCGACGTACTTCAGGTATTGCAGGGTCACCTGCGCCATCGGAATGTCGAGGATATTGAAGTTCTGCCGGCGGATCAGGTACAGCAGCAGGTCGAGCGGTCCTTCGAAGGCGTCGAGGAAGACCTCGAGCGCGTCCGGCGGAATGTACAGGTCGGTGGGCAGGCGCGTCAGCGGCTCGCCGTACAGGCGGGCGATCGCGGCGGCATCGTCAGGGGGAAGCGGCGCCGCGCCGGGCGAACCGTCGCCCGGCAAGTCCGGCATCGATTCGGCCGGCGCATCGGGCGCGGCCTGGTCGGGCAGCATGGGCGCCGTTCCGTCCTCAGACCTTGCTCTGGTACGGGTAGGCCTGCTGGCGCAGGCGCGATTCCTGGACACGGGCCTGCTCGTCGAGCGAGATCGGGGCCGTATCCCACAGCAGGGCGCGGCCCTCGAATTGGCGTTGTTCCATGCCCGGCAGCCGGGACTTCAGTTCCTTGATGAACTTGGTGTGCTCGGATTCGTACAGCGAGTGTTTTTTCGAGAAGATCATGATTCAGAGAATGGTTAATGCGTAGCGGCGGAGCTGATTCTTCGGCCCCGCCGGCCTGGCGTCAAGCTTATTTATGCAGCGCGTTCAGTTGACGGGCGATGATGTCGTGGTTGAGCCACAGCACCGGGCCGATTTTTTCCGATGCGCCATGGAACATCAGCGGACCGGCGCCTTCCAGCACCAGGTGCGACAGGTGGTCGGTGATCAGGGCCTTCTTGTCCTTGTGCAGGCCGGTGATGGCTTCCGAGGTGCCGATCATGACATCGGCCAGCTCCGGCGTGTTGTCCATCGGCCAGGCTGCGAAGTTGCGGAAGTGGGCGCTGGTGGCGTCGTTGTTGTAGCGCTCGATGGTGTCGAGCAGCGACTGCAACGACTCGCCCTCGCCCAGCAGCGATTCGCAGATGCGCCACTGCTCGTCGGCCCAGGCGCCGCCGCCTTCCTTCTTCAGGGCGGACAGCAGCGGGAACAGCGACAGTTCGACGCCCACGAAGATGTCCGAGGAATTGGTGCGGATTTCCGGGCAGTTGAACACGGTCGCCGGCACACCCTGGACCCAGGCCGCCTGCGCGATCGACTCCAGGCGCATCTTGGCGTAGCCCTGGGTGTAGTTGGTGTAGGTCTGCCACTGGTATTCGCCGCCGATCAGGATCTCGGTGCCGTGGTAGCCGTAGGCGGTGTAGCGCACTTCGCCGCCAGCCCTGGTCACGCGCTCGCGGATCGGTGCCGAGGCATCGATCAGGTACTTGAGCGTGTTGGCCGTGACTTCGTCGAAGTTCATCAGGATCAGCTTGCCCAGGTCGCTGTCGAGCAGGGCGCGCGAGGACATGAAGCGCTCGCCGCGGCCCTTGTAGATGCGGTTGGCGATGGCCAGGAAGGCCTTGATCTTCGGGATGCCGCCGGCCATGGTGTGGGCGAAGAAGACGTTGGCGCCTTCCGGGACCAGCTTGTCGACTTCGGCCATCACGGCGGCGGCCGAGCTGGTGAAGCGGCGCACGCCGGCTTCACGGCAGCGTTCGACGGCAGCCCAGTCCAGTTTTTCTTCCTGCCAGCCCTTCAGGGTGATACCGGACAGCATCTCGGTCGGATTCTGCTCGCCTTCCGGGGCGTCCATGTCGAAGCCCGCCATCAGCGGCACATTGATGATGCGGCCGCCGAGCTTTTCTTCCGCCTCGGCCAGTTCCTCGGCCGTCAGGGCGCGCAGGGCGCCGGTATCGTCGCGGCGGCCCACGGTCACGCCGACGATCGTCATGCCGGCCTTGCGCGCCTCGTCGATCAGGCCATTCACATAGCCGCGGCCGAACAGTTCGCCGAACAGGACGAAGACGTCGCCCTTGCGGAACACGTTGGCTTGCGGAAGATGGCGGAGAGGGGTGAATTCGGTCATATTATTAGCTGCCTATCAATAAGTTTGTAGGGGCGTTTGTAGTTTAAAAGCATGGCATTGTACACCCGCTACCGGACCCGGAAAGGACACCGGGGCCTTGCTGCCAGTATGTCATGCGGCCGGGAAAGCCCGGCCGCACAAGGATCGGGGGACGCTCAGCGGATGCGCATGCCCGGGGTCGCACCCGGCATCGGATCGAGCAGGTACAGGCCCGGATTCGCCTTCTCGTCGGCGGCGGAAGCGCACAGCACCATGCCTTCCGAGACGCCGAACTTCATCTTGCGCGGGGCCAGGTTGGCCACCATCACGGTCAGCTTGCCGATCAGGTCTTCCGGCTTGTAGGCCGACTTGATGCCCGAGAACACGTTGCGGTGGCGGCCTTCGCCCACGTCCAGGGTCAGGCGCAGCAGCTTGCCGGCGCCTTCGACGTGTTCGCAGTTGACGATTTTCGCCACGCGCAGGTCGATTTTCGTGAAGTCGTCGATCGAGATCTCGGGGGCGAGTTCCTCGATGTCGCCGGCCGCTGCCGCTGCCGCGGCCTCGGCGCCCGGCGCCTGCTCGGCGGCAACAGCGACCGGGGCGGCCGGGGCGGCCACGGCGGCCACGGCCGCGGGCTTGTCGAACAGGTTCTCGACCATCCTGGCATCCACGCGCTGCAGCAGGTGGGTATAGGCGCCGATGGTGCGGCCGACCATGGTTTCGTAGACGGCGGCGCCATGGGTGTCGGCCCAGCTCGGCTGGTCCTCGCCCAGGAAGGCGGTGACCTTGGCGGCCACGCTCGGCAGCACCGGCGACAGCATGATGGTCAGCTGGCGGAACAGGATCAGGGCCGTGGTGCAGACGTCGTGCAGTTCCCCGGCCTTTTCCGGGTCCTTGGCCAGCAGCCACGGCTTGTACTCGTCGACGTACTGGTTGGTGACGTCGGCGATCTCCATGATCTCGCGCAGGGCCTTGCCGTATTCGCGCGCCTCGAAGCTGGCCGCGATGCTGGCCTGGCGCTCGACGCCTTCGTGCATCAGGGCCTTGCAGATCCAGTTGCGGGCGGTCGGCGACAGGCTGTCGGCCAGCTTGCCGTCGAAGCGCTTGGCGATGAAGCCGGCGCAGCGGCTGGCGATGTTCACGTATTTACCGATCAGGTCGCTGTTCACGCGGGCCACGAAGTCGTCGCCGTTGAAGTCCAGGTCCTCGACCTTGCTGTTGAGCTTGAAGGCCAGGTAGTAGCGCAGCCATTCCGGGTTCATGCCCAGTTCCAGGTAGCGCAGCGGCGAGATGCCGGTGCCGCGCGACTTCGACATCTTTTCGTTGTTGACGGTCAGGTGGCCGTGCACCGCGACCTTCAGCTTGTCGATGATCGGGTGGCCCGAGAAGTTCAGCATGGCCGGCCAGAACAGCAGGTGGAAGGACACGATGTCCTTGCCGATGAAGTGCAGCTGCTCGGCGCTTGGGTCGTTCAGGAAGGCGTCGAAGTCGAGGCCCTGCTTGTCGAAGTAGTTCTTCAGGCTGGCCAGGTAGCCGACCGGCGCGTCCAGCCAGACATAGAAGAACTTGCCCGGCGCATCGGGGATCGGGATGCCGAAATAGGGCGCGTCGCGCGAGATGTCCCAGTCGGCCAGCTTTTCGCCGGCTTCGCCCAGCCATTCGGAGACCTTGTTGACCATTTCCGGCTGCAGGCGGTCCGGGGTGTTCAGCCATTCCTTCAGGAAGCTGAAGCAGCGCGGGTCGGACAGCTTGAAGAAGTATTGTTCGGACGGTTTCAGGACCGGGGTCGAGCCGGTGAACACCGAGAACGGGTTGACCAGTTCGGTCGGCTGGTAGGCGGCGCCGCAGACTTCGCAGTTGTCGCCATACTGGTCCTTGGCGTGGCAGACCGGGCACTCGCCCTTGATGTTGCGGTCGGCCAGGAACATGCCCTTGACCGGGTCGTAGAAGCGGTCGACCGTCTTGGTGACGATCAGGCCGGCATCGCGCAGCTTGCGGTAGATACCCTGGGACAGCTCGACGTTTTCCGGCGAGTCGGTCGAATACCAGTTGTCGAAGGCGATGTGGAAACCGTCCAGGTACTGGGGACGGCCGGCCGCGATCTTGGCCACGAATTCCTGGGGCGTGATGCCTTCCTTCTCGGCCGCGATCATGATCGGGGTGCCGTGGGTATCGTCGGCGCAGACGAAATGCACCTGGCGCTGCATGCCGTTGTCGCGCTGCATTCGCTGGAAACGGACCCAGATGTCGGCCTGGATGTATTCCATCATGTGGCCGATGTGGAAGGCGGCGTTGGCGTAGGGCAGGGCAGTGGTGACGAACAGCTTGCGGGTCATGGTCGAAACGCGTTGGTTATAAGAAAAGAAGCATTTTAACAGCGGATGGCCCTGCGCGCGCAGGGGGTATTGGCCGGTTTTGCCATTCCGGCAAGAGGCTGGGCTGCATTTTGCGCTACACTTCGCCCCATCACATCCGGAGATCTACATGAGCATCACAGAGAACGACGTCAAGACGGCGCTGTCGGCGGTTATCGATCCTAACACCGAGAAAGACTTCGTTGCGTCCAAATCCGTCAAGAACATCAAGGTCGAGGGCGCCGACGTGTCGCTCGAGATCGAGCTGGGCTACCCGGCGGCCAGCCAGGTGCCGGCGATCCGCGAGTCCGTGAGCGCGGCAGTCAAGGCGCTGCCGGGCGTGGACAAGGTCAACGTCAAGGTCACCAGCAAGATCCTGTCGCACACCGTGCAGCGCGGCCTGAAGGTGATGCCGAACGTGAAGAACATCATCGCCGTGGCCTCCGGCAAGGGCGGAGTCGGCAAGTCGACCACCGCGGTCAACCTGGCCCTGGCCCTGGCGGCCGAAGGCGCCAGCGTGGGCGTGCTGGACGCCGACATCTACGGTCCCTCGCAGCCGATGATGCTGGGGATCAGCGGGCGTCCCGAAAGCCGCGACGGCAAGACCATGGAGCCGCTGGAGAACCACGGCGTGCAGGTCTCGTCGATCGGCTTCATGATCGACCCGGACGAGCCGATGGTATGGCGCGGCCCGATGGTCACCGGCGCGCTGCAGCAGCTGCTGGAGCAGACCAACTGGCGCGACCTCGACTACCTGATCGTCGACATGCCCCCGGGTACCGGCGACATCCAGCTGACCCTGTCGCAGAAGGTGCCGGTCACCGGCGCCGTGATCGTCACCACCCCGCAGGACATCGCCCTGCTGGACGCGCGCAAGGGCCTCAAGATGTTCGAGAAGGTCGGCATCCCGATCCTGGGCGTGGTCGAGAACATGAGCACCCACATCTGCTCGAACTGCGGCCATACCGAAGCCATCTTCGGCCACGGCGGCGGCGCGAAGATGTGCGCCGACTTCGGCGTCGAGTTCCTGGGCGCGCTGCCCCTGACCATGTCGATCCGCGAACAGACCGATTCCGGCCGCCCGACCGTGGTGGCCGATCCGGACGGTCCGGTGGCGGGCGTCTACAAGGACATCGCGCGCAAGCTCGCCGTCAAGGTGGCCGAGAAGGCGAAGGACATGAGCAGCAAGTTCCCGAGCATCGTCGTCAAGAACGACTGAAGCCGTGCGCGTTCAGGCAATCCGCGAGCGCCTCGAGGCGCTCGGCGCGCTGCCGGAACACCAGCGGCGCGTGCTGCGCGACTGGGTCCAGGCCGCGCCGCACGAGCGCGGCCGGCGCCGGCCGGCTGACTACCTCCCCAGGCCGGTGCGCGAGGCCTTGCCGGCGCTGGACCGGGAACTGGACGGCCTGGCGCGGCTGGTGAGCAGCCATCCGGCCGAAGACGGTTCGGCGCGCCTGTTGGTGGCGCTGGGCGACGGCCAGGCGGTCGAAGCGGTGCTGCTGCCGCGCGATGGCGTGTGCGTGTCCAGCCAGGTCGGCTGCGCGGTCGGCTGCCAGTTCTGCATGACCGGCCGCGAAGGCCTGCTGCGCCAGGTCACGAGCGGCGAGATCGTGGCCCAGGTGGTGCTGGCGCGGCGCCAGCGGCCCGTGAAGAAAGTCGTCTTCATGGGCATGGGCGAGCCCGCCCATAACCTCGAGCACGTGCTGGAAGCGATCGAGCTGCTCGGCGTCGAGGGCAATATCGCACACAAGAACCTGGTGTTCTCGACCGTGGGCGACGCGCGCGCCTTCGAGCGCCTGGGGCAGGGCGCGGTCAAGCCGGCGCTGGCGCTGTCGCTGCACAGCACCGATCCCGCACTGCGCGCGCGCCTGCTGCCGCGCGCCCCGCGCCTGTCCCCGCGCGAACTGGTCGAGCATGGCGAGCGCTATGCGCGCCTGAGCGGCTATCCGGTCCAGTACCAGTGGACCCTGCTCGACGGCGTCAACGACAGCCCCGCGGAAATGGACGGCATCGTCGACCTCCTGCGCGGCAGATACGCCGTGCTCAACATGATCCCGTACAACACCGTGCCCGGCCTGGACTTCCGGCGGCCCGGCTGGGAGCGGGCGCGCGCGATCGCCGCCGGCCTGCATGCGCGCGGCATCCTGACCAAGCTGCGCGATTCCGCCGGCCAGGATGTGGACGGCGGCTGCGGCCAGCTGCGCGCCCGCGCCGGGCGCGGCATCGCGCTGCGCCGCGCCTGAGCGGGCAGGCCGGTTCAGGCGGCCGCCAGGCCGCTCGCTCCGGATTTCTCCGCATCGACCAGCATGCCGATCCGGTCGGCGTCGACCGGCCTGCTGTAGAGATAACCCTGGCCGCTGTCGCAGTCGTGGGCGGCCAGCAGGCTGGCCTGGCCGCTGGTTTCGATGCCTTCGGCCACCACCTGCATGCGCAGGCTGTGCGCCATCGAGATGATGGCCCTGGTGATCGCCTTGTCCTGCTCGTTGGCCGGCAGGTCGTGCACGAAGCTGCGGTCGATCTTGATCGTGTTGATCGGGAAGCGCTTCAGGTAGGACATCGACGAATAGCCGGTGCCGAAGTCGTCGATCGCCAGCATGATGCCGGCGCCGCGCAGCGCCTCGAGCCTGGCGATGAAGGCTTCCCCGGCATCCATCAGCATGCTCTCGGTCAGTTCCAGTTCGAGCATGCGCGGATCGGCGCCGGAGCCGCGGACGATCTCCAGCACGGTGTCGACGAATCCTTCCTCGGTCAGCTGGCGCGCCGACAGGTTGACGGCCATGCGCAGCCCGGTGCGCCCCTCGTCATGCCAGGCCTTCAGTTGGCGGCAGGCGGTCTCCAGCACCCAGTGTCCGATCGGGATGATCAGGCCGGTTTCCTCGGCCACCGGGATGAATTCCTGCGGGCCGATCATGCCCAGTTCCGGATGCGCCCACCGGACCAGCGCCTCGACCCCGATGATCCGCCCGCTGGCCAGGTCGACCTGCGGCTGGTATTCGAGCACGAACTGCTCCTGCTCCAGCGCGCGCCGCAGCTTGCCGTTCATCGCGAAGCGCTTCCGGGCTTCGCCCTGCATCCCGCTGTGGAACACCCGGTAGGTATTCTTGCCCGCGCCTTTGGCCTCATACATGGCGGTGTCGGCGAATTTCAGCAGGGTGGGGACGTCGACGGCATCGGTCGGGCAGCTGCTGATGCCGACGCTGGCCGACACGTAGATGTCATTGCCGTCGATGCGCACCACCTGCGCCAGGGCGTCGATGCAGGTCCGCGCCACCCTGTCCGCGACCGCGCCGTCGGCGACGTTCTCGAGGATGATGGCGAATTCGTCGCCGCCGAGGCGCGCCACGGTGTCGCTGGAGCGCACCGATTCGGTCAGCCGCCTGGCCACGACGCGCAGCAGTTCGTCTCCGGTGTCATGCCCGAGCGTGTCGTTGACGGCCTTGAAATTGTCCAGGTCGAGGAACAGGACGACCGCGCGCTGCTCGAAGCCTTGGGCGTGCGCGACGGCGGCCGCCAGGCGGTCGTGGAAGAAGTGGCGGTTGTGCAGCCCGGTGACGCTGTCGAAATGCGCCAGCCGGTCGAGCTTGGCCTCGACGCGCTTGCGCTCCTCGATCTCGCATTCCAGCGCGAGCTCGCGTTTCTCGATACGATCGAGCATGGCGTTGAAGGCGCGCGCCAGCAGGCCCAGGTCGGCCGACGGATCGACGTTGGCGCGCAGCGAGAAGTCGCCCTGTGCGGAAATCGCTTCCGAGGTGCGCGCCAGCGCATGCAGCGGCGCGGTCACGAAGCGCTGCAGCCGCGTGAGCACCGCATGGGCGATCAGCAGGCAGGGCAGCATCACCAGCGCGATCGCCAGCACGTACCAGCCGGTGCGGCGATAGGTCGAGGCCAGGTCGGCGTCGACCTGGATCGTGCCGACCTGCTTGCCCTGGTAGACGATCGGGCGCGAGACGCTCAGGCGTCGCAGGGAAAAGCGGTAGTCGTCGCCGCCCAGTACGGCCGGCGCCGTGGACCCGGCAAGGTCCGCGCGCGCGTAGGTGGCGAACACCGCCTGCCCGGCATCGAGCACGGTCGCATGCGAGACATCGGCATCGGCCTTGAGCGAGGCCAGGATGTCGCGGGCGGAGGCCTGGTCGTTGAAGATGATCGCCGCCGACAGGTTTTCGCCGGCCACCGCCGCTTCGTTGCGGGTCTGCTCCAGCAGCGCCGCGCCGGAAAACCAGGTCTGCAGCACCAGCAGCAGGCCGCCGCCGAGCAGGATCACCACGCCGCTGGTGAACAGGTTGGCCAGCTTCAGCTTGGTGCCGACCGCTTGCCGGTTCAGCCAGCGGAATCGAAGTCGCGCTCTCAGTTTCATCAGTAAACCCTCCTGGCCAGCCGCAACAGCTTGGAGCTGATGTCCAGCCTGGCCTCGCGTGCGCTGGCCTGGTTGAATTCGAAGCCGATCTTCCGGTCTTCCGTGCTCAGTTCGATGATGATGCCCTGGCGCGCCGCCCCTTCGCGTTCGGCGATGGTGAGGACGCCGGCGGCCAGCCGGACCCGTTCCGGCAGCATCAGGAAGTCGTCCACTTCGGAATCCGCAATGAAAACGATCTGGCAGCTGCGCATGGCTTCCCCGGCATTGCGCAGGCGCGTGACGGCGACCTGCAACTGGCCGACTTCCTTCCTGTCGATCGTATCGAGTGCGTCGCCGAACGGGTCGCGTCCCAGCACGCACAGGCGCAGCAGCCTGTCCGGGCGTTCGGGCCAGTTCGTGAAACGGGCGAAGTTGTAGATGAAGGCCGCTTTCAGCGCGTACTCGGGCGTGGCCGGCGGCTGGGCCAGCGCCACGGCGAGCCCCGGCAGTGCGCAGGCGAGAAGGATGATGCGCGCAATACGGGACAGCGGCGCGCTTCGGCGTGGGAACGATCGCATCAGAAGCGGTAGCTGAGTTCCATGCGGAAGACGCGCCCATCCTGCCGGATCGACTGCAACAGCCGCGGCGGCGAGGAGTTGTCGTAGTGCTCGTCATTGGGCGGATCCGCGTACTGCTTGTCGAGCAGGTTGTAGATGCTTGCCGACAGCGCGATACGCGGCGTCGGCCTGATGCCGGACAGCGTCAGGTTGAGGACCGTGAAGCCTCCCACCGCCCCGCCGAGGATGGTGGGACGACGGCTGGTGTACTGGGCTTCCAGGCCGAGGCGTCCGGCGCCGGTCCCGAACGGGCGGCTGTAGTTCAGCTTTGCCAGCCGGGCCGGGGAATTGGCCAGGCGTTCGCCGGTAGCGCTGTCGCGTGCAACCTGGAACGCGGTGCTGAGCTTCAGGCGGCTGCCGTCGCGGCCGAGGCTTTCCGCCTCCAGCTCGAGGCCCCGGGCCGAGGCCGCATCGAGGTTGGTGAAATACAGGCGCTGGTCGGCCGGATCGGCCGTCTGGGAAATCAGGCTGTCGAGGCGGTAGACGAAGGCCGAGGCGCTGGCGCGAAAATCCTGGCGCGGGAAATATTCGGCCACGACTTCGTAGGTCTTGATGTGTTCCGGCCGCAAGGCCGGGCCGCTCTTGAAGCCCGTGGCGTCGGTGATGTAATAGCGTTCGAATGCATTGGGCGAACGGAATGCGGTGCCGTACAGGAGCTTGGTGGTGACATCCGGCGTCAGTTCGTAGATCAGGCCGATACGCGGGCTGTTCGCATGGCCGCCTTCGGCGTCGACGTCGTGGCGCAGGCCGGCGTTCAGGATCAGCCGGTCGCCGAGCCTGATTTCATCCTGCACGTAGAAGGCATGGCCGCGCTTCGGGTGGTCCTCGTCGAGGACCAGCTCATACGGATCGACATTCCGGTTGGACAGGCGCCTGGTCCGGGCGTTGAAGGCTTCGATACCGTAGATCAGCTTATGGTCGTCAAAGGCCCGGCTCAGGAAGCGCAGTTCGCCGCTCACGACGCCGCTGTGCGACGTATCGCGATTCAGCCCGGAGGCAAGGGGCGTGTAGGCGGAATCGCCCTGGTACTGGTAGCGGTTGAAGTTCAGGTTCGCGTGCAGGTCGAGCGTCTTCGACACCGCATGCTGGAAGGCGGCGCTGACCGACAGGTAGCGGTCGACCGTCAGGCTGCGCGGATCGTTGAACTGCTGGCCGAACGACGCCGTCGGCACGCCCTTGACGCGATCGCCGAACAGCGCGGTGAGGGTCAGGCCCTCGAACGCATATTTGGCGAACAGCCGCTGGTAGCGATCCGCGTCCAGCCCGGAAGCAACGCCATGGTTGCTGGCGGCATCGTCGAATTCCGGAAAATAGCGGTCGATGCCGCTGCTGGCGCTCCCGGTGATCCGCAGCAGGCCCTCGCCGCCGTTGTCGAAGCGCTTGCCGAGCGTGAGCGCGGCCTTGCCGGTCCGGTAACTGCCCAGTTCGACGCCGACGGCGGCGCCGGCCAGCGCCCGCGGCTTCTTCGTGATGATGTTGAGCACGCCGAAGAATGCGTTGCTGCCGTAGATCGCCGAGCCCGGGCCGGGAACGTATTCGACCCGTTCGATCAAGTCCACATCGATCGGGAATTCCGTGCCGATCGAGCCCTGTCCATACACGCTGTCGTTGAGCCGCTGGCCGTCGACCAGCAGCAGCACGCGCGAATTGTAGGCGCCCGAACGGCCCGAGCCGCGGGTGCCCATATAGCTGTAGTTGCGGTCGTAGGAGACCTGGACCCCGCGCACGCCGCGCAGGATGTCGGCCAGGGTGCGGTAGCCGAAGGTTTCGATGTCCTCGGCCGTCACGACCGATACCGCGGACGGCGCTTCGCTCAGTTTCTGCGCAAATTTCGATGCGGTGACGATCTCGACCGACAGCAACTGGTCGAACGACAAGGCGGTCAGGTCCTCGGCGCGCGCCGGGAATGCGGCACTGCACAAGAGCGCAACGAGGGCGGGCAGCGTCTTTCCGGCGCTACGCAGTGGGTGCTGGCGTAGTGGGTGGCACGGTGATTGGAGTAAATCGGACATCGGGATCAGGATCTAGGTGGATCGGCGACCGGCGAATTCAGGGCTCAGGCAGATCGGTGGTGAACGCGTGGCGTTCCGTCTGGTTGCAAGTGACGACAGCGCGGCCTGGACCGGGCCGCGATGGCCAGCGCATTCCCGGGCATTCCGGACAGCAAGGAGTCATGCAGGTGATTTTCCTTTATAGCCTTTAGGTTACACGTTTCTTGTTGCACTGCAGAATGGTTTAGGGGAAGGTGTTGGTGCCAGGCAACGATCTGTTGTGAAAAACGATACGGCCTGCGCGACAAGCTAAATACCGGCGCTGTTTATCCGTCACCTTTCTGCTTGAAAATAAAGTCATGGCGAATTTCCCTGCCTAAACTCGGTTTCTGGAGCGTCTTGCCGAGGCGCCGGTGTGCCGATGGGAGCCAGATGAACGACAACGACAGTGTGCGGTGGAGCGGGCGCTACCTGGCCGCCGTCCACCGATTCATACCAGTGCGGCTGCAGCAGGACGCCCAGACCATGGCGCGCGCCGAAAACGTCGTGAATGCGGCGGTGATGGCCGGCACCGCCGGACCGCTCTACGCGCTGGCCTACTGGCTGCTCGGCCTGCGCCTGGCCGCCGCCGAGATCCTGCTGTGCTGCCTGTGCATGCTGGCCGCCCCCTGCGTGCTGCGCGCGAGCGGCAGCCTGGGCGCCGCGCGCGGCCTGTTCCTGTGCGCGCTGTTCTTCAATTTCAGCTGGCTGACCTGGCACCTGGGCGGCATCGCCGCGCCCACCGCGAGCTGGCTGATCACCGGGCCGGTGGTGGCGATGTTCCTCGGCGGCGTGGCCAGCGCCGTGCTCTGGCTGGCGCTGAGCTGCGCCAGCGCGTCCGTCATCCATGGCGTGCAGGCGGCCGGGATCGTCCGCCTGGAGCCGCCCGTGGCCGACATGGCGCTGCTCTACCTGGTCTGCGACATCGGGCTGTACGTGGTGGTGCTGGTGTTCGTGCTGCTGTTCGAGCTGACCAAGAACGAAGGCTTCGTCAAGCTGCAGCAGGCGCTGTCCACCATCAACGAACTGGCGATCCGCGACGAGCTGACCGGCAGCCATAACCGGCGCTTCCTGCTCGGCCTGATCGAAAAGGAAAAGGAGCGCAGCGACCGCAATCGCCGCAGCTTCTGCCTGTGCCTGTTCGACATCGATTTCTTCAAGCGCATCAACGACACCTACGGGCACACCGCCGGCGACACCGTGCTGCGCGCCTTCGCCCAGGCGGTGCAGGCCCAGATCCGCGGCACCGACGCCTTCGGGCGCTATGGCGGGGAGGAATTCCTGCTGATGCTGCCCGAGACGCCGGCGCCGGACGCGGTGCTGCTGGCCGAGCGCGTGCGCCTCGTGATCGAAGGCCTGCGCTGCCAGGACGACGGCAGCGAGATCAGCCTGACGGTGTCGGTCGGGGTGGCCGAATACCGGCTGGGCGAACCGGTGGCGCAGGCGATCGTGCGCGCCGACGAGGCGCTGTACCTTGCCAAGTCGAGCGGCCGCAACCGGGTGCTGTGCCATGGCGCGGACGCGCGCCCGGCGCCGGCCGCCCCCGATGCACGCGGCATGGCGGCGAACGACATGGGCGCGAGCGTGGCGCGCATGCTCGACGGCGCGCATTGCGACCAGCTCACCGGCCTGCTCAGCCGGCGCCTGCTGCGCGACCGGCTGCGCCACGCGATGGACCGGGCCGACCGCAACCGGCGCCTGATCGCGCTGCTGCTGCTGAACATCAACCGCTTCAAGGAGATCAACGACGCCCTCGGCTACGAGGCCGGCGACGCCTTGCTGGCCCAGGCCGGCGGCGCGATCCGCGGCTGCCTGCGCGATTCCGACACCGTGGCGCGCTGGGCGGGCGACGAGTTCATCGCGCTGCTGGAAGACCTGGGCGCGGAAAGCGACGCGCGCCAGGTGGCGGAAAAGATCCTCGACCGCTTCGGCCTGCCGCTCGAGGTGGGCGGGCGCGCGTGCTGCGTGAGCCTGGCTGTCGGCGTGGCGCTGTATCCGGCCGCCGACTGCGACCTCGACGCCCTGCTCAAGCGGGCCGACATCGCCATGCGCGCCGCCCGCGAGTGGGGCGAGAACAGCGTCCAGCTGTACAGCGGGACGGTCGCCCAGCCGCACAGCGAGCGGCTGGCGCTGAAGAACGGCCTGCGCGACGCGCTCGCCCAGGGCCAGCTGTTCCTCGAATACCAGCCGCAGATGGAACTGGCGGCGCGGCGCGTGGTCGGCGTCGAGGCCCTGCTGCGCTGGCAGCATCCGGTGTACGGCCGGATCGCGCCTGGCCGCTTCATCCCGCTGGCCGAGGAAACCGGGATGATCGTGCCGATCGGCGACTGGGCGCTGCGCACCGCCTGCATCCAGAACCGGAGCTGGCGCGAGGCCGGCCTGCCCGAGGTCAAGACGGCGGTCAACCTGTCGGCGCGCCAGCTGAAGGAGCCGGGCATGGCGGCGCGCGTGCTGCAGATCCTGCTCGACACCGGGATGCCGGCCCGCCTGCTGGACCTGGAAATCACCGAGGGCATGCTGATCGAGGACCTGGGCGCCAATTGCGCGGTGATGAACCGCCTGCGCCAGGCCGGGGTGCTGGTCTCGATCGACGACTTCGGCACCGGCTACTCGAGCCTGAACTACCTGTGCGAACTGCCGGTGGACATCCTCAAGATGGACGGGCTGTTCGTGCGCCGCCTGGGCGGCGGGGCGGGGCGTTCGTACGCGATCGCCGAGACCATCGTCGCGATGGCCCACCGGCTGGGCTTGAGCGTGATCGCCGAATCGGTCGAGACCGGCGAGCAGCTGGCCGACCTGTGCGCGATGGGCTGCGATTGCGCCCAGGGCTACCTGTTCGACCGACCCCTGCCGCCCGAACAGGTCGCGGCGCTGCTGGCGCGCCAGGGGCAGGCATCCGCGCTGCCGGCCTGAAGCCGGCCCGAATCCCACCTCCTATGATTGGAGAACGCCTTGCTGAATGAATCCGTCCCATTCGATCCGGCCCGGGATCCGGCGGCGCTGGCCGCCTCGGGCGCCCTGGAGGGCAACATCGCCCAGTTCGCGCAGCCGCGCGGACCCGACCTGCTGCGCCGCGGCGCCGCCCTGGACGCCTGGTGCGCGCTGCGCGCCCGCCACGGCGTCTGGCCTTACGCGCGCGTGCTCGAGGGGCCGCCGGAACCGCTGGCGACGGTCGCCGGCGATGGCATGCCGGCGCTGCGCGGCATCAATTTCGCCTCCCAGGACTACCTGTCGCTGGCGGCCCACCCGGCGGTGGCCGAGGCGGCGCTGCGCGCGCTGGGCGAGGCCGGGCCGCACAGCGCCGGCTCGGCTGTTCTGCTCGGGAATACCCGCTATTCGCGGCGCCTGGAAGGGGCGCTCGGCGAGCTGCTCGGACTGGGCCAGGTGGTGCTGTTCCCGACCGGATGGGCGGCCGCCTTCGGCGCCATCACGGCGCTGGTGCACGGCGCCGACCATGTCGTGATCGACCAGCTGGCGCACGCCTCGCTGCGCCAGGGCGCGGCGGCGGCCACCCGCAACGTGCTGGTGCACCGCCACCTGGACTGCGACCACGTGCGCGAGCTGCTGGCGGCGATCCGCGCGCGCGACGCCGCGAATGCGATCCTGGTCGTCACCGAGGGCCTGTTCAGCATGGACGCCGACAGCCCGGACCTGCCGCTGCTGCAGCACCTGTGCCGCGAGTACGGCGCGACCCTGCTGGTGGATGTCGCGCACGACCTGGGCGCGATGGGACCGGGCGGCCTGGGCGTGATCGGCGCCCAGCGCATGCATGGCCGGATCGACCTGGTGCTGGGGGCATTCTCGAAGACCTTCGCCGCCAACGGCGGCTTCGTCGCCTGCGCCGAGCGCCCGGCGCGGCGCCAGATCCAGATGTATGCCGGGCCGCACATGTTCTCGAACGCGCTGTCGCCGGTGCAGGCGGCGACCGTGCTGGAAAGCCTGCGCATCGTCACCTCGGGCGAAGGAGAGGGGCTGCGCGCCGACCTGATGCGCAATGCGGTCGAGCTGCGCGCCCTGCTGGCCGGGGCCGGGCTGCATTGCCTGGGGGCGCCGTCGCCGATCGTGCCGGTCTGGATGGGATCGGAGGCGGTCGCGCGGGTGGCCGGCATGCTGCTGGCGCACGACGCGGTGTTCGTCAATCCGGTCGAGTATCCGGGCGTGCCGCTCGGCGCCGCGCGCCTGCGGCTGCAACTGATGGCGCAGCATACGCCGGCCCAGGTGCGGCGCGCGGCCGGCCTGGTGGCGGGCGCGGCAGGGCGCGCCGGCGCCGGGCGTCCCGCCACGCACACGCCGGGGCGCTGCCGTGGCTGAGCGCGAGCCGCCGCGCCCCGAGCCGGTCGGCGAACGCCTGCGCCGCCATGCCCGGGCCGCGCCGGCGCGGATCGCCTTCACCTTCGTGCGCGAGGACGGGCGCGAGGAATCGCTCAGCTTCGGGGAGCTCGATGCGCGGGTCGATGCGCTGGCCGGGGCGCTGGCCAGCCTGGCCGGGGCGGGCGAGCGCGCGGCCCTGCTGTATCCGCCCGGACTGCCGTTCATCGTCGCCTTCTTCGCCTGCCTGCGCGCCGGGCTGGCGGCGGTGCCCGCGCCGCTGCCGCGCCGGAACGGCGGGGAGCGCCTGCGGGCCCTGCTGGACGACGCCGACCCGGTGCTGGTGCTGAGCACGCGCGACACCGCCCCCGGCCTGGCGGCGCCGCTGTCGGGCGGACGCGCCTGCCTGGTGTGCACCGACGCCATGGCGCCGGGACGCGCGCCGGCCCAGTCCCCGCGCGGCGGGCTCGCCTTCATCCAGTACACCTCGGGATCGACCCTGGCGCCGCGCGGCGTCGAGGTCAGCCATGCGAACCTGGCCGCCAACGTGGACGCGATCGGCCGGACCTTCGGCTTCCACGCGGGCAGCGTGATGGTCGGCTGGCTGCCGCAGTTCCACGACATGGGGCTGATCGGCAGCATCGTGGCCCCGGCGGCGTTCGGCTTCCGTTCCATCCTGATGGCGCCCGCGACCTTCCTGCGCCAGCCGCGGCGCTGGATCGAGGCGATCGGCGCCTACGGGGCGACCTGCGCCGGGGCGCCGGATTTCGCCTGGGACCTGTGTGCGCGCCGCGTGAGCGGCGAACAGAAGGCCGGGCTCGACCTGTCGCGGCTGGAGGTCGCCTACAACGGCGCCGAACCGGTGCGCGCGGCCACCCTGCGCCGGGTGATCGAGGCGTTCGGCGGCTGCGGCCTGCGGCGCGAGGCGCTGTTCCCGTGCTACGGCCTGGCCGAGCACACGCTGCTGGTGTCGGGCGGACCGCGCGGCCGGGCGCCGCGCATCCTGGCCGTGAGCCAGGCGCGGCTCGAGGCGGGGCAGGTGCGCGAGGCCGCGGCCGGCGATCCCGGCGCGCGCGAGCTGGCCAGCTGCGGCCCGCCGGCGCCCGGCGTGACGGCCCTCATCGTCGACCCGGACAGCGCCCGCCCGGCGGGCCCGGGGCGGGTCGGCGAGATCTGGCTCGCCGGCGCCTCGGTGGCGCGCGGCTACCACGGCGGCCCGCAGCGCACGGCGGGCGTATTCGGCGCCCGGGAGGCCGACGGCGGCGGACCCTGGCTGCGCAGCGGCGACCTGGGCTTCGTGCGCGACGGCGAGCTGTATGTCACCGGGCGCCTGAAGGACCTGGTGGTCGTCCACGGACGGAATATCTATCCCCAGGACGTGGAGGCCCTGGTGGAGGAGGTGGCGGGTTTCCTGGAACCGAACCGCTGCGCGGCCTTCGCGCTGGAGCGCGGCGGGCGCGAACGGCTGGCGATCGTGGTGGAGGCGGACCGGCGCCTGGTGCGCATCGCGCGCCAGGGCCGCGGCGACGGCGCCGGCATCGCGCAGCTCGATGCGCTCGGGCAGCGCATCCGCACGGCGGTGGCGGCCCGCTTCGGCATCGCGGTCGACCTGCTGGCGTTCGTGCGGCCCGGCAGCTTCCCGCGCACCAGCAGCGGCAAGCTGCAGCGCGGCCATTGCAAGGCGCTGGCGGTGCGCGGCGAACTGGAGGTGGTTCATGCGGCGCGCGACGCCGTGCACGAAGCGCACCCCTTGCGGCGCGCCGACGATCCGCCGCCGCCCGCCGCCAGCCGCGCGGCGGCCGACGCGATGATCGGGTGGCTGCGCCAGTACGCGCCGCGCCGCCTCGACCTGCGCCTGATGGACGAGCGGCGCGCCATGCCGCCGCACCTGGTGCTCGACTTCGGCAACCACGGCCTGCTCGGCATGCAGGCCCCGCTCGCGCTGGGCGGCCAGGCGCTGGCGAGCGCCGACCTGCTGCGCGTGATGGAGCAGCTGGCCGCGATCGACCTGACCGTGGCGACCATGGTCGGGGTCCACAACGGCCTGGGGCTGCGGCCGCTGTTGCGCTTCGGCGCCCGGGCGCTGCGCGAGCGCGTGGCGCCCCAGCTGGCCGGCGGGCGCGCGCTGGCGGCCTTCGCCCTGACCGAGCCGGCGGCGGGCGCCAATCCGCTGGCGATGCGCACGCGCGCGCTGCGCTGCGAGGGCGGCTGGCGCCTGAGCGGCGACAAGCACCTGATCGGCCTGGCCGGCTGGGCCGGCTGGATCACGGTGCTGGCGCGCGCGGTGGACGAGGGCGGCGCGGCGCTCGGCACGGTGGCCCTGCTGGTGCCGGAAGACGCGCCGGGCGTGCACCAGGACGCCGAGGCGCTGACCATGGGCATGCGCGCGATGGTGCAGAACGCGCTGCGCTTCGACGACGTGTTCGTGCCGGGCGCGCAGGTGCTCGGCACGCCCGGCAACGGCATGGACGTGGCGCGCGACGCCATGGCCTTCGCCCGCCTGGGCATCGGCGCGCTGTGCCTGGGTGCGATGAAGCGCTGCGCCCAGCTGATGCTGCGCTATGCGGCGCGGCGCGAGGTGGCGGGCGGGCGCCTGCTCGAGCAGCCGGCGACCCTGGCGCGGCTGGAGGCGCTGACCTGGGCGGTGGCGGCGCTGGAAGCGCTGGTGGGGGCGATCGCGGCGCGCCAGGACCAGGACGGCGCCTTGCCGCAGGAAGCTTGCATGGCCTGCAAATGCGTGGCCTCGGAACTGCTGTGGGAAGCGGCGGACGGCCTGGTGCAGGCGCTCGGCGGACGCGGCTACCTGGAGCCGAACCTGGCCCCCCGGCTGCTGCGCGACGCGCGCGTGATGCGCATCCTCGAGGGCCCCACCGAGGCGCTGTACGTCCACCTGGGCGCGGGCGCGCTGGCCGATGGCGGCTGCCTGGCCTTCGTCGAGGAGGCGCTGGGCGCGCCCGCGCTGGCGGCGCCGGTGCGCGCGGCCCTGCGCCAGGCGGGCCCCGGCGCCTCCCACGCGGCCGGGGAAGTATGCGCCTGGACCATGCTGGCCGCGGCCGCGCCGGCGGGCAGCGCCGCCGCCTGGGCCTTGCGCCGCCGCGATGCGCTGCTGCCGGCCTTGCGCCAGGACGGGGCGGGACTGGCCGGGGCGGACGAGCTGGCGCGGCGGATCCAGGGCTACGCCGGCGCGATCGGCGAGCTGGACCCGCACGGACCGGGAGAAGCGCAGGCGCGCGACCCGCTGCTGGCCCGTGCATGGCGGCCGGCGGCGGCGCCGGCCGCCGCCGCCGTCTCGGCCGCGGCGGCGGCCACGCGCGAGCTGGTGCGCGACTGCGTGCTGAATGGCTTGCGCGACGGCGGCGTCATGGAGATCGGCGACGACACGCCGTTCGCCGATGTCGGCATGGATTCGCTGGCGGCGATGCCGGTGGCGCTGGAACTGGAGCAGCGCTGCGGATTGCCGGTCGCGGCCGAACTGCTGTACGAATTCCCGACGGTCGCGCTGCTGGCCGCCTATATAGATACCAGGAGAGCGGCGAAGGCGGGTGCCGGGGCGGAGGGCGACGCGGTAAAATAGCCTCTTTACCTTTTTGCTTCTTCCCGCCATGACCGTCCGCACCCGTTTCGCTCCGAGCCCGACCGGCTACCTCCACCTGGGCGGCGCCCGCACCGCGCTGTACTCCTGGGCCTATGCCCGCCACTTCGGCGGCACCTTCATCCTGCGCATCGAGGACACCGACCTCGAACGCTCGACCCCGGAAGCCGTGCAGGCGATCCTGGACGGCATGAAATGGCTGGGCCTGGAGCACGACGAAGGCCCGTTCTACCAGATGCAGCGCATGGACCGTTACCGCGAAGTGGTGAAGGGCATGCTGGAGCAGGGCACGGCTTACCTGTGCTATTGCTCGCCGGAAGAAGTCGAGGCGATGCGCGAGCGCATGCGCGCAGCCGGCGAGAAGCCGCGCTACGACGGCACCTGGCGCCCGGAAGCGGGCAAGGTGCTGCCGCCGGCGCCGGAAGGCGTCAAGCCGGTGGTGCGCTTCAAGAATCCGCTCGATGGCGAAGTGACCTGGAACGACGTGGTCAAGGGACCGATCACGATCGGCAACAAGGAACTCGACGACCTCGTGATCGCGCGCCCGGACGGCACCCCGACCTATAACTTCTGCGTCGCGGTGGACGACTGGGACATGAAGATCACCCATGTGCTGCGCGGCGACGACCACGTCAACAACACCCCGCGCCAGATCAACATCCTGCGCGCGCTGGGCGCCGAGCTGCCGCAGTACGGCCACCTGCCGATGATCCTGGGCCCGGACGGCCAGAAGCTGTCGAAGCGCCACGGCGCGGTGAGCGTGATGCAGTACCCGGAGCAGGGCTACCTGCCGGAGGCGATGCTGAACTACCTGGCGCGCCTGGGCTGGAGCCACGGCGACGACGAGATCTTCTCGATGGAGCAGTTCACCGAGTGGTTCAACCTCGAGCACCTGACCGCCTCGGCGGCGCAGTTCAATCCGGAAAAGCTGGCCTGGCTGAACAACCACTATATCAAGCAGGCCGACAACGAGCGCCTGGCCGGGCTGGCGCGTCCGCAGCTGGAGCGCGACGGCGCGGTGTTCGACGGCGCACCGCCGGTGCCGGCGGTGCTGGCCCTGATGAAGGAGCGCACCAACACCATCGTCGAGCTGGCCGATGCCGCCATGCTGTTCTACCGCCAGCCGCAGCCGGATCCGGCCCTGCTGGCCCAGCACCTGACCGATGCGGTGCGTCCGGCGCTGGCCCAGTTCGCCGAGCGTTGCGCCAGCGTCGAATGGAACAAGGCCGCCCTGGCGGCGATGCTCAAGGAAGTGCTGGCGGCGAACGGCCTGAAGATGCCGCAGATCGCCATGCCGCTGCGCCTGCTGGTGACCGGCCAGCTGCAGACGCCGGCCATCGATGCGGTGCTGGAACTGTTCGGCCGCGAGGTCGTTCTGGCGCGCGTGCAAAAGTATCTGTAATCGCAAAACGGATATTTGCGTAATGCAAGGCCGTCCTATATAATGCTCGCACTTCAGCAGTGAGGGGGTATAGCTCAGCTGGGAGAGCGCTTGCATGGCATGCAAGAGGTCAGCGGTTCGATCCCGCTTACCTCCACCAACTCTGGAGTGTGTAGTGAGAAGTAGGTAGTGCGGTTGTTTCCGGGTCCCCATCGTCTAGAGGCCTAGGACATCACCCTTTCACGGTGAGTACCGGGGTTCGAATCCCCGTGGGGACGCCAGGTAAAGGCAGGAATGACCGAGGTGTGGCTGCAAGGCGAACGCCAGGCAGCAGTAGTCGAAGTAGCAGCAGTATGTTAGAATGTTGTTTTCCCGTGGGGGGTATAGCTCAGCTGGGAGAGCGCTTGCATGGCATGCAAGAGGTCAGCGGTTCGATCCCGCTTACCTCCACCACGTAGAAGATAACGTTTTGGCAGTCCAGGGTCCCCATCGTCTAGAGGCCTAGGACATCACCCTTTCACGGTGAGTACCGGGGTTCGAATCCCCGTGGGGACGCCAAGAAT
>NZ_KB908098.1 GCF_000382345.1 Massilia niastensis DSM 21313
TTCCCTCATCCGACAAGCCGAAGCATTGCTGGGCAATGTACATGCGCAGCATGCGCTCAAGACCGACCGGCGGCCGGCCACGACCATCGCCTTTCGGATAGTACGGCAGCAGCGCCGCAACCAGAGTTGGCCACGGCGTTGCAGCCTCGATCTCTGCAAGGAAACGGTCGCGTCGAGTCAGCTTCTTCTTGCTGGCGTACTCAACATCGGAAAAGCTCATCTGCGTCATCGATTTACTCGGAAATTGGATGCGCTATTGTGACAGCTCAGCAGATTGGCAGACGATTAAATCAGTACTTCCATAGAGGTCGCCATATTTGAAACCGGCGAAATATTCGAATTGATAGGTTTTCAGATGCTCGTCATCAGTTCCGGTGCCGAGGACTGGATCCGCTTTGGAGCGCGTGGTGTAGAGCGCATTCAGATTTGCTAGCTGGAATTCTGTGGCGGCCGCTGTGACGGCATTGACCAGGCACAGTAGGGCGAGTGCGGTCCGAGCCGAATGATGCCTTGTACTCATCTTGTCTCCATGATTATTGCGCGGGCTCGGCGCCAGTAGCCGGCCCGCGTCTGTTATGCCGTACGCTGGCAGGATGATCGATCAAGCCGGTACCGCTTCCTGGACACCCTTGTCATGCCAGGGGATCTCGCTCGCCGGGAGATGCAGCGCAGCTTCGCGGGGAGCGGTATCGCGCACGTCCTTGTGGATGACGCCGTCCTGCATCACCATCGCGATGCGTGCCGGATCGGTCAGGATGCGCAGGTCGCACAGTGGATCGCCATCCACCAGGACCAGGTCAGCGAGGAAACCAGGCTGGATCTGTCCGAGTTCATCCCCGCGCATCATGATCTCTCCTCCCAGGCGGGTGGCGGACAGCAGCGCTTCTTTCGGCGTCATGCCGATGTAGTCGACGAAATATTGCAGGTCATTCGCGTTCGTGCCATGAGGCATCCATGCAAACCCATAGTCTCCTCCCGGCAGGACACGGATCCCTCGCCTGTGCATTTTTCTCAAGGTGTCCGCGGCCGCTTCGAGCTCATGCCGGTATCCCATCTTTTCCGCGATCTCAGGCGTGATACCATATTCGGAGGCGTGGAAACTTGTGCGCACCAGCCAGCCGATCCCCGGCGCCACGAAATGCTTTTCCTTGTTGGCCTCGAGCATGTCGAGCGCTTCCTCGTCGGCAAAACTGGCGTGGAAGACCATCTCGATGCCATGCCGCACGCACTGCTTCACCGATTCGGCAGAGCGCGCGTGGGCCGCGACCCGTTTGCCGTTGCGTTTGGCCTCGGTGGTCAGCATGGCGATTTCTTCTTCCGAGAAGGGCGACAGCTCCGCCGGGATGCCTGCGATGTACTCGCCCGACAGATTGATTTTCAGGTGGTCGACACCGAACTTGAGGAACATGCGGGTCGCCTTGCGCACCTCTTCCGGTCCGATGACGATGTGGCCGAAGCTGAATTCCTCGAACGGCAGATGCGGCAAGGTCATGTCGCCGAGGCCGCCCAGAGTGGTGATTTCCTGGCTGCCCGCCAAGTAGCGTGGCCCGGGGCACTGGCCGGCGTTGATGGCATTGCGTAATACCACGTCCAGGCGTGCTTTCGCGGCCGCGGCGCCGATGGCCGACGTCCATCCCATGTCGAGGTAACGCTTGGCCACCTCGACGCACCAGAGAATATGTTCTTCGGGCGGCATCATCTGGATGGCAGCGAGGGTCGGCTGATCGTTCCAGGAGAAATGGGTATGCGCTTCGGTCATGCCAGGCATCAGGAACTTGCCCTTACCGTCGATGAACTGGTCAGCCTGCGCGGCAATCTTCTCGGGAAAGCGCGCTACTTCGACAATCCGGTTTCCTTCTATGAGGATTTCACCGTTGAACACGTCACCACCGCTGCCATCGAAAATCGCAACGTTGGTAATTGCTGTCTTTTTCATGTCTATCTCCTCATTCCTTGAAAAGTCTTAGCTCGACGGGTGCAGGAAGGTGTCGAGCTGCCGGATGCATTCCTGCGGCCGCTCGAAGGTGGTCCAGTGGCCGCAGCCCGGGATGACCACCATGCGGCTGTTCCGTATGCGCGCCGCCATCGCCTCGACAGCCGCGGCGGGCGCCACGCCATCCTGGTCGCCGGTCACCAGCAGGACGGGGACGCTGATCCCATCCACCGCCGCCGCTTGCGCATCAGCCAGCGCGGTGCAGCTTTGTGCATAGCCCGCGGGCGACTGGCGCATCACGCTCTCGCGCACCAGGGCCAGTGCGGCCGGCTGGGTTGCCTTGGTCTCGCGCCCCGTGGCGGCGGCGACTATGGCGTCGGCAATGTCCTGCATGGCCGCCACGCCGCCCGAGGTGGCCTTGTCGGCACGCGCTCGGATGCTGGCGCGCCCCTGCTCGGGAGGGCAGAGCAGGGGGCCGAACAGTGCAAGCCGGCGTACCAGGGACGGATTCCGTGTCGCGAGGTGCTGGCAGACGATGGTGCCCATCGAGTGACCGAGGAAGACCGCCTCGTTCACATCGAGGCGGCGGCATACTGCCTCTACTGCCGCGGTCATGCTGCCGATGCAGAGCTTCCCGGCGGGCAGCGGCGAACGGCCGCTGCCCGGCAGGTCGATCCGGATGACGCGATGGCCTTGCAGCACCGGCAGTAATGGCGTCCAGGTGTTGCTGGTTCCGCCCAGTCCGTGCACGCAGACGACAGCCGGTCCCTCTCCCTCGATTTCGACGGCAAGGTCTTCAATGATGTGGGTGGCCATGCCGGCTCCTCAGGCAAATTTGTTTTCGATGGCGCCAATGCCATCGATTTCGACGCGCACCACGTCGCCGGACGACAGGAAGCGCGGCGGCGTCATGCCCAGGCCAACGCCCGCCGGCGTCCCGGTGGCGATGACATCGCCGGGATAGAGCGTGATGCCGCGTGAAATGGTTTCGATCAACGTGGGGATCTCGAAGATGAGGTTCTCGGTCGGACCATCCTGGCGCAGTTCGCCGTTGACCCAGCAGCGCACCCGCGTCCTGGTGCCGTCGAGCTGGTCGGCCGTGACGATCCACGGTCCCATTGGGCAGAAGGTGTCGAAGGACTTGCCCATGTCCCACTGCTGGTGGCGCATCTGGACGTCGCGCGCGGTGACATCGTTGACGATCGTGTAGCCGAAGACATGGTCCATTGCACTGGCCCGGCTGATGTTCTTGCCGCCCTTTCCGATCACGACGGCGAGTTCCGCTTCGTAATCGATCTGTTCGGAGATGGCGGCGCCAGGCAGCGTCACTTGGTCGTACGGGCCAACGACGCATTCCGGGACCTTGGTAAACACGATCGGCCACGATTCCGGATTGGCGTCGTTGTCCTTGAAAACCGAGGTCTGCAGCTCTTTGGCATGCGCGTGGTAGTTGCGTCCGACGCACCAGAGATTGCGGCGGGGGTGAGGTAGCGGCGCCAGCAGTTGCACCGACGCGAGCGGCACTGCCTGTCCGGAGGCAACCGGCAGTGCCGCGCCCTTGGCCAGCAGTTCGATCACGGAGAGGACGCCGGTCGCGGCGACGCCTTGTGGCAGATCCAGTGGGGTGACATGCTGGCCGTCGGAATCGACGACTCCGACAAACCGGCGGTGATCAAACAGATAGGCTGCGAGTTGCATTGTTTATTCCTTCCTAACGTCGGCCTGTTCCACCCTGTGCGGAACGAGCAACCGTGCGACGAAGTGTAGGAACAAGGAGCGCGATGCGCTTATCGCAGGATGGCCGCTCTTATCCTCGTATCCGACGGCTTATCAATGCGTCTGATATCTTTTCGATCGATGTCCTCCATCAGTTCAAGCGAGATTAGAATCGAGCTACAAAACGACCGGAAAGACCGGCGAGGAGACATACAATGGCAGAGGCATACGCGTTCCGTGAAGGAGCGTTTGGCCAGGCGATCGTGCTCGAGGCTTGCAACGACCTGGTGGCGCATTCACACTCGGAATCGCAAATCGTATTCTGGCTGGGTGGTGCGCGTGCGCGGGCTAGCGTTGGCGGGCAATGTATCCAGTACGATGAGAATACCGGACTGGCCACCAATGCAAATCAGTCGCATGACATGACGGTGCTGGATACCGGAAGTCCGGCGATTTTCCTGGTTTTCATGATTTCGCGGAGCTGGCTGAACGAGCGCCGCAAGGCGACCGGACGGCCATTCGTGTTTCCATCGCCGAGAATTCCGATTGACGCGGGTTTGCGCCAGGCGTGCTGGCAAGTCCTTGACCTGATTCTCTCCGACCCCGAGGCGGAGCAGACGCTGGACGATCTGGTCGAACAGCTCATCATCGCCACCATCGATGCGGTCACCCGGCAATCCGTGGTCGATGCAAAGCGCCTGCTTCCGCCGCTCCTGGATCACCGCTTGCGCACAGCGATTGCGCTGATGCGCGAGCATGTCAGTGAAAAGTTCGCGGTCGACGAGATCGCTACACGGGTCGGCTTGTCGCGGGCGCATCTGTTCACGCTGTTTCGCGACCAGCTCAATACGACGCCACAGGTGTTTTGGAGCGCCGTGCGCGTGGAGGAGGCAATGCGACGACTTATCAGCAAGGAAGAAACCCTGACATCGGTGGCCTTCGACCTGGGCTTCTCCGCGCCCAGTAACTTTTCGCGTTTCTTCAAGGAGCATACCGGGGTGTCGCCGTCGACATTCCGCCGAGCAGCAAGCGGAGCAATGCCAGCAACGGTCACGGGCCTGGCTGCATAGCGCTGCCCGGACCCGCCAGGCATGAATTGATTTCGCCCTTCATTGAGATTTCCTCGTTTGTCCTCGTCGCCACGATCCGCGAACATGAGGCCACTACGAACATTTCAGGAGACGAAAACATGTTACTCAAAGATCGCGTGGCAGTCGTCACGGGCGGCGCCGGCTTCAACGGCCTGGGCTTCGCCACCGCACGCATGCTGGCGGCACAGGGCGCCCGGGTCGTGATCCTCGACCTGGCATCCAGCAACCCGGCCGCCGCCGCGGCCGAACTCGGCCCGCAGCACCTCGGCCTGGTCGCCGACGTGACCAACCAGGAACAATGCGAAGCCGCCGCGCGCGCCACGCTGGAGCGCTATGGCCGCATCGATATCCTGTTCAACAACGCCGGCATCACCCAGGCGCGCAAGACGCTCGACATCTCGGCCTCCGACTACGACGCCGTGCTCGACGTCAGCCTGCGCGGCACCCTCCTGATGTCGCAGGCCGTGCTGCCCGCCATGCAGCAGCAGCAGGGCGGCAGCATCATCTGCACCTCGTCGGTGTCGGCGCAGCGCGGCGGCGGCATCCTCGGCGGTCCCCATTATTCGGCAGCCAAGGCCGGCGTGCTCGGCCTGACCCGGGCCATGGCGCGCGAATTCGGCCCGCAAGGCATCCGCGTCAATGCGATTACGCCGGGACTGATCGCGACCGACATCATCAAGGGCAAGCTCACCGAGGACCGCAAGGATGCGATCGCGCAGGACATCCCGCTGGCGCGCCTGGGCCGCGCGGATGACATCGCCGGCGCCGTCGTGTTCCTGGCCAGCGACCTGTCGAGCTACTGCACCGGCATCACGCTGGACGTCAACGGCGGCATGCTGATCCACTGATCGCCGCAGCAGGCCGGGTGATCCCGGCCTGCATCCCCCGCACCCATCCGCCTTCCTCACGAGCGGGCTGCCGCATCCTCCGCCGTTCCTTCGCCCCCGTTCCAGTCCGCGAACCCCTTGATCCAGTCCACCACGGCGCCTACCGCCTGGAGCCGCTCCTTGCTCCTGGGGACGGCCAGGTAATGCGCCGTCGCCTCGATGGCGAGTTCGCCGAACGGGCAGACCAGGCGCCCTTGCTGCAGGTACTCGTGCACCAGCACCGTGCTCTCGATACACATCCCCAGTCCGTTCTCCGCCGCACTGAGCGTCATGAAGGCGCGGTCGAGGCGCAGGCCGCGCACCGGGTTGCTGCAGCCCGGCGCGAAGCGTGCGATCCACTCGTCCCACGAGGTCAGCGACACGTCGTTCTGCACCAGGTAGAAATGCTCGATGTCGCTGGCCGGCAGCGGCAGCTCCCATCCATCGACGAGCGTGGGACTGCACACCGGCAGGTAGCGCTCGCGCGTCGAGATCGGCTCGACATGCACCCCGGCCGAGGCGGGCGGACGGCCATAGGTCACCGCCACGTCGACACCGCTATGGGAAAAGTCCGGCGCCTGGTGCACCGCCCACAGGCGCACGTCGATCTCGGGATGGGCGCGCAGGAAAGCGGGCAGGCGCGGCATGATCCAGATCGCGGCAAAGCTCGGCGCGCTCTGGATCGTCACCACCTGCTGCTTGTCGCTGCGGTCCAGGATGGTCCGCAACTCGTCGTCGATCTCGCTGAACGAGCGCCGGATCACGTCGTACAGCCTGGCGCCGGCCTCGGTCGGCACCACGCCGCGCCGTCCGCGCTCGAACAGCATGGTGCCGAGCGCATCTTCCAGCGTCTGGATCGAATGGCTGAC
The DNA here is from genome assembly GCF_000382345.1 of Massilia niastensis DSM 21313. GTDB lineage: Bacteria > Pseudomonadota > Gammaproteobacteria > Burkholderiales > Burkholderiaceae_D > Telluria > Telluria niastensis. Next base: position 6,476 of record NZ_KB908098.1, read on the forward strand.
GGCCGATGCGGTGATCGACAGCTCCTGCGCCGCACTGGCGAAGGAGCGGTGCATGTAGGCCGCCTCGAAGGCCTGCAGGCCCTTGAGTGAAGCCTTGCGCAAGGCGCGATATCGCTGAACTAAATTCATGTATGGCTAAATATTACTCGCTATGCGATTCATGTCTCGATTTATACACTGGTTTCATGCAAGCGCTGCTTCGACACGCGCGATTTCGACACCAACCGGAGACAAGCATGGAAAACTCTCTCGCCGCCCTGAACAGCGCGGCCTACCGCATTCGCCGCTACGCCCTGCGCATGGGCGAAGTCCAGGGGCAGGGCTACGTCGGCCAGGCCCTGGGCATGGCCGACATCCTCGCCGTTGCCTATCGACATGCCATGCATTATCGGCCGGACGATCCCGCATGGGAAGGCCGCGACCGCTTCCTGCTCTCGCACGGCCATTATGCGATCGCCCTGTATGCCGCCCTGATCGAGGCCGGCATCATCCCCGAGTCCGAGCTGGAAACCTATGGCAGCGACGACAGCCGCCTGCCGATGTCCGGCATGGCGACCTACACGCCGGGCATGGAGATGTCCGGCGGCTCGCTCGGCCAGGGCCTGAGCATCGCCGTCGGGATGGCGCTCGGGCTGCGCCAGAAGAGCAACCCGGCCTTCGTCTACAACTCGATGTCGGATGGCGAGCTGGATGAAGGCTCGACCTGGGAAGCCGCGATGTCGGCCGCCCACTACGGCCTGGGCAATTTGATCACCCTGGTCGACATCAACAACCAGCAGGCCGACGGTCCGTCGAGCAAGATCCTGGGCTTCGAGCCGCTGGCCGACAAGTGGATCGCCTTCGGCTGGTTCGTCCAGCGCGTGAACGGCAACGATATCGCCGCGGTGCGCGAGGCCTTCGATGCCGCCCGCAAGCATCCCGAGTCCCAGCCGCGCGTGATCCTGTTCGAGACGCTGATGGGCGCCGGCGTGCCCTTCCTCGAGGAGCGCGACAAGAACCACTTCATCCGGGTCGAGCCTGAAGAATGGCAGCAGGCCATCGCCATCGTCGACGACAACAACGCAGGAGACCAGCAATGAGCACCGCAACCGCCAACAAGCCGCGTTTGACCACCTCGGCGATGATCGCTTCCATCGCCAGCGAAGGCCAGCGCACCCGGAGCGCACCCTTCGGCAACGCCCTGGTGAAACTGGCCGGCGAGCGGCCCGACATCGTCGGCATGAGCGCCGACCTGGCGAAATACACCGACCTGCACCTGTTCGCCAAGGAATTCCCGCAGCGCTTCTTCCAGATGGGCATGGCCGAGCAGCTGCTGATGGGCGCCGCCGGCGGCATGGCCAAGGAAGGGTTCACGCCCTTCGTCACCACCTACGCGGTGTTCGCCTCGCGCCGCGCCTACGATTTCATCCACCAGGTGATCGCGGAAGAACACCTGAACGTCAAGATCGCCTGCGCCTTGCCGGGGCTGACCACGGGCTACGGCCCCAGCCACCAGGCCACCGAGGACATCGCCATCTTCCGCGGCGTGCCGGGCCTGACCATCGTCGATCCCTGCGACGCGCTCGACACCGAGCAGGCGACGGCCGCGATCGCCGCACACCAGGGTCCGGTCTACATGCGCCTGCTGCGCGGCAAGGTGCCGCTGGTGCTGGACGAATACGATTATTCGTTCGAGCTCGGCAAGGCCAAACTGCTGCGCGACGGCCGCGAGGTGCTGGTCATTTCGAGCGGCATCATGACCATGCGTGCGCTCGAGGTCGCCGAGGCGCTGAAGGCCGATAATATCGGTGTCGCGGTATTGCACACGCCGACCATCAAGCCGCTCGACGTCGAGGCGGTGGTGCGCGAAGCCTCGCGCGGCGGCCGGCTGGTGGTCGTGGCCGAGAATCACTCGGTGGTGGGCGGACTGGGCGAAGCCGTCGCCGGCGCCCTGCTGCGTGCGGGCGTGGCCTGCGCGTTCAGGCAGGTCGGCTTGCCGGACGCCTTCCTCGATGCCGGCGCGCTGCCGACCCTGCACGACCGCTACGGGATCTCGACGCAGGCCATGGCGGCCAGCATCAAGTCCTGGCTGGGCTGAGCGCCGGCAGGCGGCGCGGGCGGCAAGAAGGCGCAGACCTTCGCCGCGAACGACCTGCGCCGCATGCGCTTGAATAGAGTGCCGCGCGTCGACACACGACGCGGCGCCACAATGAGAATCATCTGGAGACACGCATGAAATCGCATACCGTCACATCCTCGGCGGGCGCCGAGGCCTACGCAGCGCCCGCCGACGACCTGGAAGCGCGCACCTATGCCAAGGTGATGCGCCGCCTGGTTCCCTTCCTGATGCTGTGCTACCTCGGCGCCTACCTGGACCGGGTCAACGTCGGCTTCGCCAAGCTGCAGATGCTCAGCGACCTGCAGTGGAGCGATACCGTGTATGGCCTGGGCGCCGGCGTCTTCTTCATCGGTTACTTCCTGTTCGAAGTGCCCAGCAACATGATCCTGCACAAGTTCGGCGCGCGTCGCTGGCTGGCGCGGATCATGATCACCTGGGCGATGATCTCCGCCAGTTTCAGCATCGTCGATTCGCCGACCGCGTTCTACGTGCTGCGCTTCCTGCTCGGCGTCGCCGAAGCCGGATTCGCGCCGGGCGTCATCCTGTACATCACCTACTGGTTCCCGTCGGCGCGCCGCGCCAAGGTGATGGCCTTCTTCTTCATGGCGATCCCGCTGGCGAGCATCGTCGGTGCGCCGCTGTCGGGCTGGATCATGGAAGCCTTCGCCGGCGTGCAGGGCCTGCGCGGATGGCAGTGGCTGTTCGTGCTCGAGGCGCTGCCGTCGCTGATCCTCGGCGTGGCCATCCTGTTCTACCTCGACGACAGCATCGCCGCCGCCAAATGGCTCACGCCGGAAGAGAAGGCCCTCCTGCAGCGCAATATCGAGAAGGAGGCGGGAGAGAAGGTCGAGCACCATTCGGTCGGCGCCTTCTTCTCCGACCGCCGCCTGTGGCTCCTGACCGCCATCTACTTCTGCATCGTGATGGGCCAGTACGGCATCACCTTCTGGCTGCCGGCCATCCTGAGCAACATCGGCGCCGGCAGCGTGGGCAGGATCGGCATGCTGGCCGCGATTCCGTATGTGTTCGCCCTGGTGTGCCTGCCCTTCGTCGGCAGGAGCTCGGACCGTACCCGGGCCCGGCGCCTGCATTGCGGTGCGCCGATGCTGGTGGCCGCGGTGGCGCTGTTCGCCCTGGCGTTCACCGACGGGATCGGCCTCGCGCTGGTGCTGCTGAGCGCCGCAGCGGCGGGGGCGATCTGCGGCACCTCGCAGTTCTGGGCGCTGCCGACCGCTTTCCTGGGGGGGATGGCGGCGGCGGCGGGCATCGCCACCATCAACTGCATCGCCAACCTGGCCGGCTTCTTCTCGCCCTCGCTGGTGGGCTGGCTGAACGATGTCACCGGCAAGCAGGGCGCGGGCCTGATGCTGACCTCCGCCGCCTTGCTGGTGGGCGCCTGCCTGCTGCTGTTCGTTCCGAAACAGGCAGTCGATCGCTGACCGGAGCGCAATCCGCAGGGGCGCGCCTGGACCTGTCCGGCGCCAATCGTGAAAAAGGCTCCCGCCGGGAGCCTTTTTTTCAGTCGGGGAAGAGGCGCTTCAGCGCGAGTCGTCGGCGGAACCGGACCCCTTCATGTCGCTGTCGGCGCTGTTGACGTTGACGTCCGCGGTGTACGAGCCGCCTGCGGCGCCGCCTGCGCCGCCTTTGCCGCCTGGACGGGACACGCCCTGGTCGGACGTCCCGGGCCTGCCGCCGCCCGCCGCGCCGCTCAGGCCGCCCCGGCCCCCGGCGCCGGCCCCGCCGACCGTGCCGCCCGGCATCGATTCAGCAGCGCCGCGGTCGCTTTGCGGCGAGCCCGCCGGGAACACGTTGCTCTCGGGCGGTGCATTCAGGAAGCCGGTGTAGTGACCAGCGTTCGAGCCCTGGGCGCCCTGGTCGGGCTTGTCGCCCTGGGGCCTGGCCTGGGACTGGTCGCTTCCCGGGTCTTTCGGTTTGTTGTCAGCCATCATGATCTCCCAGCATCAATCGATAGACCCCATGGTAATCCTTCATTCCCGGCCTTCAATAGGCGCAGGCGCTGAGCGGGTGTAGGAGTAGGCGAGAGCCGGGCCATCGCGTCCGGCCGCGCGCCCCCTACAGCCGAGCGTGGCGACGCCTTGATTGCATAAATGGCATGATGCTCGCGAGTTGTCGAGAGGAGTGCAATGTGTGGTGGGAACGTAGCTGGATGACGGTACAGCAGGAATTTTCGGACCTGGGCAATGCCGAGGACATCACCCGGATCGTGGTGCGCCTGCTGATGGCGGTCGCGCTCGGCGGCTTGCTGGGTTATGAGCGCGAATCGGTCGGCGCCTCGGCCGGGCTGCGCACCCACATGCTGGTGTCGCTCGGCTCCGCGCTGTTCGTGCTGATTCCATTGCAAGCCGGCATGGAAATCCAGGACCTGTCGCGCGTCCTGCAGGGCGTGACGGCCGGCATCGGCTTCCTGGGCGCCGGCGCCATCCTCAAGCAGACCGAGAAGAACGACATCCGGGGCCTGACCACGGCGGCCAGCGTGTGGCTGACGGCCGCCATCGGCATCGCGGCCGGGATGGGCAGGGAGGCGACGGCGGTGCTGAGCGCACTGTTCGCCATGGTCATCCTGGCGATCCTGCGCCACCCGTCGAAATCCGAATGAGCCCTCAGCCGCGCTGGCGCTGGTCCGCGAAGAAGGCGGATGGCGTGCACCCGAAGGTCTTCCTGAACATGGCGGTGAAGGCGGACTGGCTGGCATAGCCGAGCTGCCCGGCGACCTGCCACAGCGGCATGCCGCGCGCGATCAGGGGCGCCGCGTGCGCCAGCCGGACCTGCTGGCGCCACTGGCCGAAGCTCATGCCCAGCTCTTTCTCGAACAGGCGCGCCAGGGTGCGCTCGGAGGCCCCCACCGCGCCGGCCCACTGGGCCAGCGTCTGGCCATCGCCCGGCGCATCGACCAGGGCCGCGCACAGGCCCTTCAGGCGCTTGTCGCGCGGCATCGGCACGCGGATCGGACGGGTCGGCGCCCGCACCAGTTCGTCGAGGATCAGCTCCCCGATCAGCGCCGCCCGCTCCGGCGGCAAGTCCTTGGTGCCGGTATCCAGCGCGGCGATCAGCTCGCGCAGCAGGCCGCTGACTTCCAGCACCCGGCAGGTTTCGCCGGGGAAGGGCGCGCGCGAGGCGTGCACGCGCAGCGGACTCAGACAGGCCGCATCGAGCATCGTCACCTCGTGCTCGATGCCGGGCGCAATCCAGATGGCGCGCTGCGGCGGCACGATCCAGCTGCTGTCTTCCGCACTCACGCGGATTACGCCGTTCGCGGCATAGGTCAGCTGTCCCCAGGCATGGCTGTGGGCGCCGATCATGGTGTCGGCGGGAAGCATGCGGGCGGACAGGGTGACGGGGCATTGCCGGGTAGGATCCGGTCCCGGCCCGGGTGAAAGGATAGCCATGGCAGTTTCTCGTTAAATGTTGTCGCACTATCTTAAATCGGTCGCGCCGGTTTTGCTTACACTGGGTTTTTCTCACGAGGCGCAGCATGAGCAACGACAACAACACCGTCCGCCAGGATGCCAGGGTGATCGGCCTGGTCGGCCTGGCGCACGGCACTTCCCACTTCTACCACCTGATCCTGGCCGCGCTGATTCCCTGGCTCAAGCCCGCCTTCAATCTCAGCTATACGGAGCTGGGCCTGCTGATGACGGTGTTCTTCGTCGTCTCGGGCGTGGGCCAGGCGATGGCGGGCTTCGTGGTCGACCGTGTCGGTGCGCGCAACGTGCTTTACTTCGGCATTTCCACGCTGGGCCTGTCCGCCGTCGTGCTGTCGGGCGCGGGAAGCTATGCGGGCCTGATGGCGGGCGCGCTGCTGGCCGGCGTCGGCAACTCGATCTTCCACCCCGCCGACTACACCATCCTGAACCAGCGCGTGTCGCGTGCGCGGCTGGCGTATGGCTTCTCGGTGCACGGCATCGTCGGGAATATCGGCTGGGCCGCCTCGCCGCTGTTCCTGACCGCGATCGCGGCAACCCAGGGCTGGCGCACCGCATTGCTGTCGGCGGCGGCGCTGCCGCTCGTGGTGCTGGTCCTGCTGGTGCTGAACCGCGAGGCCCTGCGTCCCGATCCGATCGGCGCGCACGCCAGGCCAGGCGGCGCGCAGGGCGGCACGCTGGACTTCCTCAAGCTGCCGGCGGTGTGGATGTGCTTCGGGTTCTTCCTGCTGACGGCGGTGGCGCTGGGCGGGATCCAGGCCTTCTCCTCGATCAGCCTCGAGGCCCTGTACGGGATCTCGCGCGAACTGGCCACCAGTTCCTACACCGCCTACATGCTGGCCTCGGCGGTGGGCATGCTGGCCGGCGGCTTCCTCGGCGCGGGCATCAAGCACCACGACCGCACGGTGGCCGCGGCCTTCGCCGTCGCCGCGCTGCTGGCCCTGGTGCTGGCCGCGGGCGCCGGTCCGTCGTGGATGGCGCTGCCGCTGATGGGCCTGATCGGCCTGTGCTCGGGCGTCGCCGGTCCGTCGCGCGACCTGATGATCCGCGCCGCCACGCCGGCGGGCGCGACCGGCCGCGTGTACGGCGTGGTCTACTCGGGCCTCGACAGCGGCCTGGCAATCGGCCCGCTGCTGTTCGGCCTGGCCATGGATGCCGGCCGTCCGGGCTGGGTGTTCGCAGGCGTGGCGCTGTTCCAGGCGCTGGCGATCGCCACCGCGGTGGGCGTGGGCGGGAATACCCGCTCGGCGCAGCTGAAGGCCGCCTGAGCGGATCAGGGAACGATGGTCGTGAACAGGTAGACCGCGAAGATCACCAGGTGCACGGTGCCCTGCATGACCGTGGTGCGCCCGGTGCCGAGCGAGAGCGTGGCCACCATGAGGGACAGCAGCAGCAGCACGGTCGATTTCACGTCGATCCCGAGCGACAGGGTCCAGCCGGTGGCCAGCGATACGATGGCCACCGCGGGAATGGTCAGCCCGATGCTGGCCAGGGCCGAGCCCAGCGCCAGGTTGAGGCTGGTCTGCAGGCGGTTGGCGCGCGCGGCCTGGTAGGCCGCGATCCCTTCCGGCAGCAGCACCACGGTCGCGATGATGATGCCGACCAGCGCCTTTGGCGCGCCCATGGCCGCCACGGCCGCTTCCAGGGTCGGCGACAATGACTTGGCCAGCAGCACCACGCTGGCCAGGCAGGCCAGCAGCAGCCCGGCGCTGATCCAGGCCATCTTCGCGGGCGGCGGCGGCGCATGCACGTCCTCGTTCTCGGCGGCGCGCTCGGGCAGGAAATAGTCGCGATGGCGCACGGTCTGCACCAGCACGAAGGTCCCGTACAGCACGATCGACACCACGGCGATGAAGCCCAGCTGGCTGCTGCTGTAGACCGGACCCGGGGTGGTGGTGGTGTAATTCGGCAGCACCATGGTCAGCACGGAGATCGCCGCCAGGGTCGCCAGCGAGGCCGAGACGCCATACAGCCCGAACTTCTGCTCGCCATGCCGTTCCGCGCCCGCCAGCAGGCACAGCCCCACCATCCCGTTCAGGATGATCATCACGGCGGCAAACACGGTGTCGCGCGCCAGCCCGCTGGTCGCCTCGCCGCCGGCGAGCATCAGCGACACGATCAGCGCCACCTCGATCGCGGTCACCGCCACGGCGAGCACCAGCGTGCCATAGGGTTCGCCGACCTTGTGCGCGACGATCTCGGCATGGAAGACGGCGGCCAGCACGCCGGCGAACAGGCCGATGACGAGCAGGATGGTGTAGGCCACGCCGAGGAGATCGCCCGCGCCGAGGGCCAGGCCTGCGAGCAGGAGCCAGGCAAGGATGGGAGCGGCGATCGACCAGGCGGGGAGGGCAGCGGAGATTTTCATGGCAGTCTCGAAACGGGAGACTATCCAGTTTAACAACAAAGCTCTGCTGTTCGCTATCCTTACGCGGTGCTGGCCGGCTGCGCCGGCGCGGTCTTTTGCAGCGCCGGCGCCTTGCGCCTGGCCGGCTGGCGGCGGAACTTGATCCAGATGACCAGCCCGGTGATGAAGAAGGCCAGCGGGCTCAAGCCCACCACGCTGACCAGGATGCGGCCGACGATGCCGAAGGCTTCGCCCGTGTGCAGCGGGAACAGGGTGCTCACGAACCAGTCGCCGCCGCGCGCCGCCAGGGGATCGGCCACGCGCAGCACCTCGCCGCTGCCGGCGTCGATGCTCACGCGGGTGGCGCCGTCGCCGTGGCGCAGTTCGCCGGGCTGGCGCACGCGCAGCTCGAACGGTTGATTGGGCTTGGCCGGGAAGCTCAGGCGCGACACGCGGCCCTCGGGGAAACGCGCCTGCGCGGCCGCGACCGCGCTGGCGGCGTCGATGCGCGGCGCGCCGGCGTCGCTGCGGTTGTCGAGCTTCGGGTTCGGACCGAGCGGCGCCACCGCATTGATCGCCGGCTTCACCCAGTCCGGCGCGTTGAAGTAGACGCCCGAGAAGGACAGCACCACCAGGAACGGCGCCGTGTAAAAACCCGCCGCGCGGTGCAGCTGGAAGCTGAAGCGCGGCCAGTTGCCGCCATGGCGCACCGTCAGCGCCTGCCAGATCGCCTTCGCGGTCAGCTTGGGCCACCAGACCACGATGCCGGTCAGCGCCAGCAGGAACAGCGCCACGCCCTGGACCGCGATCACGATCTTGCCCGCTTCGCCGGACATCAGGTAGCGGTGCAGGTGGAACAGGGTCGGCATCAGGAGCGGGCGCGAGAGGCCCGCTTCGCCCCAGTTGCGCTCGCCCAGGATGGCCATGCTGGCCGGATCCACCATGACCTGGCGCGTCACCCCCTGTTCCCAGCTGGAGGCCGGGGTCTGCGGCCGGTACCAGGCGATGAACACGCCGCCCTGGGTCTCCGGGAACATGATCATGTTGGGACGGCCATAGCCGGGCTCGCGCGCCAGCCGTTCGGTCACCGCCTGCGCCGCCGCCGGGCTGACCCGCATCGGGTCGCCGGCCGTCGCGCCCGCCGGCGGCGCGACGCGCAGCAGGCCGGGATTGAGCCAGGCGTCGAGCTCGTGACGCCAGCCGAGCACGGTGCCGGTGAGGCCCTGCAGGACGAGGATGGTGCCGAAAATCAGGCCGGTCCAGAGGTGAACGGTGCGGATGAGAGATTTCATGAACGAGATGATAGCGCAAATGAGAATGATTCTCGATCCTTGCATATGGAATTGAGAATCGTTATCATTCTCACGCTTTATTTCACAAAAGAAAAGTGTCCCTTCGCAAAGTGTCGAGATGATGAGTACGATGAAACCGGTTTCCCTCGCGGTCGCGGCCGCATGCGCGCTGATGGCGGCGCCGTGCGCCCTGGCCCAGCAGGCCCAGCAGAACCAGGAGCAGGACAGCGAGATGGCCTCGGTGGTCGTGACCGCCACCCGCACGGCGAAGGCCGTGGACAAGATCCCGGGCGCGGTGTCCGTGATTACCCAGCAGGAGCTGTCGACCCAGTACCTGATCGCCGATGACCCGTCGCAGGCCCTGGCGACCTATGTGCCCGGCTACGCGCCGAGCCGCCAGAAGCTGACCTCGACCGGCGAATCGCTGCGCGGCCGCCAGCCGCTGATCCTGCTCGACGGCATTCCGCAGTCGAACCCGCTGCGCGCGGGCCAGCGCGAAGGCTATTTCGCCGACAGCGCCATCATCGAGCGCATCGAAGTCATCAACGGTGCGTCGGCGATGCAGGGCCTGGGCGCGACCGGCGGCATCATCAACTACATCACCAGGACCCCGCGCGCCAACGGCACCAGCTACAACGTCAACACCCGTTTCTCGAGCCAGTTCCGCTCGGATAGCCTGGACTGGAAGACCGGCCTGACCGTCAGCCACAAGTCGGACGGCTTCGACCTGCTCGCCTATGGCGCCGTGCAGCGCCGCGGCATGGGCTATGACGGCAAGGGCCGTCGCCTGGGCATCGACAACGTGCAGGGCGACACCCTCGACTCGCACGGCGACGACCTGTTCGTGAAGATCGGCAAGACCTTCGGCGACCAGCGCCTGCAGCTGAGCGTCAACCGTTTCAACCTGAGCGGCGACGGCGACTACCGCAACCAGCCGGGCGTGGTGGCCGAGGGCGTGCCGACCAGCTCGGAGCCGGGCGACCCGATCGGGGCGGAGCCGCGCAACAAGGTGCGCAGCGCCAGCCTGGACTACCGCCATGCCGATCTCGGCGGCGGCGCGCTGACCGCGCAGCTGTTCACCCACGATTTCGAGGCGCTGTACGGCGCCACCAATACCGCGACCTTCCAGGACGCCCGCATCGCGCCCGTCAGCAGCCTGTACGACCAGTCGCACATCGTGGCCGACAAGCTCGGTTCGCGCATCACCTGGGTGCGCCCCGACACCCTGGTCGAGGGACTGGAAGTGACCGCCGGCCTCGACTGGCTGCGCGACCACACCCTGCAGCGCCTGGCGCAGACCGACCGCACCTGGGTGCCGGAACTGAAATTCCGCTCGCTGGCGCCCTTCCTCCAGCTCGAATACGAGATCGGCCCGGTGACGGTGCGTGGCGGCGTGCGCTACGAGGACGCCAAGCTCGAGGTCGACACCTACACCACCCTGGCCGCCTATGGCAACCGGGTGGTGCAGGGCGGTTCGGCCGAGTTCACGAAATCGGTCAAGAACATCGGCGCGGTATGGCGCTTCGCCCCGCAATGGTCGGTCTTTGCGGCCAGCTCGGAAGGCTTCGGCCTGCCGGACGCCGGCCTGGTGCTGCGCGGCGTGGCCGTGCCGAACCAGTCGGTGTCGAACCTGGTCAGCCTGCAGCCGATCGTCACCCGCAACAACGAGGTCGGCATCAACTGGCGCGGCGCGAACGGCCAGTTCGGCGTCTCGCGCTACGACTCGCGCTCCAAGATCGGCAGCGTGATCCGCATCAACTCGGCCGGCATCGGCCTGGTCGAGCGCGTGCCGACCACGGTCAAGGGCTGGGAGGCGAACGCCGAGTGGCGCTTGACGAAGGGCCTGTCGCTGTCCGGCACCTGGTCGAGCATCGACGGCAAGACCGCCGCCACCCAGGGCGCGCCGCTGGACCTCGACCTCGGCGCCCGCTCGCAGGGCCCGGACAAGACCACGCTCGGCGCCAACTGGAGCTTCATGCCGAAGGCCCAGCTGCGCCTGCAGGCCTCCCACCTGCGCGACCGCGACATCAACATCGGCCGCCGGGTCGGCACCGCCAACCTGGAAGAGCACTTCAAGGGCTACACCCTGGCCGACGCGGCCGCCACCTGGGACAGCCGCTACGGCAAGTTCGGCGTGAGTATCGAGAACCTGTTCGACAAGCAGTACGTCGGCTATTACTCGCAATCGGCATCGGCGGTCGACTCGACCGCCACCTATGCAGGCCGTGGGCGTACGCTGGCGCTCAGCTGGAACCGCAGCTTCTGATTCTTCCGCGGTGCGAGGCGGCCGGCCCCGGGCCGGGCCGCCGCCCAGCCCGCCCCCTGTTCGCCGCTAGCGCTTCACCGCGTGCAGCCAGACCGCGGCGATCCGTTCCACGTCCTCATAGCCCGGCTCCCCGAGCTGCCCGCCGAAGATGTCGGGATCGAGTTCCTCGTAGCTCCACATGTCGCAGGTCCGCTCGAGCAAGGGGCGGAGCGATTCCAGGAAATGGTCGTCGGCCCCCGACAGCGCCACCCCCGTATACAGCATCAGGTTGCCCCCCGGCCGCAAACGCGCCAGGCTGTCTTCCACGATACGGCGCGAGAGCTCCGCGCCGCGTTCGCCGCCGCCGTGGCGGTAAGGCAGCCTGTCCTCGTCCAGGATGTAGGGCGGATTGGCGACGATCAGGTCGAAGTCGCCTTCCAGGGAGCCGAACAGGTCGCTGTGGCAGAGCGCCAGGTTGTCGACCCGGGCCAGGCGGGCATTCACGGCCGCCAGTTCCAGCGCCTTGACGTTGATGTCGGCGCCGATCACCTCCGCATGGGGAAACTTGCGCGCGATCGTGAGCGCGGCGGCGCCGCTGCCGCAGCCGATGTCGAGCGCCCGCGTCGGGCCGGAACCGATCCAGGGAAAGGCGCGCTGCATGGTGCCGACGAAGCGGTAGGTATCCGGCCCAAGGAAAACCGCATCGGGCTCGCTGGTCGGGTATGCTGAATGGAACAACAACAGCTCGCCCAGGGTGGATGCCCGCACCGTGGAGCGCAGCGCGGCTTGCTTGCCCGCCAGTACGCCCGCTTCCTTCATCCGCTCGAGCATGTCGGGTGGCAGGAGTTCGGGGCGGAACGGCCGGCTCCAGCCGAACACGCCGCGCAGGTCGGTCGCCTCTTCGTTGCCGGGGCGCCCGTTGAGGCGCCGGTGGGTGGACGGCGTGACGGTCATGAAGCGGTAGCCTGCCGCGTGCAGACTGCGTCCCAGGGCAAGCAGGGCGTTGGCATTGGAAGTGTTCATTGCCTCAGCGTCGCATGCGCCCGGCCGGCGCTCCGTGCGCTGGGCAACGTAGCCGGATAAGCGGACAGGCGGCCTGTGCGGAATTTGATTCGCTATGTGAATGGTCGAACAGTCTCCGTGCGAGCCCTTGTCCATACTCGATTGCAGCTGTACCTAAATAGGGAGAGCAACCATGGCAGAGAAGAAACAGGACGTGGCGCCGAAGGGCCGCATCGAACGTGAAATCGCCCGTGAACGGCACGAGCGCAGCCTGCACGACGAGGCGCGCGCGCGGCTGGCCACGCCGGAGGATTTCCACACCAAGGATGCGCGCGAGAGCGCCGATTCGAGCAACGTGAAGCGGCACCCCGGTCGCTGACCTGGGACGCCGTCAAGGAGACGGGCGATGAAATGGGAAGGTGACCGACAGAGCGACAACGTGGAGGACCGCCGCGGCAGTGGCGGCGGAGGATTTGGCCTGGGCGGGCGTTCGATCGGCATCGGCACCCTCGTCATCGCCCTGGTGGGCTCGTATTTCCTGGGCGTTTCTCCCACCACGATCCTGAACATGCTGGGCGGCGGCGAGGCGCCGCAGGTGGCCCAGACCCAGACCGTGCCGGCCAACGACCGCGAGACCCAGTTCGTGCGCACCACGCTGGCCTATACCGAGGATGCCTGGGTCGAGCTGTTCCGCCAGCAGGGCGCGCAATACTCGCCGGCAAAACTGGTGCTGTTCAACAACCGCACCGAGACCGCCTGCGGCCAGGGACAGAGCGCGACCGGACCGTTCTATTGCCCGGCCGACCAGAAGGTGTACATCGACCTGAGCTTCTTCCGGCTGATGCAGAGCCGCTTCAACGTGGCCGGCGAATTCGCCCAGGCCTACGTGATCGCGCACGAGATCGGCCACCACGTGCAGAACCAGCTGGGCATCTCGAACCAGGTCCACGAGGCGCAGCAGCGCGCCTCCGAAGCCCAGGGCAATGCGCTCTCGGTGAAGCTGGAACTGCAGGCCGACTGCTTCGCCGGGGTCTGGGCCCACCACACCCACCAGCGCGAGCAGTTCCTGGAGAAGGGCGACGTCGAGGCCGCGCTGAACGCCGCCACGGCGATCGGCGACGATGCGCTGCAAAAGCAGTCGCAGGGCGTGGTCGTGCCCGACTCGTTCACCCACGGCAGTTCGGCCCAGCGCGTGCGCTGGTTCAGCCGCGGCCTGGAGAGCGGGAAAGTGGAAACCTGCAATACCTTCGAGGCGCGCCAGCTCTAGCCTGTCAAGTTCTCAACAATTTCCAGCCGTGAATGATTCGCCCTCACGGCTGGAAAATCTCCAGAGAATTGCGTGTTCGTTTCCGTGCGCTTATCGCAATTCTTAGTCCTTTGACATAACGTGTTTCCTCACCAGCCCGTCGGTATCGGCGGGTTTCACAACCGTTGTTGAGGAGGACTTTATGCTGGCAATGAACTACCGCGGACCGTACCGCGTCCGCGCCGACCACAAGCCCGATCCGGTCATCGAGCATCCGGGCGACGCCATCGTGCGCGTCACCCGCACCTGCATCTGCGGCTCGGACCTGCACCTGTACCATGGCATGGTGCCCGACACCCGCGTCGGCCACACCTTCGGCCATGAGTTCATCGGCGTGGTGGAAGAGGTCGGCTCCGGCGTGCAGCACCTGAAAGTCGGGGACAAGGTCCTGGTCCCGTTCAACGTGTTCTGCGGCTCCTGCTTCTTCTGCCAGCGCGAACTGTACGGCAATTGCCACGACACCAATGCGCAAGCGAGCGCCGTGGGCGCCATCTATGGCTACTCGCACACTGCCGGTGGCTACGACGGCGGCCAGGCCGAACTGGTGCGGGTGCCGATGGCCGATGTCGGGCCGACGGTGATCCCCGACGACATCCATGACGACGATGCGGTCCTGCTGACCGACGCGGTACCCACCGGTTACCAGGCGGCCGAGATGGGGGACATCGAGGAAGGCGACACCGTGGTCGTGTTCGGCGCCGGCCCGGTGGGCATCTTCGCCGCCAGGTCGGCCTGGCTGATGGGCGCGGGGCGCGTGATCGTGGTCGACCAGGTCGACTACCGGCTCGAGTTCGTCAAGCGCTATGCCCAGTGCGAAGTGGTCAACTTCAAGGATGTGCAGGACATGGCGCTGCACATCAAGAAGATGACCGACTGGATGGGCGCCGACGTCTGCATCGACGCGGTCGGCTGCGAAGCGTCCGGCAATGCGATGCAGACCATGTCCGGACGCTGGGGCATGGTGCAGGCCGGCGCCGCCACCGCGCTGCACTGGTGTATCAACTCGGTGCGCAAGGGCGGCAACGTGTCGATCGTCGGCGTCTACGGTCCGACCTTCAACGCGGTCCCGATCGGCAATGCGCTGAACAAGGGCCTGACCCTGCGCATGAACCAGGCGAGCGTCAAGCGCCACCTGCCGCGCCTGATCGAACACATCCGCGCGGGCCGCCTGAACCCGAAGGAAATCATCACCCACCGCGTGCCGCTGGAGGAAGTGTCGGACGCCTACCATATCTTCTCGGGCAAGCTCGACAATTGCATCAAGACTGTCCTGATTCCGCCCAACACCAACCAGGTGCGCAAGATAGCGGCCACCGCATCGCATTGAGGAGAGAACATGGAAACGCGTACCGAACTGAAGGAACACGAGCACGAGCATGATCACCAGCACGGGCATGGCCACGTGCATGCGCATCCGTCGCAGGGCCAGCTGCAGCCGCGCCGTCCGACGCGCGAGGAGCTTGGCCATATCCCGGGCTGGGGCGCCGACCTCGACCGCAAGAACCGTCCGGCCGTGCCGATGGAGCGCACCCCGCCGCGCTTCATCAACGCCCCGGTGCCCGAACCGGAGCAGCAGCCCGAGCGGGTCGAGGTGCTGGTCTCGCCCGAGCGTCCCGGCATCACCCAGATTTTCGGCACCGTCCAGCCGCCGTCCGGCCTGTCGGGCGTGATCCGGCGCGCGGCGTTCAAGACCACCGAGAACGACCTCCGCCACTGGCTGCTCCTGCTGCTGGCGGACCGGGTCAACATGGTCGAGGGCATTGCCGACGACCTCGCGCGCGGGCATGTGCCCAACATCCTGGGCGAGATGGGCATCAAGGCGGAGTGGAAGCATAATCCGGCGGGGCTGGTGAAGAAGGCGGCCATCGCCACGGCGGTGGTGGGCACCGCGTACTACCTGCTCAAGGGGCGCGACCGCAGCCATCGCTGATCCCGGGAGAGGAGGGTGCGGGCGCCGAATCGCCGGCGCACCCTCCGACAGCCACGCCCACCGACGCGCTTCTTGCGTCTAAGCAAATACTCGTCCGCAAGCAAGTCCATCATGTCCGATGACCGGCGCACCTGCGCCGGCTCTGACCGGATGGAGACGAGATGACCCCTCACACGACACTCCGGGCAGCCCTGCTGGCGGCTGCCGTCCTGCTCGCACACCCCTCGTTCGCGGCTCCCGTGATGAGCCCGCCATTGACCCTGGACGCGAAGGCGCAGGCGGCGGTGCTGGGCCAGCTCGCCTCGCTGCGCCCCTCGCATGGCCTCGACCCCGACCACTTCTACAAGGTGACGGCCCAGCATCCGGGCGTGCAGGGCACCCAGGTGGTGCGCGCCGCGCATACCTACAAGGGCCTGAAGGTGTTCGGCTCCGATTCGGTGGTGCTGCTGGACCAGCAGCTGCGCATCCTGTCCGAGACCGCCTCCACGCGCCGCCTGCACCTGGGCCGCGGCGTGGCCAACCGGCTGGGCGCCGCCACCGCCAGTTTCGTCACCCGGCCGCGCATCGGTGCGAAAGCCGCGATCGCCGCCGCGCTGGCCATCCTGGCGCAGGGCGCCACCCACGTGGCGGCGCCGCGCGCCGAGTTGCTGATCTATCCGGTGATGGGCGAGGAGCGCCTGCCCGAGGCGCTCGGCAAGGCCGAGGAAGACCTCAATGCGCTCGACGTCCAGGAAGTGGTCGAACGCTACGAGCTGGCCTGGCTGGTGCGCACGCGCATGCGCGTCGGCGAGCAGCCGCTGTTCCACGACACCGTCATCAGCGCCCGCGACGCGGCACCGATCGACCAGTGGAACATGCTCCAGACCGTGGCCGGTGTCGGCCGCAGCCAGTACAACGGCGAGGTCCCGCTCAGCACCACCTTTGCCGACGGGGTCTACCGGATGCTCGATCCCGAACGCGGCAAGGGCGGGACCTTCGGCGCGATGGCGATCACGAACGCGAACCACGGCACCAGCGCCGGCAAGGTCTACGCCAGCGACAGCAATACCTGGGGCGACGGCAAGCAGTTCGTGGAGGGCGGCAGCACCACCGGGCCGAATGGCCAGACCGCGGCCGTGAACGCCATGTGGGGCCTGATGAACACCTACGACGCGCTGAAGAACGTGCTCGGCTGGCGCTCGCTCGACGGCCGCGACACCGCGACCCACATCGCCGTCCACGTCAACCGCGGCTACGACAACGCCTACTACAGCGACACCTGCCGCTGCATGTTCATCGGCGACGGCAGCTTCTTCACCAGCCTGGGCTCGATCGACGTGATCGGGCACGAGATGGGACACGGGGTGACGGCCGCGACCTCGAACCTGGTGTACATGGGCGAATCGGGCGGGTTGAACGAATCGGCGTCGGACATCGCCGGCGAGGTGGTCGAAGCCTATGCGCGCGCCGGCGGCAAGGGCGAGGCGATCCCGGACGAGGGCAACGACTGGATGCTGGGCGCCGAGATCAGCCGCAACGGCACGCCGCTGCGCTGGATGGCCAGGCCCAGCCGCGACGGCAGCAGCCATGACGCCTGGAGCACCGGCCTCAAGCGCCTCGACGTGCACTACAGCAGCGGTCCGAACAACCGCATGTTCTACTTCCTGGCGCGCGGTTCCGATGCCGCGCGCGACAGCGAGGCCTGGAGCAAGTACCTGGTGAAGCAGCCGGCGGCGATGACCGGCATCGGCCTGGACAAGGCCTTCCGCATCTGGTTCCACGCCAGCACGACCAGGTTCACTTCCAGCACCAACTATGCCGCCGCGCGCGCCAGGATGATCGAGGCGGCCGAGGACCTGTACGGCAAGGACGGGCGCGAGGCGGTCGCGGTGCGGCGCGCCTATGCGGCCATCAACGTCGGCGAAGACGTCGACGAGCCGCCCGTCAATCCGTCAGCAGCGGAAACGGATTGAGCGGGGTGCCCTTCCACCACTCTTTCTCGGGCGTGAGTTCGACCAGGGCGAAATGCAGGTGCGGCGCGTTGGGGTCGGAGTTGCCGCTCACGCCCACGTAGCCGACCAGGTCGCCGCGCTTGAGCGTCATGCCTTCCTTGACGCCGTCGGCGTAGCGGTCGAGGTGGGCGTAGTAGTAGGCGTATTTCTCGCTCGGGTCGAACTGGTAGACCGTCAGGCCGCCCGGCTTGCTCTCGAACAGCTTGACCACCTTGCCGTCGCCGGCCGCCAGCACCGGCGTGCCTTTCGGAGCCATGATGTCGAGCGCTTCGTGGTGGCGCTGGTTGCCGCGCGGCTTGTCGAAGGTGTCGGTCAGGCCCGCGGCCTTCACGCCCTGCACCGGGACCAGCAGCCTGGTCGGCAGGGTGGAAACGGCGCCGGGCGTGGCCCTGGCGGCCGACAGCGCGTCGGCGGTCGGCCGCAGCGGCAGGTCGGCCTCGGCCAGGTTGGTGGGAACGACCGGGGCGCCCTGCAGCTGGGCGTCGACCGGGGGCGGCGTGCCGGCCGGCGGGGCCGGCGGGGCGGCATCGGCTGGCGCGGCATCGGCTGGCGGCGGCGCCGCATCGGGCGGCGGCGCGGCCGCGACCGCCGCCGTATCCACCGCGGCGACCTGCGCCGGCGCCGGCTCGTCCGCCACGTCGTTCAGCAGGACGAACAGCACGCCCGCGCCCACCAGCAAGCCCACCACGAAGATCATCAGCCGTTTCATCTCATCCTCCGCTCGGATCAGCTCAGTCCTGAAGTACGACCTCGACGCCGGCCGCGACCACCTTCGCCACCTCGGCGGCGCTCCAGTTGGTCAGGCGGATGCAGCCGTGCGATTCGGTCTTCCCGACATGCCCGGGCACCGGGGTGCCGTGGATGCCGTAGTGCGGCTTGGACAGGTCGATCCAGGCCACGCCGACCGGGTTGTTCGGACCCGGGGCGATCTTGGCCTTCTTGTCGCCCGGCTCGGCATCCCAGAACAGCTTGGGGTTGTAGTTGTAGACCGGATTCGGGTGCACGCCCTCGATCTTCCAGGTGCCGACCGGCAGCGGATCACGGTCGCTACCGGTCGAGGCCGGGTACTGGGCCAGCAGCTGGCCGCCGGCGTCGTACAGCTGCAGGGTCTTGGCCTTGTCGCGCACCACGACCTTCGCCGCCGGCGGCAGCGGCTCCTTGCCGCCCACGTTCGGCACCGTGATCTCCTCGCCGGCGCGGGTCAGCTCCTTGCCCGGATTGAGGCGCTCGAGCAGCTTCGGACTGGCATGGAATTTCTCGCCCAGGCCCTCGGCCGCGCTGGCATAGCCGAGCGCCGGCAGCGCGGCTTTCGCCATCATCTCGCTCGGCACCGGGCGGAACGGACCGGCCACGTCGGCCTCGGCCAGGGTATAGCTGACCAGGTGCGGGGTGTCGTCTTCATTCAGCGCGTCCCAGGTCGCCTTGTCGAGCTTGCCGGTGACGGGCAGCTTGCGCGCCGCCTGGAAGCTGTTCAGCGCCTGGCGCATGTTGGAGCCGTAGGCGCCGTCGATCTCGCCGGGCGAGAAGTAGGCGCGGTCGAGCAGCACCTGGGCGCGCAGCAGGCGCTCGAACTGCGCCTGCTTGCCGGCGGCCGGTTTCTTCGGCGCCGCCTGGACCTGAGGCTGTGCGGGGTCCGCGGGGGCCTGGGGAGCCGGCGCCGCCGGCGGGGCGGGCACGGCCGGTTGGCCGGCGGGCGGCTGGGCGACTGCGCCCGCGGCGAGGGAAAGGGAGCCCAGCAGGGCGGCGATCGAGGCTGCGGTGGTTTTTTTCATGTGGTTTCCTGCTTCTTGCTCTGGAAACCCCAGCGTAGTGGCGCGGCTGAAAGGAGTCTGTGCGACAACGTACCCTGCATCCCGACATCCCGGACGCTACAATCGGCCACCATGTCCACGACCATCCACACTGTCACCCTGCTGCCGGGCGCGGAAAGCTTCGGCGCCGACGAGCACACCAGCATCCTGCGCGCCGCCGAGGCGGCCGGCCTGGACCTGCCCAGTTCCTGCCGCAACGGCACCTGCCGCACCTGCATCTGCCGCCTGCGCGCGGGGCAGGTGGCCTACCTGGTCGAGTGGCCGGGCCTGTCGTTCGACGAGAAGCGCGAGGGCTATATCCTGCCCTGCGTGGCGGTGCCGCGCAGCGACCTGGAGGTCGAGGCGCCGCTGGCGCGGCGCGTGCGTCCGGCCGAGCCTTAAGGGCTGGCCGGCTCCGGCGCCGCTGCGCGCGCTCCGGTCCCGAGCGCGCGCTCGATGACCTGGAGCACCCGCGGCCAGGCGGGCGAGGTGGCGGCCACCTCGTCGTAATGGCTGGCATCGGGCAGGATCACGACCTCGGCCGCGTCGCCGGCGGCGCGGGCGCGCGCCGCATAGTCGTGCGCGGCGCGCGGCGGCGAGATGGTGTCGAGCGCGCCCGTCACCAGCCAGGTGCGGCTGCCGTTCGGCATCAGCTCGGCCGCATTGGTGTCCACGAACACGTCCGGACGGCCGGGGCCCGCTTCCCCCGCCAGCTGCGCGGTATCGCGTCCGCAGCTGGACTTGATCAGGGCCGCTTCGTGGCGCAGGTCGGCCAGTCCGCCGAGGCTGACGATGTTGCGCACCGGGAGCGGATCGGCGCGGTACAAGGGGCTGTCGCGGGGAATGCGCGCGCGGCCGGCGATCCATTGCACCAGCTGGCCGCCCGCCGAATGGCCGACCGCGACCACGCGCCCGAGGTCGAGCGGATGGCGGCCCGCCTGGGCGCGCAGGGCGTCGAGCGCGCCGTGCATGTCCTGGTACATGCCGGGATAGCCGCCGCCCGGCTCGTCGACGCGGCGGTATTCCACGTTCCAGGCCGCGATCCCGCGCGCGGCCAGCGCGCCGGCCATGTTGCGCAGCTGGGTGATGCCGCCGAACTTGCTGGTCCAGCAGCCGCCGTGCACCAGCACCGCCACCGGGAACGGCCCTTTGCCCTGCGGCAGGAACAGTTCGGCATACTGCGAGGGCGCCGGACCGTAGGGAACCCGCAGCAGCGGTTCGGGGCCGCCCAGGGCCAGGTAGTCGGCGAGCTTCATCGGGCTGGCGGCAAGGGCATGGGTGGCGGCGAACAGCAGGGCGGCCGGGAGCAGGCGGAGCGGGAGCATGGATGCGGGTTCATGTGGATGGAGTCGCCACTATAGCCGAGCCGGGACGGTCCGCAAAACCCCCGCGCACTATTGAAAAACCTGCTGTTGGCATCCGTGCTAGGCTCCTTCCGACGTCATCATTTTCATCACGGAGGCAAGCGATGGGCAATTCGAAATCGAGCGGTACCCAGAACAAGCAGTCGGCCAATATGTCCGAGGAAGAACTGGCCAAGCAACGGGCCGGCAAGACCGAAAAAAGCAGCCACGATGAAAAATCGCGGGTGAGGGCGGGCACCGGCGAAGGCGCCGGCGGCGGCGCCAAGCAGAAGCAGAAGCACTGAGCATCGAGCTCGCGGCGGGCGCCCGCCTGCCGCGGTTTCCGGCAACCTCGTTGCCTTCCATGTCATCGCGCGTCGCGCCATGCCTCTCATGTGCGCGGCGCGCGGCATCCACCTGAGAGGCCAACCATGAACGAGTTCACGGCGCAGGACACGCTGCGCGATTCCCTCGACATCCTGACGGCGCAGGATCCGGTGCGCGATCCGGCCGCCACCGCGATCTCGGCGCATACCACGCCCGATCCCGAAACACCGCCCGACCAGAAACCGCCGGGGCATCCGCCTCCGGTGCCGGACGACGTCCCCGACCCGATCAACGCACCGGTCGAGGAGCCGCGCCTGCCCGAGCCGCCGATCCGGGCCGGCTGAACGGGCCGGCCAGGGCCTGCGGACCGGGCTCCAGCCCCGGTCCCGGGCCTTACATTTGCGCTTGCCCGCGCCGGCTTACGGCGCCTTGCTGTCGGCGGGGGCATCGCGCCCCTGGCCTGCCTGTCCCGCATCGCCCGACTGCCGGTTCGACGGCGGCAGCGGCGGGATCTGCCTGATCATCTCTTCGGTTTCCTGCTCTCCCGGGGATTTCTCGCCGCTACCGATATCGGCTTCGTCATAGAGGGGGCGGCCTTGCGCCGCGGGGTCGACCGTGGGACTGCGGTGGTTCATGCTGTGCTCCAGTAAAGTTGTCAATGTCGTATGATCCTAACAGGCCCCTACGTCGGCTGGCGCGCGCTAGTGGCCTGCCGGTGTTGCTTTTTCGTCTGGCCGACGCATGCTGTGCCGTTCGTCACACAGCTGCCATACCGGAGTTTCTATAATGAGATCAGGAACATGACATTGCAGGAGGCGATGATGATGGGTTCGACTTTGTACAACAAGATCTATCTGGGCCGTAGCCCGCTGTTCGGTTCGCGCCGCGTGCAGCTTGCGCTGGCGCTGGGCCTGGCGGCGGCGAGCGCCGGCATCGGCTGGTTCGCACTGCGTTCGACGCGTTGAGGTTGCCGTGCGCCGGCGTGGCGGTTACCATGTCGCGCCTTGGTGAATGAAAGCGGTAATGAAGAACGAAAAGCTGACGACAGACGAATTCGACGCACTCGAGCTGGTGCGCCGCGGTACCCGGCGCGAGAACGCCACTGCCTGCGTGGGGCGCAACGCCAAACGCCTGGCCGGCCTGAAGATGATCGAATACGCGCGTGACGGCCGCATCCTGCTGACTGAAAAAGGGCAGCAGGTGCTGTTCCTGCGCCGCTGCGTGGAAGCGATGCGCGCACTGGCGGACGACGCCCAGGCCCAGGTGCCTGGC
The DNA here is from genome assembly GCF_000382345.1 of Massilia niastensis DSM 21313. Classification (GTDB taxonomy): domain Bacteria; phylum Pseudomonadota; class Gammaproteobacteria; order Burkholderiales; family Burkholderiaceae_D; genus Telluria; species Telluria niastensis. The sequence continues at coordinate 28,862 of NZ_KB908098.1, forward strand.
GACGTGCTGCAATTCCTCAGCTCGAAGTCGCACGTGGCCGCGCGCGAAGAGGGCGGCTACGCCTTGACGGAGAAGGGACGCGAGTCGCTGGCCGACATCGCGCATCAGGAAAAGAAGCGCTAGGAAAGACACGCCAGCGGCGACTCCCGCCCGCTGGAAGGGGTTCCTAGCCGCCGCGGCGGCGGTTCGGGTAGACCAGCACGCGGACCGCCACTTCGGCCGGGACGTTCATCGTCGCGAGGAACTCGGCTGCGCGCGGCAGGCCGAGGGTGGGAACCGACGCGATCGCCTGGTTGACCAGGTCGCGCGTGCGGATGTCGGTGCGTTGCCTGCGCGTTGCCGATTCCTCGGCCTTCGGAGGCAATAGTTCATTCATGACCATGTTTTCCAGACTCCGGCGTTATGAAATAGGCATGAGATTGTATGCCAGTGATGTCTTACTGGCTACAAAAATGTTTTCCGGACAGGTTTTATTGATGGGCAGCTTCAGGCGGCCGCCGCCACGACCGCCGGTTCCCCCTCGGGCGCCTTCGCCGGCAGCGCGCGGCGCTGGCGCAGCAGCTGCTCGAAATCGGCCGCGGGCAAGGGCTTGCTGAAGTAATAGCCCTGCATTTCGTCGCAGCCGTGGGTGCGCAGGTAGTCGAGCTGCTCGGCCGTTTCCACGCCTTCGGCGATCACCGCCAGCTTCAGGTTGTGCGCCAGCGCGATGATCGAGGTGACGATCGCGGCGTCGTTGGCGTCGTGGGTGATGTCGGCCACGAACGAGCGGTCGATCTTCAGCACGTCGATCGGGAAGCGCGACAGGTAGGACAGGCTCGAGTAGCCGGTGCCGAAGTCGTCGATCGACAGGTTCACGCCCAGCGACTTCATGCGGTGCAGCAGTTCCACCGCCGGCGTCACGTCGCTCATGAACAGGCTCTCGGTCAGTTCGATCTCCAGGCAGTCCGGCTCCAGCCCGGTGTCGTTCAGCGCCGCTTCCAGGCTGGCGATCAGGTCGGCCGCGCCGAACTGGCGCGCCGACAGGTTCACCGCCACCCGCAGGCGGCCCAGGCCGGCATCCTGCCAGGCCTTGTTCTGGGCGCAGGCGCTGCGCATCACCCAGGCGCCGATCGGGACGATCAGGCCGGTCTCCTCGGCCACGCCGACGAAGCGGCCAGGCGGCACCATGCCCAGTTCCGGGTGGTTCCAGCGGATCAGCGCCTCCATGCCCACGATCTGGCCGCTCTTCAGGTCGACCTGAGGCTGGTAATGCAGCACGAATTCGTTGCGCTCGAGCGCATTGCGCAGGGCGCTCTCGATGCGCACGCGCTCGAGCGATTCTTCGTTCATGGCCGGGGTGTAGAACTGGAAGTTGTTGCGGCCCAGTTTCTTGGCGCGGTACATGGCGATGTCGGCATGCTCGATCAGGTTGTCGGCCGCCGTGCCTTCGCTCGGGTAGACGGCCACGCCGATCGAGCAGGTGACGAAGAATTCCTTGGTGCCGAGCATGACCGGCTGGGCCACCGAATCCATCACGCGCTGCACGATGTCGCTCGTCAGGGGCTCGTCCTGGTACTGCGACAGGATCACGACGAACTCGTCCCCGGACAGGCGCGCCACGGTGTCGGAATCGCGCAGCGAGGAGCGCAGGCGCGCCGCCACCGTCATCAGGAGCACGTCGCCGGCCTTGTGGCCCATGCTGTCGTTGACGAACTTGAAGCGGTCGAGGTCGATCAGCATCACCCACACCGGATGGCCGCTGCGGTTCGCATAGGCGATCGCCTGGGCCAGGCGGTCCTGCAGCAGCGAACGGTTGGGCAGGCCGGTGAGCACGTCGTGCTGGGCCACGTGGTGCACGCGCTGCTCGGTCAGCTTGCGCTCGGTGATGTCGGTGCCGGTGCCGCGGTAGCCCGTCAGGACGCCGTCGTCGTCGAACACCGGCTGGCCGTTGACGCAGAACCAGCGCGTGTCGCCATGCTCGTCGACGGTCTGGTATTCGAGATTGGTGAATGGCTCGTGGGCCCTGAGCTGGGCGACGTGGGCGCGGCCGAATTCGGTCTCGAGCAGGCTCGGCATGTATTCCCAGCGGGTCTTGCCGAGCAGGTTCTCGACCGCGACGCCGGACTTCTCGGTGAAGCCGCCGGTGACCATCGTGAAGCGCAGCGCTGCGTCCTGTTCCCAGTACCAGTCGGACGACATCGACACCAGCTGGCGGAACCGCTGTTCGCTCTGCTGCAGCGCCTTTTCCGCGCGCTCGCGCGCCACCATGTCGTCCAGCAGGCGGCGGTTGGTGCGGCGCAGGTCGGCGGTGCGCTGGCGCACCAGCTGCTGGACCTTGCGCGCGCGCTGGCCGGAGGCCTGCACGAAGGCGGTGCCGAGCAGGGTGACCAGGATGCCGCCCACCAGCAGGGCCACCGAGGCCATGTGGTCGGGCAGGAAAGGGCGCGGGGCGGCCGCCACGTCGATGCGCCACGGGCGCCCGCCGACCTTCAGCACGGTGCTGCTGGCGCCCGGATGGGAGGGCGCGAGCCAGTTGGCCAGCCAGTGGCGCCGGACCGCGCCGGTGGGACCGGTCGACAGCAGCAGCAGCTGCGGGTCGGCGTGCTCGCCGGCGTAGACCGCTACATGGACAACGTCGGTCTCGAGCAGGCCGGCGCCGGCCAGCGCGGTGCGCACCAGGTCGCTGCCGCGGATGACGACGGCGGTGTCGCCGACCATCACGCCCGCCTTGTCCAGCACCGGCATGATCAGCTCGAAGCTCGGCTGCGGCGTCGCGTTCTGGGCCAGCGCGAACAGGCTGGTCGCGGCCGGCTGGCCGGTGCCGCGCGCGAGGTCGAGCGCGCCCATGACCGCCGGGTTCCGGCTCAGGTCCAGGCCGAAGGCCGGTTCGTTGCCGGCCATCGGCTCGAGATACTCGACGATGTGGTAGTGGCCGCGGGCCGGCGCCGGCGCCAGGCCGCCGGACTGCATCTCGGTGATGACGGCGCCGGGGCGGATGCGCTGCAGCTCGGCTTCCATGTCCGCGCGCTGTTCGCCGGGCACCACCCGGTGGTAGTTGAAGGCCTGGATGAAGGCGTGGCGCTTGAGCAGCGCCGCCGTGAAGTCGTGGAAGCGCTCGCGGCTGACCTTCTCGCCGGCGGCGAACAGCTGGTTGGTCACGCTCAGCACCTCGACCGCCTGGTCCATGCCCTGGCGCACCGCGGCCACGCGCTCGTCCGCGCGCTGGCTGAAGGCGAGCGCCATGTTGTCGTACTCGAGGTGGCTGACGCCGAGGAACAGGGCGCCGGAGGCGGCCAGGCCGCCCCCCAGTGTGAGGGCCGCCGCGAGGGTAAGCGACAAGGGCAGGCGGCGACGCGGCATGGTGGGCTTCAGGTGCGTATTGGTATCTGGTAAAGGGGCTTGCCAAGAGGCATCAGTGCGCGCCAGTGTGTCATAAAACCGCGCGTTTTCGCAAACGAATTGTGCCGAATGGAACAATTCCACCACTGCCTGTGGCGACCCTCAGACAGAGCGGCGTGATAGCCAGGCAACGACGGCGCGCGCCAGCAGGCGGTTGGTCCAGCCCAGCCCGAAGCCGCACGGGCGCCCGATCCGCGCCAGCACGCGCCCGGCGCGCCCGGCATCGGGTCCGGCGCCGGGGCGCACGGCGAACAGGATGCGGTTGTTCCCGGCGATGCCCTTGAACCAGCCGAGGCGGCCGGCAAACGCGTCGTGCAGCCGTTGCACCGCAGATACATAGTCAGGATCGTAACTGAAGATATTGGCAACCATCACGCCGCCCGGACGCAGTGCGCGCCGGCAGTCGGCGTAGAAGCCCGCGCTCGACAGCTCGGGCGGCAGGCCGGCGGCATCGAAGCCGTCGACCAGCAGCACGTCGGCGCTGCCCGGCGCCTCGGCCAGGTAGTGCACGGCGTCGCAGTGCAGCACGCGCAGGCGCGCATCGTCGGGCGGCATGTGGAACTGCTCGCGCAGCGCGATCACGTCGGCGCGCACTTCGAGCACCGTGATGCGCGCATGGGAAAAGCACCGGTAGCAGAACTTGGCCAGCGATCCGCCGCCCAGGCCGACCATCACGATATGGCGCGGACGCGGCACGAACAGGGCGAAACACATCATGGCGCGCGCATAGGCCAGCACCAGCGCGTCGGGACGCGACAGCAGCATTTCGCTCTGGATGTCGCCCGGCGTGAACTCGAGCGTCCGGCGGTCGCCGCTGGTGCGCACCAGCGGCGGAGCATGGGCGGCCGGCGAGCCGGCGGAGACGGGGCGGTCGGAGGGCAGGGGCATAGGCAGAGTATACGCGAGCGCTGGGCGCTCCGGCGCAGCTTGTTCCGGGGCATCGCTTTCTGATAAGCTGACCGCCGCAGCCACTCGGAGAACGCATGTTCCTGGACCATCCCACCATCACCGCGACCAACAGCCAGACCGAGCCGGACCGGATCGAGCGGCTGGGGCGCGTGTACGGGTATGCGATGGCGCTGGCGGATGGCGCCGGCAACGAGGGCTTGGTCCACAAGCTGACCCAGCTCCATGACCACAAGGGCACCCTGATCGTGTTCTGGCACGAAGCGCCGCGCGACGAGGAAAAGGACTACTTCACCCGCGCCTGGGCCAGCCGGGTCGGCGACGGCAGCACCCACGTGGAGCACGAGTACTGATGATGACCCTCGACGCCTCGACCATGGTGCTGGTGTTGGCTTTGGGCAACCTCTCCCTGGTTGCACTGCTGACCTTCTTCGAACAAAACACGGCGCGTCCCGGCGCGCTTGCCGCCTGGAGCCTGTCCAAGCAGACCCAGGGCGGCGCCTGGCTGCTGCTGGCGCTGGGCGATGCCGGCGTGGTGCCGGCCCCGCTGGCGATCCCGGGCGGCTATGCGCTGCTGCTGGCCGGCGTCGCCGTGGAAGCCGGCGCGTCCTGGGAAGCCGCCGGCCGCGCGGGCTGGCGCCGTCCGACCCTGGTGCTGGGCGGGCTGGCGATCCTGGCGTTTTTCGTGTGCTACCTGATCGACGAGGAGGGCTTGCGCGGCGTGGCCGCCTCGCTGCTGCTGGGCGCGTTCTACCTGTCGGGCGCGGTGGCGCTGGCGGTGCGCTGGGGCGAGGCCAGCCTGCTGCAGCGCTTCCTGGCCCTGGTGACGGCGGTGCTGGCGCTGGTGGTGGCGGCGCGCGGCCTGTCGGTGCTGCTGCTTCCGGGCGGCTGGGGCTGGCTCACCAACGACCTGCTGGGCCAGCTCTCCGCGGCCGCGCTCTACCTCCTGATGCTGGCCAACGGCTTCGGCATGCTGCTGCTGGCGCGCGAGCGCGCGCAGCGCGCACTGGCGCGCCTGGAAGTGGTCGATCCGCTCACCGACGTGCCGAACCGGCGCGGCTTCTTCAATGCGCTGGCGCCGTGGATGGCGCTGGCGCGCCGTCCCGGCCTGCCGACCGCGCTGGTGGTGCTCGACCTCGACCAGTTCAAGCGCGTCAACGACGGCTATGGCCATCCGGCCGGCGACGTGGTGCTGCGCCACGTGGTCGAGCTGTGCAAGAGCCAGCTGCGCGACAGCGACCTGCTGGGCCGCCTGGTCGGGGTCGAATTCGCGATCCTGCTGCCGCGCACCAACCTGGACGAGGCCAGCCTGGTGGCCGAGCGCATCCGTGCGGCGATCGCCGCCACGCCGGTCAAGAGCGAGCGCGCCATGATCACCATGACGGCCAGCTTCGGCGTCACCACCCTGCGTCCGGAAGACAGCACCGTGACCCTGTTCCAGCGCGCCGACGAGGCCTTGCTGGAGGCCAAGCGGGAAGGGCGCAACCGCGTCGCGCGGGCGGCGCCGGCCATGGCCGAGGTCTAGGAACCGGTCCCGGCAGGCGCGCGTCGCGGGGCGTCACGACGCTGTCACATTGGCGGCTTATGCTGCGCCATCTTCGCAGCAGGTGCCGCCATGATTCACCCTCCAGCAGACCTCCCCCTGTATGCCGCCGTCGAGCTCGGTTCAGACAGTTTCCGCCTGCACGTAGGGCAGATCGAGGATGGCGTCCTGCATCTCAGCGCTTCCATGGCCGAGCCGGTCCGGCTGGCCGCCACCATCGATGAAGACGGTTGCCTGGACGCCGCCGCCATGCGGCGCGCGCTGGTCTGCCTGGCCGAGTTCCGGCGCGCGCTCGACGCCTGGCATCCGCAGGCGGTGCGCGTGGTCGCCACCGCGGCCCTGCGCATGGCGCGCAATGCGCCGCTGTTCCTGCCGGCGGCCGAACAGGCGCTCGGGCGCCCCATCGATCTCATCAGCGGCAAGGAAGCCGGGCGCCTGGTCTACATGGGCGTGGCCAATACCCTGGGCGAGGCGCAGGGCGGACGCCGCCTGGTGGTCGACATCGGCAGCGGCTCGACCGGGCTGGTGCTGGGATCGGGCGCGACGCCCGAACGCATCGACACCTTCGCAGTAGGCGCGGTACGCCAGAGCCTGAGCTTCTTCTGCGATGGCGTCATCGACGCGGTCGGCTTCGAGGCCGCGGTGCGCTCGGGGCGCAACCGCTTCGCCGGCAGCGGGATGGCCGGGCGCGGCTGGAGCGCCAGCTACGGCGCCTGCGGCACCGTGCGCGCGCTGGCCGAGATCGCGCAGCAGACCGGCATCTCGACCGGGCCCTTGACGCCGGCCTGCCTGGCCGAGCTGCGCCGGCGCTTCATCGACGCCGGCCACGTGGCGCGCGTGCGCCTGGCCTGGGAAGCGGCGGCGCGCGCCCCGCACCTGCCGGGCGGCCTGGCCCTGCTGGTCGGCCTGATGGAAGAACTCGGCATCGATGAACTGGCGCCGGTCCACGCCGGCCTGCGGGTCGGCGCGCTGTGGGATCTTCATCAATGCGCGGTCGCCTGCGCGGAGTAAGCTGGTTGCGGGCGCCTGGCGTGCGCCGGCCAGCCCTGATTCACGACCCTTGATCCCACCATGACCAGCGACGCGCCGCTCTACAGGAACCAGGTACTGCTGCTGTCGCAGAGCTTCTTCATCAAGGACAACCGCGCCGAACTGCTGCTGCACGCGCACAAGTACGACTTCGACATCCGCTTCTTCGACGAGGTGAGCCGCTTCGTGGCCGCCGTGGAGGCGGAGCGCGGCAACAGCCTGTTCGTGATCGACCTGGACGCCCTGCACAACATGCAGTCCGACATGCAGGACAGCCGCAAGACCCTGATGCTGGGCGAACTGCTGCAGCGCCTGCCGGACGGGCGTGATTATGTCTACCTGCAGAGCGCGCGCCAGGGCAGCCGTTTCCTGCTGCAGCAGCGCCTGGTCGACAGCCATTGCCTGGCGTATGCGGAAAAGCCGATCCCCAACGAGGTGCTGGTCGAGCGGCTGTTCAACCTGTTCGTCCAGAGCAAGCGCGGCGACCTGGTGCGGGTGGTCTGCCCCGGCCAGGCGCCGGGGCTCGACAGCGCGGCGCTGGCCGCGCGGCGTATCGAGCTGGTCCCGCATGCCGAGGCCCAGACCCTGCACCTGCGCGTCAAGGAGCTGCAGCCCGACCTGGTCCTGCTCACCGACATCGAGTTCGTGCGCAACGAGGCCGTGGTGCGCATCCTCAAGAAGAACATGGACGCCGACCCGGTGCGCGAGATCCTGCTGCTGCCGGGGCGCCTGGACCCGGTCCTGGCCGGGCGCGCGCTGGCCGGCGGGGCCGACGCCATCCTGCTGCCGGGCGAGCCCGCGCTGCTGCTGGCGCAGCTGGCCGGCCGCGCCGACAAGATCCGGGTCAACAAGGACCTGATCGGCAAGGACCGCGCCACCGGGCTGCTCAACAAGGTCGGTTTGCAGAAGAAAGCCCAGGAGCTGGTCCGCGAGGCGGCGCGCGACGGCTGTCCGCTGGCCTTCGGCGTGCTCGACATCGACAGGTTCAAGACTATCAACGACACCTGGGGCCACCATTTCGGCGATATCGTGATCAAGCGCCTGTCGCTCGCGCTGGCGCCGCACCTGGGCGAGCGCGACCTGCTGAGCCGCTTCGGCGGCGAGGAATTCGTGGTCGTGTTTTGGGATTGTGGGCTGGAAGAGGGCTGGCGCCGGCTGGATGGCATGCGCCAGGCCTTCGGCGCCATCGTCTTCGCGGCGGCGCCCGGCGTGGTGCGCCGGTTTTCCTTCAGCGGCGGGATCGCGGCCTATTCCGAGTGCCGCAGCGGGAACGAACTATTTTTGCAAGCCGACGCCATGCTGTACGAGGCGAAGCTGGCGGGGCGCAACCGGATCTGTCCAGCGCCACTTGCGTAGGGTGCAGGAGCGGGTACGCCGGCATCAGGCCTGCATTGCGGCCGCCCCTTGCGGTGACTCCGCCGCGACCCCTTCGATCATCCCGCGCACGTGGTGGCAGAACCCGGCCGGGTTCTCCAGCATCATCATGTGTCCCGTAGCGGGCACCACGAGTTCCCGGCGCGCCGCCGCGCGCACCCAGTCCGGCACATCCCAGCCGGAGACGCTGCGTTCGCCCGCCAGCAGGTAGAGCGGGGTGCGTGCGACCACGCGGCGCACCAGCTCCAGGTAGGCCGGCGCGCCGGTTTCCTTGACGACCGAGGTCGCCATGGCGAGCACCGTGGCGGCGCTCTGGTTCTTCAGGATGGCATCGGCCCAGGCCAGCCGTTCGGCGCTGGGGGCGATCTCTCCGCGCGCCAGGAAGCCTTCCGGGTCGGCCGCCATCACGCGATATTGTTGTTCCCACTCTTCGACCGGGGTGGCCGCGATCCTTGAGCACCAGAAGGCGTCCTTGAGGGTGAAATTTCCCTCCACGCTGATCAGGCCGGCGATCAGCTCCGGAATCCGGTCTGCAACCAGCATGGCGACCGCGCCGCCGACGCTGTGGCCCAGGAGCCAGATGGGCGCGCCGAAGCGCTCGCGGATGGTCCGGACGATGGCGTCCGCCTGCAGATGCAGGTCGATCGTTTCGGGCGGGACGGCGTCGGCCCTGCTGCCATAGCCCAGCTGGTCGGGGGCGAGCAGGTCCAGCCCGGCCAGGCGGCTGCCCGGTGCGAAGTAGGCTATCGACCCCAGCAGGCCGTGGATCAGCAACAGGTGTGGTTGATTGACGCTGGTCCCACCGGTTGTCGCGGCATCGTCGTGAGAAATACTGCAGTCGTAGTCACTACCCATCGGGGCACCTCGGATCTTGAATCGATGAGCTTATCAATGTTCAATCCTCAATAATGCGCACTTTCTCACTGCCTTGGCCGGGCGAAGATCCATGCGGTGAAAAGTGGCATGACGCCGTCTGCCAACTTCGCTGGCTGGCTTCAGGTAATGGCAGCCACGGTGCTGTTCATTATAATTATCCGAACCGCTACATGGAGAGGAGACACGGCATGGATCGATTCACTGGCGGCTGCCTGTGCGGCGACGTCCGGATTGTGGCCTCAGGACGGCCATACCGGGTTGGCCTGTGTCATTGCCTCGACTGTCGCAAGCATCACGGAGCGCTTTTTTATGCTGCCGCGGTGTTCCCTCAGGATGCGGTGGCGATCCATGGCGAAACACGCGACTATGCGGGGCGGTTTTTCTGTCCCCGCTGCGGCTCGTCCGTTTTTGCACGTAGCGCCGACGAAATCGAAGTGCACCTGGGAGCCCTGGATGCTCCGGACCAGCTGATGCCAACTTACGAAAGCTGGATTGTCCGCCGCGAGTCCTGACTGCCGCCATTTCCATTCACGAGAGGATACGAGCGCGATCGTGAAGCCACGGGTCGCTCCGGGGAGTAGGGTGGACGAATGGCGGGCGCGGGCGCCCGCCGGCATGAGCGTCTTATTCGTCGAAGTCCTCGGCCAGGTTCTTCCAGCCGCGGCTCTTGGCGAACGCGGCGAATTCCTCGGGCGCCTCGAGCACGATGACGCGGCTCTCCTGCAGGCCCGGATCGCTATGGCCGAAGTCCGGCCCCTTGTACCCGACAGCGCGCAGGCGATCGACGATCTGGCGTACGAGCACAGTGTCCTTGTACGCGCCGGGATCGAGCTTGTTCGCGAACTCCACATACACGTCGATGATCCCGTAACCCTCGTCGAAGATGCGGATCGCCTTGACGTCGAGGGTACGGCCGTTGCCGTCCTTGGCCTGGAAAGGGCCGGACAGTTCAATATCGGAGTCAGTAGTCATGGATTGAAGCATACCATCAGGGCGCGCCTCCCGGGGTCAGGCAGCAGTCGACACTGAGCGTCGGGTGGTGTCACTGCTGGGGGCGACCTGTCCGATACGATGGTTTTTCATGGATTGAATTGAAAAGACCTCGCAAAATCAACACCTAGGCGCTGTCACCTTTGTATATGGAAGAGCCCGATCGCGGCCCTGAGCAATTGTTCTGCGGAACTGATGCGCCCGCCGTCCAGCGCCCATTGCCAGCCGAGATAGTTGGGCAGGTAGCGCGACGCGACGCCGTGGAAGCGCGCCAGCCACTCACGAAAACGCCGGTGATAGGCATTCACGTTCTGCACGTGGATGGCGCCACGCACCCGCTCGCCGGCGCGCAGGCTGACGGTCTGGTGCGCGATGCCGGCTTCGCGGGCGAACGCGCGGTAGGCGGCGTGCGGGTCGGTCACCAGCAGGACCTCGGGATCGAGCACCGGCCGCAGGTGCTGGTGCAGCTGGCGGGTGGTGACCGCGCCCCGTCCCGTGACATAGTCGACGGTCTGCCCCGTGCGATCGCGCGCCACCAGGATGCAGTCGAGTTCCCGCGAGATGCCGCGCCGCCTGGCCACGCCGCCACGCTTGCGCGGTGGACGATCGAGCTTGCGCGATCCCTTTTGCGATTCGAGCAGGAACATTTCGTCGGCCTCGGCAATGCCTTTTAAACTGCTTGGCCGGTCGAGTTTGGCCAGGTGCAGGAAGCGGTGGCGCCAGCGAAAGCTCGTATTCCGATGCACGCCCACCGCCTTGGCCGCCGCCCGGACCGACTTCGAGTCGAGCATCGTGTCCAGGTAGTCGAGCCATTTCGCGCGGTGCCGCAGCCGCGCCAGCGGCGTGCCGGTGAGGTCGTTGAAGGTGCGCCCGCACTGGCGGCAGCGGTAGCGCTGCAAGCCATTGGCATGGCCGTGCCGGTGGCAACACTTGCTTGCGCAGGCGGGACAGCAGCGCCGGGCCGCCCTGGCCTGCGCGATCGCTTCGACGACCCGGTCCAGGCCAACGGCCGGACGCAGGGCTTGCAGCACCTGTGCCCGCTGGGGCCGGGTCAGCCCCGGCAGCCGTTTCAGCCACCTCTTGAAACTCGCCGCCTTCATCCTGCCTCCGCCCTTGATGCGATAGGCGTTGGACCAGGCAAAAGCTCAACAGTTCATAGCGGCCCAACAGGAAACGGTGACATCGCCAACACCTATGACAGGCAAGGCCTGTCATAGGCTATCCATGTGTAGCCGATACAGGGAAACGAGTTGTTGCCCGTATTTAATCCAGCTTGATATTTGCCTTCTTGATCACGTTTTGCCAGTAGTCAAGCTCCGTGTTCACCAGGCTGTTCAAGGCCGCCGGATTCAGGTAGCGCACTTCGACGCCTTGGGCGGCGGCCTGCTTCCTGGCTTCAGGCGTCTCCAGCGCTTGCTTCACACTCTCGCTAAGTTGCGTCACCAGGGCGGGTGGGGTGCCCGCCGGGGCAAACAGCCCGACCCAGGCTTCCAGCGTAAATTCAGGCAAGCCGGCTTCGGCCGTGGTGGGTACCGTCGGCATCATCGGATGATGGGTCTTGCCGGCAACCGCCAGTGCCTTCAGCTTGCCGGACTGGACGTGCTGCATCACCGATGGCGGCGTGGTGATGAATATCTGCACTTGTCCGGACAGCACGTCCGAAATCGCCTGGCCGGAACCTTTGTAGGGAACGTGCAGCATGTCGGTGCCAGTCTGCTGCTTGAACAATTCGGTCCCGATATGCGACAGCGAGCCATTGCCTTGGGAAGCGTAGGAGACCTTGCCGGGGTTCTTTTTCAGGTAGGCGATCAGTTCGCGCAGATTATTGACGGGCAGCGAAGGATGCACGGCGATGACGTTGGTGGCAGCGACAAGCAGCGCTACCGGCGTGAAATCCTTCGGCGCCCACGGCAGCTTCGTCATCAGAGCTGGGTTGGCTGTGTGATAAGCCGAATACGACACCAGCAGGGTAGCGCCGTCCGGTGCGGAGCGGGCAACCATCTGGTAAGCGATATTCCCGCTACCGCCAGGGCGGTTGTCGACCACGACTGTATGTTTGAGTATTTGTCCCAGCGGTTGGCCTATCACGCGGGCGGCGGTGTCGACCACGCCACCGGGAGGATTGGGAACGATCAGGCTGATCGGCCTGGATGGCAGCGATTGGGCCAGTGCGACTGCGGAGGAGGTGAGCAGCAGCATGCTGCAGGCAAGTTTGCGGAACATCGTGAGTCTCCTGTGAATTTAGTTTTGAATTGGCGCCGCTCTCGACTGCGGGATTCCAGGTAAAGCACGGGTACAGGGCAAATTTACCGATTTATTGGCAGTTCGGTATTCGTATTATCGACCGTCCTGCCTTCGCATTTCACGAAGCCTTCGCATTCCACGAAGCCCGAATTGCCGATTTAGAACTACCGCTCTCCCGCGCCTTGGGGTCACACTTGACAGCGGCATCCCCGCTTCGAGGTCGACCTTCGACAATGACTCATCAGGTTCTGTCCGGCATCCGGATTCCGGAGTCAGGACAGTTGGTCGCCGGGCCGGTCGCCGCCACAAGCTTTGCCGGTTCTGGCGCGGAAGTGATCGAAGTAGAAACGCCGGGCGACGGCGACCCCTGGCTTCGGGAAAGACGGCGTCCCTTCGGGCCGCATCGATGCGGCCAAGGATGTCGCCGGGGATGGGCACTGTCGGGCGCGCGGCGTGATTGAAAACGTACAGGGCGTGGACGGGCTGGAAGTTTCAGCAGCAGGCTTTGCTCACCGGTCGAGCAATCAATTTACAAGCGTAAGTCACGGGATGGAGGGACAGAAGAACATGGCACAAACTCTTTACGACAAGCTGTGGGCCCGGCATGCGGTGCATGTCGAGGAAGATGGCACCACGCTGCTGTATGTCGATCGCCATCTGCTCAACGAGGTCATGAGCCCGCAGGCATTCGAAGGCTTGCGCATGCATGAGCGCAAGGTGTGGCGCATCGCCTCGAACCTTGCGGTAGCCGATCACAACATTCCGACCACCGCGCGCAGCGCCGGCATCGACGATCCGGTTTCGCGCCTGCAGGTCGAGACGCTGACGAAGAACTGTGGCGAATTCGCCATTACTGAAATCAGCATGGCGGATAAGCGGCAGGGCATCGTGCACGTCATCGGGCCCGAGCAGGGCATCACCCTGCCGGGCTTGAGCGTGGTGTGCGGCGACAGCCATACCAGCACCCATGGCGCATTTGCTTGCCTGGCGTTCGGCATCGGCACCTCCGAAGTCGAGCATGTACTGGCGACGCAATGCCTGCTCGGCAAGAAATCGAAGAACATGCTGGTGAGCTTCGACGGCCAGCTGCCTGCGGGCGTCACGGCCAAGGACATGGCGCTGGCCATGATCGGCAAGATCGGTACCGCCGGAGCGACGGGCTACGCGATCGAGTATGCCGGAGAGGCGGTCAGCGCCTTGTCGATGGAAGGCCGCATGACCTTGTGCAACCTGACGGTGGAAGCCGGCGCCCGCTGCGGCATGATTGCCGTGGACGATAAAACGATCGGCTACCTGCAAGGCCGGCCGCAAGCGCCGCGCGGAGAACAATGGGAACGGGCGGTGGCGTACTGGCGCACCCTCAAGAGCGACGTGGACGCGGTGTTTGACCAGCTTGTGACGATCGACGTGACCCAGATCAAGCCCCAGGTCACGTGGGGAACTTCCCCTGAGATGGTGACCACAGTCGACGGCATGGTGCCCGATCCGGCGCAAGAGCCGGACCCGGTCAAGCGCGCCGGCATCGAGCATGCGCTGGCCTACATGGGGCTGGCGCCCCGTACGCCGATTACCGATATCCATGTCGACGTCGTATTCATCGGCTCCTGCACCAACTCGCGCATCGAAGACTTGCGCGCCGCCGCTGCCATCGTGCGCGGCAGGCAGGTGGCGCACAACGTGCAGCTGGCCATGGTGGTGCCGGGCTCCGGGCTGGTCAAGCAGCAGGCCGAGGCCGAAGGACTGGATGCCATCTTCAAGGAGGCGGGGTTTGAATGGCGCGAGCCGGGCTGCTCGATGTGCCTGGGTATGAATGCCGACCAGCTGCAGCCGGGGCAACGCTCTGCCTCGACCTCGAACCGCAACTTCGAGGGAAGGCAGGGCGCCGGCGGGCGTACCCATCTGGTCAGCCCGGAAATGGCCGCCGCCGCCGCCGTCATGGGACACTTTGTCGATATAAGGGATTGGCATTAATGGAAACGTTCACCATACATGAAGGGCTGGTCGTGCCGCTGGACCGCGGCAATGTCGATACCGATGCCATCGTTCCGAAGCAGTTTTTGAAATCCATACGGCGTTCCGGTTTTGGTGTGAATCTGTTCGATGCCTGGCGCTACCTGGACATCGGCGAGCCGGACCAGGATTGCAGCAAGCGGCCGCTGAACCCGGATTTTGTGCTGAACCAGCCGCGCTATCAGGGCGCGAGCATCATGCTCGCCCGTGAGAATTTCGGCTGCGGAAGTTCGCGTGAGCATGCCCCCTGGGCCCTGGCTGACTACGGCTTCCGCGTCATCATCGCGCCTTCCTTTGCTGAAATTTTCTATAACAATTGCTTCAAGAATGGCTTGCTGCCGATTGTTCTTGCGGAACAGGAAGTCGACGACTTGTTCAAGGCTTGCGAGAGTACGCCCGGTTTCCGGTTGACCGTCGACCTGCCGGCACAAATTGTCGCCTGGCCAGGCAAGCAGCGGGTAAGCTCGTTCGAGGTGGATCCTTCGCGCAAGCACCGCCTGCTTCATGGCTTGGACGACATTGCGCTGACAATCAGCCATTCCGACAAGATCAAGGCATATGAAGCATGGCGAAAGCAGGAGGAAGACTGGGTATTCTGAGGTTCGGCGGATCGCTCCGCAAGGCTGTGGGGGCTGGCGGCGCGTTCCGCCGTCGCCGCCTCGACTGGCCTTTGCGCGCACCCGCGGACAAGAGCCCCGTGCGCGTGTGGCAAAATGAACGCTTGCCGACATCGGTGCATCAAGGAGAGCGCTTGTGAACTATGCGCGGTTCGATCTGGTCACGCTCAACCTGTTCATTGAAGTTGCGCGCACCGGCAGCATTACACGCGGCGCGCAGCAGTCCAATCTTGCCATGGCTGCCGCGAGCAAGCGCATCTCGGACCTGGAAACCCACCTGGGAGCCAGGCTGCTTTACCGCCACGCCAATGGCGTCACCCTGACGGATGCCGGCCATACCTGTTTCCAGCATGCGCTCGGCATTCTCCAGGATGTCGACAAGATGTCGGGCGCGCTGTCCGATTTCGCTGCAGGCAGCCGGGGGCAGGTACGCATCTGGGCGAATACGTCCGCCATCACCCAGTTCCTTCCCGACGACTTGACCCGTTTCCGGCGCGAGCACCCTGGTATCCGGATCAGCCTGGAAGAGCGCAACAGCGGCGACGTGGTGGCCGCGGTGCGTGAAAACCGTGCCGATATCGGCCTCTTTGCCGACCGCACCGCGGTTGGCGACGTGGAAGTGTTCGATTACCGCAAGGACCAACTGGTACTGATTGTTTCCCAGGACCATCCGCTGGCCACGCATGCAAGCGTGGCGCTTGCCGATGCCTTGGACTATGAATTTGTCAGCCTGTCGGAAGCGACTTCGCTTGCCGAGCGGCTGCGCGCGGAATGCAGCCGGCTTGAGAAGCCACTGAAGCTGAGCATCCAGGTGCGCAGCTTCGACGCGGTCTGCCGGATGGTGATGGTCGGCCTGGGCATCGGCGTCCTGCCGTATCTGGCAGCCGAACCGCATGTGCGCTCGATGGGCCTGAAACTGATTACGCTGACCGACGACTGGGCGGAGCGCACCCTGCTGCTGGCGCTGCGCAGCACCTTGGCGCCGCCAATGCCGGTCAGGCTGCTGGCCAGCAGCCTCAGCGCCGATGCGGCGAGGGCGATCAAGCTGTCGAACAGCGTGTAGACGAAACCTGATGTTCGCTGCCCTCATCGTTCGCAACATGACTTCGTACGGCGCCAGCCGCCTGGGCTGGCCTGGTCAGGCAGGGGCAAGGGTGACGGAATGAAGTGGCCAACGGGGCCGAGCCTGATCGGCCTTTCCCTATGGGTCTAGCATAGAAAAGAAACCGCCATGAAGCTGTATACCTATTTTCGCAGCTCTGCTGCATATCGCGTCCGCATTGCGCTGAACTTGAAGGGGATACAAGCCGAGCTGTTGCCTGTGGACCTGTTGAAGGACGGCGGGGAACAGTTCGGCGCCGCATACGACGCGCTCAACCCGTCTCACCTCGTACCCATGCTGGAGGACGATGGGATGCTGTCCACGCAATCGCTGGCCATCATCGAATATCTCGACGAGACCTGTCCAGGCAATCCACTACTGCCGCGCACCCCACGGGAACGGGCCCGCGTTCGCGCGCTTTCCCAGGTCATCGCCTGTGATATCCACCCGCTCAACAACCTGCGCGTACTGAAGTACCTGAAAAGGAAGCTGAACGCCTCGCCCGAACAGCGGGATGAATGGTACCGCCACTGGATATCGCTGGGACTGGAAGCGCTGGAACGCCAGTTGGTGCGCGATCCCGAGACTGGCCTGTTCTGTCATGGCGATACCCCGACCATGGCTGACTGCTGCCTTGTTCCGCAACTGTACAACGCACGCAAATTCGACTGCGACCTGACGCCCTATGCAAGCCTGGTCGCCATTGCCGAACGCTGCGAGGCGCTGCCGGCGTTCCGCAATGCGCGGCCAGAGGAGCAGCAGGACGCTCGCTGAACGTCCCCATAGGCAAGAGCAAGCGACAGGAAGCGGTTGTACGAAGAGAGGCATGGCTTGCCGGCGCATGCCCCGGGCCATCTCAGGCCAGCGCTTCCCTGGCAGCTTCCTCGGGCGTGAGCGAGGCATAGAATTGGTCGGTAAACCAATCGATTTCCTCTTCGATATGATCCTGCGCCTGCTCGACGGTGGCGCCGCCGGCGACCAGGAATCCCTCCACTTCGATGCACCATTGAATGAACGCCAGGGTTTCTTCGTCGAGTTCTTCTTTCTTTGCCATGTCATTTTCCTTTACTGTTGAATTATCGGCGAACCGGCGCGATCGGCGCTGTGGTGATTTTACCGTAGCGGCCCGGTCGCCCGACTTCGGGCGGCCGCCGGCCATGTCCGGCGCACGGCGATCGTTGTCGAAGGCTGGTCCCGGGCTTGCCGGACAAGGGCCGGCGAACCCACTGTCGCGCAGCCGGCACGGCGCCTTCATTTTGCTGTTACTCAGCAATGTCTGATGGCATACTCCGATGATTGTCTGTTCAATCACATTCGCCCTCGGAACTCCATGCAGCGCTTCGTCTTTCTCGTGCTTTCCGTCTGGTGCGCCCTGGCCCGGGCCGCCGGGCCGGGCAGCGTCACCCTGTGCTTCGAGCGCCAGGCCGTGGCGCCCTGGCGCACGCTGGACGGCGGCGGCCTGAATTTCGACCTGCTGAACGAGGTCGCGCGCCGCACCGGCGTCAGTTTCGACTACCAGAGCATGCCGTGGAAGCGCTGCCTGGAGCAGCTCAAGACCAACCAGGTCAGCGGCGCCTTCGCGGTCAGCTTCAACCAGGAGCGCATGGCGCTGGGCGCCTTCCCGGGCGGCCAGCAGGCCGACCGCTCCAGGCGCATGCACGTCGACAGCTACATGCTGGTGCGCCGCCGCGGCAGCCGGCTCGAGTGGGACGGCAAGCAGTTCAAGCACCTGCACGGCCGCATCGGCGTCCAGCTGGGCTACTCGGTGGGCGACTTCCTGCGCGCGCGCCAGGTGCCGGTGGACGAGGGCAGCCAGCGCTCCGATGAACTGGCGCAGAAGCTGATCGCGGGCCGGGTGTCGGGCGCCGCGCTCGGCGGCGGCGACGCCGCGCGCATGATGCGCGGCCCGCTCGGCGCCTTCCTCGAAGTGGCGCCGCTGCCGCTGGTGGAAAAGGATTATTACCTGGTGCTGTCGCACGCCTTCGTGGCCAGCCAGCCGCAGCTCGCGGCGCGCCTGTGGGACACGATCGCGCAGGTGCGCACCAGCCCGGCCTACCGCAAGCGCGAACAGGCCGCCGCCGCGGGAGGCCGGTGAGCCGCCGGCGCGGCGTGCGGCTGCTGCCGCACCGGCTGGTCGAGAACTGGCGCCAGAACATCGTGTTCCGGCTCGGCGCCGGGATCGTGCTCGCGGTCGCCCTGTCGACCGGCGTCTACACCACCTACACCCTGCATGCGCTGCGGGCCGAGGCCGACGCCAGGCTGCAGGAGCGCATCGAGCGCCAGGCCACGGTGCTGTCGCACGCGCTGGCGCGTCCGCTGTTCGACATCAACAGCGCCGCCGTGTCCTCGGTGGTCGACGCGCTCGGCGCCACGCCCGAGGTCCAGACCCTGCGCGTGCTGGCGCCCGACGGCAGCCTGCTGGCAGCGCTGGACAACCGCGACAACGGCATGGCCGCGGTGCGGGTGCGGCGCCGCATCGCCTTCAACGACGGCAGCCGCGCCTATTCGGTCGGCGTGATCGAGCTGGCCTTCTCGCGCCAGCAGAGCGACGAGGACCTGCGCGGCCAGATCATCCATACCGCGGCCGCCAACGTGCTCCTGACCCTGGCGATCGTGCTGTGCGTGTTCGTGGTCGGGCGGCGCATGTCGCAGCCCTTCGCCGACATCCAGGACGCGCTGGAAAAGCTGGCGCGCGGCGAGACCGACATCCGCTTGTCGGGCATCGGCCGGCGCGACCAGGTGGGACGCCTGTCGTCGGCGGTGCTCAGCTTCCGCGACACCCTGAACCGGCTGCGCCAGGCCGAGCAGGCGACCTCCAAGCTGTTGCACGAGAAGAGCCGCATCGAGCAGCAGTTGCGCGAACTGAACGAGGACCTGGAACAGAAGATCGCCGCCCGCACCGAGGAACTGACGCAATCGAACCTGCGCGCCGAGGCGGCCAACGTGGCCAAGTCCGAGTTCCTGGCCAACATGAGCCACGAGATCCGCACCCCGATGAGCGCGATCATCGGCATGGCCTACCTGGCGCTGCGCACCGACCTCGATCCCAAGCAGCAGGACTACGTCGGCAAGATCCACCGCGCCGCGCTGTCGCTGCTGGGGATCATCAACGACATCCTCGACTTCTCCAAGATCGAGGCCGGCAAGCTGGAGGTCGAGCAGGTGCCGTTCTGCCTCGACGACGTGCTCGCGAATGTCGCCAGCGTGACCAGCCAGCGCGCCGCCGACAAGCAGCTCGAATACCTGTTCCACGTGCCGCATGCGGTGCCGCGCCAGCTGGTCGGCGATCCGCTGCGCCTGGGCCAGGTCCTGATCAACCTGGTCAACAACGCGGTCAAGTTCACGCCCGGCGGCGAGCTGCAGCTGTCCTGCATTCCGCTGCGCGGGGCGCCGGCCGGCAAGGTGCGCCTGCGCTTCGCGGTGCGCGACACCGGGATCGGCATCGGCGAGGAACAGCAGGCCAAGCTGTTCCGTGCGTTCAGCCAGGCCAACGGCTCGACCACCCGCGAATACGGCGGCACCGGCCTCGGACTGTCGATCTCGCAGCAGCTGGTGGGCCTGATGGGCGGACGGATCGCGGTCGAGAGCGCGCCCGGCGCCGGCTCGACCTTCCTGTTCGACCTCGAGTTCGCGCTGTCCGGCGAGCCGGAGGCGGCGTTCAGGGCGCCGGCCGAGCTGGCCGGGGCGCGCGTGCTGGTGGTCGACGACAGCGCGCTGGCGCGCGCGGTGCTGCGCGAGGCGCTGGCGGTGCTGCCGCTGCGGGTCGATTGCGCTGCCGACGCGCGCCAGGCCGAGGCCGCGATCGGCGCCGCCGACGCCGCCGGGATGCCGTACCGGCTGGTGCTGACCGACTGCGGCATGGAAGGCATGGACGGCATCGACCTGGTGCGCCGCCTCAAGGCGGATGCCGCGCTGCGCAGCCAGCCGCTGAGCATCCTGGCCACCCCGTTCGGGCGCGAGGAGGTGCAGGCGGCGGCCGAGGCGGCCGGCGTGAACGGCATCCTGTTCAAGCCCTTCGTGCAGTCGGCGCTGGCCGAGGCGCTGGCGGGGCTGTTCGGTCGCGGGCGCACGGGGGCCGCCGGCGCCAGCGTGGCCGGCGCCGGCCAGCTGGCGGCGCGCGTGCTGCTGGCCGAGGACAACCCGGTCAACCAGCAGATCGCGCGCGAGCTGCTGGAAGCGCAGGGCATCGATGTCGACGTCGCCGCCACCGGCCGCCAGGCGCTCGACAAGCTGCTCGCGGCCGGGCCGGGCGCCTACCGCCTGGTGCTGATGGACCTCGAGATGCCGCAGCTGGACGGGCACGCGGCGACGGTGGAGCTGCGCCGCGACCCGCGCTTCGCCGAGCTGCCGGTGATCGCGATGACGGCGCATGCGCTGGCCGAGATCCGCGAGCGCTGCCTGCGCGAAGGCATGCAGGACTACATCACCAAGCCGGTCGACCCGGAAAAGCTGTACGCGACCCTGGCGCGCTGGCTCGGAAAGGGCCTGCCGGCGCGGCCCGCGCCGCCGGCGCCCGACCAGCCCGCCCAGCCCGCGCTGCCGGCGCTGACCGGGATCGACACCGCCTTCGGCCTGCGTAACGTGGGCGGCAACGGCGCGCTCTACCTGGAGCTGCTCGACCGCCTGCGCGACACCCAGCGCGACGCCGGCAGCTGCATCCGCGCCGACCTGGCCTCGGGACGGTTGAGCGAGGCCGCCGGCCGCGCCCATACCCTGCGCGGCGTGTGCGGCAACATCGGCGCACGCGACGTGCAGGCCCTGGCCCAGGAAGTGGAGGAGGGGGCGCGCCGGGCCAGCCCGGGCGTCACCGGCCCGGCACTGGCGCGCAGCGCCGGCGCGCTGGAACAGGCGCTGGCCAGCGTGATGGCCGCGCTCGACCGGCACTTCGCCGGCGCCGGCGCGCGCGCCCCGGCGGCCGCGCCATGCGCGGCAAGCCAGGATGCGGCCAGGGCGGTCGCCGAGCTCGACACGCTGCTGGCCGAATTCTCGGGCGAGGCCCGCGATTATTTCGCCAGCGCGCGTGGCGCGCTGGCCGGGGTGCTGCCTGCGGGCGCGCTGGCGCGCCTGGACCACCACCTGTCGCGCTACGAATTCGAGGAAGCGCGCCTGCTGCTGGCGCAGGCCCGCGCCTCCGACATCGCGGAATCCTCATGAGCGCGGCCGGCAGGGACCGGGCGGCCATCTGATCGTCGACGACGCCTGAATCGTGCGCGCCTACCGTTCGGCGGGCAAATCGTTTATATTGTTCGCCCTTTGAACGTTGGAGTCACACATCATGCCAAGGAAAACGGCGACCGGCAGCGCGGCGCCGGCGACCAGCGCGCGCGCGAACGGCCCCGCAGCCACGGCGCCCAGGGCCGCCCCCGCACGCGCCGCCGCGGCCAAGCCCGCGGCCAAGCCCGCAGCCAAGCCCGCAGCCAAGGCCGCGCCGGCGAAGAGCGCCGCGCCGGCCCGCGCCAAGCCCCTCAGGACCGCCGTGAAGGCGGCCGCGAAGGCCATCGCCGCACCGCCCGCGAAGAAGACCGCGCAGAAGGCGCCGGCGCGCGCCGGGCGCGAGGGCGCCGAGGAGGCGCGCCCCTTGCTGGTGCGCGACAGCTTCACCATGCCGGAACACGAGTACGCGGTGCTGGCCGACGTCAAGCAGGCCTGCCTGCGCGCGGGCATCGATGTCAAGAAGAGCGAATTGCTGCGCATCGGCGTGGCCCTGCTGGGCCAGCTGGATCTTCCCACCCTGAAGAGCGTGCTGGCGGCGCTCCCCCAGCTCAAGACCGGGAGACCGCCCGCCCAGGGCTAATGGATCGAGGAGGCGCTGGTCAGTTCCTTCAGCTCGCGGATCGGGATGTTCGACTTCTCGTGCATGCGCAGGAGGATGGTCGCGCCCACATTGAGCTTGCGGTGGCGGATCTTGCTGATGATCGGCGGCTGCACCTCGAGTACGCGGCACAGCTCGGCGTCATTCTTCAGCTGCAGGCGCTCGATGAGGGTATCGAGCAGCTTGTTCGGCACAAAACTCGACGGCTCCAGGGCGCGGGCCCGGTGCATCGCTTCGAGCATTTCCTGTTTTTTCTGTCTTACACTCATGTTGGGCTCTCCAAGATGAAAACATGGGTTTGAGGACAGATCGACTGTTTTGGAAAGGTGCCCAGCCTGTTGTGTTCGCTAATACGGCGGCTGGTCGTTGTGATAGTACTACGATTGCGTCACGCACGATTACACGATTTAACTAAAGTTGCCTTATTGTCGCGTTTCTTCCTGGAATTTACGCGAATTTCAATCCGGAACTTGTCAGCAGCAGCACCTGGTCGGCCATGTCGGCCGCAGCATGCGAGTGGGTCACCATGATGGCGCCGGCGCCGTGGGCGCGGGTTTCGCTGCGCAGCAGCCTGAGGATGCCACCGGCGGTGTCGGGGTCGAGGTTCCCGGTCGGTTCGTCGGCCAGCAGCAGGGCGGGGCGGTGCACCAGCGCGCGCGCGATCGCCACCCGCTGCATCTCGCCGCCCGACAGCTGGCGCGGGAAGTCGTTGCCGCGCCCGCCGAGGCCCACCGCTTCCAGCATGGCGTCGGCGCGCGCATCCGGTTCGTGGTTCAGCAGCAGGGGCAGCGCCACGTTCTGGCGCAGGGTCAGGTGCGGCAGCACGTGGAAGGCCTGGAAGATGAAGCCCATGCGGGTGCGGCGCAGGCGCGTGGCGGCGTCGTCGTCGAGGGCCGACATCGGGGTGCCGTCGACGATCACCCGCCCGGAGTCCGGCGTGTCGAGGCCGGCGATCAGGTTCAGCAGGGTCGACTTGCCGACCCCGGACTCGCCCATGATGGCGACGAATTCGCCGGCCCGGAACGCATGCGACAGGCCGTCCAGCACGGTGCGTCCGCCGTAGGATTTGGTGAGCCGGTCGAGTTCGAGCATGGGTCGTATGGGTCAGCGGATCAGCGGGTCAGGGCACGGCGCAGCAGGAAGCTGGCCGCGTCGACGAAGGCCACCAGCAGCAGCATCGCGATCACCACCGTGGCCGCGCTCTGCATCTGGAACAGCGACAGGTGGTACTTGAGCATCTGGCCCAGGCCGCCGGCCCCGACCACGCCCAGCACCGCCGCCGCGCGGATGTTGTTCTCCCAGCGGTACAGGGTGTACGAGAGCATCTGCGGCAGCGCCTGCGGCAGGGTGGCGTAGAAGAAGGCGCCCAGGGCCGGCGCGCCGTTGGCGCGCAGGCTGGCTTCCGGCAGCGGCTCGACGTTCTCGAGCGCGTCGGCGAACAGCCGTCCCAGCACGCCGGTGGTGTGCGCGGCCAGCGCCAGGGTGCCGGGCAGCGGTCCCAGGCCGGCGGCGACCAGCAGTACGGCGGCCCAGACCAGCTCGGGCACCGAGCGCAGCACGTTGAGCACGATGCGGGTCGGCCCGCGCAGCAGGGCGCCCATGCGACCGGACGCCGGCAGCGCCAGCAGCAGGCCGAAGATGGCGGCCAGCAGGGTGCCGACCGCCGACATGGCCAGGGTCTCGAGCAGCGCCAGCGCGCATTTCCACAGGAAGGCGGGACTGGTCTCGGGCGGCGCGAAGCCGCGCAGGAATTCGGCCGCCGAATCGATCGCCTCGACCGTGAAGAAGGCCTTCCATTGCAGCGGCAGGGTGGCGAAGCTGGCGACCACCAGCGCGACCAGGCCGGCCAGCAGCAGCCAGGTAGCGATCGAGCGCGGCGGAGGCGGCGGAGCCGAAGACAGTGCGGCGCGCTTCATGCCAGCCTCGCGCGCAGCAGTTTCGAGACGCCGTCGGCCGCGGCCACCAGCAGCACGAACACCAGCAGCATGGTCGCCACTTCGCCGCCGGCCATCATCCTGGTCGATTCGTCGAGGCGCTGGCCGAGCCCCCCCGCGCCGACGAAGCCCATCACCGCCGAGCCGCGGATCGCGCACTCCCAGCGGTACACGGTATAGGACACCAGCTCGGCGCTCGAGTCGGGCAGGGCGCCGTACAGCAGCGCGCCCAGGCGCGGACTGCCGTTGCCCAGCAGCGCGTCGGTGGCGTGGGCGTCGGAAGATTCGAGGATCTCGGCATACACCTTGGCCAGCATGCCGCTATAGGACAGGGCGATCGCCAGCACCCCGGCGGTGGGGCCGAGGCCGACGATGCGCACGAACAGCAGCGCCCACACCAGTTCCGGCACGCTGCGCAGCACCACCAGCACCCAGCGCAGCGCCTGGCGCACCAGCGCCGCCAGGGGGCGGGTGCGTCCGGTGCCGAGGCGCGACACCGACAGCCGCGAAGTGATGACCAGGGTCGCCGGCACCGCGCCCAGCAGGGCCAGCGCCAGCCCGGCGGTGGCGATCGCCACCGTCTGCCAGGTCTCGGACAGCACCATGCGCAGGAATTCGGGGTCGTGCGCCGGCTTCAGGAAATCGGACAGGAACATGCCGGCCGCGCGCAGGCTCTGCGCATCGAACAGCAGCCAGGGCTTGAACTCGCTCGCCGCCAGCATCGGCCACAGCAGGACCAGGAACACGGCGCCGGCGGCCAGGCGCGTGCGCCAGGCCGGATCGGGATGCGCGACCGCCATCAGTAGCAGGCGCCGACGGCGAGGCGGTCGGGCGATTCGTGCGGGGTGGCGGGATGCGGCTGCACGCTCTCGTTCGCATACAGCTCGGCGATCATGGCGTCGCTGACCTGTTCGCGCGCGGCGTCGAACACGATGCGGCCGTCGCGCAGTCCGACCAGGCGCGGGAACTGCTCGCGCGCCAGGTCGACCTGGTGCAGGCTGCACACCAGGGTGGCGCCGCGCGCCTGCGCTTCCTGGCGCAGGGTGGCCAGGGTGTGGCGCGCCAGGTTCGGGTCGAGCGCGGATATCGGTTCGTCCACCAGCAGCGCTTCGGCGGTGGACAGCAGCAGGCGCGCCAGGCCGCAGCGCTGGCGCTCGCCGCCGGACAGGCGGTCGACGCGCGCATACAGCTTGTCGCCCAGGCCGAAGCGGCTCAGGGCCGCATGGGCGGCGTCGGGATCGCGCGGGCGCACCAGCGAGCCCAGGGCCTGCCACAGGCTCCAGTGCGGCAGGCGCGCGGCCAGCACCGCCGTCACCACGCGCTGGCGCGGCGGCAGGGGCGGCGTCTGCGGCGCCAGGAACAG
Source organism: Massilia niastensis DSM 21313 (assembly GCF_000382345.1). Classification (GTDB taxonomy): domain Bacteria; phylum Pseudomonadota; class Gammaproteobacteria; order Burkholderiales; family Burkholderiaceae_D; genus Telluria; species Telluria niastensis. The sequence continues at coordinate 54,040 of NZ_KB908098.1, forward strand.
GCGCGCGCGCAGGCGATGGCGTGCGTCCTGGGACAGGGCCCAGGGATCCTGGCCCAGCACGTCGAGCGAGCCCTCGGCCGGCCGGTGGGCGCAGGCGAGGGTGGACAGCAGGGTGGTCTTGCCAGCCCCGGACGGTCCGATCAGCGCCACCTGCTCGCCCTGGCCGATGACCAGGTCGAGCGCGTGCAGCGCGGGCGCCTTGCTGCCCGTCAGGTGGCGCACCGTCAGTTGCCGGAGCCGGAAGCTCGTCATCGCCTGCCCGCCGTCTGCTTACTTCAGCAGGCCGGCGTTGCGCGCGGCCGCCTCGATGGCGCCGTAGTTCGCGGTCCTGGTCGGCACGAAGCGGGTGGCGCGCTGCAGGTCGAGGATTTCCTTGCCCTGCGGGGTCGAGGCGTCCAGCGCCAGGAAGGCGTCGGTGATCTTCTTCTTCAGCGCCGGGTCCATGTCGCTGCGCACGGTCCAGTTGTAGTCGAAGTAGCCCGGGGTGGTGTAGAACACGCGCACTTCCTTCGGGTCGACCTTCTTCGCTTCGACCAGCTTTTCCCAGACCGAGATGTTGAGCGCGCCGGCGTCGACCTTGCCGCCCGCCACCGCCGCCACGGTCGCGTCATGCGCGCCCGAGAAGGCCACGCGCTTGAGGTCGGTGTCCGGATCGACCTTCGCGCCCAGCAGGAAGGAACGCGGCATCAGGTGGCCCGAGGTCGACGATTCCGAGCCGAAGGCCAGGGTCTTGCCGCGCAGGTCTTCCAGCTTGTTGATGCCCGGCTGGGTGGTGATGAAGACCGAACGGAACTTCTCGTCCTCGGCGCGCTGCACCAGCGGCGTGACCTGGCCCTTGCTGCGCACGTTGGCCTGCACGAAGGTGAAGCCGCCGAACCAGACCATGTCGATCTTGCGGTTGATCAGGCCCTCGACCGAGGCCGCGTAGTCGGTGACCGGGGTGAACTCGACCTTCAGGCCGGTGGCCCTGGCCAGGTACTCACCCAGCGGCTTGAACTTGCGCTGCAGTTCGGTCGGCGCTTCGTCGGGGATCGCCGAGACGCGCAGCACGCCGGCGCTGCCCTGGGCGGCGACGGCGCCGGCCAGCAGCAGGCTGCCGGAGGCGGCGAGGATCAGGTTGGTCAGGAAGCGACGGCGGATGAACGAGGTCATGGTGGCTGTTTTTATTCAGGTTGAGGATGGGAAACCCGGGGTGCACGCTTGGACGCCAAGCGGATGCGGCGCGATCGAGGAATCCGCTATGATAGCAAGAACTGCAATGCTTACAGGCCATCTCGCATGGTGCGGTATGGCGGCACGAATGATAAACCTTATGCTGACATCCTGCACGACCGACGATCTTTCCCATCGAGCCGGCATGCCGGTGGCAAATGCCCACGAAGCCGAGGAATTGCACGCCGGATTGCTGGCGCGCCACGCCTGGATCTCGCCCAAGTTCCTGTACGACGCGCTCGGGTCCCGGCTGTTCGAGGCCATCTGCGAGCTGCCCGAGTATTACCCGACCCGCACCGAGGCGTCCATCTTCGAGCACCACGGCGCCGAGATCGCGCGCGCGGCCGGCTCGGACGCCACGCTGGTCGACCTGGGCGCGGGCAACTGCGCCAAGGCCGCCTCGCTGTTCCCGCTCCTGCAGCCGGCCCAGTACGTGGCGGTCGACATCTCGGCCGAGTTCCTGTGCGTGGCGCTGGCCAGCCTGCGCCAGCGCTTTCCCGACATCGCGATGGAAGGGCTGGGCATGGATTTCTCCACCCGCTTCGAGCTGCCGCCGCTGGTGCGGGCCGAGCGCCGCCTGTTCTTCTACCCCGGCTCGTCGATCGGCAACTTCACGCCCGACGAGGCGCACGGCTTCCTGCGCCGCCTGCGCGCGCAGTGCGGACGCGACGGCGGGCTCCTGATCGGCATCGACCTGGCCAAGGACAAGGCGGTGCTGGACGCGGCCTACGACGACGCGCTCGGGGTCACCGCCGCCTTCGACCTGAACATCCTGCGCCACGTGAACGAGCTGCTCGACGCCGACTTCGACATCCGCCAGTGGCGCCACCACGGCTTCTACAATCCGGAGCTGGGCCGGGTCGAGATGCACCTGGAGGCGCGCAGCGCCCAGCACGTGCGCTGGCGCGGCGGCGAGCGCCGCTTCGAGGCGGGCGAGCATATCCACACCGAGAACAGCTACAAGTACCAGCAGGCCGACGCCATCGACCTGCTGGAGCGCTCGGGCTTCGAGGCGACCCACCTGTGGACCGATCCGCAGCGCTGGTTCGCCGTCATCCACGCACAGGCGGTCTAGCCATGAGCGAAGCGCAACCCGATACCCTGGTCCAGGCCTTCCAGTCGGTGCGCCAGCGCTCCCTGCACCTCGCCGAGCCGTTGAGCGCCGAGGACTGCTGCGCCCAGTCGATGCCCGACGCCAGTCCCGTCAAGTGGCACCTGGCGCACACCACCTGGTTCTTCGAGACCTTCATCCTGAAGCCGCGCGAGGAAGGGTTCACGCCTTTCCATCCGGCCTTCCGGGTGCTGTTCAATTCCTACTACAACGGCGTCGGCGCCAAGCATCCGCGCCCGCAGCGCGGCCTGCTGACCCGGCCCTCGCTGGACGAGGTGCGCGCCTACCGCGCCCAGGTCGACGGCCGCATCCGGCGCCTGCTCGAGTGCGGGGCCGACCCGGCGCTGGCGGCGCTGGTCGAACTCGGCCTGCAGCACGAGCAGCAGCACCAGGAGCTGATGCTCACCGACGTCAAGCACCTGCTGGCGCAGAATCCGCTGTATCCCGCGTATGAGGCCGACCCGCTCGGACATGCCGCCCCGGCGCCGGCGTCCGACTGGATCCCGTTCGAGGGCGGGCTGGCCGAAATCGGCTTTGGCGGACGCGGCTTCTGTTTCGACAATGAGCTGCCGCGCCACCGCACCTATGTGGCGCCGTTCGCGCTGGCATCGCGCCTGGTGACCAACGCCGAATACCTGGCCTTCATCGAGGCCGGCGGCTACCGCGACCCGGCGCTCTGGCTGTCCGAGGGCTGGGACCGGGTCTGCGCCGGCGAATTGCAGCATCCGCTGTACTGGCTCGGGCAGGAGGGCGGATGGGGCGAATTCACCCTGCACGGGGTGCAGGCGCTCGACCCGCAGCGCCCGGTCACCCACGTCTCGCTGTACGAAGCCGACGCCTATGCGCGCTGGCGCGGCGCGCGCCTGCCGACCGAGGCCGAATGGGAATTCGCCGCGCGCCAGGCCTGCCTGGCCGGCGGCGCCCTGCATCCGGCGGGCGCCAGCGGCGAAGGCTTGATCCAGATGTTCGGCGCCTGCTGGCAGTGGACGTCCAGCAGCTACGCGCCTTACCCCGGCTATGCGCCGGCGCCGGGCGCGATCGGCGAATACAACGGCAAGTTCATGGTCAACCAGTACGTCCTGCGCGGCTCGTCCTGCGCCACCCCGGACGGCCATGCCCGTCCCAGCTACCGCAACTTCTTCCCGGCCGGAGCGCGCTGGCAGTTCACCGGGATCAGGCTGGCGCGATGACCCGCTTGCGGGACTGGCGCGCGCGCCTGATGGATTACCGCGCCAACGCCTACATCGTTTCGCACCCGCTGGCCTTCGGCCTGCAGGTCCTGAAGGCTTTCCGCGCCAACCAGGGCCTGCTGCTGGCCGGCGCGGTCGCCTATTACGCGCTGCTCTCGATCATCCCCTTCCTGATGCTGGTGGTGGTGGTGCTGTCGCACTTCATCGACCAGGTCGAGCTGCTCGACACCCTGCGCCGCTACCTCGAGCTGCTGGTGCCGGGCCAGTCGGGCTCGATCGTCGCCGAGGTCGACAACTTCCTCGACAACCGCCCGGCCATCACCTGGGTGCTGGCGGTGACGATGCTGTTCTTCAGTTCCTTCGCCTTCACGGTGCTGGAGAACGCGATGAGCGTGATCTTCGTGCACCGCTTCGCGATCCGCAAGCGCCGCTTCTGGGTCTCGGCGGTGCTGCCCTACTGTTATATGCTGGCGCTGGGCATCGGCATCATGATCGTCAGCCTGGTCGCCGGCACCCTGCAGGTGATGGGCGAGGAGAGCGTCTGGCTGTTCGGCTACCAGTGGTCGCTGAACGGGGTGTCCGGGGTGCTGCTCTACCTGCTCGGCCTGGCGGGCGAGATCCTGGTGCTGAGCTCGATCTACCTGGTGATGCCGGTCGGGCGGCTGTCGGTCTGGCACGCCCTGATCGGCGGCTTCACCGCCGCGCTGCTGTGGGAGGCGGCGCGCCATGTGCTGGTCTGGTATTTCTCCACCCTGTCGCAGGTGAACATCGTGTACGGCTCGATGGCCACCGCCATCGTGGTCATGTTCAGTATCGAAATCGCCGCCACCCTGCTGCTGCTCGGCGCCCAGGTCATCGCCGAGTACGAGCGCGTGGGTCAGGCCGGCGGCAAGGCAGCGCCGGTGGCGATCGATCCGGTGTTGCCCGGCCACTCTTGAATATTGCGCTTAATCAATTCCTTTCAGGCAGATAAGGGCACAGTAGGGCTTGCGCCGGGACCGACCGTGCGCGGGCCACCTGAAGGGAGATGCCATGAGCCAAGCTGCCGCTGTCCATTTCCCCTTGCCGGCCGCGCTGGCCCTGGCGGCCGTCGTGCTGGTCCTGCTGGCGCTGGGCGCGCTCGTGCTCAGGCTGCGCCGGCCGGCGCCGGTGCGCGTGCCGGCATGGGTGCATGGGCGCGAAGGCCTGCGGCCCGGGGAGTGCGAGGAGCTGCCGTCGGAACGGCGCCAGCATCGCTAGCACGCACCGCCGGCTAGCGCGCCGGCGTGCACGGCGCGGGCCTGTGCGCCGAGGCGCCTCAGGCGCCGACGCTGACCTTCGGCGCGCCCGCTTCCATGCGGCCGATCACGGCGGCGTGCCCGAAGCCTTCGCGCGCGAACAGCGCCAGCACCTCGTCCACCGACGCCGGATCGCAGGACACCAGCAGCCCGCCCGACGTCTGCGGATCGGTCAGCAGCGCGCGCTGGGCCGGCGTGATCGCCGCATCCAGCTCGACATCCTTGCCGTAGGCATCCCAGTTGCGGCCTGACGCGCCGGTGAAGAAACCGTCCTGCGCCAGTTGCAGCACGCCCGGCAGCAGCGGCACCGCGTCCATGTCGAGGCGGGCCGACAACTGGGCGCCGCGCGCCAGTTCGAGCAGGTGGCCGAGCAGGCCGAAGCCGGTGACGTCGGTCAGCGCGTGCACGCCCGCCATCTCGGCCAGCGCCTTGCCCGGCTTGTTCAGCTTGGTGGTGTTGGCGATCATGGCGGCGTAGCCTGCCGCGTCCAGCGCATCCTTCTTCAGCGCGGCCGACAGCACGCCCACGCCGAGCGGCTTGCCGAGGACGAGCAGGTCGCCGGCGCGGGCGTCGGCATTGCGCTTGACCTTGGACGGATGCACCAGGCCCAGCACCACCAGGCCGTAGATCGGCTCGACCGAGTCGATCGTGTGGCCGCCGGCGATCGGGATGCCCGCTTCCGCGCAGATCGATTCGCCGCCGCGGATGATCTGGCCGATGGTATCGAGCGGCAGCTTGTTGACCGGCATGCCGACCAGGGCCAGGGCCATGATCGGGGTGCCGCCCATCGCGTACACGTCCGAGATCGCGTTGGTGGCGGCGATGCGGCCGAAGTCGAAGGGATCGTCGACGATCGGCATGAAGAAGTCGGTGGTGGCGATCAGGGCCTGCTCGTCGTTCAGCTTGTAGACCGCGGCGTCGTCGGCGGTCTCGATGCCGACCATCAGCTCCTTCGGCACCGGGAAGCCGCCCGACTTCTTCAGGATCTCGGCCAGCACGCCCGGGGCGATCTTGCAGCCGCAGCCGCCGCCGTGGGAGAAGGAAGTGAGTTTGATGGCTTGTTCGGTCGTGTTGCTCATGTCGGTTCCGGAAGATAGGGATGATTGGTGACCTCGAAACCTACTGCGCGTTGCACTGTCGGCTTGCGATGCTCGCTGTACTCCCGTACAGCTGCGTTTCTCAGCCAACATTGCTGCCGCTCGCTACGGTTTCTTAAGGTCTCCGTTGGTGTGCAGCAGATTATCCACCAAGTCACGCACCGCCGCTTGCTCCGCCTTTGGCGCGAACAGCGGCGCGCGCGCCGCGCACTGGCGGCGCAGCAGTTCCAGAAAGGCGCGGTCCCCGATGCTGCGCTCGATGAGCCGCGCCAGCGCACCGGCGTCGCCGACCGGAAAATAGCCGGCATAGTCGCGGCCCAGCATGCCGCGGTTGCCGTCGATATCGGACGCCAGCACCGGCACGCCGCAGGTGACGGCTTCGATGATGACGTTGGCCCCGCCTTCCATGGTCGAGGCGATGACCATCGCGTGGCAGCGCTTCAGGCGCTGGCGCGCCTGCGCATGGGGCAGGGGACCGAGCCAGCGGTAGCGCGGATTGTCCGCCATCGCCGCCCGCGCCGCGTCGCCCAGCGCCGGGTCGAGCGCGCCGCCGATGTGCAGCAGGCGCGCGTCGGGGCGGGTGAGCAGTGCGGCGGCGCGGATGAAGGTCAGCGGATCCTTTTCCTCGCGCAGGTGGCCGATCATGCACAGGTCGTGGCGGCGCCGCTTGTCCGGCCGGTGCGGCGCCAGCGCGGGCGCGGACTGGTAGATCACGCGGGTTTTCGCGCGCAGGGCTGCGGGCAGCAGGGCGAGGCCGGCTTCCTGCAGCACCACCAGCGCATGCGCCGCCGCCAGCGAGGCCTGGGCCTCCGGCGAGGAAGCGATGTCGCGGTACAGGTCGGTGCCGGTCAGGACCAGCACCGTGGGGCGGTCCGGGCAGGCGCGGCGAAAGGCGGCCAGCGACGCCGCCGAGCGGCGCGCATGCAGCGCCACCAGCAGGTCGGGCGCCGGATCGCCCGCATGCCAGGCATCGGTGATGGCGACGTCGTGCACACCGCGCAGGAAACGCGCCCAGCGGCTGGCAGTCTGCCAGTTGCCGTTGTTCTGGCGGGCGGTGGCGGGGCTGACGATGAGGACGCGCTTGCGCACGGCGGAACTCCGGAAAACGAAACGGGCGGGCGCAGATTATATAGTGCGGACGAAAAAAACGGCTGCCGAAGCAGCCGGAACGAGCGTGGCATTCAGGGTCAGGTCTGTCATTCGGACACGGACGCACAACCCTTGCGAAATCTCAGAACGGTTTTAAGTAAGCTGAGACTTTTTCCTCTTTTCGACATTGTCCGTTGCGCGCGGGTTTCGGTGACAACGGTGAGCCGAGCATTGGCGAGTTTGGGATAAACAAACCAGCATTTTGAGATGTCGCAAAGGTGCTCGCTCGGTGTCCGAATGACAGATCTGACCCTGAATGCCGTTGACAGCGATGCATGGATAAAAAAACGGCTGCCGAAGCAGCCGTTTCTCATGCGCAGCCGAGGGCTGGCTTATTCGCCGAACGAGCGGCGGGCGCCGTCCATCGAGCGCGGGTGCGAACCCTTGTAGCCGCCTTCGCGGCGCTGGCCGTCGCGCGGAGCGCGTTCGCTCGTGGTGCGGGCAGCGTAGCCGCCTTCGCGCGGAGCACGCTCGCCCGGGGCGCGGGCGGCATGGCCGCCTTCACGCGGGCCGCGATCGGCGAACCGGCCTTCGTACTGCGGGCGCTCGCCCGTGCCAGCCGCACGCGGAGCGCGGTCGGCGTACTGCGGACGGTCGCCGGTGCCGCGACCGGCGTAGCCACCTTCGCGCGGACCCGACGGCTTCGAGAAGCTGCGCTGGCCCGGCTTGCCGTTGCGGCCATCGCCCGGCTTCCAGCCCGGACGCGCCGCTGCCGGCGCGCGCTTCGGCTCGAAGCCCTCGATGACGCCGACCGGGACCGGCTGCTTGGTGAAGCGCTCGATGCGGCGCATGTTCATGCCTTCCGAGTGGTTCACCAGCGAGATCGCGATGCCGTTGCGGCCCGCGCGGCCGGTACGGCCGATACGGTGCACGTAGTCTTCCGGGAACTTCGGCAGGTCGTAGTTCACCACGTGGGTGATGTTCGGCACGTCGATGCCGCGCGCGGCGACGTCGGTCGCCACCAGCACCTTGACACTGCCGCGGCGCAGGCTGTCCAGGGTGCGGTTGCGCGCGCCCTGGTGCATGTCGCCGTGCAGCGCGGCGGCCGCGAAGCCGGCGATGTTCAGGCGGTCGGCGATCATGTCGGCGTCGCGCTTGGTCGCGGTGAACACCACGGCCTGGTCCAGCGCCTCGTCACGCAGCAGGTGGTCGAGCAGGCGGTTCTTGTGCGACAGGTCGTCGACAAAGTGCACGCGCTGCGAGATGTTCTCGTGGCGATTGTTGGCGCTGGCGATCTGGATCACCATCGGGTTGGTCGTGATGCGGCGCGCCATGTTGCCGACCACGCCGTCCAGGGTGGCCGAGAACAGCATGGTCTGGCGGGTCGTCGGGGTCGCCTCGACGATCTTCTCGATGTCTTCGATAAAGCCCATGTCCAGCATGCGGTCGGCTTCGTCCAGGACCAGGATTTCCAGTTGCGAGAAATCGATCTTGCCCGAATCCATGTGGTCGATCAGGCGGCCCGGGGTCGCCACCAGGATTTCAGGATTCTTCGCCAGCAGTTGCATCTGCTTCGGGTAGGGCATGCCGCCCAGGATCGAGACGCAGCGGATGCGGCGCATCTGGGTGGTGTATTGTTCGGTCGCGCTGGTCACCTGCAGTGCCAGTTCGCGGGTCGGGGTCAGGACCAGCATTTTCGGCTGGGCCGGCTTGAAACGGACACGTTCGCCACGTGCGCGCGCCGACTGCGCTTCCTGCGCAGGGGTGCGGGGCTGCGGCGCCTGCTCGGCGTTGGCCAGCTGGTGCAGGGCCGGCAGCATGAACGCCGCGGTCTTGCCCGAACCGGTTTGCGACGACACCAACAGGTCGCGACCGGCGATGGCGGCGGGGATCGCCTGCTCCTGGACCGGGGTCGGATTGGTGTAGCCGGCATCTGCCACTGCCTTGACGAGGGACGCGTGTAAGCCTAGTGCTTCAAAACTCATTGTGTTCTTAACTTTCGGAATAGATCATGCGCGCTCACGCGGTTGTTGCGAGCGCAAAATAGCAACGCGAACCAACACTACGAAATGACTCGAAAACGAAAGAAATTTCGGCACAAAAGCTTTGCGCCGGGACGGTGTCATGACTTCGACACGCAGGGCGGGAGGGCTTTATAAGAGGCGCTTGATGAAGCCGCCTGAGGTTAGCGATGCTGCTTGGTTTGTACTACAGGCATTGCTCGGGCGGCTAGGGCCGCGCGGTATTTTGCAACGCACAAACGTCACTATACAGGAGTTTCTGAAAACGTGCACGAGCACGGCCGCAGCCGTGTGCACTTATTGCCGGCCAGAAACGGCCGGCCCGGATCAGCGCTGCTTGCGCTTCGACGTGGTGTGGCGGGCGACGCGCTTCTTGGCGGTCGATACGCCGGCCTTGGCCTTGAAGCGCTGGCTGCCGGCCAGCTTGCCGCGCTTGGCGCTGCGTTCCGCCTCGAACGCCACCACCGCGTTGTCGATGATGTTCTCGGCGATGTCGGCGTGGGCCATGGTCGAGGTCTTCGGCACCAGGATGGTGGAGCCGGCCTTCAGGCGGGTCTGCGCCGGGATGTTGTTGGCCTGGCGGATCACTTCCGGCGTGGTGCCGAATTTCGACGCCAGCGAACCGATGCTCTCGCGCGCGCCGGTGATCTTGTGGGTGGTCCAGGTCGACAGGGCATGGCCCCAGGAAGCCAGGTTCAGGTGGAACTTCTCCGCGTTCTCCTTCGGCAGCAGGATCTTGGTCTGCTCGCCGCCGGTGATGACCGGCTTCTTGAACTGCGGGTTGAGCGCCTTGAATTCGTCGACCGACATCTCGGCCAGCTGGGCCGCGATGGTGAGGTCGATGTCGGACGTCTTGTCGATCGTGGTGAAGTAGGGCTGGTTGTCGATCGCCGGCAGGGTGACCGCGAACTGGCCCGGGTTGGCGACGATGTTCTTGACCGCCTGCAGCTTCGGCACGTAGTTGCGGGTCTCGGCCGGCATCAGCTCGGCCAGGCTTTCGAAGTCGGTCGGCTTGCCCAGCGCCTGGTTCTTCTTGATCGCGCGCTGGACATTGCCTTCGCCCCAGTTATATGCCGCCAGGGCCAGGTGCCAGTCGCCGAACATGGTGTACAAACGCTGCAGGTAGGTCAGGGCCGCATCGGTCGAGGCCAGCACGCCGCGGCGCTCGTCCTTGAACATGTTCTGCTTCAGGTTGTAGTCCTTGCCGGTGCCCGGCACGAACTGCCAGATGCCGGCCGCGTTCGCGCTCGACAGGGCCTGCGGGTTGAAGGCCGATTCGATCACCGGCAGCAGCGCCAGTTCGGTCGGCATGCCGCGCTTTTCGAGTTCCTGCACCACGTGGTACAGGTAGAGCGAGGCGCGTCCCGAGATGCGTGCCAGGTAGTCCGGGCGGCTGCTGTACCACTGGGCGTGGCGGCTGACCAGGTTGTTGTTCACGTCGGGCACCGCGTAGCCGCTGCGGATGCGCGCCCACAGGTCGGTTTCGCGGTAGTCGTCCACCTTCATCGGTGTCAGGGCCTGGGGCAGGGCAGGGCGTGCACCCGCGCCGGTCGCCGCCTGGACGGCGGTGGCGGACGCGGTATCCATCGCGTGGCTGAGAGGAGCGGCGGCCAACAGGGCCAGCGCGGCCAGCGCTACGGTGTGTCGAGTCGTTTCTTGCATGGCTTTCCAGGTTGCATTCAGGAATGAATGGACGGAACAAGAGGGCAGTGTACGAATCAATTGTCGAGTCAGTCAAGAAGTATGTCACCTTCGTTACAAAAAACCTGTGGCCCTTTACTCAAGTAAATTGGCATCATGAAAACAGAAGATGCCGGAAGTACTCATCATGTTGCGCGCATTGCCGGGTTGACGCGACCGTGCCGGCCGGGCCCGGGCCGGCGCTCCCGGGGGCGGAAGCTTGTTCTGCGCGCCATGCCGGGCCAGGCTTGCGCTTGCCCGGTTGTCAATCTATGAGACGAGGCAAAGAGTGCGTACAATCCGGTTCCTGCCGTTTTCCGGCAACCGTTTATCCATTTGAAAGAACCACCATGAGCACTGCCAACCTGAACGCCGACGATGACGCGATCATCGCCGCGACCCGCCGCTGGCTGGAGCGGGCCGTCATCGGCCTGAACCTGTGCCCGTTCGCCAAATCGGTCTATGTCAAGGAGCAGGTGCGCTATGTCGTCTCGAATGCGACCACCCCCGAAGCGCTGCTCGAGACCCTGATGGACGAGCTGCAGCGCCTGTCGGATACCGATGCCGAACAGGTCGACACGACCTTGCTGATCCATCCCTTCGTGCTGAACGACTTCGAGGACTACAACGAATTCCTGGCCGTGGCCGACGCCGCCGTCGAGGACATGCAGCTCGAGGGCGAGCTGCAGGTGGCCAGCTTCCATCCGCAGTACCAGTTCGCGGACACCGACGCGAACGACATCACGAACTACACCAACCGGGCCCCGTATCCGATCCTGCACCTGCTGCGCGAGGACAGCATCGCGCGCGCGGTCGAGGCCTTCCCGGACGCCGCCGAGATCTTCGAGAAGAATATCGATACCATGGAACAGCTCGGCCACGAAGGCTGGGACAAGCTCGATGTCGGCCCCGCCCGCTAAGCCGTCCGGCGCGCCGCCGGAACGTCCCGACACGCCCTGCGTGGCGGTATGCTCGACCACCTTCGACGACGTGTGCCGCGGATGCGGGCGCACGGTCGCCGAGGTGGCCCACTGGGTCTCGATGAGCGCCGACCAGAAGGAAGCGGTGTGGCAGCGGATCCTGGCCCAGGGATATCCGCGCCGTAATACCTGAGACGCCTGAGCCGGCGCCGGCCGGCGCCGGCCTTTAGAAACTGCCGATGTAGTCCTTCTTGCCGATCGGTACGCCGTTGTGGCGCAGGATCGCGTACGCGGTCGTCAGGTGGAAATAAAAATTCGGCAGCGCGAAGCGGGTCAGGTAGCGCTCGCCATTCTCGAAGTGGCGCGCGCGTTCGCCCGCGCCATGGGTGATCGGGCGCTGCTGTCCGGCGTCGATGTCGGCCGGCGCCACGCTGTCGATGAAGCCCAGGGTCTTGGTGATGCGCTGCTGCAACTGCGAGAAGCTGGTCTCGTTGTCGTCGTAGCTCGGCACCTCGACGCCAGCCAGGCGCGCGGTCGCACCCTTGGCGAAGTCGGTCGCGATCTGGACCTGGCGCACCAGCGGGAACATGTCGGGGTACAGGCGCGCCTGCAGCAGGGCGTCGGGCTCGATGCGGTGCTCCTGGGCATGCGCCTCGGCCTTTTCGAGAACGGCCGCCAGGCTGCCGAGCATCTGGCGGAAGACCGGAACGGTCGCCGTGGTCATGGAAATGCTCATGTATTTCTCCTTTGAAAGAAATTCAATCATAGCAAGTCTTGTCGCGCGTTGCAGACATCCTGACTTGCAGCCTGCATGAGTTGCCGGTTGTTAGTGACGCACGGCAATCTTGTGTGCATAATCTGGCAATTCTTTGTTTCAGATATCCGGTCTTGCTCACGAGGCGTTGCCGGATGAGCGCCTGCCAGTCTCATGTCCAAGCCCAGCATCGAGTTCCGCGCCTTGCCCTCCCGCCTGAAGAAACTCTACGGGCGCTCGATCTATGCCGTCCTGCTGCTGGTGGTGTTCGGCGCCCTGGCGCTGCCGGCCATCGTCGGCAGCTACCTGCTGGCCGGGGTGCAGGAGCGCGACGCGGCCGCGCAGGCGCTCGACGAGTCGCTCCAGCGCAAGGCCGACATCCTGGCGCTCGGCATGCAGGACTCGCTGTGGGACATGAACCAGGAGGCGGCGCGCTCGCTGGTCGACTCCTTCATGCGCGATCCGGCCGTGGTCCACATCGAGGTGCGCGGGCTGTCCGACGCCGACTTCATGGACGTGCGCGCGCCCACCCGTCCGCTCGGGCGCCTGTACCGCGCCGAGCGCGATATCGTGGCGCGCGGCCAGCACATCGGCCGCGTGACGCTCGAGATGGACGACTACCGCAGCGAGCAGGAACTGCGCGCCAAGCAGCGCAATTATGCGCTCGTGCTGGCGCTGCAGGTCGGCATGTCGCTGCTGCTGATCGCGCTGCTGCTCAGGAGCCGCCTGCTCTCGCCCCTGCGCACCCTGACCGGCTTTTCCGACCGCCTGGCGCAGGGCGATTTCGATACCCCGCTGGCGCTGGGGGCGGACGACGAACTGGGACGCCTGGGCCGCCAGATGGAGCGCATGCGGATCGCGATCCGCGACCTGTTCGCCGACATCGGCCGGCGCGAGGAGCAGTTCCGCACCATCGTCACCCAGGTGCCGGGCGCCGTGTTCCGCGCCCGTCCGGGCGGCGCGATCGACTTCGTCAGCGATGCGATCGAAGGGATTTCGGGCTACCCGGCCGCGCGCTTCATGCTCGCCACCACCGACAACTGGTCCGACATCATCCATCCGGAAGACCGCCGCATGCACCGCCACCTGGTCAAGGAAGCGGTGCTGGCGGGGCGCCCGTACCAGATCGAATACCGGATCGTCGACGCCGAGGGCGTCGAGCGCTGGGTGCTGGAGAGCGGCCAGCCGCTCGGGGAGCCGGGCAGCGCCGCGTTCCGGGTCGACGGCATCATCTCCGACATCAGCGAGCGCAAGCACAACGAGATGCGCATCGAAGCCCTGCTGACCGAGCAGGGCGCGATCCTCGACAACGTCATGTTCGGGGTGCTGTTCGTGCGCCAGCGGCGCGTGGTGTCGGCCAACCGCCGCTGCGAGGAACTGTTCGGCTATGGCGAGGGCGAGCTGGTGGGCGGTTCGACCGAAGTCCTGTATCCGAGCCGGCTCGATTACGAACGCGCCTGGACCGAGGGCGCCATGCGCTCCGGGAAGGGCGTCCAGACCGGCGAGGAACGCCAGTTCAGGCGCCGCGACGGCAGCCTGTTCTGGTGCCTGGTGAGCGGCTGCGCGCTCGATCCGGCGCGCCCCAACGACGGCAGCATCTGGGTGTTCGCCGACATCACCGAACGCAAGCGGTCCGAGGAAAAGCTGCGCCTGGCCGCCACCGTGCTGGAACACATCGCCGACGGCGTGATGGTGCTCGACGTGCACGGCAAGATCGTCGCCACCAACCCGGCCTTCACCCAGATCACCGGCTATACCGAGGCCGAGGCCCTGGGCCGGCACTCGAGCCTGACCAGCAGCACGCGCCACGACGAGCAGTTCTACCAGGCGCTGTGGCGCGACCTGGCCGAGACCGGATTCTGGCGCGGCGAGATCTGGGACACGCGCCGGAACGGCGAGGTCTACCTCGAATGGCTTACCGTGTCCGCGGTGCGCGACGACGCCGACGTGATCACGCACTACGTGTGCGTGTTCAGCGACATCACCAAGGTCAAGGAATCGCAGGAGAAGCTCGACCACCTGGCCCACCACGACCCGCTGACCGCGCTGCCCAACCGGCTGCTGTACCACGACCGCCTGCAGCACGCGATGGCGCGCGCCGACCGCGACGGCGAACAGCTGGCGGTGCTGTTCATCGACCTCGACCGCTTCAAGAACGTCAACGACACCCTCGGCCACCACGTCGGCGACGAGCTGCTCAAGCAGGTCGCGGCGGCGCTCTCGGGCTGCCTGCGCGAGGGCGACACCCTGGCGCGCCTGGGCGGCGACGAATTCATCGTGCTGCTGGAAGACGTCGACGGCGCGCCGGGCGCGGCCACCGTGGCCGGCAAGCTGATGGCGATGTTCGAGCAGCCCTTCACCGTCTCCGGCTACGAGCTGTTCGTCACCGGCAGCGTGGGCATCAGCCTGTTCCCGCAGGATGCGCGCGACCTGAACATGCTGGTCCGGAATGCCGACGTCGCGATGTACCAGGCCAAGGCGCGCGGGCGCAACGGCTACCAGTTCTACGCGCCGTCGATGAGCGGCGAAGGCGTCGAGCGCCTGCGCCTGGAAACGATGCTGCGCCGCGCGATCGAGAAGAACGAGATCTTCCTGGCCTACCAGCCGCAGGTCGAGATCGACAGCGGGCGCCTGGTCGGGGTCGAGGCCCTGGTGCGCTGGCAGAATCCGGAGCTCGGCCTGGTGATGCCGGGCCGCTTCATCCCGCTGGCCGAGGACACCGGCTTCATCGGCCAGCTGGGGCAGTGGGTGCTGGCCGAGGCCTGCCGCCAGATGGTGCGCTGGGACCGCGCGGGCCTGTATGTGCCGAAAGTGGCGGTCAACCTGTCGGTGCGCCAGTTCGAGCATGGCGGCATCGCCCCGACCGTGGCCGCGGTGCTGCGCGAGGCGGGCCTGGACGCCTCGCGGCTACAGCTGGAAGTGACCGAGTCGGTGATCATGGATACCGGCGAAACCGGGAACGCCCTGCAGTTCGTCAACGACCTGCACGCCATCGGCGTCGGGCTGGCGATCGACGACTTCGGGACCGGCTATTCGTCGCTGGCCTACCTGAAGCAGCTGCCGGTCCAGACCCTGAAGATCGACCGCAGCTTCATCAAGGACATCGCGACCGATGCCGACGACGAGGCGATCGCGATCGCGATCATCCAGCTCGGCAAGAGCATGAACTTGTCCGTGATCGCGGAAGGGGTCGAGCGCGAGGAACAGGCCGCCTTCCTGCAGCGCTACGGCTGCAACCGCGCGCAGGGCTACCTGTACGGCAAGCCGGTATCCGCCGCCGACGTACTGGCGCGGTGGGGGAAAGGGCAGGATGAGCACGCTGAAGCTGGTGCAGCCGCCGACGCGGCGATCTGATCCGCCAGTCGCGCCGAAGGCCGGCCGGCGCCGCTTCCTGCTCGGCGGCCTGATGGCCGGCAGCGCCCTGCTGGTCGGCTGGGGCTGCCAGCCGCCGCGCCAGCGCCTGCATGCATCCAGCCCGCTGCCGGTCGCGGACGGCGCCGTGGCCCTGAACGGCTGGGTCGCGATCGGGCCCGACGGCACGGTCTCGGTGGTGGTGCCGCGCAGCGAGATGGGGCAGGGCGTGCACACCGCGCTGCCGATGCTGGTGGCCGAGGAGCTCGACGTCGACCTGGCGGCGGTGCGCATCGCCGCCGCCCCGATCGACAAGATCTACGCCAACGTCAGCGTCATGCGCGAGAACCACCCCTTCCATCCGGACGATCCGGGCGCCCTGCGCCAGGGCGCGCAATGGATGCTGGCCAAGGTCGGGCGCGAGCTGGGCATCATGTTCACCGGCGGCTCCACCAGTGTCAAGGATGCCTGGCAGCCGATGCGCGAAGCGGGTGCGGTGGCGCGCGCCATGCTGGTCGACGCCGCCGCGCGGCAGTGGCGGGCGGACGCCGCCGGCCTGCGCACGGAAGGCGGCTTCGTGCTCCATCCCGACGGCAGGCGGCTCGGCTATGGCGCGCTGGCGGCGCCGGCCGCGCGCCTCGGCGCCGCGATCGAGGCGGGCACGGTGCGCCTGAAGGAGCCGCGCGAATTCCGCCTGATCGGGCGGCCCTTGGCGCGCCTGGACAGCCGCGCCAAGGTCGATGGCAGCGCGCGCTTCGGCATCGACGCGCGTCCCGCCGGCATGCTGTATGCGGCGCTCAGGATGTCGCCCGTGGTGGGCGGCAAGGTGGCCGGCTTCGACGCGGCGCCGGCCAGGGCCATGCCGGGCGTGCTGGCGGTGGTCGACATCTCGCCCGCGCTGGGCGAGCGCCTGGGGGCCGGCGCCGGCGTGGCGGTGCTGGCCGCGAGCTGGTGGCAGGCGCGCCAGGCCGCAGCAAAGCTGGCGGTCACCTGGGACGAGGGCGAGCATGCGCGCCTGTCGAGCGAGAGCCTGTTCGACGACCTGGCGCTGGCGCTCGAAAGCGAGGACGGCCATGTCTACCACGAGACCGGGAGCCAGGACGTGCCCGGCGCGGCCCTGACGGTGCGCGCCGAATACCGCGCGCCTTTCCTGGCCCATGCGGCCCTGGAGCCGGTCAACTGCACCGCCCAGGTAGCAGGCGGCAAGGTGCGCCTGTGGGCCTCGACCCAGGTTCCCAGCATCGCGGTCGACGTGGCCGCGCGCGTGGCCGGCGTGGCGCGCGAACAGGTGGCGATCGAGGTCATGCTGCTGGGCGGCGGCTTCGGGCGCCGGCTGGAAGCCGACATGGTGGCGCAGGCGGTCGCGGTGGCGGCGGCGGCGCAGGGACGGCCGGTGCAGCTGATCTGGACGCGCGAGGACGACACCACCCACGACATGTACCGCCCGGCCGCGCTGGCGCGCTTCCGCGCCCACCTCGACGCCCAGGGTAATATCCTGGCCTGGGATAACAAATCGGCCAGCGGCGCGATCGGCCACCAGTACTTCCCGCGCAACCTCGGCCTGCCGGGCGTGGGGCCCGACAAGACCACGGCCGAGGGCGAGTACGACCACCAGTATGCGATCGCCAACCAGCGCGTCGCCCACGTGACCGTGGACAGCCCGGTGCCGATCGGCTACTGGCGCTCGGTGGGGCATTCGCACAATGCCTTCTTCAAGGAGAGCTTCATCGAGGAGCTGGCCCATGCGGCGCGCCAGGACAGCGTCGCTTTCCGGCGCGCCTTGCTGGAACAGCATCCGCGCGCGCTGGCGGTGCTGGACGCGGCGGTCGCGCGCGCCGGCCAGCCGGCGCAGGGCCGGGCGCACGGCGTGGCGCTGCACCGCTCGTTCGGCAGCACGGTGGCGCAGGTGGCGGAAGTCTCGGTGGAAGGCAGGGAGATCCGCGTGCACCGCGTGGTGTGCGCGATCGACTGCGGGATCGTTGTCAATCCGAACATCGTGGCTCAGCAGGTGGAGTCGGGGGTGCTGTTCGGCCTGTCGGCGGCGCTGGCCGGCGAGATCACCCTGCGCGACGGACGGGTGCAGCAATCGAACTTCGGCGACTATCCGGTGCTGCGCATGGACCGCGCGCCCGAGGTGGAGACCATCGTGATGCCGAGCGCGGAGCACCCGGAAGGGGTGGGCGAACCGGCCACGCCGCCGATCGCGCCGGCGGTGGCGGCGGCGGTGTTCAAGCTGACCGGGCAGCGGTTGCGCAGCTTGCCGCTGCGGCTGGCATAAGGTGGGCAGCTTTGCTGCCCACCTTACGTATCTGACCCCAGCAGCGTGCGCAGGTTGCAGTCGCGCTGCCATCCGCGCCGCTCGTCGCTCGACTGCGCCAGGCGCGCCAGTTCCTCCGGACTCAGTTCGGCCTGCGCCTGCACCAGCCGGTCGGCCACGCCGCCATCCGGCACCATGGTGCCGAAAAACGCCACCGTGTCGCCGCGCTGCAGCAGCAGGGTAGGGAAGTTGTCGACATCGATGTCGCCGACCAGGTCGGCCTGGTCTTCGATGTCGATCCAGACGAAGTGCTTGTCCGGATGGCGCACGGCCAGCTGTTCGAAGGTGGCGCGGTAGGATGAGCAGGTGCCGCACCAGGCGGCGCACAGGCAGGCGACGGTCCAGGCGTCGCCGTTGACGGCGGCGACGACGGCATCGCGGGTGGTGGAATCGAGAGTCAGGCTACGCATGAGCGGAATTCTACCGCGTGTTGCACAATCGGGCTGGCATGGTTGCCGTCCGGCCGAGCGGGTAAAATATGGACATGCCTAACATCCTTGCTATTGAAACCTCGTCCGAACTGGCGTCGTGCGCGCTGCTGGCCGGCGACGACGTCCTTGTGCGCTCCTCCTCGGGCGTGCGCACCCATTCGCAATCGATCCTGCCGATGGTGCAGGAACTGCTGCGCGAGGCCGGCATCGCGCTGGCGCAATGCGACGCGATCGCCTTCGGCGCCGGTCCCGGCTCCTTCACCGGCGTGCGTACCGCCTGCGGCGTGGCCCAGGGCATGGCCTATGGCGCCAGCCTGCCGGTGCTGCCGCTGGTGACCCTCGAAGCGATGGCCGAGGCCTGCCGCGCCCGCACCAATGCCACCGAGGTCCTGGCCGTGCTCGACGCGCGCATGGGCGAGGTGTATTGGGCCCAGTATCGTTATGACAATGGCTGGTGCGAAGTCGCCCCACCCGCGCTGTGCGCCCCGGGCGACGTGGCGCCGCTCCCCGCCGAGGGGCTGCAGGCCTGCGGCAATGGCTTCTCGGCCTATCCGGAAGCCTTCGCCGCCCAGCCCTTCGCCGCCGCGGCCCTGGCCGACATCGTGCCGCATGCGCGCGAGCTGGCGCTGCTGGGCATCAAAGCGCTGGCGGCCGGGCAGGGCGTGCCGGCCGCGCAGGCCCAGCCGCTCTATTTGCGCAACAAGGTGGCCTATACCAGCGCCGAGCGCCAGGCGATCAACGCCGCCAAGGCCGAGGCATGACGGGCATGCCGCACGACGCACTGCTGCGCTACGCGCCGATGACCGCGGCCGACGTGGACGAGGTGCTGGCGCTCGAGCAGAGCGTCTTTCCCTATCCCTGGAGCCGCGCCAATTTCGTGGAATCGCTGGACAGCGGCTACGACGCCTGGTCGGTGCGCGACCCGGCGGGCAGCCTGGTCGGCTACTACCTGCTGATGTACGCGGTCGACGAAGCCCACCTGCTGGACGTCGCGGTGGCGGGCGGGCGCCAGCGCCAGGGCCTGGGACGCCACCTGCTGGACCGGATCGCGGCGCGCGCCCGGAGCCACGGCATGGCCTCGATCCTGCTCGAGGTGCGGCCGTCGAACGAACGCGCGCTCGAGGTCTACCGCCGTTATGGCTATGCCGAGATCGGCCGGCGCAAGGCTTATTACCCGGCCGGTCCCGGCCGGCGCGAGGATGCCATCGTGATGAGGCTGGACCTATGAAGAAAACGAGCGAACGCGACGCCGTGTTCCTGGCCGAGATGGGCATCGGCCCGCTCTGGCAGCTGCGCGACGTCCCCACGGCGCTGGAAGCGGAAGAAGTGAGCGCCGAGCTGCAGGCGGCCGAGGCGCCGGCGGTGGCCGCACCGGCGCCCGCCGCGCCTGCACCGGCAGCGCCTGCGCCATCCGCCCCGGCCGCGCAGGTTCCGCCCACGCCCGCGCCGCCGGCCGCGGCGCCGCCGCGCGCACCCGCGCCCGCCGCCGCCGGGGACGCGGCCTGGGACGACACCACGCTGCCCGACGAGGCGCAGTCCGACATCGGGCGCCTGGACTGGGCCGGCCTGCGGCTGGCGATCGCCAACTGCCGCGACTGCGGCTGCGGCGAAGGACGCAAGCCGGTCTACGGCGCCGGTCCGCGCCAGGCGCGCTGGCTGGTCGTGGCGGGCACCGCCAGCGCCGCCGACGAAAAGGCCGGGCAGCCGCTGACCGGCGACGCCGGCAAGCTGCTCGACAACATGCTGCACGCGGTCGGCCTGAGCCGCGAGCGCGACGCCTACGTGACGCCGCTGGTAAAGTGCCGTCCGGTCAACGCCAAGGGCGGCGAACGCGCGCCCACCGACGACGAGGTCGCGGCCTGCCGCCCCTTCCTGGAGCGCGAACTGGCCCTGTGCGGCGCATCGGCCGTGCTGACCGTGGGCCAGGTGGCCGCCAACGGCCTGCTGGGCCGTCCGCTGCAGGAACCGCTGGCCGGCAGCCGCGGCGCGGTGCACCAGCTGGGCGAGACGCCGCTGGTGGCGACCCTGCATCCGGGCGAACTGCTGCGGCGCGGCGCCGACAAGGCGCTCGCATGGCAGGACCTGTGCCGGGCGAGGGCGGCCGATGGCCGGTCCCGCTGAGAGCTACCAGGAATCCTTCCACCGCCGCTGGGGCCACCTGCGGCGCGCCCGGGTCCGCGCCCTGGCCTGGCTGCTGGACGCCCCCGACCTGCTCGACATCCACGATCCGCAGTGGGCCGGGCGGGTGGCCGCGCTCGGTCCCGTCACGCCCGAGGTAGCCGACTGGCTGGCGCGCACCGACCACGATCCCGCGGCCCTCGACGCCGCCCTCGGCCCGCGCGTCTACACCCGGCTCGGGCTGTACGCCGAAAAGCTGATGGCCTTCTATTTCGAGCAGCAGGGCCGGCTGGTGGCGCATGGCCTGCAGGTGCGGGCCAGCCGCAACGACACCGTCGGCGAATTCGACTTCCTGCTCGACGCCGGCCCGGATGCGCTCGAGCACATCGAGTTCGCGACCAAGTTCTACCTGCTCGACGGCGAGGGCGGCCAGCGCTTCGACGCCCTGGTCGGTCCCAACCTGGCCGACAGCCTGGGGCTCAAGATGCGCAAGGTGTTCGAGCGCCAGCTCAGCCTGGGCCAGCATCCGGCGGCCCGGGACGTGCTGCCGCGCCCGGTGGTCCGGGCGCGCGCGCTGGTGAAGGGCTGGCTGTTCTATCCGTCCGGCAGCTGGCCGGCGATGCAGGGCATCACGGCCGGCCATTGCCGCGGCTTCTGGTGCGCGCTCGACGAGGTCGACTCCCTGGGGGGCGAGGAATTCCTGATCCTGCCGCGCCTGCAATGGCTGGCGCCGTTCCGCGCCGCCTCGGCCACCTGGATGCTGAGCCGCGCCGAGCTGGCCGCCGAGCTCGGTTTCCACTTCGAGAACTCGGCCACGCCGGTGCTGGTGTCGATGGTGCGCCGGCAGGGCGGCTGGATCGAGGAGGTCGAGCGCGGCTTCATCGTGCCCAACGACTGGCGCGAGCGCGCCGCCGCAGTGCGGATGGTGAAGTCCGTCTGAAGCTACCCGGCTCTCCTGTTTGGGAGAGGCCGGCTGACCCCGGTGTGATATGCCGCCGGCGGGATGATATAAGAGTGGCTACGATCGTCATCCTGCCCTGACAGGAACCGCTACCGCCCGGCCGCGCTTTGGGAATGGAGGAGCAGCATGAACAAGCTCAACGTGAAGGGAGAGCGCCTCATCGCTTTATTCCTTCTTGGTAACGTGCTTTTCAACTATCCGGTGCTCGCACTGTTCAACCGCACCGGCACGGTGTTCGGGATCCCGGTCCTGTACGCCTATGTGTTCGGCGCCTGGGCGCTGTTCATCGTGCTGCTGGCGCGCGTGGTGGACAAGCGCTAGCGCCGGCGCGCGGGAAACGCCGCACTGGGTGACCCATGATCTCCGGCACGCTGCTCTCGCTGGTCGCGTTCGGCTACCTCCTGCTGCTGTTCGGGCTCGCCTACTATGGCGACAAGGCCGGGGCCAGCGGGCGCAGCATCATCGCCAATCCCTATGTCTATTCGCTGTCGCTGACGGTGTACCTGAGCGCCGGCTCCTTCTACGGCAGCGTCGGCCGGGCCGCCGACAGCGGCATCGGCTTCCTGCCGGTCTACCTGGGGCCGAGCATCATGGCGGCGCTGTGGTGGCTGGTGCTGCGCAAGATCATCCGCATCGCCAAGGACAACCACATCACCTCGCTGGCCGACTTCATTTCTTCGCGCTACGGCAAGAGCGGCCTGCTGGCCGGCCTGGTGGCCGCCATCGCGGTGATCGGCATGATGGGCTTCATCTCGCTCCAGCTCAAGGCGATGTCGACCAGCTACAACATCCTGCTCAGCTATCCGGATATCCAGGCGGTCCTGCGGGCGGGGCCGGCGCCGGTCTGGTCCGACAGCGCCTTCTACATGGCGCTGATCCTGGCCGCCTTCACCATCGTGTACGGCACCCGCCAGCTCGACGCCTCGGAGCGCCACGAAGGCATGGTCGCGGCGGTCGCGTTCGAAGCGCTGGTCAAGCTGGCCGCCTTCCTGGCCGTCGGCATGTTCGTCACCTTCGGGATGTACGACGGCTTCGGCGACATCTTCGCCAGGGCCGAGGCCTTGCCGAAGGCCAAGGCGGCATTCACGATCGGCGGCGACGGCACCAGCCTGGTCCGGGCCTGGTCCGGGCTGTTTTCCCTGGCCTTCATCGTGGCGGTGGGCAGTTTCTTTCTGCCGAGGCTGTTCCAGGTGGCGGTGGTGGAAAACGTCGACGAGTCCCACCTGAACAAGGCGGTCTGGCTGTTTCCGCTCTACCTGCTGCTGTTCACGATCTTCATGCTGCCGATCGCGCTCGGCGGCCTGCTGCACTTCGCCGGGCAGCCGGTCAATCCGGACACCTTCGTGCTCACCCTGCCGCTGGCGCAGGGACAGACGGCGCTGGCGCTGCTGGTCTTCCTCGGCGGGGTCTCGGCCGGGACCGGCATGGTGGTGGTCGAGAGCATCGCGCTCTCGACCATGGTGTGCAACGACATCGTGATGCCGGTCCTGCTGCGCATCCAGCGCCTGAAGCTGGCCGAGCGCGCCGACCTGTCGCGGCTGCTGCTGGGGATCCGGCGCGTGCTCATCGTGGCCGGCCTCCTGATGGCCTACGCATTCTTCCGGCTGGCCTGGTCGTCCTATGCGCTGCTGTCGATCGGACTGATTTCGCTGGTGGCCGTGAGCCAGTTCGCGCCGGCCGTGCTGGGCGGCATCTACTGGAAGGGCGCGACCCGCACCGGCGCCCTGGCCGGGATCAGCGCCGGTTTCCTGGTCTGGGTCTACACCCAGATGCTGCCGGCCTTCGCGCGCTCGGGCTGGCTGCCCATGGGCCTGCTGGAACAGGGACCGTTCGGCATCGAACTGTTGCGGCCCCTGCAACTGTTCGGCCTGAGCGGGCTGGACGAGCTCTCGCACGGCATGCTGTGGAGCATGCTGGTGAATGCCGGCGCCTTCATCGGGGTCTCGGTGCTGACTGGCCAGACCGCGATCGAGAAAGTCCAGGCTGCGCTGTTCGTCGACGTCTTCAGGCAGCACAACCTCGATGCGCCGGAACAGGGTTGGCGCGCCAAGGGCTCGCTGTCCGACCTGGAGGCCATGCTGTCGCGTTTCCTCGGCCAGCACCGCGCGGCGGCGATGCTCACCGACTACGCCCGGCAGCGCGGAGGGGAGTGGCCGGAGAAGGTCGATGCCGGGCTGGTCACCGTTGCCGAGTCGCAGCTGGCCGGCGTCCTCGGGGCCGCCTCGGCGCGCGCGATGATCGCCTCCGTGATCGAGAAGGAACCCCTGCGCGACAGCCTGACCGGCATGCCGAACCGGGCCTGGATGTGCGATTACCTGGACGAAGTGCTGCAGGAGATGGAAGTGAAGGATGGCTGTGGCGGCTTTGCGCTGCTGTTGCTGTCGCTGGACCGGTTCCGCGTCATCACCGACAGCCTGGGCGGCGCGGTGGGCGACCGCCTGCTCGTGAACGTGGCGAAGCGCCTCAACGACAGCCTGCGGCCGGGGGATGCGGCGGCGCGGATAGGCGGCGAGGAATTCGCGATCCTGCTCAAGGGGCCGGGCGATGCGGGCGAGGCGCAGCGCTTTGCCGAGCGCCTGCAGGCCGACATGGACAGCGGCTTCAGGCTCGAGGACCACGAGGTGTACACCACGGCCAGCATCGGGATCGTGCCGTGCACCGCGCCCTACGGGGACGCGCAGGACATGCTGCGCGACGCGGAAACGGCCAACCACCGCGCGGTCGCACGCGGCGGGGCCTCGATCGAGGTCTTCGATCCGCGCCTGCGCGACCGCGCGCTCGCCCTGTTCGACATGGAAACCATGCTGCGCCAGGCCGTGATCAAGGGCGACAGCTTCGAAGTGTTCTACCAGCCGATCGTGACCCTGGCGACCGGCCAGCTGGCCGGCTTCGAGGCGCTGGTACGCCTGCGGCGCACCGACGGTACCCTGGTGCCGCCGGCCGAATTCATTCCCTTGACCGAGGAGACCGGGTTGATCGTGCCCATCGGCCACCTGGTGCTGGCCGAAGCCTGCCGCCAGATGCACGTCTGGAAATGCATGTTCCCGCAACATCCGTTCCTGCAGGTCAGCGTCAACCTGGCGGGCCGCCAGTTCATGCAACCCCGGCTGGTGCAGGAAATCGAGCAGGTGCTGTCGGAGACCGGCCTGGACGCCGCAAGCCTGAAGCTCGAAGTCACGGAAACCTTGATCATGGAACACGCCGAGGAAGCCGCCGCGGCGCTGTTCAAGCTGCGCGACAAGGGCATCAAGATCCTGATCGACGATTTCGGCACCGGCTATTCCTCGCTGGCCTACCTGCGCCGCTTCCCGCTCGACACCCTCAAGATCGATGCCTCCTTCGTCAGGAAGATGGACACTAGCCGCGAAGACATGGGCATCGTCCAGACCATCGTGACCCTGGCCCACACGCTCGCCCTGGACACCATCGCGGAAGGCGTCGAGACCGAGCGCCAGATGGCGCAGCTGCGCGAGCTGAAGGTCGCGTACGGGCAGGGGTATTATTTCGCCAGGCCGCTCGACAGCAGGGCGGCGGAGGCCTTGATTGCCGAGTGGCCGCAATGGCCGCGCGCAATGGCCCCGGCCGATGAAACAAGTTGAGACCGGCCTGGAACAGCGCCGGGTTCCGCCGCATCCAATGGGTACGACCAACAGGGAACGACATGCCGACTCCAGCTTCCGACCAGACCCTTCCCCTGTCCGGCGACATGCAGCTGGTCGCCCGCATCCTGCGCGCCGAACCCGGCGCCTTCGAAGCGCTGATGCGGCGCTTCAACCGCGTGCTGTTCCGCACCGCGCGCAGCGTGCTCAAGGATGACGCCGAAGCCGAGGATGCCGTACAGGATGCCTACCTGCTCGCCTATCGGGCCTTGCCCGCATTCCGGGCCGACGCCAGCCTGTCGACCTGGCTGACGCGCATCGTGCTGAATGTCTGTTTCGGGCGGCGGCGCAAGAGCGCGCGCAGGGCCGAGATCGTGGAGCTCCAGTTCGACTGGGAGTCCGGACGGCCGGACGATCGCGCCCTGGCCGGCCCGCCCGAGGAGGAACCCGACGTGGCAGCGATACGCAGCGAAACCAGGCGTCTCCTGGAAAGGAAGATCGACGAGCTTCCCGAAGCCTTCCGCACGGTCTTCGTCCTCCGCGAGCTCGAGGAAATGGGCATCGAGGAGGTCGCCGGCGTGCTCGGCATCCCGGAGGCCACGGTCCGCACCCGCCATTTCCGCGGCCGCGCCATGTTGCGCGAAGCCCTGTCGCGGGAAATCGATGTGGCGATGGCGGATGCGTTTTCCTTCGACGGCGAACGTTGCGACCGCATCGTTGCCAGCGTCCTCGGGGCCCTGTCCGGCGACGGCGCGGCGGGGTCCTAGTCCTGCGCATCGCCCCGGCTCCCGGCCTGGCCTTGCCGGGACCAGCTCGTCAACAATTCGTCATGAATTCATGGTTGAATAGCGCTTCGTGATCCGTGACGAGGCTGGTCGAATGAAAAAAGTCCTGCTGGCCGTGACCGCCGCACTTTCGCTGGGGGTTGGCGCCATGTACGTCGCCGAAGACGGCGTGACCTTCGTCGCCCGCAATGTCGGCACCGAACCGATGCGCTCGGTGGTCGTCCATGTGACGGGACGATCGTATCCGATCGGGGACCTCGCTCCCGGCGCCAGCAAGTCGGTCCGGGTCAGTCCGACCTCGGAATCGAATATCGAACTGAGCCAGTCGGGCCACGCCCGGCTCACGGTCGGCGGCTATTTCGAGAAAGGCTACCGGGGCACCATTAGCGCCGATGTCACGACCGAAAGCGTCGTCATGGTCAGGGATGAAGTGATGCTCTGAAGCCCGCGCCGGGACGATGGCCTTTCAGGTCCGGCGGTCTCCGCCCAGGAGCAGGCTCGCCGTGGGAGGCGCTCGCCTGCCTGCCCGCAGGTGCAGCTGGCCGTCCTGCAGTTTCAGGCGCAGCGTGCCGGGAAGCGCGATCAGGTCGCGGTCGTGGCAGGCCATGATCACGCTGGTCCCGGCCTCGACCAGTTCCGGGATCAGGGCGATGACCTGCTCCCGCGACGCGCCATCCAGGTTGGCCGTCGGCTCGTCGAGCAGCAGCAGTGTCGGTTCGAGCACCTTGGCGCGCGCCAGGGCGACCCGCTGCTTTTCGCCGCCGGACAGGTTCTGGGGCCTGGCGTCCGTCAGGTGGGTGACGCCGGCCCATTCCAGCGCCGCGCCGACCCGCCCGGCGATCTCCTGCTTCGGGAGCCCGCGCGCCTCCAGGCCGTATGCAATGTTCTTCTCGACGGAGGTGGAGAACATGACCGGATGCTGGTGCACGTAGACGACGGCCTGGCGCAGCTCGGGCGGGTAGGGATGCAGCCGGGCAGGGCGTCCGAGGAACGTGATGTCGCTGACGTCGGCGGACTCGAGCCCGGCCAGGATCCGCAGCAGCGTGGTCTTGCCGACGCCGTTGGCGCCGGTCAGCACATAGGCGCGGCCGGCCTCGATGCACCAGTCCTCGATATCGAACATGAGCCGCTGGCCGAAGGCTTTCCGCAGCCGGTTCACGACGAGCAATGCCTCTTCTTGCGCCATGGGGTCCTTGAAGGCAGGCTGACTCATTGGGGAATCGTGAGGACTTCGAGATGCTGGAGCCACTTCACGTGCCGGGGGCCCGACTTCGTATCCGATAGCGAGCGCAGCGCGTACGGTCCTTCGGAGGCGGGGAGGAGCTTGCCGTTCACCGAGGTCACGACCAGGACATTCTCGCCCAGCCGCGCATTGAACAGTTCGCCCCAGGAGAATAGCACCATATAGCCATCCTTCGCCCTTGCCACGACCGCGGAACGCCGCAGCGCGCGGCGGTCCAGTTCCTGCATCCCGGCGGCGCCCAGGATGTCGCGCAGCAGGACGCCGCGCCAGCGGACCTCGGCGGTCTCGGCCGCACCCGCGGCGCCGACCGTGCGCGCCTCGACGATCTCGGTCTGCGGGAGTGCGGCGAGCTCGGCCGCCCCAAACCGTTTGGCGGCGGCCGCACCCAGCTTGACGTCCAGGGTCGCGGTTTCCTGGGCGGCGACGCCGGCCGCCAGGGGCAGCGGCAGCCAGGCCGGATGCCGCCAGATGCGCCGAACGCGCCAGGAACCGGTGGTTGGGGCCGGCATGACTACTTGCCTGCCTTCGCCGACGGGAAGAAGACCTGCTGGCCCTCGACCTTGAACGCGGCGATCAGCTTCTGGCCTTCATCCGAGGTCATCCATTCGGTCAGCTGCATCGCGCCCTTGTAGTTGGCCTCCTTGTGCTTCTGCGGGTTGACCGCGATGATGCCGTACGGGTTGAACATCTTCGGGTCGCCCTCGACCGCGACCTGCAGGCCGGTCCTGGCCTTGTAGGCGATGTAGGTGGCGCGGTCGGTCAGGGTATAGGCCTTCATTTCGGCCGCCATGTTCAGCACTTCGCCCATGCCCAGGCCCGCCGACACATAGGCGGTCCCCTGCGGCTGGGTGCCGGCCTGCTTCCAGTAGGCTTTCTCCATCTGGTCGGTCCCGGAGTTGTCGCCGCGCGAAATGAAACGCGCCTTGCTGTCGGCGATTTTCTTCATCGCGGCGAGCACATCCTTGCTGCCCTTGATGCCGGCCGGATCGCTGTCGGGGCCGACGATGATGAAGTCGTTGTACATGACATCGCGGCGGTTGACGCCATGGCCCTCGGCGACGAACTTGTCTTCCGACGGGCGCGCATGGACCAGGGTGACATCGACGTCGCCATTCCTGGCCAGTTCCAGCGCCTTGCCGGTGCCGACCGAAATCACGTTGACTTTGGAATTGGTTTTGGCTTCGAACTTCGGCAGCAGGTATTGCAGCAGGCCCGAGTTTTCGGTGCTCGTGGTGGTCGAGAGCTTGATGACTTGCTGGGCGAGCGCGGGAGCGGTGGCGGCCAGGAGGAAGCCCAGCAGGGCGAGGTTCTTCTTCAGGTTCAGCATGTGAGGTATTCCTTTCGATGACATCCGGACTTCTGCAATATTTCCTGGACCGATGAGCTCTTGTCGATGTGTTATGGTAGGCCGTTCCGAAAAACTTTCAATATGAACACAATTGCATATGTTGCATGTCAATCTCTCCTATACCTTCACCCGTTCGGCGGGCCTCAGGACGCAGCTCGACAACCCGCTGTTTGACATCCTTGCCGCCATCCATGCATGCGGATCGGTGGCCCAGGCGGCGGCCCAGCTGAAGCTGTCCTACCGCCATGTGTGGGGAGAATTGAAGAAGTGGGAAGCGACACTGGAGTCGGAACTGATCCTCTGGGAGAGGGGCAAGCGTGCGCGCCTGTCGCCGTTCGGGGAGAAGCTGCTGTTCGCGGAACGGCGGGCGAAGATGCGCGTGCTGCCGCAGATGGACAATCTCATCGCCGAGATGGAGCGCGAGTTCGCGCTGGCCTTCGATCCGCATGCGCATGTCATTCCGATGTGCGCCAGCCACGACATGGCCCTGCCGCGCCTGAAGGAATTCATGGCCAGGGACGCCAGGCTGTACCTCGACCTGCAGTTCCGGGGCAGCCTGGAGTGCATCGAGGCCCTGTCCCGGGGCCAATGCCTACTGGCAGGATTTCATGTGAGCGAGGACCGTGCGCCGGGCAGCCTGACCCAGAAGGCCTTCAAGGCGATGCTCAAGCCCGGCCGGCACAAGCTGATCAATTTCGTGGGCAGGCAGCAGGGCCTGATGCTCGCCCCCGGCAACCCCAGGCGGATCGAGAGCGTGCAGGACCTGAAGCGCGCCGATGTCCGCTTCGTCAACCGCCAGGTCAATTCGGGAACCCGGCTCGAGATCGAGCAGCTGCTCGCGGAAGCATCGATCGCGCCTTCCAGCGTCAACGGCTTCGAGACCGCGGAACCGACCCACCTCGCGGTGGCGGCCGCCGTCGCCTCGGGACTGGCCGACGTCGGATTCGGGATTCGCGCGGCGGCCGCCGAATTCGGGCTCGAGTTCATCCCGATCATGCGCGAGCAGTATTACTTCGTCTGCCTGAAAGAGGCGGTCGACCAGCCGCCGATCAGCAAGCTGCGCGAGCTGCTCAGGCGCAGCGAGTGGCAGGGCCTGATCAGGGACCTGCCGGGGTATGACATCGCCGGCGCCGGGAATGTGATTCCGCTGAGGCAGGCGTTTCCGTGGTATTCGTTCCGGACGCCGAAGTGAAGGGCTGGCGCATGCCTGGCCGCCGCTCAGGCCAGCGCCAGGGCTCTCAGCGATGGAAGGATGTCGTGCAGGCTGCCGACTTCGCAGGTGGGAATCGCCTGTGATTCATTGGCCAGGCGCTCGGGATTGAACCAGCAGCTTTCGATGCCGAACCGGTTCGCGCCGAGGATGTCCGCATCCAGCCGGTCTCCGACGATGATGGTCTCGCCCTTGGCGAAGGAGCGCGCCATCCTGGCGGTGTAGTCGAAGAACCGGCTGTCCGGCTTGGCGAAGCCGCAGGCCTCCGAGGTCGATACGAAGGAAAGGTGGTCGCGCAGCCCCGAGCTGGCGATGCGCCGGTTCTGGATATGCTCGACGCCGTTCGTGATGATGCCGACCTCGCCGATTTCAGCCAGGGTCTCGCAGAGGCGCTCGGCGCCATCGATAAGGACGACGGTCTCCGCCAGGGACTCGAGATACAGGTCGCTGGCGGCCTGCGGATCGAGGTCGATGCCGTTTTCCACGAAGGTCTTGCGGAACCGCTCCACCTTCAGGAAGTCCTTGGAAACGGCTCCCGTCTCGAAGCGCCTCCAGAGTTCCAGGTTGATCGCCTGGTACTGCACGAACAGCCCGTCCATGCCGTCGCGAAGACCCAGTTCCTGCATCGTCCTTGCGAAAGAGCGCCTTTCGGAAGCCTTGAAGTCGAGCAGGGTGTCGTCCAGGTCGAAGAGGAATAATCGATGCTTCACTGTTTCTCATCCGGGAGTGCATGATCCAACTTGCATCATAGCACTGGCGGACAATGCGCGCCCCAGCCCGGGCGAGGCGGCCGGCGCGCCGCTCAGTGCTTGTGCTCGCCGATCAGCCCCAGCGAATCGTGCTCGCGCTGGTTGGCCGCGTGCTGGCGCTGGATCAGGAACATGATGCCGGCCACGGACAGGCCGAAGATGACGATGATGATGTCGAGGTCGAGGTTCATCGTGATCATGATCGCGTACACGGCGAGCATGGTCAGGATCGACAGGTTCTCGTTGAAGTTCTGGACCGCGATCGAGTGGCCCGCGCTCATCAGGACGTGGCCGCGGTGCTGCAGCAGCGCGTTCATCGGCACCACGAAGAAGCCCGACAGGAAGCCGATCAGGGCCAGCAGCGGGTAGGCCAGGTTCACCGACTTCACGAACACCATGCCGGTGACGACCAGGCCCATGATGATGCCGAGCGGGATCACGGTCAGCGACTTGCGCAGCGGGATCATGCGCGCCGCCATGACCGCGCCCAGCGCCACGCCGATGGCGACCACGCCGATCAGGTTGGTGGCTTTGTCGAGCGGCATGTGCAGCGAGCGCTCGGCCCACTTCAGGACGATGAACTGCAGGGTCGCGCCGGCGCCCCAGAACAGGGTGGTCACGGCCAGCGAGATCTGGCCCAGCTTGTCGCGCCACAGGGTGGCCGAGCAATTGGCGAAATCGGCGATCAGCTTGGCCGGATTGCGCTCCTGGTGCTCGTAGCGCGCCCCGGTATCCGGAATACGCAGGTTGAACAGGGCTGCCAGGATATACACGGCGACCACGGCGGCCATCGCGGCTTCGCTGCTGGTGTCGATGCCGGTGTCGATGCCCGGCAGCAGGTCGAAGCCGAGCAGGAAGGTGCTGCCGCGCTCGCTGACCAGGGTGCCGCCGGCAACCGTGCCGAGGATGATCGACATCACGGTCAGGCCTTCGATCCAGCCGTTGGCCGGCACCAGCTTCTCGGGCGGCAGCAGTTCGGTCAGGATGCCGTACTTGGCAGGGGAATACACGGCGGCGCCGAAGCCGACCACCGCATAGGAGAGCAGGGGATGCACGGTGAAGAACATCAGCGCGCAGCCGAATACCTTGATCATGTTCGCGATGAACATGACGCGGCCCTTGGGCAGCGAATCGGCGAAGGCGCCCACGAAGGCGGCCAGCAGGACATAGAACAGCACGAATGACAGCTTCAGCAGCGGGGTGAGCGAAGCCGGGGCGTTCATCGACGTCAGCAGATCGATCGCGACAAACAAAAGCGCATTATCTGCCAGCGACGAGAAGAACTGCGCCGCCATGATGGTATAAAAACCACGGTTCATTCGAAAAGAGTAAGAGCTGGTCCGAGTTGCTTTATACCATGAAAGCCCTCTGCGCCAAAGAAACAAAAAGCGCCCGAGCCTGCTCTCCGGTAAAATGGACCCTTTCGCAGAAAGCCGATTTTTCGACCATGCCACGCCCGCTTTGCGCCACCATCCACATCGATTCGATGCAGCACAACCTGGACCGCGCGCGCACCTGCGCCCCGCACTCGAAGATCTGGGCGGTGGTCAAGGCCAATGCCTACGGGCACGGCCTGGAACACGCGCTGCGCGGCTTCGCCACGGCCGATGGCCTGGCCCTGATCGAGACCGACAACGCGCTGCGCCTGCGCCAGATGGGCTGGATCAAGCCGATTCTGTTGCTGGAAGGCATTTTCGACGTTTCCGACGTGCCGCTGCTGGCCGAGCATAATATCAATAGCACGGTGCACTGCATCGAGCAGATCAGGATGCTCGAATATACCCAGCTGTACCGCCCGATCGACGTGCACCTGAAGATGAACACCGGGATGAACCGGCTCGGCTTCCAGCCGGACGAGTATGCGGCCGCCTACAAGCGCCTGCGCGCCATCCCGGGCATCCGCAACATCACCCACATGACCCACTTCGCCAACGCGGACGAGCTGGAGCACCCGCGCCTGGCGATCGCGGAGCAGGTGCGGCGCTTCCGCCAGGGAGCGGACGGGCTGGCGGGCGAGCGCAGCCTGTCGAATTCCGGCGGCGTGCTGCACCAGGCCGAACTCGTCGGCGAGCTGTCGAACGACTGGGTACGCCCCGGCATCATGCTGTACGGCGGCACCCCGGGCGGACGCACCGCGTTGGAGTACGGCCTGCGCCCGACCATGACCCTGCGTTCCGAGGTCATCGGCATCCAGGAGATCCTGGAGGGCGACACGGTCGGCTACGGCAGCCGCTTCGAGGCCTCGGCGCCGATGAAGGTCGGGGTGGTGGCCTGCGGCTATGCCGACGGCTATCCGCGCCATGCGCCGCACGGCACCCCGGTGATCGTCGACGGCGTGCGCACCGCCCTGGTCGGCCGGGTCTCGATGGACATGATGACGGTCGACCTCACGGCCATTCCGAACGCCCGCGTGGGCAGCAAGGTCACCCTGTGGGGCGATGGCCTGCCGATCGACGAGGTGGCGCAGGCCGCCGGCACCATCGGCTATGAACTGATGTGCGCACTGGCGCAGCGGGTGCGCGTGTGCGAAGGAAGGCTGGGAACGAATGGCTAAGTCGAAGACGAATTTCACCTGCAGCGAGTGCGGCGCGATCGCCACCCGCTGGACCGGCCAGTGCGCCGATTGCAAGGCCTGGAACACGATGGTCGAGACGGTGGTTGAGGCGCCCGGCGTGAACCGGATGTCCCAGACCCAGCACAGGAGCCTGGCGCAGACCGCGCCGGTGCTCTCGCTCGCGGATATCGAGGCGATCGACGTGCCGCGCTTCGGCACCGGGATCGAGGAATTCGACCGCGTGCTGGGCGGCGGCCTGGTGGCGGGCGGCGTGGTGCTGATCGGCGGCGATCCGGGCATCGGCAAGTCGACCCTGCTGCTGCAGGCGCTGGCCAACCTGGCG
Source organism: Massilia niastensis DSM 21313 (assembly GCF_000382345.1). Lineage (GTDB taxonomy): Bacteria > Pseudomonadota > Gammaproteobacteria > Burkholderiales > Burkholderiaceae_D > Telluria > Telluria niastensis. The sequence goes on from NZ_KB908098.1 coordinate 87,400, forward strand.
GCGACCCGCAACACTTTATATGTGAGCGGCGAGGAATCCGGCGCCCAGATCGCGCTGCGCGCGCGCCGCCTGGCGGTCGAGGCGAAGGAGCTGAAGCTGCAGGCCGAGATCCAGCTTGAGAAGATCCTCGGCACCCTGGCCGACCTGAAGCCCGAGGTCGCCGTGATCGACTCGATCCAGACCCTGTATTCCGACGCACTGACCTCGGCGCCCGGTTCGGTGGCCCAGGTGCGCGAGTGCGCGGCCCAGCTGACCCGGGTGGCCAAGCAGACCGGCATCACCATCATCCTGGTCGGCCACGTCACGAAAGAGGGCGCCCTGGCCGGCCCGCGCGTGCTCGAGCACATCGTCGACACCGTGCTGTACTTCGAGGGCGACACCCAGTCCAGCTTCCGCCTGGTGCGGGCGATCAAGAACCGCTTCGGCGCCGTCAACGAGCTGGGCGTGTTCGCGATGACCGAAAAGGGCCTGAAGGGGGTGTCGAACCCGTCGGCGCTGTTCCTGTCCCAGCACGACAGCCAGGTGCCGGGGTCCTGCGTGATGGTGACCCAGGAGGGCACGCGCCCGCTGCTGGTCGAGATCCAGGCGCTGGTCGACGCCAGCCACCTGCCGAACGCGCGCCGCCTCTCGGTCGGCCTGGAGCAGAACCGCCTGGCGATGCTGCTGGCGGTGCTGCACCGGCACGCCGGCATCGCCGCCTTCGACCAGGACGTGTTCATCAATGCGGTGGGCGGGGTCAAGATCACCGAACCGGCCGCCGACCTGGCCGTGCTGCTGGCGATTAACTCATCGATGCGCAACAAGCCGCTGCCGCGCGGTCTGGTGGTGTTCGGCGAAGTCGGCCTGGCCGGCGAGATCCGCCCGGCGCCGCGCGGCCAGGAGCGCCTGCGCGAGGCGGCCAAGCTGGGCTTCTCGATCGCCGTGATCCCGAAGGCCAATGTTCCCAAGCAAAAGATCGAAGGCATGACCATCGTCGCGGTCGAGCGCATCGACGAAGCCTTCACGAAGTTGCGGGAACTTGACTGACAGCATGGTGAGGGCCAACATCCTATAATAGGGCCTGGTCCATTTTCATGTTGGTATAGCGTGTTGGCAGAACAAAGGAAGTCGGTCCGCAAGGTGTTGCGGACCAGGGCAATGCTGGCCATGGAGGGTGAAGCGCCCATCCTTGGCAAGACGACGGATGTGGGCGCCAATGGCGTCAGCATCAGCGTTCCGGCGCCGCTGATTGTCGGGCAGGCGGGGCAGGTCACTTTCGACCTCATGGTCGACGGGAAGTTCACGACCATCAGTGCGCGCGCCAAGGCGCTGTATTGCATCTTCAGCAATGGCGAGTTCAAGATCGGATTCCAGTTCCTCCATCTCGAGCTGTCCGCCGTGACGGCGCTGGCGCGTTACCTGCGCTGAGCGCACACCGGCTGCGCATACGAAAAACGGCGATTCCCGCGAGGGCCGCCGTTTTGTCGTTATTACCCGGTAAAGCCGGGTTAGCACTATTCGTGATAGTGATCGTGCAAATGTTCTGAGCCTCCGCGGATCTCCTGGAAGATTTCGAAGGCCACGAGACCCGCCAAGCCGGTGAGGATCCCGAATACCATCATGTTGAACATAACCGCAAACGCCTTTCAGCATTCCCTCCATGTAAGGTTAAGGTACCCACTTTTAGGTTAGCAGAATACGCTCTATTTACAAGGTGAATTGCTGTGTAGACAACTTCTCACTTGTGTCATTTTTCTCTTGGAAAGTCTGCCCGCACCCGGGCACGTGTGCGCTTGCCACGATGTCATCTTCATGTCACATTGCCGAAATATGTCATGAACCTGTCATATTCGATCAGTAGACTGCGCAGCATCGTCACCGGGGGATAGTCCCCAGCTTTCACTCCATGAGGATCTGATATGCGCATGAAGCACCTGTTCGTTTCCATCGCCGTTGCCGCCTCCGCGCTGGCCGCCGGCGCCCACGCCGCCAACATCACCGGCGCCGGCGCGACCTTCCCATACCCGATCTACGCCAAGTGGGCTGAAATGTACAAGGGCGCCACCGGCAATGGGCTGAACTACCAGTCGGTCGGCTCGGGTGCGGGCATCAAGCAGATCAAGGCCAGGACCGTCGACTTTGGCGCCTCCGACATGCCGCTGCCGGCCAGCGAGCTGGATGCGGCCGGGCTGTTCCAGTTCCCGGCCATCATGGGCGGCGTGGTGCCGGTCGTGAACCTGGACGGCATCGCTCCGGGCCAGATGAAGCTGACCGGCGCCGTCATCGCCGACATCTACCTCGGCAAGATCACCAAGTGGAATGCGCCGCAGATCGCCGCCCTGAACCCGGGCGTGAAGCTGCCGGCCGCCGACATCACCGTCGTGCGCCGCGCCGACAGCTCGGGCACCTCCTTCCTGTGGACCGATTTCCTGTCCAAGACCAGCCCGGAATGGAAGACCAAGGTCGGCGCCGGCACCACCGTGAAGTGGGCGGTGGGCGTGGGCGGCAAGGGCAACGAGGGCGTGGCCGCCAACGTGCAGCGCATCAAGGGCGGCATCGGCTACGTCGAGTGGGCCTATGCCAAGAAGAACAGGATGGCGCACACCCAGCTGCAGAACAAGGACGGGGCCTTCCTGCAGCCGGACGACGAGGCCTTCAAGGCCGCCGCCGCCGGCGCCAACTGGTCGGGCACCCCGGGCTTCGCCGTGGTGCTGACCGACCAGCCGGGCAAGGCCAGCTGGCCGGTCACCGGCGCCTCCTACATCCTGGTGCACAAGTCCCAGGCCGACGCCGCGAAGGGCAAGGAAGTCCTGAAATTCTTCGACTGGGCGTACAAGAACGGCGATGCCGCCGCGACCGAACTGGACTACGTGCCGATGCCCGACGCGGTCACCAAGCTGGTGCAGGATGCATGGCGCGCCCACATGAAAGACGCGAGCGGCAAGGCGCTCTGGTAATCCCCATCCACCTGCCATCCGAGCGGGCCGGTCATGCCGGCCCGCTCGTTCGCCAGCGAAATTGACAAAAATATATGAGCGTTCATCCACCTGTCGCCATGCACGAGCTGCCCGAACAGGCCGCTGCCCGCGAGGCCGAAGTCTTCGAGTCGGCCGCCCTGCGCAACACCATGCGTGTCCAGCGGCTCCAGGACTTCTTCTTCCATAAAATTACGCTGCTGTTCGCGGCCTCGGTGCTGCTGGTGCTGGTCGGAATCATCATCTCGCTGGTCATCGGCGCGGCGCCGGCCTTCCAGGAATTCGGCGCCCGCTTCGTCTCGCGCGTCGAATGGGATCCGGTCGGTGACCAGTTCGGCGCCATGATCGCGATCTGGGGCACGCTCGCCACCTCGCTGATCGCGCTCGCGGTCGCGTTCCCGATCAGCTTCGGCATCGCCCTGTTCCTCACCGAGATCTGCCCGGTCTGGCTGCGCCGCCCGCTGGGCACCGCGGTCGAACTGCTGGCCGGCGTGCCGTCGATCATCTACGGCATGTGGGGCCTGTTCGTGTTCGCGCCGCTGTTCGCCGACCATGTCCAGCCGCTGCTGAAGAGCACGCTGGGCCAGCTGCCGGTGATCGGCCAGCTGTTCCAGGGCCCGACCATGGGCATCGGCATCCTGACCGCCGGCCTGATCCTGGCCGTGATGATCATCCCCTTCATCGCATCGGTGATGCGCGACGTGTTCGAGATCGTTCCGACCGTCCTCAAGGAATCGGCGTACGGCCTGGGCTGCACCAAGTGGGAAGTGGTGGGCAAGGTGGTGCTGCCGTACACCCGCAACGGCGTGGTCGGCGGCGTCATGCTGGGACTGGGCCGCGCGCTGGGCGAGACCATGGCCGTGACCTTCGTGATCGGGAATGCCCACGACCTGTCGTGGTCGCTGTTCTCGGCCGGTAACTCGATCTCCTCGACCCTGGCCAATGAATTCGCCGAGGCCGCCAGCCCGCTGCACGTGTCCTCGCTGTTCGCGCTGGCCCTGATCCTGTTCGCGATCACCTTCATCGTGCTGTCGGCCGCCAAGCTGATGCTGCTCGGTATGACCCGCAAGGAAGGCACCAAATAACATGAACACCATCGTCAAGAATCCGGTCTACCGCAAGCGCCTGCTGGCGCACCGCATCGGCATCGTCCTGTCCGTGATCGCCATGGGCATCGGCCTGGGCTTCCTGCTGTGGATCCTGGCCACCCTGCTGATCAACGGCCTGGGCGCGCTGTCGGGCGCCCTGTTCAGCGCCGACACCCCGGCGCCGGGCAGCCCGGGCGGCGGCCTGCGCAACGCCATCGTCGGCAGCCTGATGATGGTCGGCCTGTCGACCCTGGTCAGCACCCCGGTCGGCATCCTGGCCGGCATCTACCTGGCCGAATACGGCGAGAACAACCGGTTCGCCCAGGTCACCCGCTTCGTGACCGACATCATGCTGTCGGCCCCGTCGATCGTGATCGGCCTGTTCGTGTACGCCATCTATGTCGCCAACGTCCAGCACTTCTCCGGCTATGCCGGTTCGATCGCGCTGTCGCTGATCGCGGTGCCGGTCGTGGTGCGCACCACCGACAACATGCTGCGCCTGGTGCCCAACAGCCTGCTCGAAGCGGCCTTCGCCCTCGGCGCGCCGCGCTGGAAGGTGGCGACGCTGGTGCGCCTGCGCGCCGTCAAGGCGGGTGTCGTGACCGGCGTGCTGCTGGCCGTGGCCCGCGTTTCGGGCGAAACCGCGCCGCTGCTGTTCACCGCGCTGAACAACCAGTTCTTCAGCGCCGACATGAACGCGCCGCTGGCCAACCTGCCGGTCGTGATCTACCAGTTCGCGATGAGCCCGTACGACGACTGGCGTTCGCTGGCCTGGGGCGGCGCGTTGCTGGTGACCTTTACCGTGCTGCTGCTGAACATCCTCTCGCGGACCGTGTTCAGCCAAAAGACTCCGCGTTAATTTATCCTGATAAAAGCGATGACCCAACCTATGCCACACCTGGCCCCGACCGCCGCCAAGAGCAAGACGATCGAGATCTCCGGCCTGAACTTCTTTTACGGTAAAACGCAGAGCCTGAAAAACGTCAGCCTGGATATCCACGACAAGCAGGTGACGGCCTTCATCGGTCCGTCGGGCTGCGGCAAGTCGACCCTGCTGCGCACGCTGAACCGCATGTATGACCTGTACCCGGGCCAGCGCGCCGAAGGGTCGATCATGTACCGCGGCCGTAACATCCTGGAGCCTGGTGTCGACGTCAACATGCTGCGCGCCAAGGTCGGCATGGTGTTCCAGAAGCCGACCCCGTTCCCGATGTCGATCTACGACAACATCGCCTTCGGCGTGCGCCTGTACGAGAACCTGTCGAAGGGCGAGATGGACGAGCGCGTCGAATGGGCGCTGAAGAAGGCGGCGCTGTGGGAAGAAGCCAAGGACAAGCTGGCCAAGAGCGGCCTGTCGCTGTCGGGCGGCCAGCAGCAGCGCCTGTGCATCGCGCGCGGCGTCGCCGTCAAGCCGGACGTGCTGCTGCTCGACGAACCGACCTCGGCGCTGGACCCGATCTCGACCGCCAAGATCGAGGAACTGATCAGCGAGCTGAAGCAGGATTACACGATCACCATCGTGACCCACAACATGCAGCAGGCGGCGCGCTGTTCAGATTACACTGCATACATGTACCTGGGGGAACTCGTCGAGTTCGGCGAGACCGACCAGATCTTCATGAAGCCGGCGCGCAAGGAAACCCAGGATTACATCACCGGCCGTTTCGGCTGATCCCGAAACAAGAATACCTACGACTTACGGAGAGCAGTATGACAGGCGAGCATTCATCCAAACAGTACGACCAGGAACTGGAAGCGATCCGCTCCAAGGTCTTGCTGATGGGCGGCATGGTGGAAACCCAGTTCGACGAGGCGCTCGAGTGCTTCCGGGTCGGCGACGCCGACCGTGCCGACCGCGTGATCGCCGAGGACCAGGCTGTCAACCAGCTGGAAGTCTCGCTCGACGACGCGTGCAGCCACCTGATCGTGCGCCGCCAGCCGACCGCGAACGACTTGCGCACCGTGATGGCGACCATCAAGGTGATCACCGACCTCGAGCGCATCGGCGACGAGGCCGCCAAGATCGCGCGTACCTCGAAGAGCCTGCACGAGCGCGGCGCCATCGGCTTCGCCCACTACGACATGGTGCGCACCATCGCCAAGGCCACCTGCGAGCAGCTGCACGACGCGCTGGACTCGTTCGCGCGCCTCGACGGCAAGCGGGCGCTGCAGCTGATCGCGGCCGACGAAGTGGTCGACCACGAGTTCCGCACCATCATGCGCACCATGGTGACCTTCATGATGGAAGACCCGCGCACGATCTCGTCGGCGCTGGACACGCTGTGGGTCGCCAAGGCGATCGAGCGCATCGGCGACCACGCCAAGAACATCGCCGAATACGTCATCTACGTGGCCGAAGGCCGTGACATCCGCCACATGAAGGCGGTGGCGGACCAGGCGGCGACCTGAGCATGGCGGACAACATTACCGTCCTTGTCGTCGAGGACGAGCCGGCGATCGTCGAGCTGGTCACGTATTCGCTGCGCGAGGCGGGCTGGGAGATCCGCAGTGCGGAAACGGCGGGCGCGGCCTGGGACAGCATCAGCCGGGGCAAGCCCGACCTGGTGCTGCTGGACTGGATGCTGCCCGACCAGAGCGGCCTGCGCCTGCTGTCGCGCCTGCGCGCCGACCGCGATTTCCAGGATATCCCGGTCATCATGCTGACCGCCAAGAGCATGGAAGAGGACAAGATCGCCGGCCTGAACAATGGCGCCGACGACTACGTCACCAAGCCGTTCTCGCCGCGCGAACTGCTGGCCCGCTCGCGCGCGCTGCTGCGCCGCAAGAGCCCGCACCTGGCCGAGGCGCCGCTGCGCGCGGGCACGGTCACGCTCGACCCGAACAGCTGCACTGTCGCGGTGGAAGGACAGCAGATCGAGATCGGCAACGCCGAGTACAAGCTGCTCAAGTACCTGATGGCGCACCGCGAGCGCGTGTTCTCGCGCGCCCAGCTGCTCGACAAGGTCTGGGGCGACCATGCGGTGATCGAGGAGCGCACGGTGGACGTGCACGTGCTGCGGCTGCGCAAGGCGCTGAAGAGCGCCGATGGGCTGATCCGCACGGTGCGCAGCGTCGGCTACATGCTGTCCGAAAAATAACAGTTCTTTTCAAAAGACGCGATGAATCCCAAACTGTTGTTCTGGGTGCCGGCGGTGTTGCGCCTGGGCCTGGTGTTCGCGGCTGCCGGCGTGGTGTGGTGGCTGTTCGGCGTGGTGGCAGGGCTGGCGTTCGCGCTGCTCGGCACGGTGGCGGCGCTGTTCGTGCAGCTGTCCTACCTGCACCAGCTGGGCGAGTGGCTGCATCATCCGCACAGCACCCGCTTGCCGGACGGGTGGGGCGCCTGGACCGACGTGTTCGCCCGCCTGTACCGGCTGCGGCGCGAGGACGAGCGCAACCAGACCGAGCTGACCGAATGGCTGGCCCGGTTCCGCCAGGCCATGCACCTGCTGCCGGAAGGCGTGGCCATCATGGACGACGTCCTGTTCCTCGAGTGGTGCAACCCGGCGGCCGAGCGCCACCTGGGGCTGACGATGGAGCGCGACAAGGGGCTGCGCGTCACCAACCTGGTGCGCCATCCCGACTTCATCGACTACATCATCCTGGGGCGCTACGAGCAGCCGCTGACCCTGTCGTTCCGCGGCCGCAAGCTCGAATGCACCATCATCCCGTTCGAGAACCGGCGCCAGATCCTGGTGACCCACGACGCCACCGATACCGAGCGCGTCGAAGCGATGCGGCGCGACTTCATCGCCAACGCCTCGCACGAGCTGCGCACGCCGCTGACGGTGATCGTCGGCTTCCTCGAGATCGCCATGTCCGATCCGGGACTGGACGTCAGCACGCGCACGAGCCACCTGAGGCTGATGACCGAGCAGGCCCAGCGCATGCAGCGCCTGATCCAGGACATGCTGACCCTGTCGCGGCTGGAGTCGGACGAGTTCCCGCTCAAGCGCGAGCGGGTCGACGTGAAGGCGATGGTGGAGTCGGTGGCGGCCGAAGCGCGCGCGCTGTCGGGCGGCCGCCATGACATCCAGGTCGAGGTCGATGGTCCGGACGTGATGGGCAGCATGGAAGAGTTGCGCAGCGCCTTCGCCAACCTGGCCTCGAACGCGGTGCGTTACTCGCCGGAGGGCGGGACGATCCGCCTGAGCTGGACGCGTGGCGCCAACGACCTGCGGTTCCAGGTGACGGACAGCGGCATCGGCATCGAGCCGACCCACATCCCGCGCCTGACCGAGCGCTTCTACCGCGTCGACAAGAGCCGTTCGCGCGAGACGCAGGGCACGGGTCTCGGCCTGGCGATCGTCAAGCACGTCCTGCTGCGCCACGGCGGCCGCCTGTCGATCAGCTCGACGCCAGGCAAGGGCAGCACCTTCACGGCCTCGTTGCCCAACACCTCGCTGCCCGGCTAAGCCTGGGGGTCAGAGTCGAATTACTGAGCAATTACTCACCCAATAAATAGGGTCAGAGTCGAATTACCGGCAACACCGCGAGTGTTGTCAAA
>NZ_KB908099.1 GCF_000382345.1 Massilia niastensis DSM 21313
AGGCGATCACCGTCGTGGCACACTATACGGACGCAGGCAATACTGCGGAGAGCATGAACAGCGGCGCCACCGCCGTGGTCGCCAACGTCAACGATGCGCCAGGCGGCAGCGTCACCATCAGCGGCACCGCTGAACAGGGAGAGATCCTGTCGGCGCAGCATACGCTGTCCGACCTCGACGGACTGGGCACGGTCGGCTGGCAGTGGCAGGCGGATGGCGTCGACATCGCCGGCGCCACCGGCTCGACCCTGGTCCTGACCCAGGAACAGGTGGGCAAGTCGATCACTGTCGTGGCACGCTATACGGACGTGGGCGGTACCGCTGAGCGCATGGACAGCGGCGCGACCGCCTTGGTCGCAAACCGCAACGATGCACCAGGCGGCAGCGTCACCATCAGCGGAACCGCTGAACAGGGAGAGCCCCTGTCGGCGCAGCACACGCTGTCCGACCTCGACGGCATGGGCACGATCGGCTGGCAGTGGCAGGCCGATGGCCTCGACATCGCCGGCGCCACCGGCGCCACGCTGGTGCTGGGCCAGGAACAGGTGGACAAGACGATCACGGTCGTCGCCCGCTACACGGATGGCGGCGGTGCGGCGGAAAGCATGGCCAGCATCCCGACCGCCGTGGTCGCAAACCGCAACGATGCGCCAAGCGGCAGCGTCACCATCAGCGGCACCGCTGAACAGCGCCAGACCCTGTCGGCGCAGCACACGCTGGCCGACCTCGATGGCCTGGGCACGATCGGCTGGCAGTGGCAGGCGGATGGCGTCGACATCGCCGGCGCCACCAGCGCCACGCTGGTGCTGGGCCAGGCCGAAGTGGGCAAGGCGATCACCGTCGTGGCGCGTTACACGGACGACGACGGCGTGCAGGAAAGCATGGCCAGCACCCCGACCGCGACGGTCGCCAATGTCAACGATGCGCCGACCGGCAGCGTCTCGATCGCCGGCGCCGCGCAACAGGGCGCGACCCTGGCGGCATCGCACAACCTGCTCGATGCGGACGGCCTGGGCGCCATCGGCTGGCAGTGGCAGGCCAACGGCGCCGACATCGCCGGCGCGACCGGCGCGACGCTGGTCCTTGGCGCGAACGAAGTGGGCAAGACGATCACGGTGCTTGCGCGCTACCGTGATGCCGGCGGCGCCATGGAACAGGTGGCTGCCGCGGGAACCGCGGCCGTCCGCGCGGCGGCTCCCGTCGACGTGACGCCGCCCTTCGTGACGCGGCTCGTGGATGGGGTCGAGATCGTCGTGCGCGCCACCAGTCCGGATGGGACGAACTGGCAGAACGTGTCGGTGCCGGTGGTCAGCACGGCGCGCCAGGACCAGATCGGCGACGCGAATTCCGCCGACATCGCACTGGTCACCTCCGCGTCGGGCGAACAGCTGCTGCTCGCGCAGGTACCGGCGGGCTACGGCCTGCAGGTCTCGGGCGCCGTGTCCACGCATCCTGCCGCCGCGGCGCAGGATGCGCTGCTGCGCGCCGTCACCAGCCACACGGGCGCGCAAGGGCTGGCGTCCGGCGTGAACGGCTTCGTGGACTCGCTGGCGCCAGGTGCGTCGCTGCTGGTCCAGACCGTCGCGATCACCGTTCCGGCAGGCTCGCCCGCCTCGGGACACGCGCTCACGCTGGTGGGCGATGCCGGCAGTGCGCTGGTCATCGACACCACGGCGGCCCCGGCGGGTGCAAACGTGCAGCTGGAGAACATCGGATTTGCCGCCATTGTCGGCGCGGCCAGCATCGTCGCCGCGGGCGGCTCCCAGCACATCGTGGCCGACGGCGCGCGGCAGGCGATCATGGCGGGCGCCGGCAATGACGTGCTGCACGCCGGCGCCGGTGACGACCTCATCGCCGGTGGCGCGGGGAACGACCTGGTCGACGGCGGCAACGGCGATGACGTGGCGCAGTTCTCGGGCCTCGGCCGCTCGGCTTACACGCTGCGCATCCAGGATGGGCAAGTCGTGGCGAGCGAACGCGGCAGCGGCGCGGACGGCGTCGACATCCTCGCCAACATCGAAACCCTGCGCTTCACCGGCGTCTCTTCCGATACCGGCGCCGCAGGCTCGCTCGCGCGCATCTACGACACGCTGTTCGACCGCGCCCTCGACGCCAGCGGCGAAGCCTGGTGGCTGGACCAGCAGGCCAGGGGCATGTCCATGCACGAGATCGCCGCCGGGATCCTGGGCAGCGAGGAAGCACAGGGAGCACAGCTCGGCGCCCTCGGCAATGCCGGCTACGTCGACCAGCTGTATGCGCGGGTACTGGGCCGTGCCGCCGACCAGGCGGGACTCGACTTCTGGGTGCAACAGCTCGACAGCGGCGCCGTCGACCGTGCGGGTGTGCTGCTGGGATTCGCCGATTCAGGCGAGAAGCTGGCGAGCGAACCTGGCGCCGCGGTCGACTTCGACTTCAACCACAGCGACGTGGCGACGCTGGTGCGCATGTACTACGCCGCGTTCGGCCGGACGCCGGATGAAAGCGGCATCAACTACTGGATCGGCCGCAGCGAAGCGGGTGCGGACCTGGACCTGATCGCGAACGAGTTCGTCGCCGCGGCCGAGGGACAGGCTGTGTATGGGGCGCTGAGCGACCGCCAGTTCGTCTCCGCGCTCTACCAGGACGCCCTCGGGCGGAATGCGAGCGAGGCGGAACTGGACGGATGGATGCGGGCGCTGGACGGCGACCAGGCCGATCGCGGCGACGTGCTGCTGGGCTTGGCCCAGTCCGAGGAGATGATCGGCCTGATCGGCGCCATCAACACCACGATCGACACCATCTGACCGGTGTGTCGGACCAGCCGGGAGTTGGCAAGCAACTCCCGGCCGGGATTACATGGCGAGGGCCTGTTCGATCTTGCCGACCAGCTGGGGATCCTCGGGCGTGACCTTGCTCGCGAAATGCTCGATCACCTTGCCGTCACGGCCGATCAGGTACTTGGTGAAGTTCCACTTGGGTTCCTTGCCGGTGATCTTCGTCAGGCTGGCGTGCAGCGGATTGGCTTCCGGTCCGCTGACCACGCTCTTGGCGAACATCGGGAATTTCACGCCATAGGTATTGAAGCAGAAATCGGCGATTTCCTTCGCGTTGCCCGGTTCCTGCTTGCCGAAGTCGTTCGACGGGAAGCCGAGCACCACCAGGCCGCGGCCGCCGTACTTGGCGTACAGCTTTTCCAGGCCTTCGTACTGCTTGGTGAAGCCGCAGTAGCTGGCCGTGTTCACCACCAGCACCACCTTGCCGGAGTACTGGCACAGGTCCTGCGGCGCTTCGTCCTGCAGACGCTTGAATTGATGCTTGAGCAGCGCGGGGCAGCTGGCCGGGCGCGCGACGGCTGGCGCCGCCTGGACCTGCGCGATCGCAGGCTGGGTGACGCTGGCGGCAGCGGCGGCGGCGATCGCCAGGGCGAGAATCTTGATCATGGGGTAATTCCACAGGCATTGAAGTGGCCATGATTGTAACGCAGCCGCCCCTCCGTAAACACGGTCTCAGGCGTCGAGGGCGCGGTGCGCTATCTTGAGGCAGTGGTTCATGACCACATCCAGGCCGGCGGCGCGCGCCAGGTCGGCCGCGGGCTGGTTCTCGATGTCGAGCTGCATCCACAGGCAGCCGGCGCGCACGGCGATGGCGTCGCGCGCGATCGGCGGGATGTCGGCCGACTTGCGGAAGCAGTCGACGATATCGATGCGCTGGCCGCTGGCGGCGAGCGCATCGGCGGCTTCCTGCAGGCTGGCGTGCACCGGTTCGCCGAGGATGCTCTCGCCGGCATGGTTCGGGTTGACCGGGATGATCTGGTAGCCGTGGTCCTTCAGGTACTCGGCGACGCCGTAGCTCGCGCGCTCGGGCTTGTTCGACAGGCCGACGATGGCGATGGTCCTGCTTTCCTTCAGAATCTGGGCAATGCTTCTCATGATGGCGACGTTGGCTGGAAGTGTTGGCGCTAGCTTATCAGGTTTGCATGGGCCAGGCGCATGCCCCCGCTGGCGCCCGGCGCGCAAACATGGAAAGATGGCGGCTCATCCGTTCTTGAGCGATCCTTATGCATTCTCCTGTCCTGTCCCGCCTGGCCGCCGTGCTGGCGCTGGCCGTCTCCAGCTTCACCGCCCAGGCCGCCGTGCCGCTTGCCGACGTCGAGCGCGCCATCCTTCCTGTCGCCGCCTGGGGCGGCACCCCTGCCGATCCGGCCAAGGCGCGCCGCCATGAGATCACCCACGTCACCTTGCACCACCAGGGCGAGCCGTTCAAGCCGGGCACCGACCCGCAGGCTTACCTGCGCCGGCTGCAGTCGTGGTCGCGTTCCAGCAAGGGATGGCTGGACATTCCCTACCACTACATCATCGATCTCGACGGACGCATCCATGCGGGGCGCGATATCGCCTATGCGGGCGATACGAATACCGAGTACGACCCGAAGGGGCATGCGCTGATCGAGGTGGTAGGGAACTTCGAGGAGGTCGAGCCGAACCAGAAGCAGCTCGATGCGGTGGTCGACCTGATGGCCATGCTGGCGGCCAAGTACAAGGTGGGGCTGGACGGGATCCAGAGCCATCGGGATTATTCGGACCAGACCGTGTGTCCGGGGGCGAATCTGTACCGGTATGTGCAGGAGGGATATTTCAGGCAGAAGGTGGCCTTGCGCCTGGCGCAGGAGCAGGTGAGTAAGTAATTGCTCTGTCCGTTACACAGCACCTGTGCGCGTCCACGAAGTGACGCCACAAAACAAGAAAGGCAGCCCGAGGGCTGCCTTTCCTTGATACCGAGCCTGGAAGCTTAGCGCCCTTTGGCGCGCAGCCTCTGGAGCGCTGCCAGCTGCGCGATCGCCGCGGCCAGTTCGGCCTGGGCTTTCGCGTAGTCGATCTTCGACTCCTTGTTCAGCATCAGCTCTTCCGCCTGGCGCTTGGCTTCCTGCGCCTTTGCCTCGTCCAGGTCGCTACCGCGGATCGCGGTGTCGGCCAGTACGGTCACGGCGTTCGGCTGCACCTCGAGGATGCCGCCGGCGACGAATACGAACTCCTCGCCGCCACCGGCAACCTGGATCCGTACAGCACCCGGCCTGATGCGCGTGATCAGCGGGGTGTGCTTCGGGTAGATACCCAGCTCGCCCGCTTCACCCGGCAACGCGACGAATTCGGCCTGGCCCGAGAAGATCTGCTCTTCGGCCGAGACCACGTCAACGTGAATAGTGTTTGCCATGTCTGTCCTTCAGGTTGGGAACGCCAGCTTAGGCAGCCAGTTTCTTGGCTTTCTCGATGGCTTCCTCGATGGTGCCGACCATGTAGAAGGCCTGCTCCGGCAGGTGGTCCAGTTCGCCCGATGCGATCATCTTGAAGCCCTTGATCGTGTCTTTCAGCGAAACGTACTTGCCCGGCGAGCCGGTGAACACTTCTGCGACGTGGAACGGCTGCGACAGGAAACGCTGCATCTTGCGAGCGCGTGCGACGACCAGCTTGTCTTCCGGCGCCAGTTCGTCCATGCCCAGAATCGCGATGATGTCACGCAGTTCCTTGTAGCGCTGCAGGGTGCCCTGCACGGCGCGCGCGGTGGCGTAGTGCTCTTCACCGACGACCAGCGGGTCCAGCTGGCGCGAGGTCGAGTCCAGCGGATCCACTGCCGGGTAGATACCCAGCGAAGCGATGTCACGCGACAGGACGACGGTCGAGTCCAAGTGGGCGAAGGTGGTTGCCGGCGACGGGTCGGTCAAGTCATCCGCAGGGACGTACACGGCCTGGATCGAGGTGATCGAACCGGTCTTGGTCGAGGTGATACGCTCTTGCAAGCGGCCCATTTCTTCGGCCAGGGTCGGCTGGTAGCCCACTGCCGACGGCATACGGCCCAGCAGTGCCGACACTTCGGTACCGGCCAGGGTGTAACGGTAGATGTTGTCGACGAAGAACAGAACGTCCTTGCCTTCGTCACGGAACGCTTCCGCCATGGTCAGGCCGGTCAGCGCGACGCGCAGACGGTTGCCCGGCGGTTCGTTCATCTGGCCGTAGACCATCGCCACTTTCGAGTTGGCAGGATTTTCCAGGTCGACGACCTTGGCATCGGCCATCTCGTGGTAGAAGTCGTTACCTTCACGGGTACGCTCGCCCACGCCGGCGAACACGGACAGACCCGAGTGCGCTTTAGCGATGTTGTTGATCAGTTCCATCATGTTGACGGTCTTGCCCACGCCGGCGCCGCCGAACAGGCCGACCTTGCCGCCTTTTGCGAACGGGCAGACCAGGTCGATCACCTTGATGCCGGTTTCCAGCAGGTCGGTCGACGGCGACAGTTCGTCGTACACCGGCGCCGAGCGGTGGATCGAAGCCAGACGCTCGTGGCTGACCGGACCGCATTCGTCGATCGGGTTGCCCAGCACGTCCATGATGCGGCCCAGGGTGGCGGTGCCGACCGGGACCATGATCGGGTTGCCGGTGTTCTGGATAATCATGCCGCGACGCAGGCCTTCCGAGCTGCCCAGTGCAATGGTACGGACCACGCCGTCACCCAGCTGCTGCTGCACTTCCAGGGTCAGTTCCGAGCCTTCCATTTTCAGTGCGTCGAAAACCTTCGGCATGGCATTGCGCGGGAATTCCACGTCAACCACTGCGCCGATACACTGAACGATTTTGCCATCAGCCATGTTCGTTCCTTCAGATATAGTTAAATTCTTTTACTTGATCAATCGGGGACAGGGTACGCGCGCTTATCGCGCTGACCCCTGGTCCCCGAATAGCGTTCTTACACCGCTGCCGCGCCTGCGACGATCTCGGAGAGTTCTTTGGTAATCGCCGCCTGGCGGGTCTTGTTGTAGACCAGCTTCAGCTCGCCGATGACGCTGCCCGCGTTGTCGCTCGCGGCCTTCATCGCCACCATGCGCGCCGACTGCTCCGACGCCAGGTTCTCGGCCACCGCCTGGTACACCAGGGCTTCCACGTAGCGCACCAGCAGTTCGTCGATGACGACCTGTGCGTCCGGTTCGTAGATATAGTCCCAGGCGTGCGTGTACGCATCGGCTTCCAGTGCCTGCTTCGGCAGCGGCAGCAGTTGCTCGACCATCGGTTCCTGCTTCATCGTGTTGACGAATTTCGTGTAGCACAGGTAGACAGCGTCGAGCTTGCCTTCCTGGTACGCGTCCAGCATCACTTTGACCGGGCCGATCAGCTTTTCCAGGTGCGGGGTATCGCCGATCTGGGTTGCGTGCGACACGACCTTGACGCCCACACGGTTCAGGAAGCCCAGGCCCTTGTTGCCAATGGCGACGGCTTCAATGCGGTTGCCAGCCTGTTCCAGCTCGCGGATCTTCTGCGTTACCTGGCGCAGCACGTTGGTGTTCATGCCGCCGCACAGACCCTTGTCGGTCGTGACGACGATGAAACCGACGGCCTTCGCCTGCACGTCCTTGGCCTGGGCCATGAACGGGTGCGTGTACTCCGGGTTTGCATTCGCAAGATGGGCGGTGATGGTACGAACCTTCTCACTGTAGGGACGGGCGGCGCGCATCCGTTCCTGCGCCTTGCGCATCTTGGACGCGGCGACCATTTCCATCGCCTTGGTGATCTTCTTCGTATTCTCTACGCTCTTGATCTTGCCACGTATCTCTTTGCCTACTGCCATGAGTCCTTACTCCTTCCACGCGCCGGAGCTACCATCCGGTAGCTCCGGCCCGACGATTAATATGCGCCGGATTTCTTGAAATCAGCAATGGCGGCGGCCAGCGCTGCTTCGCTGTCCTTGTCCAGTTGCTTGGTTTCTTCGATCTTCGACAGGAGCGCAGCTTGCTTGGACTTCATGAAGCCGTGCAGTGCCAGCTCGAACGGCAGCACTTTCTTGACTTCCACGTCATCGAAGTAGCCTTTGTTGACGGCGAACAGCGAGACGGCCATCAGCGACACCGGCAGCGGCGAGAATTGCGGCTGCTTCAGCAGTTCGGTCACGCGTGCACCGCGGTCCAGCTGCTTGCGGGTCGATTCGTCCAGGTCGGATGCGAACTGCGCGAACGCAGCCAGCTCACGGTACTGGGCCAGGTCGGTACGGATACCGCCCGACAGGTTCTTGATGACCTTGGTCTGTGCTGCGCCACCGACGCGCGACACCGAGATACCGGCGTTAATCGCAGGACGGATACCGGCGTTGAACAGCGAGGTCTCCAGGAAGATCTGGCCGTCGGTAATCGAGATCACGTTGGTCGGAACGAAGGCCGAGACGTCGCCTGCCTGGGTTTCGATGATCGGCAGTGCGGTCAGCGAACCGGTCTTGCCGGTGACGGCGCCGTTGGTGAACTTCGAGACGTAGTCGGCGTTCACGCGCGCTGCGCGTTCCAGCAGACGGCTGTGCAGGTAGAACACGTCGCCCGGGTAGGCTTCGCGGCCCGGCGGACGGCGCAGCAGCAGCGAGATCTGGCGATAGGCGACAGCCTGCTTCGACAGGTCATCATAGACGATCAGCGCGTCTTCGCCGCGGTCGCGGAAGTATTCGCCCATCGCGCAGCCCGAGTAGGCCGAGATGTATTGCATGGCGGCCGATTCCGAAGCGGAGGCGGCGACCACGATGGTGTACTCCATCGCGCCGTGCTGTTCCAGCGAGCGGACGATGTTCTTGATGGTCGAGGCCTTCTGGCCGATCGCCACGTACACGCAGGTCATGTTCTGACCCTTCTGGTTGATGATCGCGTCGACTGCCACGGCCGACTTGCCGGTCTGGCGGTCGCCGATGATCAGCTCACGCTGGCCACGGCCGATCGGCACCATCGCGTCGATCGACTTCAGGCCGGTCTGCATCGGCTGCGAGACGGATTCACGCGCGATCACGCCCGGGGCGATCTTTTCGATCGGGGCGGTCAGCTGGGCGTTGATCGGACCCTTGCCGTCGATCGGCTGGCCCAGTGCGTTGACGACGCGGCCGCGCAGTTCCGGACCGATCGGCACTTCCAGGATGCGGCCGGTGGTCTTGACGGTGTCGCCTTCCGAGATGTGCTCGTAGGCGCCCAGGATGACCGAGCCGACCGAGTCGCGCTCGAGGTTCATCGCCAGGCCGAAGGTGTTGCCAGGGAATTCCAGCATCTCGCCCTGCATCACGTCCGACAGACCATGGATGCGGCAGATACCGTCGGCGACGGAAATCACCGTGCCTTGATTGCGAACATCAGCGGAACCTTCGAGGCCCTGGATGCGGCTCTTGATCAGTTCGCTGATTTCAGATGGGTTAAGTTGCATGCTTGCTAACTCCTAATAGTTTCTTGATGCGTAGGGCAAGGGCGGGACGCCGGCGAGTGCGAGCAGGTTACGACACCAGCGCAACATGCATCTGTTGCAGCTTGGCGCGTACCGAGGTATCGAGCACTTCGTCACCGACGACCACGCGCACACCACCGATCAGCGAAGGATCCACTGTTACCGTTGGGTTCAGCTTGCGGCCAAATTTCTTTTCCAGCGTGGCAACCAGCTGTGCCAGCTGGTCAGCCGAGATCTCGAATGCGCTGTAGATCGTTGCGTCGGCGGCGCCTTCGCTCGCGTTCTTCAGGACAGCAAACTGCGTGCTGATCTCGGGCAGCAGAGCGATGCGGCCATTTTCTGCCAGCATCGCGATAAAGTTTTTCGCTTGAGCGTTCAGCGGCGACTTGACCAGGGACGCAATCGTGTCCGCCAGCTGTGCGTGCGTAACGTTCGGGTTGCTGGCGAAAGCCTGCACATCGGGAATGGCGCCGATCTGGCCCAGTTCCGACGCGATGGCCGACCACGCCGCCATGTCGCCGGATTGGGCGACACGGAACAGCGCTTCGGCGTAAGGGCGGGCGACGGTTGCGAGTTCTGCCATGATCAGAGCTCGGTCGACAGTTTCGACAGCAGGTCGGCGTGCGCCGTTGCGTTCACTTCACGCTTCAGGATCTGCTCTGCGCCCTGGACTGCAAGTGCAGCGACCTGGCCGCGCAGTTCTTCGCGCGCGCGGGTCACTTGCTGCTCGGCGTCGGCCTTGGCGGCGGCGACGATACGGGCGGCTTCGTCAGCAGCGGTTTTCTTGGCTTCGTCGATGATCGCAGCGGCGCGCTTTTCAGCGTCGGCGATGCGCTTCTGGCCTTCGTCACGGGCGCCAGCCAGTTCGGACTGCACGCGCTTTTCAGCGGCGGCCAGGTCGGCCTTGCCACGGTCGGCGGCGGCCAGTCCATTCGCGATCCTCTCAGCGCGCTCGTCGAGCGCTTTCATCAGCGGCGGCCACACGAACTTCATGGTGAACATCGCCAGGATGAAGAAGACAGCGAACTGTGCAAACAGGGTTGCATTAAGGTTCACGGTATTTTCCCTCTTACAGAAACACGGATGCCGAACCAGGAACTGGTTCGGCCCTTCAAGACGTCAAGACCGGGGGTCTTAAACAGCTGCCACGAACGGGTTAGCGAATGCGAACAGCATGGCGATACCGACGCCGATCAGGAATGCCGCGTCGATCAGGCCAGCCAGCAGGAACATCTTGGTCTGCAGGGTGTTCATCAGTTCAGGCTGACGTGCCGAGGCTTCCAGGTACTTACCACCCATCAGAGCGATACCGATACATGCGCCGATAGCGCCGAGGCCGATGATCAAACCGCAAGCCAGTGCAACAAAAGATACGTCAGTCATGATTACTCCAAAAAGTTAAATTAAAAACTAGATTAAAAACTACAACTTCGTTACAACCACTATCTTGTTCGATGCTTGCGGCGCCGATCAGTGGCCTTCATGGGCCTGACCGAGATACACCAGCGTCAGCATCATGAAGATGAATGCCTGCAGGAACACGATCAGGATGTGGAAGATCGCCCAGATCGAGCCAGCAATCACGTGGCCGACGAAACCGAACACCGTAGCGGTCGAGCCCAGCAGTGCGATCAAGAGGAACAGCAGTTCACCGGCAAACATGTTGCCGAACAGTCGCATACCGAGCGACACCATTTTTGCTGCGTATTCGATGATGTTCAGGAGCAGGTTGAACGGCGCCATCCAGATGCCGAACGGTGCTGCGAACAGTTCGTGGACAAAGCCGCCAAAGCCCTTGATCTTGATGCCGTAGTAGAGCATCAGGACCAGCACGCCGAGCGAGATGCCGATGGTGCCGTTCAGGTCGGCGGTCGGGACCACGCGGTGGTACGGGAACAGATGTTCAACGCCCATGGCCGAGAACATGGCCGAGAACAGGTCGACCGGCAGGAAGTCCAGCGAGTTCATCAGGGCGACCCAGACGAACACGGTCAGTGCGGCCGGCGCGATGAAGCTGCGGTCGCCGTGGACGATCGACTTCGACTGGTCTTCGACCATTTCGACCAGCATCTCGACGGCAGCCTGGAAACGGCCCGGCACGCCCGAGGTGGCACGGCGCGCGGCCATCCACATGACCAGGGAGCCGAGCACACCCATGGCGATCGACCAGAACACGGTGTCCATGTTGATGATCGAGAAGTCGACCGGACCATTCTGGTGTCCATTGGACAAATGGCCGAGGTGGTGCTTGATATATTCTGAAGCGGTTGGCGCGTGTGCTGCTGCGCCGTCTACGGTTGGATTCGCCATGTCAGTGCCTAAATAATAAGATGATGTAACTCTTCAGTGCCACGATGAACCCGCCCAGCAGGGCCAGCCAGTTCAGATCGCGGTACAGCCACGCCGTCACGCCCAACAGCGCCAGCGTTAATGCAATCTTTATAAATTCCCAGATGAAAAACGTGAAGGGGTTAGCCCCTCCCGCTTTCGTAGATGCGGCAAACAGGCGTACTGCCATGATGCCGTTGGGCACGACGCAACACAGACCGCCCAGTACCGCTGAAAACATCGCAGCCCTTCCCCCCAGCAGCGCGGCGATGATGCCGGCGACTACCGTTGCTATCA
Organism: Massilia niastensis DSM 21313; assembly: GCF_000382345.1. Taxonomy (GTDB): domain Bacteria; phylum Pseudomonadota; class Gammaproteobacteria; order Burkholderiales; family Burkholderiaceae_D; genus Telluria; species Telluria niastensis. Next base: position 11,838 of record NZ_KB908099.1, read on the forward strand.
ACTGCAGGGAAACGATGCGCAGCATATTCTTCTCTTCGCGCTAGCGCATTTGGACGAGTTACGATGTGGTAATTACATGAATCAGCGGGATTATAAGTGGTTATACGGACGCGAGTCAAACGATTCGCCACTTATAACTGCTGCGTAAAGATGACGAAAATGTGACGTAAAGACGACGTATTCCACAATCTTTTCAGTTACTTAACGACAGATCGCTGCTGACTTGACAGTTAACAATTGGGCGGGTCTGCTATAAGACTGGCGTTTGTTTCCGTAGTGCAGGAGGGGAAAATCTGCGGCGGGGGCGAGCGCGGGGCGTGCGCTACGGGACGGGGAAAAACCGCATCGGCGGACCTAAGCGCCGATGCGTTTACGCAACAAATGTTAACTGTGCTTAGGCACGCAGGCGGGCCAGCACGCCGTCGAGAATGTCGAGGTCGGCGAAATCGATGATCAGCTGGCCCTTCCCTTTCGCCCCCATCTTGAACACGACCGGCGTGGCCAGGCGGTCGGACAGTTCTTCCTCCAGGCGCACGATGTCGCCCGGCTTGTCCTTGGCGCGCGCCGGGGTTGCCGGGCTGTTCTGTTCCTCGATGGCGCGGGCCACCAGCTTCTCGGTCTCGCGTACCGACAGGCGCTTGGCGATCACCTGGTTGGCCAGGGTGATCTGGTTCGCGCTCTCGACTGCCAGCAGGGCGCGGGCGTGACCCATGTCGATGTCGCCCGCCATCAGCATGGTTTGCACCGGCTGCGCCAAGTTGATCAGACGCAACAGGTTGGACACGGCGCTGCGCGAACGCCCGACCGCGGCCGCAGCTTGCTCATGAGTAAAATTGAAATCCGAGATCAGGCGCTGGATGCCTTGCGCCTCTTCCAGCGGATTCAGGTCTTCGCGCTGGATGTTCTCGATCAGGGCCATGGCGGCGGCGGCCTGGTCGTCGACGTCGCGCACCAGCACCGGGATTTCTTCCAGGCCGGCCATCTGGGCGGCGCGGAAGCGGCGTTCGCCGGCGATGATCTCGTAGGAGGCGCCGGATCCCGCGGGCAGCGGACGCACCAGCACCGGCTGCATGATGCCCTGGGTCTTGATCGAGGCGGCCAGCTCGCTGAGCGAACCTTCGTCCATGCGGGTGCGCGGCTGGTATTTACCGGCCTGTATCTGGCCGACCGGCAGCGCGGACGGGTTGGCCGCCACCGGTGCTTCTTCGCTGACCCCGCCGAGCAGCGCATCGAGGCCGCGGCCGAGTCCCTTGAGTTTCTTGGTTGCCATTCTGATGTCTCTTCGGTTTACATTGTCTTGATGCGCTCGACCATCTCGGCGCCGAAGGCGATGTACGCCTGGGCGCCCTTCGACGACGGATCGAACACCACGCCCGGAATGCCGTACGACGGCGCTTCGGCCAGGCGCACGTTGCGCGGGATGATGGTCTTGAACACCTTGTCGCCGAAGTGCTGCTCGAGCTGGCTCGACACCTGCTGCGACAGGGTCATGCGCGGATCGAACATCACGCGCAGCAGGCCGATGATGCGCAGGTCGGTATTCAGGTTCGCATGCACTTTCTTGATCGTGTTGACCAGGTCGGACAGCCCTTCGAGCGCATAGTACTCGCACTGCATCGGGATGATCACGCCGTGCGCGCCGCACAGGCCGTTCAGGGTCAGCAGCGACAGGGCCGGCGGGCAGTCGATCAGGATGAAGTCGTAGTCGGCGTCGACCTGGGCCAGCGCGTCCTTCAGTCTCTTCTCGCGGTTATCCAGCGACACCATCTCGACTTCGGCGCCGGCCAGCTCGCGGTTGGCGGGCAGCACGTCGAAGCGCCCCGACTCGGAGCGCAGGCGCGCGGTGGCCACGTCCGCCTCGCCCAGCAGCACCTGGTAGATCGAGGCTTCGAGCTCGGCCTTGTTGATGCCCGCCCCCATCGTGGCATTGCCCTGGGGGTCGAGGTCGACCAGCAGCACGCGCTGGTTCAGCTTGGCCAGGCCTGCAGACAGGTTGACGGTGGTGGTGGTCTTGCCCACCCCGCCCTTCTGGTTCGCAACACAAAATATCTTCGCCATCTGTTCCTTCCGTGGAGGCCATCAATCCATCATACCGTTCATACGGTAAAAATCATATTAACGATTCATACTGAATAAACGATATAAACGGTATAAACGATTTATACAGTTAATACGGTTTATTCCGTTTTCTCATTTTGCCCGTTCGATGAAAACGAGGTGGCGTTCCGCTCCCAGCCGGGGCACCTGCAGGGGCTGCAAATCCGTCACTTTCCAGTCTGGCGGAATCCGCTCCCGCTCCTCGCTTGGGGCCACCCCTTTCAATGCGATGTAGCGCCCTCCGTCCGCCAGCAGGTGCCCGGACCAGTTGACGAAATCGGAGAGGTCGGCAAAAGCGCGCGAGGTGATGACGTCGAATTTGTCGCTCACCGCCAGGTCCTGCACCTTCATCGTGTACACGGTGACGTTGGCCAGGCCCAGTTCCGCCTTCACCTGCGTGAGGAAGGCGGTTTTCTTGTGCACGGTGTCGATCATCGAGACTTTCATGTCCGGGCGGCAAATCGCCAGCACGATGCCGGGCAGGCCGCCGCCCGCCCCCACGTCCAGGACATTGCGCGCGCCCGCGAACGCCGGCACGGCGGCCAGCGAATCGAGCAGGTGGTGGGTCACCATCTGCATCGGATCGCGTAGCGAGGTCAGGTTGTAGACGCCATTCCACTTGTTGAGCAGCGCCAGGTAGTCCATCAGCTGGCCCTGCTGGGCCGCGCTGATGTCGAGTTGCATGTCGGTGATGCCGTCGGCCAGCACCTGCGAGAGTTGAGCGCGGTCGAAAAACTTCATTCAGCCTGTTCCGTGGTGGTGTTGGTAAAGCCCTTGGCGCCGCGTTTTTTCAGGTGCACCAGCAGCAGCGAGATGGCCGCCGGGGTCACGCCCGAGATGCGCGAAGCTTGGCCCAGGGTTTCCGGACGCTGCTTGTCGAGCTTCTGGCGCACCTCGATCGACAGCGCCGCGATCTCCAGGTAGTTCAGGTTCTCGGGCAGTTTCAGGTTTTCGTAGTGGTCGTGGCGTTCGACTTCGCGCGCCTGGCGGTCGATGTAGCCGGCGTACTTGAGCTGGATTTCGACCTGCTCCTTCACCGCCGGATCCTCGACGCCGGGGCCGGCCAGCGGCTGGCCCTCGTTGCCGGTCATCGTCATCAGGGTGTCGTACTCCACGCCCGGACGGCGCAGCAGGTCGGCCAGGTTGTATTCGCGCTCGATCGCCTGCCCCACCACGCGCTCGGATTCGGCGGCGGCCAGGATGCGCGGGTTGACCCAGGTCGCACGCAGGCGTTCGAGTTCGCGCGCGACGGTCTCGCGCTTGGTCTCGAAGGCGGCCCATTGCGCGTCGCCGACCACGCCCAGCTTGCGGCCGATCTCGGTCAGGCGCATGTCGGCGTTATCTTCGCGCAGCGACAGGCGGTATTCCGCGCGGCTGGTGAACATGCGGTAAGGCTCGGCCACACCCTGGGTGGTGAGGTCGTCGACCAGCACCCCGAGGTAGGCTTCCGAGCGGCCCGGGGTCCAGGCTTCCTTGTCCTGGGTTTGCAGCGCGGCGTTCAGGCCGGCCAGCAGGCCCTGGGCGGCGGCTTCCTCGTAGCCGGTGGTGCCGTTGATCTGGCCGGCGAAGAACAGGCCCTTGATCGCCTTGGTTTCCAGCGAGGCCTTCAGGCCGCGCGGGTCGAAATAGTCGTATTCGATCGCATAGCCGGGACGCAGGATGAAGGCGTTTTCCAGGCCGCGCATCGAGCGCACCAGGTCCAGCTGCACGTCGAACGGCAGGCTGGTCGAGATCCCGTTCGGGTAGAACTCGTTGGTCGTCAGGCCTTCCGGCTCGAGGAAGATCTGGTGCGATTCCTTCGAGGCGAAGCGATGGATCTTGTCTTCGATCGACGGACAGTAGCGCGGGCCGACGCCTTCGATCACGCCGGTGTACATCGGGCTGCGGTCCAGGCCGTTGCGGATGATCTCGTGGGTCTTCGCATTCGTGTGCGTGACCCAGCACGGCATCTGGCGCGGGTGCATGGCGGCGTTGCCCATGAAGGAAAACACCGGCACCGGATCGAGGTCGCCCGGCTGCTCGGCCAGCACCGAGAAGTCGATGCTGCGGCCATCGATGCGCGGCGGCGTGCCGGTCTTCAGGCGGCCTTGCGGCAGCTTGAGTTCCTTCAGGCGGCTCGACAGCGAGATCGCCGGCGGATCGCCCGCGCGGCCGCCGGAATAGTTTTGCAGGCCGACGTGGATTTTACCGTCAAGGAAAGTGCCAGCGGTCAACACCACGGCACGGGCGCGGAACTGCAGCCCAACCTGGGTCACGGCGCCGACCACGCGGTCGCCCTCCACCATCAGGTCATCCACGGCCTGCTGGAACAGCCACAGGTTCGGCTGGTTCTCGATGCGCGAACGGATGGCCTGCTTGTACAGCACGCGGTCGGCCTGGGCACGGGTCGCGCGCACGGCCGGGCCCTTGGACGAGTTCAGGATCCGGAACTGGATGCCGGCCTCGTCGGTAGCGATTGCCATGGCGCCGCCGAGGGCGTCCACTTCCTTGACGAGGTGGCCCTTGCCGATGCCGCCAATCGACGGGTTGCACGACATGGCGCCCAGGGTTTCGATGTTATGTGTCAGCAGCAGGGTTTTTTGGCCCGTGCGTGCCGACGCGAGTGCGGCTTCGGTACCGGCATGGCCGCCGCCGACGACGATGACGTCGAATTCAGTAGGAAATAGCATGATGGAAGAGTGAGGCGAGGAGACTTAATGCGCGATTATAGATTCTTTTCTCTTGCGGGACTTCGAACTGATCCGGAAAACCACGAAATTTGATTCACGTGGAACAGTCAGCCGTGAAGCCGGCGCGTTGTTTCACGTGAAACAAAAAACAAAAAGCCGGGTTAGCCCGGCTTGTTTGTTTCACGTGAAACAATCGCCCTACCACCCTATCTTGGTGAAGGAATCGTAAGCCGTCTTGATGATCAGCCCGCTTACCACGACCAGGAACAGCTTGCGCACGAAGCCGCTGCCATGCTTCAGCGCCAGCCTGGTGCCGATCAGGGAACCGCCCACCTGGCATACCGCCATCATCAGGCCGATCTGCCACAGCAGGTGACCGCTGTAGCCGAACCACATCAGTGCCGACATGTTACAGGCCACGTTGACGATCTTGGCCGCCGCCGAGGCGCTGAGGAAGTCGAAGCCGAAGAAGCGCACGAACAGGAAGATCAGGAAGCTGCCGGTGCCGGGGCCGAAGAAGCCGTCATAGAAACCGATCGCCGCGCCGATGGCGATGGCCCAGTAGCGCTCCGCCATTCCGCTATGCACCGGCGCATGCACCGCCCCCAGGTCTTTCTTCCTGAAGGTATAGATGGCGACCGCGACCAGGATGATCGGCAGCAGCGTACGTACGAAATCGGCCGGCACCCGGGTCACGGTCCAGGCGCCGACGAAGGACAAGGCGAAGGCGGCGATGGCGGCCGGCGCCGCCGTACTCCAGGCGACCCTTACCCGGCGCGCGTAATTCACTGCCGCGGCGCTGGTGCCGAACACGCTGGCCAGCTTGTTGGTGCCCAGCAGGGTGGCCGGGGCTTCCTTCGGCAGGACGGAAAAGATGGCGGGAATCTGGATCAGGCCGCCGCCGCCGACAACGGCGTCGACCAGCCCGGCGGTAAACGCGGCCACGCCGAGCCATGCGAAATCGATCATGGAACAACTTTCAGGGAGGGTGCAGAGGCAGCATTTTACCGCCGGCATTATTCCAAAGTGAAATGGCGCGGCTGCGCAAGCGGTGCGGCAGTTGGGATAAGCTTGATGGCAATGTCAATCAAGGAGACCAGCATGCCCGCGTTCGCTTTCAGCACCGTCGCCCAGATCCTGTCAGAACCCGGCGCCACCGCCCGCCTGGGGCGGCTGCTGGCGGAGCGCTTCCCGCAAGCGCGGCGTCCCCTGCTCGTCACCGATGCGGGTTTCCTGCGCACTGGCCTGATGGAAGCGGCGCGCGCCGACCTCGCCCGCTGCGGCATGGCGGACGCCGTCTTCGCCGGGGTCGTCGCCGATCCGCCCGAACACGTCGTGCTGGCCGCCGTCGAGGCGGCGCGCCGCATGGATGCCGACCTGGTGATCGGCTTCGGCGGCGGCAGCTCGATGGACGTGGCCAAGCTGGTCGCCGTGCTCGCCGGCAGCGAGCAGCCGCTGGCCGCGATCTACGGGATCGGGAATGTCCAGGGCGGACGCCTGCCGCTGGTGCAGGTGCCGACCACCGCCGGCACCGGTTCCGAGGTGACCAACATCGCCATCGTGACCACGGGAGCAAGCACCAAGATGGGCGTGGTGGCGCCGCAGCTGTATGCCGACCTCGCGGTGCTGGACGCCGCCCTCACCCTGGGCCTGCCGCCCAAGCTCACGGCCGCGACCGGCATCGACGCCATGGTCCATGCGATCGAGGCGACGACCAGCCGCCACAAGAAGAACCCGCTGTCCGACGCCCTGGCGCGCGAGGCGCTGGGCCTGCTGTCGCGCAACCTGCTGCCGGCCTGCGAACGGGGCGGCGACCTGGACGCGCGCCAGGCCATGCTGCTCGGGGCCTGCCTCGCGGGCCAGGCTTTTTCGAATGCGCCGGTGGCGGCAGTCCACGCCCTCGCCTATCCGGTCGGCGGCATCTTCCACGTGCCGCACGGCCTGTCGAACTCGCTCGTCCTGCCGCACGTGCTCGAGTTCAACCTGCCGGCGGCGGCATCTTCCTATGCCGAACTGGCCGCCATCGTGGCGCCCCATGCGAGCGGCAGCGAGGAAGCACGGGCACGGGCACTGATTGCTGCTATGCAACAAATTACCAGGATGACGGGGATCGAGGCGAGCTTGCGCCAGGTCGGGATCGCGGAGACGGACCTCGATCGCCTGGCCGACGAGGCCATGCTGCAGACCCGTTTGCTGGGCAATAACCCGCGAGAAATGACGCGTGAGCATGCACGCGCGATCTATGCCGCCGCCCTGTGAACGGCGGCCCGCCTGTCAGGCTTTGCGGCCCCGTTCGAGCAGCGCCCCGAGTTCCCCGACGATGCCGCGGCGGAACAGCAGGACGCAGACGATAAAGATGAGCCCGGTGACCATGCCCACCGATTCGCCCAGGGTCGAGAACCAGGCGATGCCGAGTGATTCGGCCAGGTTCGTGCCGAGGTCGCCCAGCTTGTTCTCCAGCGCGACGATCAGGAAGGCGCCGAGGATCGGCCCGGCCAGGGTGCCCATGCCGCCCACCAGGGTCATCAGGACGACCAGGCCGGACATGGTCCAGTGTACGTCGGTCAGGGTCTCGAAGCCCAGCACGACGGTCTTGGTGGCCCCCGCCAGCCCTGCCAGCGCGGCCGACAGCACGAAGGCCAGCAGCTTGTAGCGGTCGACCTCGTAGCCGAGCGACATGGCGCGCGGCTCGTTTTCCTTGATCGCCTTGAGCACCTGGCCGAACGGCGAATGCACGGTGCGGACGATCAGGGCGAAGCCGGCCGTGAAGATCGCCAGCACCACGTAGTACATGACCAGGTCGCTGGACAGGTCCAGCAGGCCCAGCAGGCGCCCGCGCGGCACGCCCTGCAGGCCATCCTCGCCATGGGTGAACGGCGCGCGCAGGGCCGCGAAATACACCATCTGGGCCAGCGCCAGGGTGATCATCGAGAAATAGATGCCCTGCCGGCGGATCGCCAGCGCGCCGATCACCAGGCCCAGCAGGGCGCTGGCGAGCACGCCCAGCACGATGCCCAGCCCGGTCGGCAAGCCGCTGACGGCCAGCAAATGGCCGGTGGCGTAGCCGGCCGTGCCGAAAAATGCGGCGTGGCCGAAGGACAGCAGGCCGGTGAATCCGATCAGGAGATTGAAGGCGCAGGCGAACAGCGCGAAGCACAGCAGCTTCATCAGGAACACGGGATAGGCGACAAAGGGCGCGGCCAGGGCCAGTGCGAATGCGACGGCATAGACAATTTTTCGGTTCATGGACGCCCTCTTATTTTTCCTTGCCGAACAGCCCGGCCGGGCGCAGCAGCAAGACGATCACCATCACGACGAACACCACCACTTCCGAGCCTTCCGGATAGAACACGCGGGTCAGGCCTTCGATCACGCCCAGCGCCAGCCCGGTGAGGATGGAACCGAGGATCGAGCCCATGCCGCCGATCACGACCACGGCGAACACGACGATGATGAGGTTCGAGCCCATCAGGGGCGTCACGTTGATCACCGGCGCCGCCAGCACCCCGGCAAAGCCGGCCAGCGCGACCCCGAAGCCATAGGTGAGCGTGACCATCAGCGGCACGTTGATGCCGAAGGCTTCGACCAGTTTCGGGTTCTCGGTGCCGGCGCGCAGGTAGGCGCCGAGGCGGGTCTTTTCGATCACGAACCAGGTGCCCAGACACACCACCAGCGAGGCCGCCACCACCCAGGCGCGGTAGTTCGGCAGGATCATGAAGCCGAGGTCGGTGGCGCCGGCGAGCTGTTCCGGCACGTCCAGGGTCTGTCCCGAGACGCCGAAGAAGGAGCGGAACACGCCTTCCAGCAGCAGGGTGATGCCGAAGGTGAGCAGCAGGCCGTACAGGTGGTCGAGCTTGTACAGCCAGCGCAGCATGCTGCGCTCGATCAGGATGCCGAACGCGCCCACCAGCAGCGGCGCCAGCACCAGCATCATCCAGTAGTTCAGGCCGTACGACGCGACGCCGATGTAGGCCACGAAGGCGCCCACCATGTACAGGGCGCCGTGGGAGAAGTTGATGACGTTGAGCAGTCCGAAAATGACCGCCAGGCCCAGCGACAGCATCGCATAGAAGGAGCCGTTGACCAGCCCCAGCAGCAGCTGGCTCATCAGGGCTTGCAGGGGAACGCCGAAAATGTCCATGGATCCGCTCGAAGACGGCGCGGGCCGGGCCCGCGCGGTGGATGCGCAAGGCCGGCGCGCCGCGCCTGGAAAGCGGCGGCGCCGGCCTTCAGGAAAGCCTGCTTACTTCCACAGGCTGCACTTGGTCTCGGCCTTGGTGGTATAGGCCTGGTCGCCCGGGATGGTGGCGACGACCTTGTAGTAATCCCAGGGATACTTCGATTCCGCCGGCTTCTTCACCTGCATCAGGTACATGTCGTGCACCATGCGGCCGTCGGGCCGGATCACGCCGTTCTTGGTGAACATGTCGTTGACCGGGGTCTTCTTCAGGTGGGCCATGACCTTGTCGGCGTTGTCGGTCCCGGTCGCCTTGACGGCGTTCAGGAACTGCATCGCGGCCGAGTAGTCGCCCGCCTGCAGCATCGAGGGCTGCTTCTTCATCTTGGCAAAGTAGCGCTTCGACCAGGCGCGGGTGTCCGGGTTCATGTCCCAGTACCAGCCGTCGGTGAGGTACATGCCCTGGGTGGTGTTCAGGCCCAGGGTGTGCACGTCGTTGATGAACACCAGCAGGCCGGCCAGCTTCATCTTCTTGGTCAGGCCGAATTCGTTGGCCGCCTTGACCGTGTTGATGGTGTCGCCGCCGGCGTTCGCCAGGCCCAGCACCTGGGCCTTGGAGGAAGACGCCTGCAGCAGGAAGGACGAGAAATCGGAGGCCGAGAGCGGATGCTTGACGCTGCCGAGCACCGTGCCGCCATTCGCCTTGACCACGTCGGCGGTGTCCTTTTCCAGCGACTGGCCGAAGGCATAGTCGGCGGTCAGGAAATACCAGGACTTGCCGCCCTGCTTCAGCATCGCCGAGCCGGTGCCGCGCGCCAGCGCCACGGTGTCGTAGGCGTAGTGCACGGTGTAGGGCGTGCACTGCTCGTTGGTCAGCTGGGCGGTGCCGGAACCGATCGCGATGAATACCTTTTTCTTTTCGGCCGCCACCTTGGCCATGGCCAGGCTGGCGCCGGAATTCGTGCCCCCAATCAAGAGGTCGACTTTCTCCCGGTCGAACCATTCGCGCGCCTTCGAGGCGGCGATGTCGGGCTTGTTCTGGTGGTCCGCGACGATCAGCTGGATCTTCTTGCCGTTGATGGCGCTGCCCATGTCGGCGATGGCCATGCGGATCGCTTCCGCGCCGCCGTTGCCGTCGATGTCCGAATAGACGCCGGACAGGTCGGTCAGGAAGCCGATCTTGATCACGTCGTCCGAAATCTGGGCCTGGGCCGGCATGGTGAAACCGGCGCTGGCGGCAAGTGCCAGGGCAATGGCAGGTCGTTTCATGTTGTCTCCGTTCTGTTAATTACACTCCCAGGAGTTCGGTCAGCACCGGCATCCTGGCATCCAGCTCGGCCGCCGCGATCGTCTCGACGACCTGGCCGTGCTCCACCACGTAAAAACGGTCCGCCAGCGGGGCGGCAAATCTGAAATTCTGTTCCACCATGACGATCGTGTAGCCCTTCGCCTTGAGGGTGGTGATCATGCGCGCCAGGGTTTGCACGATGACCGGCGCCAGCCCTTCGGAAATCTCGTCCAGCAGCAGCAGGCGCGCGCCGGTGCGCAGGATGCGCGCCACCGCCAGCATCTGCTGCTCGCCGCCCGACAGGCGCGTGCCCTGGCTATGGCGGCGCTCGTACAGGTTGGGGAACATCGCGTAGATCTCGTCGACCGTCATGCCGGCGCCGCCATTCCCTTTCAAGGTGGGCGGCAGCATCAGGTTTTCCTCGGCCGACAGCGAGGCAAAGATGCCCCGCTCTTCCGGGCAATAGCCGATCCCGAGGTGGGCGATGCGGTGCGTCGGCAGCGTGATGGCTTCCACGCCGTCGACCCGCACCGAGCCGCTGCGGCGCCCGGTCAGGCCCATGATGGCGCGCAGGGTGGTGGTGCGGCCGGCGCCGTTGCGCCCCAGCAGGGTGACGACTTCGCCCGGCTGCACGGTCAGGTCGATGCCGTGCAGGATGTGCGATTCGCCATACCAGGCGTGCAGGCCGCGGATCTCCAGCGCGGCCGTCATCCCTGCGCTCCCTGCAGTTCGGTCGCGCTGGTGCCCATGTAGGCTTCCATCACCTGCGGATTGCGCGACACCTCGGCATAGCTGCCTTCGGCCAGCAGCGCGCCGCGCTGGAGCACCGAGATGCGGTCGCAGATGCCGGACACGACGTTCATGTTGTGCTCGACCATCAGGATGGTGCGCCCCGCCGACACTTTCTTGATCAGCTCGGTGACCCGGTGCACGTCCTCGTGGCCCATGCCCTGGGTCGGTTCGTCGAGCAGCATCAGTTCCGGCTCCATCGCCAGGGTGGTGGCGATCTCGAGCGCACGCTTGCGCCCGTACGGCAGGTCGGCCGTCATGGTGGTTGCGAAGCCCTCGAGGCCGACTTCGGCCAGCAACTGGAGCGCGCGTTCGTCCAGCCGCTCCAGCGAAGCGCTGCTCTGCCAGAAATGGAAGCTGGTGCCGAGCTGGCGCTGCAGGCCGATGCGCACGTTCTCGAGCACGCTCATGTGGGGAAAGACGGCGGAAATCTGGAACGAACGGATCACGCCCATGCGGGCGATCTGGGCCGGCCTGGCCCCCGTGATGTCCTTGCCGTTGAAAAAAATCTGCCCGGAAGTAGGCGTCAGGAACTTGGTGAGCAGGTTGAAGCAGGTGGTCTTGCCGGCCCCGTTGGGACCGATCAGCGCATGGATATGGCCGCGCTCGACCTTGAGGTTGACGTTATTGACTGCTGTGAATCCCTTGAATTCCTTGGTCAGATTCCTTGTCTCCAGGATGAGATCCGCCATTCGTTCTCCAAAACGTGGGCCTGCACCAGACAACAGCTTTTGACAAATAGTACATACTAAGATGGCGCATCACAACAAGCAGCTCTACGGTGCGGCGCTCCGTCCCCTCTTCCTGCGCGCACGCCGGCTGTGCACTTTTGCACAGCCTTGCGGATTCAGCCGCCCTTCAGCAGGTCTTCGGCGGCCTTTTCCGCGATCATGATGGTCGGCGAATTCGTATTCCCCGAAGTAATGAACGGCATGATCGAGGCGTCCACCACGCGCAAATTAGCGATGCCGCGCACGCGCAGGCGGCTGTCGACCACGGCCTGCGGATCGTCGGCGCGCCCCATGCGGCAGGTGCCGACCGGATGGAAGATCGTGGTGCCGATCAGGCCGGCGGCCTGGGCCAGTTCTTCCTCGGTCTGGTAGGCCGGGCCGGGCAGGTATTCTTCCGGCCGGTAGCGCGCCAGTGCCGGCGCCGCCACGATGCGCCGCGTCAGGCCCAGGGCGGCGGCGGCGGTCTTGCGGTCGGCCTCGGTGCTCAGGTAATTCGGCGTGATCTTCGGCGCCGCATGGCTGTCGTTCGACGCGATGCGCACATGGCCGCGCGAGGTCGGCTGCAGGTTGCACACGCTCGCCGTGAAGGCGGGAAAACGGTGCAGCGGCTCGCCGAACTTGTCGAGCGAGAGCGGCTGCACGTGGAATTGCAGGTCGGGCGCCTCCGTCATGCCCCGTCCGGAGCGGGCGAACACGCCCAGCTGCGACGGCGCCATCGACATCGGGCCGCTCTGGAACAGCGCATATTCGAGGCCGATGCGCAGCTTGCCGAACCAGTTCGCGGTGCGCATGTTCAAGGTTGGCGCCCCGCTGATCCGGAAGATCATGCGCAGCTGCAGGTGGTCCTGCAGGTTTTCGCCCACGCCCGGCAGCTCGGCCACAGGAGCGATTCCCTGCCCGTGCAGATTCGCCGCCGCGCCGATGCCGGACAGCTGGAGGATCTGCGGCGAGCCGATGGCGCCAGCCGCCAGCAGGGTTTCGCGGTGCGCGGTCGCGGTGTAGGCGCGGCCGCCGCCGCTGAACTGCACGCCGCGGCAGACTTTGCCCTGCGGCCCGTCCTCGACCAGCAGGCGCTCGACATGGCAGCCCGTCATGATGGTCAGGTTCGGGCGCTGCGCGGCCGGTTTCAGGAAAGCCCGCGCCGTATTCAGGCGGATGCCGCGCCGCTGGTTGACCTCGAAATAGGCGGAGCCCGCGCCGCCGCCGGCATTCAGGTCGCCGATCTTGGGAATGCCGACCTCCTGCGCCGCGTCGCGGAAGGCATCCAGGATCTGCCACGACAGGCGTTGCCGCTCGACCCGCCATTCGCCGCCGACGCCATGCACCTCGCTGGCGCCGCCGTAGTAATCTTCGCTGCGCTTGAACAGCGGCAGCACCTGGTCCCAGCGCCAGGATGGATCGCCCGCCACCTCGGCCCAGCGGTCGTAGTCGGCCGCCTGGCCGCGCATGTAGATCATGCCGTTGATCGACGAGCTGCCGCCGAGCACCTTGCCCCGCGGGTAGATCAGCGAACGCCCGCCCAGTCCGGCTTCCGCTTCGGTCTTGAACAGCCAGTCGGTGCGCGGATTGCCGATGCAGTGCAGGTAGCCGACGGGGATATGGATCCAGACGTAGTCATCGCGGCCTCCCGCTTCGATCAGGAGCACGTCCACATCCTTGTTCCGTGTCAGGCGGTTCGCCAGGACGCAGCCGGAAGTGCCGGCCCCGATGATGATGTAGTCGTACTCGCCGGCCGATTCCATGGGCTAGCGTACCGAGTCGACGGAAAGATGGCCGGCCGGCGAGCGCATACCGCCGGGCTTCGGCATGCATTCAGCGAGCAGACACGGCAGCGCGTCGAGATCCAATACCCCTCCGTCCGTAGTTCGATGAATGGAGCTTACCAGATCGTAAACGGAAGTCCAGAGCCCATCTGTGGATAACCAACTTGATATCCACAGGTATCGATTGTGCAAAACTCGGCTTTTTTGCACAGGCAAAAATCTTGTTCAGGTTTTCCCTCAGGAACTTCGATGACTAGCGCACCGTCTTATCCGTCACGTAAACGACTGATTCTTCACCCGTTAACCGGGTTGTCCACAGAAAAGGGCTACCGTTAACCACTACTATCAACGTTGTATATAGATCTGGTTGTAAACCGAACGGGGCCGCGAAAAAAAATTTTTTTTGATGTCGCGTTGCAACTTGGCACATCGCCAACGCGCTTCGCCGTGTCGACCGATCGGGTTTGCCGAACGCTGTGCCAGGCCTTCCAGGCCGCCAGGAGGCCTGCGCGCCCTTCCCGTCTGTGGACAACCCAATGAATATCCACAGGATCGAATGTGCGGAACTGGTGGTTTACCCCGACCACCGGATTTCTATCCAGTTTTCCTGCAAGACAAAAACAAGCTTTGTCCAGCTGGTTAACGCGACCGTAAACCACTGATGCTGTGGAAAAAATCCTTGTTATCCACAAAGAAGCTGCCGTTTACTACTACTACCAATGTATATATAAATCTTTAGATACAACAACAGAACAAAAACGCACGCGTATCCGCCAGCGCCAGGCCTGGTGGAAGCTTTCCTGAAGAGTTTTCAAAAAAAACGGCAGCTCAGCGAACTGGTTCTGTATGCATCTGCTGAAAAAACCGGCAGATCAAACCCCTACCCCGACGCACAGCGCGATGGCCAAGCGCTCGCGGATCGCCAGTTCGCGTCCGGTGCTGACGACCTGGCTTGGCGAACGGACGGTCGATGCTCAGCCCGGACACCCTGGAAGCGGTTTTTCAGAAGATTTTTTTTAAGCGGCTGTGGAAAAGCCACTGAATATCCACAGGAGCAGATGTGCAGAACCGGCGTTTACTGAGCAGCCAGAAATCTTGTCCAAGATCCGTTCTCGCTGAAAACAAGGTTTGTCCAGCACTTCAGAAATGCCGTAAACGGTTGATACTGTGGAGTAAACCCGGTTTATCCACAGATGAAGACGCGTTTACTATCACTACCAGTTTTGTATACATCCTTAGTTTACTAACTACCTGAACAGCAAAAACCGGGACAGCAGAAAACGAACGCCACCAGGGCCGCTTCTGTTACTCTTCCAGCCAATGAACCACGTCGACAGCCACTTCCATGACCACCATCACGCGCTGTACAAGTCCTGGACAGCCTGGCTGGCTGGCGCTGCGCACCGCTTTATGGCCCGAAGAAGAGGAAGAACACCTGGCTGAAATGCGCGCCTTCTGTGCACAACCCGAGCGTTATGCACAGTTCCTCGCCTGCTCTGCCGATAATGCACCCCAGGGATTCGTTGAGATCGCCCTGCGCAGCGATTACGTGAACGGCACCGCCAGTTCTCCCGTCGCGTTCCTGGAAGGCCTGTACGTCGCGCCAGCGTTTCGCCGGCAAGGCATTGCCGCGCTGCTGGTCGAGAAGGCCCAGGAATGGGCGCGCGAACACGGCTGCAGCGAACTGGCTTCCGATGCCGTGCTCGAGAATACGGCGAGCCATGCGCTGCACAGAGCGCTCGGATTCACGGAAACGGAGCGCGTGGTGTACTTCCGCAAACTACTTTGACAGCAAAAACACATTAAAAAAAATGCGATTAGGGATCATCAGCGCTTTGCAAGAAGAACAGGCAGGGCTCGTGGAAGCCATGAGAGGGCCCTCCAGGCTCATCCATGGCAAGCGCGAGTACTTTGCCGGACACCTGTGGGAAATCGACGCTGTGTGCGTTTTATCGCGGATTGGCAAGGTTGCCGCCGCCATGACGGCCACCACGCTTGTGGAAAAGTTCGGAGTTACCCACATCCTGTTCACGGGCGTGGCTGGCGCCGGGGATAAATCGGTGCGTGTCGGGGATATCGTGGTCGCGGAATCCTTCGTCCAGCACGACATGGACGCCAGTCCCCTGTTCCCGCGCTTCGAGGTGCCGCTGACGGGGCTGACGCACTTCCAGCCCGACCAGCAGATGGCGGTGCGCCTGTCCGGGGCCGCCCATGACTTCCTCGAACTGGACCTGCTGGAAGCGATCAGCGAAACGGAAAGGCGCGAATTCCGCCTCGAGCAGCCGCGCGTGCACCGCGGCCTGGTGGCCAGCGGCGACCAGTTCGTCAACGACCGCGAGCGGCTGAACGCCATGAACGATGCCCTGCCGGGCCTGGTGGCGGTGGAGATGGAAGGCGCCGCGGTGGCGCAGGTGTGCTTCGAACTGGGCGTGCCCTTCGCCGTGCTGCGCACGATTTCCGACAACGCCAATGAAAACGCGGCCCCCGATTTCATGCGTTTCGTGAAATCGGTGGCCGCGCAATATGCCTTTCACATCACCCGGCGCATGTGCCGCGACCTGAAAGACGCGCCGCTTCAGTTCAGCAGCGATTCGGCCGGCACGTAGTCGTAGCCGAGGGCCTGGGCCACGGCGGCGTAGGTGATCTTGCCTTCGCAGACGTTCAGGCCCTGGCGCAGGTGCGGGTCGTCCGCCATCGCCTGTTTCCAGCCCTTGCCGGCCAGCGCCACGGCGTGGCCGATGGTGGCGTTATTCAGGGCGAAGGTGGAGGTGCGCGCCACCGCGCCCGGCATGTTGGCCACGCAGTAGTGGATCACGTTGTCGACCACGAAGGTCGGATCGGCGTGGGTGGTGGGATGCGAGGTTTCGAAGCAGCCGCCCTGGTCGATCGCCACGTCCACGATCACCGCGCCCTTCTTCATGTGCGAGACCATGTCGCGGGTGACCAGTTTCGGCGCCGCGGCGCCCGGCACCAGCACGCCGCCGACCACCAGGTCGGCCGACAGCACCGCTTTCTCGAGCGCGAGCGCGTTCGAATACAGGGTGGAGATGCGGTTGCCGAACACCAGGTCGAGCTGGCGCAGCCGGTCGACGTTCTTGTCCAGCACCGTGACGCGCGCCCCGGCGCCGACCGCCATCTGCAGCGCATTGGTGCCGACCACGCCGGCGCCGATGACGACGACGTGTCCAGGCGCCACGCCCGGCACGCCGCCCAGCAGCAGGCCCATGCCGCCCTTGGATTTCTCCAGGTGGCTGGCGCCGGCCTGGATCGCCATGCGGCCGGCGACCTCGCTCATCGGCGCCAGCAGCGGCAGGCCGCCACCCTGGCCGGTGATGGTTTCGTAGGCGATGCAGACCGCCCCCGATTTCACGAGCGCCGCGGTCTGCTCCGGATCCGGCGCCAGGTGCAGGTAGGTGTACAGCACCTGCCCCGGGCGCAGCATCGCGCATTCCGCCGGCTGCGGCTCCTTGACCTTCACGATCATTTCCGCACGCGCGAAGATTTCCCTAGCCGTCCCGACGATCGCGGCGCCGGCCGCCACGTACTGCTCGTCGAGCAGGCCGATCTCGGCCCCCGCATCCTGCTGCACGATGACCTGGTGACCACGGGCCACCAGTTCGCGCACCGACGCGGGCGTGAGCCCGACGCGGTACTCGTGGTTCTTGATTTCCTTCGGAACGCCAACCAGCATGTCTGTCTCCTTTGTATTGACTACGTCTACTGCTACTCCTACTCCTCGGTGATGCGTCGATTACGGTGTGACCAGCTTACTACGGTCGATTGTTACAGGCCCAGGGTCATCAGGCTTGCGTTGCCGCCAGCCGCGGTGGTGTTGACGCAGACCGCGCGCTCGGCCACCAGGCGCCACAGCCCGATCGCTTCCACGGCGCCGGTGTCGACGATGCCGACGATGGCGCCCTGGCGCGCAGCCAGCTTGGCGCGCAGCGAACCGGCCAGGCCGCTCTCCACCATCGCGATCTGGAACTCGTTCGCATCCAGCTCGTCCTGGCCGACGAAGCGCACGCGCTCCTTCACCAGCACCGGCAGGCTGGCCGGAATCAGTTCCGGCGCGCTGGCCAGCACCAGCGCGCGGTTACCGGTCGCCAGCGCGGCGGCCAGCTGGTTCAGCAGGCCGGCGGCGCTCTTCGGTGCGCACAGCACGGCGCCGCGCGGCGTGAACGACAGGGTGTTGCGTTCGCCCGTCGGTCCCGGCAGGGCGATCTCCACGCCGGTCAGGCTGCTCCTCGCATAGCCTTCGGCCAGCGCGACGAGCGGCTGGTGGCCGTTGGTGCGCAGCCAGCCGAGCAGCGCTTCCAGGCCGGCGTCCGCCGGGCGCTGGTGCTGGTGCTGGTGCAGCGAGGCGCCGGCGGCGCGCTGCAGGCGCTTCAGGTAGAGCGGGCCGCCGGCCTTCGGGCCGGTGCCGGACTTGCCTTCGCCGCCGAACGGCTGCACGCCCACGACCGCACCCACGATGTTGCGGTTGACGTAGATGTTGCCGACATGCGCACGCTGGACGATGAAGTCGATGGTCTCGTCGATACGCGAGTGGACGCCCAGGGTCAGGCCGTAGCCGGTGGCGTTGATCGCATCGATCACCTGCGGCAGCTCGGCGCGGCGGTAGCGCACGATGTGCAGGACCGGGCCGAACACCTCCTGCTTGAGCTCCGCCAGCGAGGCGATTTCGAGCACGGTCGGCGGCACGAAGGTGCCGTAGCTGGTGACGGATGGCGGCAGGTCGAGCGCGAAGTGGCTGCGCGCGGTCGCCTTCATGCGTTCGATATGGGCCAGCAGGTTGCGCTGGGCCTCGAGGTCGATCACCGGGCCGATGTCGGTCGCGAGGCGGTCCGGGCTGCCCACGACCAGTTCCTGCATCGCACCCTTGAGCATCCTGATGGTCTTGTCGGCGATGTCGTCCTGCAGGAACAGCACGCGCAGCGCCGAGCAGCGCTGGCCGGCGCTGTCGAAGGCCGAGCTCACGACGTCCTGCACCACCTGCTCCGGCAGCGCCGAGGAATCGACGATCAGCGCGTTCTGGCCGCCGGTTTCGGCCACCAGCGGGATATCGATGCCTTCTTTTTCGGCACGTGCGGCCAGGGTGCGGTTGATCAGCTGCGCCACTTCGGTGGAACCGGTGAAGATCACGCCCCTGACGCGGCTGTCGGCGGTCAGCGCGGCGCCGACCACTTCGCCGCAGCCCGGCAGCAGCTGCAGCGCGGCGCGCGGCGCACCCGCTTCATGGAACAGTTCCACCGCGCGGTGCGCGATCAGCGGGGTCTGCTCGGCCGGCTTGGCCAGCACCACGTTGCCGGCGGCAAGGCTTGCTGCGACCTGGCCGGTGAAGATCGCCAGCGGGAAGTTCCACGGGCTGATGCAGGTCACCGGGCCCAGGGAACCGGCGCTTGGGGATGCGCGCAGCTGCGCCGCGTAGTAGCGCAGGAAGTCGACCGCTTCGCGCAGTTCGGCGATCGCGTTCGGCAGCGATTTGCCGGCTTCGCGCACGGCCAGCGCCATCAGCTCGGTGCCGTTCTGCTCGAACAGGTCGGCGCTGCGTTCCAGGATCGCGGCGCGTGCGCCGGCAGGCGTGGCTTCCCATTCGCCGGCGAAGGCGGCGGCGGCGGCCAGCGCGGTCTCGACGTCGGTGCGCGAGGCTTCGCGCACCTGGCCGACGATGTCGGCCGACTGGGCCGGGTTGACGACCATGGCCGTGTCGCTGCCCTCCACCGGGCCGGCGATCAGCGGCCCGGCGGCGTGCCGGCGCTGGGCGGCCAGGCCGGCGGCGACCTGGCGCAGGATGTTTTCGTTGACCAGGTCCAGGCCGGCGGAATTCCTGCGCTCGGCGCCGAACATGTCGAGCGGCAGCGCGATCGCCGGGTGCGGCTTGCCGCCGCTGGCGCGCGCCGCCTCGAACGGATCGGCCAGCAGGGTGTCGATGGCCACGCTCTCGTCGACGATCTGGTTCACGAACGAGGAGTTGGCGCCGTTTTCCAGCAGGCGGCGCACCAGGTAGGCGAGCAGGGTTTCATGCGAACCGACCGGCGCATAGATGCGGCAGGCCTTGTCCAGCTTGCGCGGGCCGACGACCTGGTCGTACAGGGTTTCGCCCATGCCGTGCAGGCACTGGAATTCGTAGTTGCTGATGTTCCCGGCCTTGGCCCAGGTGTAGATCACCGACAGGGTGTGCGCGTTGTGGGTCGCGAACTGCGGGTAGATCACCTCGGACGCGGCCAGCAGCTTGCGCGCGCAGGTGAGATACGACACGTCGGTATGGACCTTGCGCGTGTAGACCGGATAGCCCGGCATGCCCTCGACCTGGGCGCGCTTGATCTCGGCGTCCCAGTAGGCGCCCTTCACCAGGCGCACCATGAACTTGCGGCCGCTCCTCTTGGCCAGGTCGACCACGAAGTCGATCACGAACGGGCAGCGCTTCTGGTAGGCCTGCACCACCAGGCCGATGCCTTCGAAGCCGGCCAGCTCCGGATCGAAGGCGAGTGCTTCGAGCATGTCGAGCGAGATCTCGAGGCGGTCGGCTTCCTCGGCGTCGATGTTGATGCCGATGTCGTACTGCTTGGCCAGCAGGACCAGGCTGCGCACGCGCGGCAGCAGTTCGCCCATCACGCGGGCGTATTGCGCGCGGCTGTAGCGCGGGTGCAGGGCCGACAGCTTGATCGAGATGCCCGGGCCGTCCTTGATGCCGCGGCCGTTCGAGGCCTTGCCGATCGCGTGGATCGCGGTTTCGTAGGAGGCGTAATAGGCCTTCGCATCGGCTTCGGTCAGCGCGGCTTCGCCCAGCATGTCGTACGAGTAGCGGTAGCCGCGGGTTTCGTTCTCGCGGCTGTTCTTCAGCGCTTCGGCGATGGTCTGGCCGGTGACGAACTGGTTGCCCAGCATGCGCATCGCCAGGTCCACGCCCTTGCGGATCAGCGGTTCGCCGCCCTTCGCGATCAGGCGCGTGAGCGCCGAGCCGAGTCCCTTTTCGCTGCTGGTGGAGACCAGCTTGCCGGTGACCAGCAGGCCCCAGGTGGCGGCGTTCACGAACAGCGACGGCGATTCGCCCAGGTGCTTGCGCCAGTCGCCCTTGCTGATCTTGTCGGCGATCAGGCGGTCGGCGGTTTCGCTGTCGGGAATGCGCAGCAGCGCTTCGGCCAGGCACATCAGCGCCACGCCTTCTTCGGACGAGAGCGAGAATTCGTGCATCAGCGCGTCCACGCCGGAGGCGCGGGTACGCTTTTCGCGCACGCTCGATACCAGGCGGTGCGCCAGCATGTAGGCGTCGCCATTGGCGCTGGCGCCCTGTGCCAGCAGCCACTGTACGGCTTCGCTTTCATCGCGGCGGTAGGCGGCGGTGATGGCCGCGCGCAGCGGCGACTGCTCGCGCTTGACTTCAGCCTGGAGCGCATCGAAGGGGACAAAGGTGGAGGCCGGGGAGGCGGCAATCTGCATGGCTAGTCTTCAGAAAAAGAAAGGAAACAGGGCATCGGATGCGGCAATAGCGCCGTACCGCTTGTGGCGGCCGGCGCATTTTTTGGCACGATGAAATGATTCGATTGTAGAAGTAAATCTACTGGATTAATTCTGTTTTTAAGCCAGACTGGCAAAAGATAGTTCTTGATTCTGCGATCTTGCCGAATAACATTTACGGCACAACAAGGGCCGCATCTTGGGAAATATCGGTATGAAAATTCTTGCAGGAGCGCAGCAGGACGGACCCGGCAGCAAGGGCGCGCCGGCCCCCTGCGTGAACCTTTTTAATTCTGTTTTTACGACAGACTAGCAAAAGATAGTTTTTGGTGCGACAATCTGGCCGAATAATATTTACAACACAAGAGGCGCCAGATGTTGGACAAGATCAGTAAGAAAATTCTTGCGGAACTGCAGAACGACGGACGTATCAGCAACGTCGAGCTGGCCGCGCGCGTGAACCTGTCGCCGGCCGCCTGCCTGGAGCGGGTGCGCAAGCTGCATGAATCGGGCTACATCATGGGTTACACGGCCCAGCTCAATCCCCAGCTGCTGGACGTCTCGCTGCTGGTCTTCATCGAAGTGGTATTGGATCGTACCACTCCCGAGGTGTTCGATGCATTCAAACAGAGCGTCCAGATGATCCCGGAGGTGCTGGAATGCCATATGGTGGCCGGCGGCTTCGATTACCTGGTCAAGGCGCGCGTCAAGGACATGGCGGCGTACCGCGAATTCCTCGGCAAGACCCTGCTGCAAAAAGGCGTGCGCGAAACGCACACCTATGCCGTGATGGAAGAGGTCAAGAACACGACCAAGCTGCCGATCCGCTGAGCGGACCGGTCTTCTTCATGGACGCCCTGCGGCAGGCCGCGGGGCGCTGCCCGATCAGGCTATCTTGCGCGCGCCAGTCTTCGGCGACGCGGTTTCCGACATGCTTTCCAGGTTCTTGCGCAGCCAGCGGTGCGCCGGGCTGCGTCCGTCGCGCTCGTGCCAGAGCATGTCCAGGTGCACGGCCGGCAGCTGGAAGGGCAGTTCGCGCCAGATCAGCACGTCCGCCATGCCGGTCGAGGCCAGCAGGTGTTTCGGCAGGACCGTGATCAGGTCGGAGTTCGCCACCACCCGGCCTGCGGTAAAGAACTGGTTCACCGTCAGCAGGATGCGGCGTTCGCGGCCGATCTGGGCCAGCGCCTCGTCGACCAGGCCGTGGGCGCGGCCCGAGAAGCTCACCAAGAGGTGGTTCGCCTTGCAATAGGTGTCGAGATCGAGCTTGTCCTTGGCCAGCGGGTGGTCCTTGCGCATCACGCACACATAGACACCCGAATACAGGCGCTCGTGGCGGATCGGCGAACCCGTTTCATACGACAGCTGGGCCGCCACGCCCGGGAAGAAGCCGACCGCCAGGTCGATATCGCCGCGCAGCAGCATCGGACGCGGTTCGCGCGTGGTCAGCGGCACCATGCGGATGTTCACTCCCGGCGCCTCGCTCTCGATCGAGCGCATCAGCGAGGGCAGCCACAGGGCGGCGGTCGCGTCGGCCATCGCCATCCGGAAGGTCGCCTGGGCTTTCGAGACATCGAAGGTTTCCGGCATCACCGCCGCTTCCAGCGCGGCCAGCGCCTGCCGCACTGCCGGCCACAGCGCTTCCGCACGCGGGGTCGGCTTGACCCCATAGGCGGTGCGGATCAGCAATTCGTCGCCGAGACTTTCCCGCAAGCGCTTGATGGCATTCGATACCGCGGGTTGGGTCATCGCCAGGTGGCCGGCGGCGCGCGTCAGGTTTTGCTCGGTCATGACCGCGTCGAAGACACGCAGCAGATTCAGGTCAAGCGTCAGAAAGCTCATGGGAAGTCAGGAAAAACTGTTGTGGGTACAGTGTACCTCAAATCATTCACAAACAGTATAAGTGCCATCAGCGAACAGAATTAGATTTATATGTTGCGTTGCACTATAGTTTCCAACGATAACATTACCACACGCATCATGTCTGCCTCCATCACGCTTCTCCAGACCGCCGCCGCACTGCCTTTCGGCCAGCTATTCAGGTCCACTGTGTATGCCGCACTGCTGGGTGGTACCGCCATGTTTTTCCGTCCGCTGCTGGTCGGCATCGGCCGCGCCCTGTTCCTGACCGTGCGCCCGCGCCGTACCAGGGCCGAACTGGCTGCCCGCCAGGCCCTGCGCGATGCGCTGGCGCTGCAGCGCAAGGACCTCGATGCCGTCGACGCCGCCGAGGTGCGCGCCATGGCTTGCCGCCACTGACAGCCCAGCTTTCCTTTTCCGTTTGACGCGGCCTCCAGTACGGACGCCGCGTTTTTTTTCGTCCAGCTTCCGGGCCGGACGCCCCTGTCTAGCCCTTCCGCCTCCCTCCTCTCCCGCCCTTCCGGTGCTCGTGCGCCTCCAGGCCCGCCCGTCGCTCGCAAACTAGTCCGGTTTTCGTCAGCGTGGCCTTTTCCCCAGGAGGGCACGACCAATCAGGTCTGATCCAGAAGTGACTCTTCGTCACGGGAGTTTTCTCGCTCTGTTGATTTCACAAAGTTCACGAAGAGTTAAAAATGGCGCGATGAATCGTGTTCCCACTATTTTCACATTAGCGTATGAATAAGATAAAAAGACGCCATCATCGATATCAATTGGAAGAAGATGCGCCGATAACGCATGTGTCATGAAAGGTGTCGTTGAAAATACAGGATGACGCTATGTTGAATGCATATTGATGTGAGTTTCATGCGCAATGCAGGGTGATTACACGAACTTCACGTTCTTTATCGTGCTTGCCAATACTTTTGGTAAAAACACGGGGCGAGCGCATCCAGGGGGCGACAGCGCGCCCCGCAAGGGCCTCGAGGGCCGGCGTCAGCAGGGAATTATTTCTTCCCGCAGTTCAGGCCTTCGGCTTCCTGCTCGATGACGGAAAGGACGGCCCGGGTGTCGGTCGGTTGAGCGAGCTCCTCGGCTTCGCGGTCGGGCTTGTTGCGGACATTGGGAAGGTCGCGGCGCAGTTCTTCGAGCATTTCGATGATCTTGCTGCTCTTCTCTTCCGCCAGGAGGTTGACCTGCAGGTCGAGGTGGGTGTGCTGGTTGGCCAGTTTCGCCATGCGGTTCTGGCGGATCAGCACGGTGGTGGAGATGATGAAGGCGTTCAGGGTGACCAGGCCCTGCAGCCAGGGGAAAGGCGGCTCGTCGATCTGCTTGAACCCGTAGCCTGGCGCGAGGACGTTCCACAGGATCCAGGCAACCACGAACAACAGATTGGTGCCGACATAGGCCGGACTGCCAAGGATGAGGCTCAGCCTTTCGAAAAACGCTTGCGCCGGGTGCAGGTGCTCTTCGTTGCGTTCGTAGAACTCCGCGATCGTGCCGAGGTTTTCATGCACGGAAGACGGAATCCTGCGGGATAGTTCTTCGTTCAAGGGAGCCATGAAAAAAGCATAGCACGCAGTATTTATCCATCGAGGAAATGGATCCTACCGTGCGTGCTGAGCTGACCCGTCAAAGCGCGCACAGGCGTGGCGGGACGGCGCTCCCAGGCTGGGAGCGCGAGCGGAGGAAATGCGGGAAGAAAGAAAGGCGGCAGGTGGGGCCGCCCGGAGGAATCAGGCCGCGGAGGCCTTGGCGGCGGTCAGGCGTTCGTACTTGACCAGCAGTTGTTCGCGGGTTTCACGCCGCGCGGGATCGAGCGGGATGCAGGCGACGGGGCAGACCTGCTGGCACTGCGGTTCGTCGAAGTGGCCGACACACTCGGTGCACTTGTTCGGATCGATCTGGTAATACTCGTCGCCCATCGAAATGGCTTCGTTCGGGCATTCGGGTTCGCAGACGTCGCAGTTGATGCAGTCGTCGGTAATCAGTAGGGACATCTTGCGGCTCGTTTAGGCTTTCGGTGCGGCAGCCATGCTGGCGATCTTCTTTTGCAGCCAGCGGTCGACCGAGGGGAACACGAATTTCGACACGTCGCCGCCCAGCACGGCGATCTCGCGCACGATGGTGCCCGAGATGAACTGGTACTGGTCGGACGGGGTCAGGAACATGGTTTCGACATCGGGCAGCAGGTAGCGGTTCATGCCCGCCATCTGGAACTCGTATTCGAAGTCGGACACGGCGCGCAGGCCGCGCACGATGACACGGGCGTCATGCTGGCGCACGAAATCCTTGAGCAGGCCCGAGAAGCTTTCGACCTGCACGTTCGGATAATGGCCCAGCACTTCCTTGGCGATCTCGAGCCGCTCTTCGACGCTGAAGAACGGACGCTTGTTCCTGCTGTCGGCTACACCCACCACCAGTCGGTCGAACAGGCCCGATGCGCGACGCACCAAATCCTCATGGCCGCGAGTAAGCGGATCGAACGTACCTGGATAAACGGCTACAACCATTGCGGCTCCCTGAAAATCACCCTGTTGGAACGCGCATTATGCCTGAAAATCCGGCAATCGCCCCAGGCCGGGGCGCTTATTGCCCAATCTTTGTGCAGTTTTACAGCTCAGGCTTTGTTTTCGTGCAACTTGAGCAGATGGTAATAGACCATGCCGGCCTTATCCGCCCTCACCGCGTCCCAGCCGGCCAGCCATTCCGGCATTTCTTCGCCTTCGCCAAGCGGCAGCGGGGTCTCGGCTTCCGCGTACACCATGCCGCCTTCTTTCAGCAGGGCCGGGCACAGCGGCAGGGTCTTGGCCAGCAGGTCCTGCTGGTAGGGCGGATCGAGGAAGATCACGTCGAAGCGCTGGCCGCGCGCCGCCAGGTCGCGCGCCGCGGCGATCGCATCGGCGCGCAGGATGGTGATGTTGGCGGCCTTGAGCTTGTCGCGGTTGGCTTCCAGCTGGCGTACCGCCGGGCCATGGTTGTCGATCATCGTCACCGAAGCGGCGCCGCGGCTGGCCGCTTCGAAGCCGAGGGCGCCGGAGCCGGCGTACAGGTCGAGGCAGGTCGCCCCGTTCCAGTCGCTGCCGAGCTGGTGGTTGATCCAGTTGAAGACGGTTTCGCGCACGCGGTCGGGCGTCGGGCGCAGGCCGAGGGCGTCGACGACCGGCAGCAGGGTGCGTTTCCATGTTCCGCCGATGATGCGGACCTGGTGCGTCGCCATGCGTGGCGCGCCGTGTGGCTGGGGTTTGGCTGGCTTTCTTTGCATGGGCGGCACTATAGCATGGGGGCTGGCGCCCCCTGCCCGCCTACCGGTTGGCCGCCAGCGCCTGCAAATCGCCGATCCAGCCCTGCATGCGCTGGTGCGCGTGGCTCTTCTGCGCCGGCGTGGCGATGCGGATCGCCGTCAATATGTACTTGATGGTCTGGTCGATGTAGACGTCGTAGACGGCCTTGCGCTCGGGCGACTCGGTGCGGGTGAAGAACTCGCGCAGCATCGCCTGGATCTGGGCCGCGGCCTGGTCGCGGTTCGGGCGCTTTTGCTGGATGTCGCGCAGCAGGGCCAGGATGCGGCGTTGGCGGTAGATCCGCTCTTCAAGCAAGAACTGGTTATCCAGCGGGCGCGCGTCCGAGGCGCGCCGCAAGGCGGCTTCCTGGTCCTTGCTGAAGTTGCCGAACCAGAGCTCGAACTGGTCCATCGATTTCTTGAAGCGGGCACGCTGGCGCTTTTCCGTGTCTCCGGTCATGAACTTGCGGCGGTATTCCTCGTTCTTGGTGTTGAACTTGCGTTCGATGTGGCCGATCTGTTCGGGCGTGAGCGACAGCGCCATCGTGGTGATCTCGGGCACGGCGTGGGTGGCGAGGCGCTCGGCGCGCACGCGGATCTCGCGGTAGGCATTGACCATGTCGGCCTGGGTCGGATTCCCGGCAAGCCCACGCTGGAAATTGCCCAGCAGCGCAGCGTAGTCGCGCAACTCGGACTGGCGGTGCCATTTGAACAGGTTGTCGATGTCGCGCTTGGTGATGTCGGCCTGCCTGCCTTCGAGATCGGCATAGGAATCCAGCCACCAATACAGTAAGGTATCGCCCTGGTTGTACGTAAAACGGATGGTGCTGCAGCCCGCTACCAGTGCCAGCAGTGTGATCGCGAGCAAGGCAAGCGTGCGCCTGAACAACAAGTCTGGCGTGCTAAAATTTTTCATATTTTCAACTTTTTGAGAACGGCTTATGAACGTTGTGATCCTCGCCGCCGGCATGGGAAAGCGCATGCAATCCGCACTGCCGAAAGTCCTGCACCCACTGGCTGGGAAGCCGCTGTTGCAGCATGTCATCGATACGGCAAGCAGCCTGAAGCCGAGCAAATTATGCGTGATTTACGGCCATGGAGGCGCAGCGGTGCCGGAGATGGTGTCCAGGCTGGCAGAATCCACTGGCATCGCGATCGACACCGCCCTGCAGGAGCCGCAGCTGGGCACCGGCCACGCCGTGATGCAGGCGGTTCCGCAAATCGATGAAAGCGCGCCGACCCTGGTGCTGTACGGCGACGTGCCGCTGACCACGGCCGCTTCGCTGCGCCGCCTGGTCGAGGCCGCCGGCAGCGACAAGCTGGCGATCCTCACCGTCGAGCAGGCCAACCCCTTCGGCCTGGGCCGCATCGTCCGCGAAAACGGCCAGATCGTGCGCATCGTCGAGGAAAAGGACGCCAGCGAAGCCGAGCGCGCGATCCGCGAGATCAACAGCGGCATCATGGTGATCCCGACCCGCCGCCTGAAGGCATGGCTCGAATCGCTGTCGAACAACAATGCCCAGGGCGAGTACTACCTCACCGACATCGTCGCCAAGGCGGTGGCCGAGGGCGTGCCTGTGGTGTCGGCCCAGCCGGCGGCCGAGTGGGAAGTGGCGGGCGTCAACAGCAAGGTCCAGCTGGCCGAGCTGGAGCGCCGCCACCAGCTGAACATCGCCACTGCCCTGCTGGAACAAGGCGTGACCCTGATGGACCCGGCCCGCATCGACGTGCGTGGGGAACTGGTTTGCGGCCGCGATGTCGTGATCGACGTCGGCTGCGTGTTCGAAGGCCGGGTCGAGCTGGCCGACGGCGTGAAGGTCGGCCCGCACTGCGTGCTGGTCGATGTCAGGATCGGCGCGGGGGCGCAGATCAAGCCGTTCTGCCATCTCGAGGATGCCGTGGTGGGCGATAAATCGCAGATCGGTCCGTATGCGCGCCTGCGTCCGGGCACCGAGCTGGGCGAAGACGTCCATGTGGGTAACTTTGTCGAGATCAAGAACAGCCAGGTGGCCGCGCACTCGAAGGCCAACCACCTGGCCTATGTCGGCGATGCGACCGTCGGATCGCGCGTGAACATCGGCGCCGGCACGATTACCTGCAATTACGACGGCGCGAACAAGTTCCGCACCGTGATCGAGGACGACGCCTTCATCGGCAGCGACAGCCAGCTGGTGGCGCCGGTTACCGTGGGCAAGGGCGCGACCCTGGGCGCGGGCACCACCCTGACCAAGGACGCGCCGGCCGGCAAGCTGACCATCTCGCGCCCCAAGCAGCTGAGCATCGAAGGATGGAAGCGTCCGGTGAAGGTGAAGAAGTAATCCACCGGCTATCGACAGGCTGATAACAGGAAAAACACAGGGTAATCACAGGCTTGTCCCATGGTCTTCCAAAGGGTCTTCCACAATGTTATCCACAGGATGCGGCGTGGAAGAAGGGTCTGGTTTTCGGGGTGGCGCCAGCTTTCACAGCGCAATCCGCGTATCGAACTTGCTGCGGTGCGTAGAGAAATACGCCTTCACATTGCGCACATTCGCATGCGAGGTGAACAGGCGGTGCGCCAGCGCGTGATAGGCCGGCATGTCGGCCACCTGCACGATCAGCACGAAATCCGGCCCGGGCGTGACGCGGTAGCACTGCAGCACGGCCGTTTCCGCCGCCGCCAGCTTCTCGAACTGGTCCATGCGCTCGGCGGCCTGCACGTCGAGGGTGATCTCGACGATGGCGGTCAGCCGCGCGCCCACCTTGTCCGGCGCCACGATCGCTACCTGGCGCTCGATGACGCCGCCGTCGGTCAGCTGCTTGACGCGGCGAAGGCAGGTCGGCGGCGACACGTGCACCAGCGCCGCCAGTTCGGCATTCGTCTGCGATGCATCAGCCTGCAACGTATTCAGGATGCGACGATCGAGTTCGTCGAGGGGATAGAGTTCATTCATGGTATGAAATATTCAGAAAATAATTCCTCGTTAGTGAAGCAAAATTTCATCTTTTTGAGTCTGTGAAATAATCTAACAAAATATACAGGATTCTGAAAGCTTATTTCATTGTGCTTGCTCTACGATAGGTTTCCTTAACAATCTTCTCAACGAGGTAAAGCCATGTGCGGTATCGTCGGCGCGGTTGCCCAGCGCAACATCACTCCTGTCCTGATCGAAGGCCTCAAGCGTCTGGAATACCGGGGCTATGACTCGTGCGGTGTTGCCGTGCACTTCGATGGCCGTCTCACCCGTTCGCGCAGCACTTCGCGCGTGGCCGACCTCGAATCGCAGGTGCGCGAAGCCCACCTCGCCGGCTTCACCGGCATCGCCCACACCCGCTGGGCCACCCATGGCGCCCCGGCCTCGCACAACGCCCACCCGCACTTCTCGCCCAACGAGGAAAACGCGCGCATCGCACTTGTCCACAACGGCATCATCGAAAACCACGACGAACTGCGCCGCGAACTGACCGACCTCGGCTACAAATTCCAGAGCCAGACCGACACCGAGGTGATCGCCCACCTGGTCGACCACATGTACAACGGCGACCTGTTCGAGACCGTGCAGCAGGCCGTCAAGCGCCTGCAGGGCGCCTACGCGATCGCCGTGTTCTGCCGCGAAGAGCCGCACCGCGTGATCGCCGCGCGCCAGGGCTCGCCGCTGATCGTCGGCGTCGGCGACAACGAGAACTTCGTCGCCTCGGACGCGATGGCGCTGGCCGGCACCACCGACCAGATCATCTACCTGGAAGAAGGCGACGTGGTGGACCTGCAGCTGGCCCGCTACTGGATCGTCGACGTCGACGGCCGTTCGGTCGAGCGCGAAGTCAAGACCGTGCACGCCCACACCGGCGCGGCCGAGCTGGGCCCGTACCGCCACTACATGCAGAAGGAGATCTTCGAGCAGCCGCGCGTCATCGGCGACACGCTCGAGGGCGTCACAGGCGTCATGCCGGAACTGTTCGGCGACGGCGCCTACCAGGTGTTCAAGAAGATCGACCGCGTGCTGATCCTGGCCTGCGGCACCAGCTACTACGCCGGCCTGACCGCGAAGTACTGGATCGAATCGATCGCCAGGGTGCCGGTGAACGTCGAAATCGCGAGCGAATACCGCTACCGCGAGAGCGTGCCGCATCCGGACACGCTGGTGGTGACGATCTCGCAGAGCGGCGAGACGGCCGATACCCTGGCCGCGCTCAAGCACGCACGCAACCTGGGCATGGAACACACGCTGACCATCTGCAACGTGTCGACCAGCGCCATGGTGCGCGAATGCAAGCTGGCCTACATCACCCGCGCCGGCGTGGAAGTGGGCGTGGCCTCGACCAAGGCGTTCACGACCCAGCTGGCCGCGCTGTTCCTGCTGACCCTGACCCTGGCGCAAGTCAACGGCCGCCTGACCGATGCCGAGGAAGCGCAGCACCTGAAGATGATGCGCCACCTGCCGGTCGCGCTGTCCTCGGTGCTGGCGCTGGAGCCGCAGATCATCGCCTGGGCCGAGGAATTCGCACGCAAGGAAAACGCCCTGTTCCTGGGCCGCGGCCTGCACTATCCGATCGCCCTGGAAGGCGCACTGAAGCTCAAGGAAATCTCCTACATCCACGCCGAAGCCTATCCGGCGGGCGAACTGAAGCATGGTCCGCTGGCGCTGGTGACCGAAGAGATGCCGGTAGTGACGATCGCCCCCAACGATGCGCTGCTCGAAAAGCTGAAGTCGAACATGCAGGAAGTGCGCGCCCGCGGCGGCCAGCTGTACGTGTTCGCCGACGTCGATTCGCGCATCACCTCGGGTGACGGCGTGCACGTGATCCGCCTGCCGGAGCACTACGGCCAGCTGTCGCCGATCCTGCACGTCGCTGCGCTGCAATTGCTGGCGTATCACACCGCGCTGGCGCGCGGCACCGATGTGGACAAGCCGCGCAACCTGGCGAAATCGGTGACGGTCGAGTAATCCGATAGCGGTTCCATGACAGCCGTGACGGGCGCCATGACGCGCCCGTCACGGCTGTTTGTTTTGGAAATACCAGATATGCTTATTACCGATATAAACAAACCGAATATCCAAAGGCATGTTGTCGTGTAAAACTTGCCTTTTTAAATAATTTTATTCGTCAATACAACACATAAAAGACGAAAAATTCGGAACAGGGTACAAAAGCAATACATTTGGGATATACTACCCGCGCCCTTGTGGGCATCGTCCCGCTCAATGGACACCAAAGATATTGCCCCGCCTTCCTGGCCACCAAAGGCCGGCCATATCACCGCTCGTATTGCCGTCGTCCGGTCCGGGATGGATCGCCAGGCCGATCTGCGGCATTGCCCTCGCTTTGCGTCGTGCTGCCGGGTTCACGTGCTTTCGTATCGACGAAGACGGAACCCTGCCCTACGTTCCCATCGCTACCCGTCCATGCGCCTGCCGGTGCAGGGAAGGTTCCGCATGGTGTCCTTGAGTTTCTTAACCAGATTTCTGCCTGGTGGCCTCCTGCATTGATCTTTCAGGTAAATACCGTATGCGTAAGTCGCTTGTAGCCGTAGCAGCATCTTGTCTCGTTCTTGCTTCCTGCACCAAAACTCCTCCCGCTTCCTCGGACAAGCCAGTCGATGTCGTCCTGATCGGCGCAGGCGTCATGAGCGCAACCCTGGGCACCATGCTCAAGGAGCTGCAGCCCGACCTGTCCATGCAAATGTATGAGCGTCTCGACTCGGTGTCGGCCGAGAGTTCCGATGCGATGAACAATGCCGGCACCGGCCACTCCGGTTTCGCCGAGCTGAACTACACGCCGGAAACGCCGGATGGCGGCATCGATACCAAGAAAGCCGTCGACATCAACGAGCAGTTCGAAGTCTCGAAACAGTTCTGGGCCTACCAGGTGAAAAAGAAGTATCTCGGCGAGCCGCAGAGCTTCATCAACAACGTTCCCCATATGAGCTTCGTGTGGGGCGACGACAACATCGCCTACCTGCGCAAGCGCTACGACGCCCTGCAAAAGGAAAACCTGTTCAAGGGCATGCTCTACTCCGAGGATCAGAACGAGATCCGCAAGTGGGCGCCGCTCGTGATGACCGGCCGCGACAGCACCCAGAAAGTGGCTGCGACCCGGATGGACTTCGGCACCGACGTCAACTACGGCACCCTGACCCGCAGCATGGTCAAGCACCTGAGCAGCAGCCAGGGCGTGCAGCTCAGCCTGGGCCATGAAGTCCAGGATATCAAGCGCGGCGCCGATGGCCTCTGGAACGTGACCGTCAAGAACCTCGGTGACGGCCAGTCGAAGACCGTGCGCGCGAAGTTCGTCTTCATCGGCGCCGGCGGCGGTTCGCTGCCCCTGCTGGAAAAGACCGGCATCCCCGAAGCCAAGGGCTTCGGCGGCGTTCCGGTCGGCGGCCAGTGGCTGGTGACGACCAACCAGAAGCTGATCGACGCCCACCAGGCGAAAGTGTATGGCAAGGCCTCGGTCGGCTCGCCGCCGATGTCGGTGCCTCACCTCGACACCCGTATCATCGACGGCAAGAAAGCACTGCTGTTCGGACCGTTCGCGACCTTCTCGACCAAGTTCCTGAAAAACGGTTCGTGGATCGACCTGCCGGCCTCGGTCGGTACCGGCAACGTGCGTCCGATGCTGCAAGCAGGCATCGATAACATTCCGCTGACGAAGTATTTGGTGGAACAGGTGATGCAGTCGCAGGAAGACCGCGTGGCCACCCTGCGCGAGTATCTGCCGGAAGCCAGGTCGGAAGACTGGACGCTGGTCAACGCCGGTCAGCGCGTGCAGATCGTCAAGGACGATCCGGAAAAAGGCGGCCTGCTGCAGTTCGGTACCGAAGTGGTGGCCTCCGCCGACGGCAGCGTCACCGCCCTGCTGGGTGCCTCGCCTGGCGCCTCGACCGCCGCGCCGATCATGCTGAAGGTGCTCAAGGTTTCTTCGTTCAAGGACAAACTCGCCACGCCCGAGTGGCAAGCCAAGCTGAAGGAAATGGTGCCGTCGTACGGTCGCAAGCTGAATGCGGATCCGGCGTTTGCCAACGAGATCCGCGGATACAGCAGCGCAGTCCTGAAGCTGCAAGCGATCAAGCTGGATGAGCCGGCCGCAGTCAAGGAAGCGGTCGTGGCGAAACAATAAGCCGGTTATGCCAGGGAATGGCTGCGCTGTTCACTGATGACTGATGAGGGGCTGGAGATGATCGACATCTCCAGCCCTTTTTCTTTTGGGGAGCTCCGCCTGGCTGCGAACCAGGACGACGGAGCGGCGATGGGGGTCGGCATTGGCGACGCAGAGCAGCGCCTGCGGCTGTTCGAGTGCGAAGTGGCGCGCCAGCGCCAGTGCGGCGATGAACGGTACGGCGCCACACGCGCCGCTGGCTGCGCCGACGCGCACGACATCGTCCGCAGCGTCGAGTTGCTGGACGGCCTTGGCCGCGGCTTCCATCAGCTCGAGCACATGCCTGGGGCGGTGGTCGGTATCGGCCACGATCATCGCGATATCGGAGAGCACGGTGTCCGTACCCTCGAGGGCAAGCGCGGTCAACTGTCCGAGCAGCGTCGCGTCCACGCGCCTGTCGTCATCGATGGCCGTGTGGCGGCGAGCATGCGCGCCCGCATGCAGCACGGCGAACTCCGGATGGCCGGATGCGGCAGCCAGTTCCAGGCCAGCCAGCAGCAGGCCTGCCGCACCTTCGCCGGGTATCCGGCCATGCTGGCGGGACGGCTTGAACAGCGTAGCCTGGGCCTCCCACCGGTCCACGGTGTCCTGGCCAATATTCGATGCGCAGGCAAGCACGATCGCCGGCGCGGTTTCCTCCATCAGCTGCTGAACGATCGTGGCGGGACCGGATTCCTCCGCCGCTGTCTCCGCCATGGCGATCCGGTCGGCGGGCCAGCCGAACTGGATGATCGTGAAGCGCAGCCACATCGCCATGGCGCGCCGCTGCTCGACGTGCCACTCAAGCGGAAGCATCGGCATGAACCGCAGCATCGGCGCGGCCTGCCCGGGAAGCAGCAGGCTGGACGCCGCATCGCCGGCCAGCTCGCGCGCGACCGCCGTCCCCAGGGTCAGGGCGCGCCATTGTTCGTCGTGGAAGCGCAGTCCGGCCATCTCGTTCCGCGACAGCCATTCCATGATTTCTTCCCGCAGCGCTTCGTCCGTCGCTTCATCGCTGCGCGCTGTCGTGAGTGGAAAGCCGTCGTCGTCGAGCAGCGTCGGATCGAGGTCGGGGTGCGGGGCCTCGTCCTTGAGGACGGCGGCGAATTCCCCGGCGCTGGCGCCATGCGGGATGCGCATCGACGCCGCCAGCATGGCCAATGGCGGCAGTCGCGCCGCCCCCTTCGCCTGCACCGGCGCGCTGGACGCGGCAGGAAGGGAAGCGGACCCAGGCCGCTTGAGCAATCGGGGACCACGCCACAGCGCCAGCAGCACCGCAGCCGGCAAGGCGAGCAGACCCAGCAAGGCGTCGCCCATGTCGGGCGCATGGTCGGTCGCCGACCAGAACAGGACCGCGGTGCCCCAGCAGAGGACAATGACGACAGCCGCCAACAGGAGGCCCTTGAGCCAGCCGGGAAGCGCGGGCCTGGGCGAAGGAAGTGTGGTGGACATGGATGGACTAGACCTTGTCGACCGTGGCCTGCTGGCCGGCGATCAGGGTGGCGCCGCAGGCGGTCTTGTCGCCGTGCCGCGCCGCCGGCTTGCCGTCGACGACCAGTGTCGCGTCGCCGCTGATGATGGGCGCGGGGCCGTGGATGGGGCAAGTGGCCTTGTCGCCCAGGCGGGCGATCCCGATGCCGCCGCTATCGCTGTTCGGCGAGGCTTCGATGACGACGCCGCCGTGCGAGGTCTTGTCGCCAAGCCTGATCAGGGGACCGGCCATCACGCGCCTCCATCGATCAGGCGATGGCCCGGCAGAGGGAACCCCATGGGAAACAGGCTGTGTTCGTCGGGAGCGGGAGTGAAGTACAGCCTGATCTGACGGCATTTTTCGCCGAGGGCGAGCCGCTCGCCGTGCGCGATGTCCGGCCGCCGGGCCTGGAGCGCCTGGTTGAGGTCGGGAATGCGCTCCACCAGGTACCAGACACAGCTCCTTTCCTCGAACATGCGCTCCTCGCCATGTTGTTCTCCAGTGACGAGGTTCGGCATCTCCCTGACGCCCACCAGCACCCTGGCGGAGGGCGCCGGCTTGCGGGTGCCCAGGAATTGCGCGCACCAGTATTCCATCTGGTTCCCGAAGTCGCTGCGCGGGCCCCATGCATGGCCGAGGCCCGTGAAATCTCCATGCTTCAGCAGGAGATAGCCGGTATTCAGGCCCTCCAGCGTGTCGCGCAGGCCTGGCAGTACCCGCTCGCCCCAGGCGAGAGGCGCTTCCCCATGCGATGCCAGGCAGGACGCGACATGGCCGACCAATCTTGTCCAGGTATCTCGTAACACTCGAAAATAATCCGTTGAAATGTAGCGCACGAGCAGATAGATTTCTTGCGGATTGACGCTGAGTGACATTTGGTTCTCCTCATTCACGCCACTTATGTCTGGGGGTGGGCCGTTTACTTATGGTTTCTTTGGGCCCGAATCGTCATCATTCCTGCCTGTTTCCTTGAGTTATCCACAGGAGATTCAGGAGGCCACGGCCAGCAGTTCGAGCTTCAGTTCCTTCAGGCCGGCCGGCACGTAGATCGAGATCGACTGCGCCTTGAGCATGCGTTCGTACATCGGCCCTTTCGCCTCCAGCACGAAGTAGCAGGTATCGGGCCGCACCGGAATCGCGGCGGGCAGCTGCGGCGCATACTGCAGGCGCACGCCGGGCAGGGCCGACAGCACGAATTTCTCGACATCGTCGGGAGCGCCGACCTTGAAGCGCAGCGGCGCCACCTCGACCAGTTCGAGCGCCGGCATGTCGGCCGACACCGCGATGTAGAAGGTGGTGTCGTCGTCGATCTTGCCGGAATCGAGCATGCCGATGTGGTAGGAGGGCCGGACTTCGTTCAGGGCGATCGCGAAGTACTTGGACGAGATCACGGTGTCCAGCAGTTCGCGGATGATCGCGACCAGTTTGGCGAAGGCCGGCCCCGGGTCGCCATGCTGGTAGGCCGGCAGGTCGGCCAGGGTCCAGCTTTTCGAGAAGGTCATCAGCCCGCCCGCGACGTCCAGCAGCGCCTCGAACAGCCGCTCGGGATGCAGGCCCGGATGGTGGAAGTGGTGGCTCAAGCCGGCATAGGCGGAGCTGGCCGTATGCAGCAGCCAGAACGAGGACATGTCGCCGGAGCG
This sequence comes from Massilia niastensis DSM 21313, assembly GCF_000382345.1. Classification (GTDB taxonomy): domain Bacteria; phylum Pseudomonadota; class Gammaproteobacteria; order Burkholderiales; family Burkholderiaceae_D; genus Telluria; species Telluria niastensis. The sequence continues at coordinate 48,177 of NZ_KB908099.1, forward strand.
GAATTCGACCACGTTGCGGCTCGGTTCCCGGTGGTGGCCGAACAGCGCGCCGACCTTGGCCTGCAGCGCATCGAGCAGGCGCCGCAGCTGCTGGAACAGGGCCGGCGCCGCCGCCAGCGACAGGGCCGGCGGCACGAAGGCCGGATCGAGCTCGAAGCCGCCGGTACCCGCGCGGCGCAGCCGCAGCAGCGGGAAATGCACGTAGGCGTCGCGCGGCTCGAATTCCGAGACCAGGCGCACCGATTTCTTCAGGTAGGCCAGCTGCACCGGCGAGGCCTGCGTGTACAGGTCCGGGGTCTCGTGGTTGGCCTGCACAAAACGGGCCGCGTTCGGGGCCGTATTGGCGGCCTGGCCAGGCTGGGTGAAATTGCCGCTGAAGGGTTTCAGTCCCGGCAGCGCGGCGTAATAGGTCACGCCCTGCTGCGTCAGCTGGCCCAGGTCGACGGTGTCGGGAAGCGCGTCGACCCCGGGCGCGTCGACCAGTTCGCCGTCCTGGAAGCGCAGCGCCAGCTCGAGGATGCGCAGCACGCCGCTGGCCAGCGCTTCGCGGTCGACCTCCAGCTTGTCGACACCCCAGGCATACGGATGGACCGCCTTGATACTCTTGTGCAGGCAGTGTTCGTGATACTGGTCCTGGCGCTGGAAATGCTGTGGACGCAACAGCAGGCCTTCGCCCCAGAGTACTTTGCTGGTCATGTGCGGGCTTCCCTCGCGGTTTGTTCGAGATGGATGAAGCTTTGCGAAAGGCAACGATAACGAATGCAGCAGCCGTGCTTGTGAACTTAATCAAAGCTTGGCATTGCAGGGCGTGGCACCATGCGATTGCTTTTTTAAATCAAACTGATCGGCAAGCCGAGGAGGAGCGATGAAGGGTTTTACGCCTGGATTATTCGACCGCTTGCTGGGGGCGCCGGTGCGCGGCGCGAGCGGCGCGGCGGCGGCCGGCCTGTCGGCCGACGACCTGAAGGACACGGTCGCGCGCGACCTCGAGGCGCTGCTGAATACCCGCTCGATGGTGGACGAAGCGTCGCTCACCTCCTACCCGGAGTGCAGCCGCTCGATGGTCACCTATGGCCTGGTCGATTTCGCCGACCGTTCGCTGTCCAGCCCTTCCGACCGCGCCCACATCTGCCTGTGCATCGAGCAGGCGATCGCGCAGCACGAACCGCGCCTGCGCAATGTGCGCGCCGTGCTGGAAGTGCGCGGGCAGACCGTCAACCGGCTCGATTTTTCCATTACCGCCCTGCTGGCCGGCAGCCTGTCCCAGGAAGCCGTCAACTTCGACGCCGTCCTGCAGCCGTCGACCCTCCAGTACAGCATCCGGAAAGCACGCGCCGCAGGGCGCGCTGCGGGCGCGGGAGCCTGAGCGTGGAACAGCTGCTGCCCTACTATGAAAGCGAACTGGCCTACCTGCGCCGCAACCTGCGCGACTTCGCCGAGCGCTATCCGAAGATCGCCGGCCGCCTCCTGATCAGCGGCGAAGCGTGCGAGGACCCGCACACCGAACGCATGATCGAATCCTTCGCCTTCCTGAATGCGCGCATCGCCAGGCGGCTGGACGACGACTACCCCGAATTCACCGAAGCCCTGTTCGAGGTGCTGTATCCGCACTACCTGCGGCCCTTTCCTTCCTGCTCCATCGCGCGCATGGACTTCAGCGGCGCGACCAGGCAGCAGACCGGCGCCAGCGTGATCGCGCGCGGCACCCAGCTGGCCACGCGCCCGGTGCGCGGCGTCGCCTGCACCTTCCGCACCGTCTATCCGGTGACGCTGGCGCCGCTGGCGCTCACCAGCGCCGGCTTCAACGCGATCATCGGCGCGCCCGAGGCGGTGCGCCTGCCGGCCGGCGCCAGCTCCTGCGTCAGCCTGACCATCGCCAGCACGGCCGAGCAGCTGGGGCCCGCGCAGCTGGGACTGGATTCGCTGCGGGTGTTCATCGACGGCGAGCCCTCGTTCTGCGCCGCGCTGCGCGACGCGCTGTTCATGCGCACGGTCGCCGCCTATGCGGAAGCCGACGGCAACGGGCGCTGGGCGCGCCTGGATGGCGTCCCCGCGGTGCCGGCCGGCTTCGGCGACGACGAGGCGCTGATCGACTTCCCGGCGCGCTCGCATGCCGCCTACCGCCTGCTCACCGAATACTTCTGCTTCCCCGAGAAATTCAACTTCTTCGATATCGACCTGGCGGCGCTCGCCAGGGCGCTGCCGCCCGGCGCGCGGACGATCACCCTGCACCTGGCGCTGTCCGGCATCCGCAGCGATTCGAACACGGCGCGCATGCTCGGCACCCTGTCGACCAACAACGTGCTGCTCGGGTGCACGCCGGTGATCAACCTGTTCCGCCAGCGCGGCGAACCGATCCGCCTGACCCACACCAGCGCCAGCTACCCGGTGCTGGCCGATGCGCGCCGCGCCCATGCCTATGAGGTCAATGCGATCGAATCGGTCAACATGGTGCGCCAGACGCCGCAGGGCGAGTCGGTGCTGCAGTTCCGGCCCTTCTACGCGCTACAGCACGCCCAGACGCCGGAACAGAACGGCCACTACTGGGCGATGCGGCGCGACGACACCCTGGCCGAGCGCAGTCCCGGATTCGAAACCCGGATCTCGATCGTCGACATCGACTTCGATCCGGCCGAGGTCGAGACCTCCACCCTCAACCTGGAGCTGACCTGCACCAACCGCGACCTGCCGGCCGCGCTGAGCTATGGGCAGGCCGGCGGCGACCTGTTCCTCGAAGGCGGCTCGAGCGTGCGCTCGATCGCCTTCCTGCGCAAGCCCACGGCCTCCTGCCGCTTCGCGCGCGGCCGCAATGCGCACTGGCGCCTGGTCTCGCTGCTGTCGCTGAACCACCTGTCGCTGGCCGACGGCGGCGTCGACGCCTTCCGCGAGATGCTGGCGCTGCACGACCTGCCGCGCTCTCCCTCCTCGCAGCGCCAGATCGGCGGCATCGCGGCCATCGCCTGCCGCGCGGCCAGTGCCTGGCTGCCGGGCAATCCCTACACCTGCCTGGTGCGCGGCGTCGAAGTGCGGCTGGCGATCGACGAAGAGGCTTTCGTCGGCAGCGGCATCCACGCCTTTGCCCACGTCATCGAACGTTTCCTGGCGCTCTACGTGCATGCCAACAGCTTCACCCAGCTGGTGATCGCATCCCGCCAAACCGGAGAGGAGTTATTCACATGCAGGCCGAGAAGCGGCGACCTGAGCCTGCTGTAATCGAGCGCCTGTTCAGGGAGCCCTACCGCTTCGAATTCTTCCAGGCGGTGCGCCTGCTCGAACTGTGGCTCAAGCGCCGCGGCCTGCCCCGCCACGGCCTGGTCGCGCGCTACCTGCGCTTCCGGAATTCGACCTCGCTCGGCTTCCCGGCCAGCCAGCTCGAAGCCATCCAGGCCGAGCCGCGCGAGATCGGCGCCGGGGCGGACGCGCTGGCCCGGGCGCTGGCAGCGTCCACCCTGCGGCACGTCGTCCTCACGCCCTCGTTCATGGGCCTTTTGGGCGGCAACGGCGTGCTGCCGGCGCATTACACCGAGCGCATCGCGGAACACCAGGTGCGCGACAAGGACGAGGGCGCGCGGGCCTTCCTGGATACCTTCTCGAACCGTTCGCTGGCCCTGTTCTACGAAGCCTGGCGCAAGTACCGGCTGGCGCTGAACTACCAGGTCGACGGCCATGACAGCTTCCTGCCGCTGCTGCTGGCGCTGGCCGGCCTGGGCGATGCGTCGCTGCGCCGGCGGCTGGCCGGGCCGGAGCATGGCGGCGTGCTGGACGAATCGATCGGCTGCTTCGCCGCCTCCATCCGCCAGCGCCCCGTCTCCGCCGCCCAGCTCGGGCGCGTGCTGTCCACCTACTTCGGCCATCCGGTGCGGGTCGAGCAGTTCATCGGCTGCTGGTACGACGTGCCGCTCGCGCAACAGACCACGCTCGGGGACGACAGCGCCGTGCTCGGTTCGCGCGCGATCGCGGGCGGGCGCGTCTGGCAGCGCGACCTGCGCCTGCGGGTGGAGATCGGGCCGCTCGACCATGCCGCTTTCCATGCCTTCCTGCCCGGCGACATGGCGGCGCGCGCCCTGAAAAGCCTGCTCTCGATGTTCACCGGCCTGTCGCTCGAGTACGAAGTGGAACTGGTGCTGCGCGCCGCCGACGTGCGCAATGCGGTGCTGGACGAGACGGCCCCCGCCTGCCGCCTCGGTTGGGATACCTTCCTGGTCGCGGACTCCGCGCCGCGCGATCGCCACGACGTCTGCTACAGCCTGCACGCGCTGTAAACGGCAGGTCCCGCCCTCCCTGCAGGATTGATGCGGTCCGGAATCGTCCATGGCCGGATGGCCGCTGGGCTATCGCCGCGGAATCGACAATTTCACTGGGGGCAGACCGGAAACGGCGCGGCGCCGGATGGGTGCGCGCACACGTAGTCGCGCGCGCCGTTTGACGATGTTGGCGTATTCTGCGCATGTCAGGCACTCGCCTCAATCAACGGATATCGACATGAGCGAACGGGGAATCGAAATGAGCGAACGAATCATTTCAGCGATCAAGCTCGGGGCGCAGCAATTGGCGGCCGTTGTCACGCTCCCCGGCTCAGACCGCTACGAGTATTTCGTCAAGCGTGTGGCGGATTCGCAGGAAGTCTGGGGCCTGTACCAGGACGGTTGGGCGCTGGCGAAAACGGATGACGGCACCCTGGTGTTCCCGATGTGGCCGGCAAGCGACTACGCCAGCCTGTGCGCGGAATTCGAATGGGACGGCTACGATGCGCAGTCGTTCTCGGTCGAGGAACTGCTGGACGACCTGTTGCCGCAGCTGGAGCAGGACCGCGTCCTGCCGGGCATCTTCTACACCCCGGGCGACAAGGGCATCACCCCGACGGTGGCGCAGCTGCGCGAAGACCTCGCCTACGAACTGGGAAAGTACTAAGCCTGCCTGTCGGGTAGGATGACGGCGGCGATCCGCCGACTTCCACCCTGCCCGATGATCCTCGACCTGTTTTCCACCGGCCGCCTGCTCGGCCTGTTTTTCGTTACCGCAATTGCCGAACTGCTCGGCTGCTATCTTCCCCTGCTCTGGCTCACCGGCCGCGTGTATGCGAGCTATGGCGCGGTCTACATCGCCACGGCGCTTGCCTGGCTGGCCGTGGTGGATGGCGTGAAACCCCTGTGGACCGATTACCTGGGCGTGGGCCTGGCGCTGCTGGGCGCGGCCTGCATCGGTCTCGGTCACCGGCCGGCCTGAGCGTCAGGCCGCGTCGCTGCGTTCCGCGGTGCTGGCGGCGGTGTCGCGCTGCGCCGGCATGGCAGGGCTGGGCGCAGGAGTGGCCGGCGCACTGGCCGCCATGGCGGGTTCCTCAGGGAACAGCGCCGCACGGATCGCCTCGGTGCCGGGCTTGCTGCGCGACTGGAAACGGATAGTGCGGATGCCGCCCTGTCCGAGCCGCGCATCGCGCAACTGGTCCTTCGACTGCGAATGGGTGCGGTCATCCAGTTCCACCACCGCGATCACGTCGCAATAGGCGTTGCACACCACATAATCGACGCGCTGCTGGGCGATGCGCAGCCGGTCGGCATGCGCCTGCTTGCGGTCGCTGTGCGATGCCTCCAGCAAGGCGCCCATCGACACCTGCGGAAACACATAATGCCCGGGCAGGGCGCGCACCAGGCGGATGAAGAATTCGCGCTCGTTTTCCGTCATCAGCTTGCGGCGCCGGTAGCGTCCCACCGGGGAGCCGGGGCGCGCCATTTTCGCGACCAGGATCAGGGTCATGATGACGCCGACCGCCAGTACAAGCAATCCGATTTCCGAGCTCATGCGATGTCCTTTCCTGGTCCAGATTTTGTATCCTACAGGAAATATTTTGGAAAATATTCACTCTTTGTAATAGCCCGGGAAAGAGGCAGGGGGGAGGAGTACTACCCGCTCACGTCATCAAATTGTTATAAGAACGTCACAGAGCCGTCATGTTCGCTCACTACCATTCACGAACTTTCCTAACCAATGAACAGGATTACTTCGTGAACAAGCCGACCGACCTCGCCCGCATCCCTGTCGACCACGACGACATCGATACGAACGTTTCGTCGAACGAACAATTCAGCTCCGTCCTTGAGGCCCGCCTGAGCCGCCGCAACATGCTGCGCGGCAGCGCTGCGTCGGCCATGACCGCGCTGCTTGGCAGCTTCGGCCTGACAGCCTGCGGCGGTTCGGACCACGAGGTCGTCACCGCGCCGCCGGTGACGACTCCGCCGGTGACGACTCCGCCGGTGACGACGCCGCCGGCCGAAAAGCTGCTCGGTTTCACGGCTGTCTCGAAGAGCCTGGCCGACGCCGTCGTCGTCCCGGCCGGCTACACCGCCACCGTCCTGTACGCGATGGGCGATCCGCTGACCGCCTCGACCCCGGCCTTCAAGAACGACGGCACCGACGCCGACTTCGAGAACCGCGCGGGCGACCAGCACGACGGCATGGAATTCTTCCCGCTCTCCGGCGCCGGCGCCGCGTCGACCAGCGCCAACGACCGCGGCCTGCTGGCGATGAACCACGAAGCCACCATCGACGAGAAGCTGTCGGCCTACTTCCTGCACCCCACCGGCGGCACCATGAGCCTGCCGCGCCCGGCCGCGGAAGTCGACAAGGAACTGGCCCTGCACGGCCTGTCGGTCGCCGAAGTGCGCAAGGCCGACAGCAAGTGGTCCTACCTGAAGGATTCCTCGTTCAACCGCCGCGTCACCCCGCAGACCGAGATCGAGATCGCCGGCCCGGCCCGCGGCAACGCGCTGCTGGCGACCAGATTCTCGCCGACCGGCGTGAAAACCCGCGGCACCCTGAACAACTGCGGCACCGGCAAGACCCCGTGGAACACCTACCTGTCGGGCGAGGAAAACTGGTCCGGCTACTTCACCCGCGCGAGCACCGACGATGCCGCGCGTGGCAACGACAAGAGCGTCGCCTCGCTCAAGCGCTACGGCCGCAACCAGGGCGACGCCTCGCGCCACGGCTGGGAAACCGGCGGCGCCGACGACAAGTACGTGCGCTGGAATAACAGCAAGCTGGGCGCCTCGACGGACGGCAGCGATGACTACCGCAACGAGATGAACGGCATGGGCTACATCGTCGAGATGGACGCCTACGACAAGACCAGGGCGGTCAAGAAGCGCACCGCGCTGGGCCGCTTCGCGCACGAGAGCGCCGCCTTCGGCAAGGTCACCGTCGGCCAGCCGCTGGCCGTCTACATGGGCGACGACTCGCGCAACGAATACATCTACAAGTACGTGTCGAACGCGGTCTGGGCCGCCGCCGATGCTACCGCCGCGGACCGCATCGCCACCGGCGACAAGTACCTGGACAACGGCAAGCTGTACGTCGCCAGGTTCGCCGCCGACGGCAGCGGCCAGTGGATCGAACTGTCGATCGCCAACAGCGCGATCGCGGGCTACGCCGGCTACAAGTTCGCCGACCAGGCCGATGTCCTGGTGAATGCCCGCCTGGCCGCCGACGCCGTCGGCGCGACCAAGATGGACCGTCCGGAATGGTGCGCGGTCAACCCGGCCAACGGCGAGATCTACTACACGCTGACCAACAACAGCAACCGCCGCGTCGAGCCGGGCAGCTCCAGCCAGTCCGCGCCGGACGCGGCCAATCCGCGCGTCTACACCGACATGAAGGGCACGAGCTCGCAGGTCGGCAACCCGAACGGCCACATCGTGCGCGTCAAGGAAGGCGCGGCCGGTTCGACGGCGGTTTCCTTCACCTGGGACGTGTACCTGTTCGGCGCCGAGGCGAAGGCCGCGGCCGCCACCGTCAACCTCTCCGGCCTGACCGAAGACCAGGACTTCTCGAGCCCGGACGGCCTGGCCTTCAGCACCGCCACCGGCATCTGCTGGTTCCAGACCGACGACGGCGCCTACACCGACGTCACCAACTGCATGATGATGGCCGGCGTGCCGGGCCAGGTGGGCGACGGCAAGAAAGTCAGCCTGAGCTACCCGCGCGCCAGCGGCGGCAACCTGACGGTCGACACCTATGTCGGCAAGGCCGCCACGCCGGATACCCTGAAGCGCTTCCTGGTCGGTCCGGCCGGTGCGGAAATCACCGGCATCGCCGAGACCCCGGATGGCAAGGCATTGTTCGTCAACATCCAGCACCCGGGCGAAGGCACGCCGGCCGCCAGCGTGACCGATCCGACCAAGTACGTCAGCCAGTGGCCGTCGAATGCCGGCTACGGCGCCGGCAAGCGTCCGCGCTCGGCGACCATCGTCGTCACCAAGAACGACGGCGGCCGCATCGGCACCTGATTTCCCTCGAGCTGTACTTGATACGGGCGGGCTGCGACAGCGGCTTGCCCGTTTTTTTATGGCGGCGCCGGTTTGCGCAAGCGCGCCGCGCGCGCCGCGCGCGCCGCGTGCCAGCATGGAGACTTGTCCACATCGTGTTCCGTGCCATGCGAGCACTCTCCCTGCCGTCCTACCTGCGCCTCACCCGCGCCAGCGCCGCCTACGACATCGTCGTGGCCGCGCCCCTGGCCACGCCCTGGACCTTCGCGCTGTTCCACACCCAGCTCTCCGCCGTCAACGGGGCGCTCGGCGCCGGGCCGCTGCCGCCGTTCGCGCCGCTGCACTTCCTGCTGACCGCCCTGCTGGGCACCCTGGTGCTGCTGTGGTCCGTATGCCGCTTCACCGGCCCCAGCCTGCGGCTCGGGCGCTTCGACGCGGCCGGGCGCCTGGTCTTCTCGGCGTGGCTGGCGTGGGCGCTTGCCGGCGGCGCCCTGCCCGTGCTGTGGCTGTTCCTGGCGCCGGAGCTGTGCTGGGGCGTGGCGCAATGGTGGCCCGTAACGCGGGCTGCGGGGACGCAGCGCCCGGCCCTGGCGCCGGCGTGAAGCGGCTCAGGCGATCGGCCGCAGCACGCCGCGCGCCGCCTTCACCAGCGCCGCGCCCATGCGCTCGATCCGCGGCGGCTGGATGCGCCAGGCATGCCAGTACAGCGGCACGTCGACGTGCAGGTGCGGCGTCAGGTCGACCAGCGCCCCCGCCTCCAGCATCGCCGCGCACTGCTCGAGCGGCAGCAGGCCGTAGCCCAGGCCGAGGCGGAGAGCCTGCACGTAGGGATCGCTGGACGGCACGTAGTGGAAGGGGTAGGCGCCGTGCGGCAGCCCGTAGTGCCGGAGCAGGAAGCTTGATTGCAGCGGATCCTTGCGGTCGAAGATGACCACCGGCGCCTTCTGCGCCGCGCCGCGCGTGAAACCGCCGGCGAACCAGCGCCCCGCGAAGCCGGGCGAGGCGACCAGCCGGTAGTGCATCGACCCCAGCGCACTGGCGGTGCAGCCATGCATCGGTTCCGGTTCGCCCGAGATGCAGGCCACGGCCCGCCCCTGTTCCAGCAGCGAGAAGGTATGGCCCTGGTCGTCGAGCACGAATTCCACCAGCAGCCCTTCTGCGGACAGGACCGGCGCCAGCACCGGCAGCAGCCAGGTCGCCAGCGAGTCGTTGTTGACCGCCAGCGCGATGCGCGTGGGGCCCGGGTCCATGTCCATCTCGGCCAGGAATTCCGTCTCCAGCAGGGTGGAGCGGCGCAGGTACTGCAGCAGCCGGGTGCCCGGCGCGGTGGGACGGCAGGGACGGCTGCGCACCAGCAGCGGCGTGCCCATGTCCTGCTCCAGCGCCGAGATCCGCTGCGATACCGCCGACGGCGAGATGTTCAGCTGCGCGGCCGCCAGTTCCAGGCTGCCCGCATCGACGGTGGCCAGGAAGGCGGCGCTGCGGCGTGGATCGATCTTCATGGATCAGTTTTGCTTAAGAAGGCTTAGATTTCATGAATATAATTGAATCGGACCTGGCGGGCAGGGATAGTGACGGCTTTCGCACGGAGGCCGCATGTTTTCCCAACAGGTTTTTCTTCAGGGGCTGGGTCTGGGAGCCAGCCTGATCATGTCGATCGGCGCCCAGAACGCCCACGTGATCCGCACCAGCGTGCGCGGCGAGCACGTGTTCGCCACGGTCGCCACCTGCATCGTCGTCGACGTCGCCCTGATCGCCGTCGGCGTGGCCGGGCTGGGCGCGCTGATCGAATCCTCGCCGGTCCTGCTGGCGCTGGCGCGCTACGGCGGCGCGGCTTTCCTGCTCTGGTATGGCTGGCGCTGCTGGTCGAGCAGCATCCGCGGCGGCGCCACGCTCGATGCCGAAGGCCGGCACGTGCTGAGCTTGGCGCGGGCGATGACGGCGGTGCTGGCGATCTCGCTGCTCAACCCGGCCGTCTACCTCGACACCGTGGTGCTGCTGGGCGCCGTCGGCGGCAGCCTGGCCGGCGGCCAGCGCCTGTCCTTCGCCATCGGCGCGATGACGGCGTCGGCGCTGTGGTTCTCGGCGCTGGGTCTGGGAGCGCGCCGCTGCGCGCCGGTGCTGTCGCGTCCCGGGGTCTGGCGCGCGCTCGAAGCGGCCACCGGCGCCATGATGCTGGTGCTGGCCTTCATGCTGCTCAGGGGCGCCTGAGCCGTCTTATCCGGCGGGTTGGGCGCCGCCTTCCAGCATGCGCTGCAGCCGTTCGTTCAGTGGCAGGCAGCGTTCGCTGACCAGGGCGAGCAGCAGCTTGATGGCGGGCGAGAACTGCTTGCGGTGCGGGCAGACCAGGTTCAGCGGCGTGGGCTCGCCGGGCACGCCGGGAAGCAGCACTTCGAGGCGCCCCGCCGTCACGTCATCGCAGACGTCCAGCCACGACTTGTAGGCGATGCCTTCGCCGGCCACCGCCCAGCGCCGCACCACGTCGGCATCGTCGCTGACCAGCGGTCCCTCCACCTGCACCATGTGTTCGCCTTCCGGCAGCGGGAAGCACCAGCGGTCGTAGGTGCGTCCGTGCAGATGGTAGAGCACGCAGCAGTGGGCGCCCAGTTCGTCCAGCGAGGCGGGGCGGCCATGGCGCGCCAGATAGGCGGGCGAGGCCACCAGCACGCGCCGGTTGGCGGGCGCCACCGGCAGCGCGACATAGCTGGCGTCCTCCATCTGGCCGTAGCGCAGCGCCACGTCGACCGGATCGCGGAACATGTCGGCCACCTGGTCCGACACCAGCAGCTGGATGTCCAGTCCGGGATGGCTCAGTCGGAACTCCGAGATCCACGGCAGCAGCACATTGCGGCCGAAGTCGGAGGGCGCGGCGATCTGCAGGGTGCCGCTCAGGGCCGCGTTATCGCCGCGCATGCCTTCCTGCCCCTCGCGCAGGGCTTCCAGCGCCTCCAGCGCATACGGCAGGTAGCGCCTGCCCTCGTCGGTCAGGCGCAGGCTGCGCGTCGAGCGGGCAAACAGGCGGATGTCGAGTTCGCGCTCGAGGCGCTGGATCGCGGCGCTGGCCTGGCCGGGCAGCAGGTTGACCTCGCGCGCGGCCTGCGAAAAGCTGCCGAGCGCGGCGGAACGGACGAACAGGGCCAGGTCGTCGAGCCGGATCATTTTCTGCCTTCCGGTGAAAGAGGGAGAATGCGCGCCATGCGTATCGCATACGATTGATGACAATAGTTTATACGCAATGCTGCTTGAGTGGCGACCCCTTCCTTAGGTGGGGATGCACGCGATTTTCATTCCCGCAGTGAAAGTGTAATCCGTGCACGCCGGTGTTTCCCCAGCGAGCCCTTCCCTACAATCCTCTCCATGCGCAAAAATCGTGCATGAACAACTCTTCATGCCGAGATCGCTTAACATGGACCGGTTTTATCACGCGAAAGGATCAGCACAATGGATATTCTGTCGGCCGCCAGGAAGCGCCACACCGCCAAAGCCTACGATGCCGGGCGCCGTATTCCGGAAGAAGTGATGCAGCAGGTTTACAGCCTGCTGCGCCACAGCCCGTCGTCGGTCAATTCGCAGCCGTGGCACTTCATCGTGGCCAACACGCCGGAAGGGCGGGAGCGCATCGCCAGGGCGGCGCAGGGCGGCTATGCCTACAACCAGGCCAAGATCCTCGACGCCTCGCACGTGATCGTGCTGTGCTCGCGCATCGACATGGATGAGGAGCACCTGAACGGGCTGCTGGACCAGGAAGAGCGCGACGGTCGCTTCCGCGACGCCGCCGCCCGCGCCGGCCAGGATGCGGCCCGCCGCGGCTACGTGAACCTGCACCGCTACGGCGCCAAGGACGTGGCCCAGTGGCTGGAGAAGCAGGTCTACCTGGCGCTGGGTACGGCGCTGCTGGGCGCGTCCACCCTGGAGATCGATGCGACGCCGATGGAAGGCTTCGACCAGAAGATCCTGGATACGGAGTTCGGGCTGAACGAGAAAGGACTCACCAGCCTGGTGCTGGTGAGCTTCGGCTATTCGTCGGGGGCGGACTTCAATGCGGGCCTGCCGAAGTCGCGGTTGGCGGAAGAGGTGACCTTTACTTTCATCTGACCGGATGAAGCTTGCCGCCCTGCCAAGGGCAGCGCGGCGTGGGCGGCGTGCAGGGATGCACGCCGCTTTTTTTATGCGCGTGATGTCTCAAAATGAGGGATATACGACCAACGGGACATGGTGGTGCTCCGTAGACTGTTCACATCGATCACCCATCACACGCTTTTCAAGGAGATGAACATGACTACCACCGCACAACCTGGCACCGCCCTGATCACGGGCGCGTCGACCGGCATCGGCGCCCGCTACGCGCAACGGCTGGCCGAGCGCGGCTACGACCTGGTGCTGGTGGCCCGCAACGCCGAGCGCCTGCGGACAGTGGCCGACAGCGTGCATGCCGCCACCGGCCGCAAGGTCGACACCATCAGCGCCGACCTGACCCGCAGCGAGGACCTGCGCCGCATCGAACAGCGCCTGGCCGAGGACAGCGCGATCACCCTGCTGGTCAACAACGCCGGCCTGGGCGCCACCGCCAGCATGCTCGATTCCAGCCCGGATGAACTGGACCGCATGATCGCCCTGAACGTGACCGCGCTGACCCGCCTGACGCGCGCCGTGGTGCCACGCCTGGTGCGGCAAGGCCAGGGGACGATCATCAACATCTCCTCGATCGTCGCCGTGGCGCCCGAAGTCCTGAACGGCACCTACGGCGGCAGCAAGGCCTTCGTGCTGGCCCTGACCCAGTCGCTGCAGCACGAAGTCGGCGCCAGGGGCGTGCGCGTGCAGGCCGTGCTGCCGGGCGCCACCGCCACCGAATTCTGGGACCATGCCGGCCTGCCCGTGGCCCACCTGCCGCAGGAGATCGTGATGCACGTGGACGACCTGGTCGACGCCGCCCTCGCCGGCCTCGATCTCGGCGAAGTGATCACCATCCCCGCCCTGCCCGAGCGCGCCGACTGGGACAGGTTCGAAGCCGCCCGCCTCGCGCTCGGCCCGAACCTGTCGCGCAGCACGCCGGCGCCGCGCTACACGGAGCAGCCGTCGAAGGCGGCCTGAGGCCGTCGCACAATCGGCAACGCGCTCCTCAGGACGGCCGCGGCAGCGGCATTTCCATGAACACCGAGCGGATCCCGATGCCGCTGCGATGCGGGTACACCTCTTCGCGCACCGAACGGAACCCGGCCCGTTCGTAGAAGGGCACCGCATTGAGCGAGGCGGACAGGAACATCCTCGGCAGGCGCCGCGCGCAGGCCATCGCTTCCAGCCGGCGCAGCAGGTCGAGGGCGATGCCCCTGCCCTGGTGCGTCGGTTCGACGAACACGGCATCGACTTCGCCGGTCCCGGTATTCAGGATCGCATAGCCGACGACCCGCCCATCCTCTTCCGCCACCAGCGCGCCGCCGGCCTGCACCAGCAGCGGCAGCGCGGTGGGCGCCGCGCTCGCGCACCAGGTGTCGATCACGTCGGGAGGATAATGCGCGGCGCAGGTCGCCCGTACCGCGCGGGTGCGCAGGTCCCACAGGTCGACAAGGTCGGCGCTGGTTGCCGTACGTCGCAGCAGCATGGTCGCTCTCCTGAAATTCGGCAATATCTCCAGCAATAGTACATACGCCTGTGGAAAAAGGGAAACTCCGCGGCAGCGGTGCGCCTGACTGGCCCGCATGGCGGGATAATCCCGCCATGCCTGTTCCGGGAGAGACGCGCATGCTCCGACGACGCTTCCTGGCGGCGCTCGCCGCCTGTGCCGGTCCGCCGCTGGCGGCCGCAGACGACGATGCCGCGCTGTGGCAGCGCCTGCGCGGCGGCGGCCACGTGCTCCTGATCCGGCATGCGGCCACCCATCCCGGCATCGGCGATCCGCCCGGCTTCGTGCTCACCGAGTGCCATACCCAGCGCAACCTGTCCGACCTGGGCCGGCGCGACGCCCGCAGCATCGGCGCCGCCTTCCGCAGCCGCGACATCCCGCTGGGGAACATCCTGTCGAGCCGCTGGTGCCGCTGCCTCGACACCGCGCGCCTGGCCTTCGGCCGGGTCGAGCCGGCGCCGATGCTCGATTCCATGTTCAACGACAGCGAGGCCCAGGGCCAGGCCAAGGTGCGCCAGGTGCGCGCGCGCGCCGGCCACTACGACGGCAAGGACAACCTGGTGCTGGTGACGCATGACGTGAACATCCGCGCCCTGGTGGGTGAAGGCGTGGCGCAGGGTGACATCGTGGTCGCGCGGCCTGGCGGCGGACGTCTGGAAAAGCTCGGCGTGTTGCGTGCGCATGCATGAAAGACATGCCGGGCGCACACGCGGCCTTGACCGTCGTACAATCGTCGACGTTGTCCCTCACTTGGGAGTGCGCCTATGAAACGTCTGTTCCTGCTGGCCGCCTTGGTGGCCACCACCGCGTCGGCCCACCACGGCTGGAGCGAATACAACGCCGACAAGCCGCTGTCGCTGTCCGGCACGATCGAGGAATCGGGCTACGAGCAGCCGCATGGCTTCGTCCGCCTCAAGTCCGGCGACAAGACCTGGCTGGTGGTGCTGGCGCCGCCGGGACGGATGGAAAACCGCGGCCTGTCGAAGGCCATGCTGGCCAAGGGCAACAAGGCGACGGTGCAGGGCTATCCGCACCGCAGCAAATCCGAGGAGCTGAGGGCCGAGCGCATCATCATCGGCGACAAGACCACGGAGCTGCGCTGATGCCATGGCAGGACGCGGCCGCCTGGGCCGCGTCGACGCCGCTGGCGCAGGCCATGCGCGGCCACGCATGGCTGTATCCCATCGTCGAAACCACCCATATCGTGGGTTTCGTGGTGCTGGTCGGCTCGGTGGCGATGTTCGACCTGCGCGTGCTCGGATTCGGCCGCGACCTGCCGGTGCGCGCGCTCGCACGCCATCTGCTGCCCTGGTCGGTTGGCAGCCTGGCGCTGATCGTGCCGACCGGCCTGATGATGTTCTCGACCCAGCCGCTGGACCTGCTGGGCAATCCGGTGTTCCTGCTCAAGCTGACGCTCATTGCAACGGCCGGGCTGAACGCCCTCGCCTTCCATCTCGGTCCCTACCGGCATGCCGAGCGCTGGACCGCCAGTGCGCCGCCCTGGGCCAGGCTGCATGCGGCGCTGTCGCTGTTGCTCTGGATCGCCATCATCACCTGCGGACGGATGCTGGCCTACGTCTAGCCGGACGCTTCGTGCTACAGTTGTTCGACGCTATCCCGGAACACACGCATGCTGAAACAGTTCACCACCTTCGCCCTCGCCTGCGCGCTCGCCGGCGCGGCCCAAGCCGCCATTCCGGTCTATGGGTTCGTCGTCAAGAACACCTATCCGCATGATCCGCAGGCCTTCACCCAGGGCCTGTTCTTCCGCGACGGTTTCCTGTACGAGAGCACGGGGCTGAATGGCCGCTCCTCGATCCGCAAGGTCGAACTGAAGACCGGCAAGGTGGTGCAGAAGAAGGACTTGCCGTCCGACGTGTTCGGCGAAGGCGCGGCGGCGGTCGGCAACCAGATCGTGGGACTCACCTGGACCTCGCAGGTCGGCTATGTGTTCGACATGAAGAGCTTCAACCTGAAGCAGCGCTTCCAGTACGAAGGCGAAGGCTGGGGACTGGCGAGCGACGCCAGGCATTTGTACATGAGCGACGGCAGCTCGTTCATCCGCATCCTCGATCCGAAGACGATGAAGGAGCTGCGCCGCATCCAGGTGACCGCCGACGGCCGCCCGATCCAGCAGCTGAACGAACTCGAGGTGGTCGAGGGCGAACTGTACTCGAACATCTGGGGCACCGACGTGATCGCGCGCATCGACCCGGGCAGCGGCAAGGTGGTCGGCTGGATCAACCTGGCCGGCCTGCTGCCGCCCGACCAGCGCGGCACCAGCCTGGTCGACGCCGTCCTGAACGGCATCGCCTGGGATGGCAAGGGCCGCCGCCTGTTCGTCACCGGCAAGCTGTGGCCCAAGCTGTTCGAGATCGAACTGGTGCCGCTGAACCGCTGAACCGCTGAATCAGGCCCGGGCGCTCACTTCGATGACCACCTTGCCGAAGTGCGAGCCCGATTCCATGTAACGGTAGGCCTCCTGCGCCTGGCCGAACGGGAACACGCGGTCGATGACGGGCTTGACGCCGCTGACGTCGGCGAAGCGCATCACGTCTTCCAGCATGCTGCGGCTGCCGACATAGATGCCGACCATGCGCTTGGCCGTGGCCAGCAGCGACGCCGGATTGACCTCGCCACCGAAGCCGCTGACGCCGCCGATGATCGCCACCGTGCCGCCCATCGCCGCCGCCGACACCGAGCGGTTCACCGTGCCCTGCCCGCCCACTTCCAGCACCACGTTGGCGCCCGCGCCTTCCGTCAGGTGCAGTACCTCGTCGTGCCACTCGGGGATGGCGCGGTAATTGATGGTGTGGTGGGCGCCCAGTTCGCGGGCGCGCGCCAGCTTGTCGTCGCTCGACGAGGTGATGATGGTGCGCAGCCCGGCCGCGCGCGCCAGCTGCAGGCCCAGCACCGACACGCCGCCCGTTCCCAGCAGGAGCACGGTGTCGCCCGGCTTGAGCTGGTTGCTCGACACGAAGATCGCATTCCACGCGGTCACGGCGGCGCAGGGCATGGTGGCGGCCTCGATGAAGCTCAGGCCCGCCGGGATGGTGGCCAGGGCGTCTTCGTGCAGCACCACTTCCTCGGCCAGCATGCCGTCGATGTCGCCGCCCAGGCTGTGGCGGATCTTGGCCGGGGTCGGGGCGCCCTCGATCCAGTGCGGGAAGAACGCGCCGGCCACGCGGTCGCCCTCCCTGACGCGGGTGACGCCCGGGCCGACCGCCAGCACTTCGCCGGCGCCGTCCGAGCAGGGGATGACCGGATCGTCGACGGTGACGAGGTAGTTGCCGCCGGCGACCATCAGGTCGCGGTAGTTCAGCGAAACCGCATGCACGCGGATGCGGACTTCGCCGATGCCGAGTTCGCGGTCGGGATAGTCGACGCACTGCAGTCCGTCGATGTTCGCACCAGGAAGTATTTGGTAAGCACGCATCAAGTCCCCCTCTTCGGTTGGTGATTCAGTGAGTATCCGCCTACACCGGCTTGGCCACCATCAGCCAGAAGATCACGATGAAGGCGACAAAGGCGGGCACGCCGAGCGTGGCCCAGATCCGGAAATAGCGCCAGTACAGCGCCGGCAGTGCGCCGTTTGCGCGCGCGGCTTCCACGGCCAGGTCGCGCATGCGGATCTGCAGCCACACCACCGGCAGCCAGCAGGCGCCGGCGATGACGTACAGGATCACCGACCACATGATCCACCTGCTGTGCAGCGGGTAGCCGGCCAGGTGGATCATGTAGAAGCCGGTGGCCGGCTGCAGCACGGCGGTGGTGGCGGTGAACAACCAGTCGGCGATCACGACGTTCTTCGCGACCACGGCGATGGCGCGCACGTCGCGGCTGATGTTCGCGAACAGCATGTACCAGGCCGAGCCGATGCCGGTGCCGAACAGGAAGGTGGACGACAGGATGTGCAGCCACTTCACGACGACGTATTCCATTACCGTTCCTCCAGTTCATACAGCAGCCAGATGGCGGCGAGCAGCGGCAGGTTCTTGGTCAGCGGCCCGTAGGGATGCAGCAGGAATTCCGGCAGCTTCCACGCTATCACGACCGTGTAGAAGCCGATCAGCACCAGTTGTATGAGCCACAACAGGCGCCGCCGCGGCAGGAACAGGATGCCCAGCCCGATCAGCAGGTCGAAGGTGGCGGCGCCGTACAGCATCAGCGGCTGCAGGGCATCCGGGATGCCGGTGCGCGCCAGCAGCGCATAGCTGTCCTCGACCGGATACAGGCCGAACGACACGATCGCGGTCAGGAGCCATACCGCCGCAATGCTGCCGCGCAGGATGGGCAGCAGCCATCCCAGCCTGGCGCGCGCGAGTTCGGCGCCGGGCGCGCTGACGAACTGCGTTACCGGGCGCGGCGGATGGCCGATCAGGCGCGTGGCGAACGAGGCGTCGCCCGTGCTGCCGCGGTCGAGCATGCTCAGGGCATCGTCGTCGATCAGGGAGCCGGGCAGGTAGCGGCCAAGCTTCGCCACCAGCCGCGCCAGCGGTCCGGGCAGCGTGACGCTGCGCAGCCTGCCCATGCCCATGGCGGCGCGCAGCGCGCCCAGGTAGTCGGTGAAGGGCATCGCCTCCGGTCCCACCAGCGGCACGCGCATGGCGGTGCCGCTGCCCGGCGCCAGCGGCAGGCGGTGCCTGAGCAGGCCCAGGATGGCCGCGACCAGGTCGTCGATGTGGATCGGCTGCACCAGCTGGGGCGCGCTGCCGAAGCGCGCCGTGAACGGCATGCTGGCCAGGGTGCGGAAGGCGCGCGCGCTGGCGCCTTCGCTGCCGTACACCAGCGAGGGCTGGACGATGTAGGCGCGCACCGGCAGCGACGCCAGGTAGTCGTCGGCCGCCTTCTTCGACAGGTGGTAGCGGGTCTCGGCCTCGCGGTCGGCGCCCAGCGCGGACAACTGGATCACCACGTGCACGTCGTGCGATTCGGCGCAGGCCGCGAACAGCGCGCGCGGCGTCTCCGTATGCAGGCGCTGGAAGGTCTGGGTCCCGCTCTCGCGGAAGATGCCCACCGTGTTGATCACCGCGTCGATGCCGGAAAGGCGCGCCAGCCACGCTGATTTGTCGGTATCGTTGGCGAAGTCAGCATGGATGGTGGCCAGGCGCGGATCGGTACTGGTTCTGGCCTTGCGCCCCGCGCACACGACGTGGTGGCCTTCCGCCAGCAGCGCCTGCAACAGGTGTTGTCCGATGAAACCGCTTGCTCCCGTCAGCAGGATCCGCATCCATGCTTCCTTTCACGTAATCAAAAGAGGACCCAATGGAAAACTGGAACACGGCACTACAGCGCGGCCTGATCTCCGGCACCGCGTCCAGCCTGATCTCGACGGCGGCGCTGGCGGCCCTGGGCAAGAAGGAAACCGGCAGTCCCTATGCAGCGACGAATGCGGTCAGCCACTATATCCATGGCGACAAGGCGGCCCGCCACGACGAACCGTCGATGCGCTACACGGTGCCCGGCTACCTGATCCACCACGCCAGCGCCACCTTCTGGTCGGTCCTGTTCGAGCGCTTCCTGGGCGGCGTGCTGGACCGCAAGAGCCCGGTCGGCACCCTGGCTTCGGCCGCAGCCACGACCGCCTTCGCCGCCTTCGCCGACTACAAGCTTACCCCCAGGCGCCTGCAGCCCGGCTACGAGAAGCGCCTGTCGAAGCAGTCGCTGGCGGTCGTCTACGGCGGCTTCGCGCTCGGCCTGGCAATCGGCGCCATGATGTCGCGCCGTGACCAAGTCTAGAACAGAAGGAGAAAACGTGCCGCCATGGGCGGTGCGGGATGGGAGTGCAATGCTGCGGCTGGCGTGGAGCGAAGCGGGCTTGCCGGCCAGCCGGCCGGCAAGCCGGTAAAACATCGTCAGTGTCAGTGCGCCGTGGCCTTCTTGCCGCGCATGCGCTGCACCAGGGTGACCACCATCAGCACGGCGGCGCCGACCAGCACGCCGAGCAGCGCGTCGACCACGGTCGGTGCGATCGCCGCCAGCACGCCGCCCACGCCCGGCACGCCGGCCAGCGACGCGGCCACGCCTTCCGAGAAGTGGTGCACCGCCGGCACGGCGTGCGCGATGATGCCGCCGCCGACCATGAACATGGCCGCGGTGCCGACCACCGACAGGAATTTCATCAGCTTGGGAGCGAGGGCCAGCAGCAGCTTGCCCAGGGCCCGGGCGCCGCCATTCGCCTTCTGGCTCAGGTGCAGGCCGGCGTCATCGAGCTTGACGATGCCGGCCACCAGGCCATACACGCCCACCGTCATCGCCAGCGCGATCGTGACCAGCACCGCGACCTGCTGGCCGAACGGCGCTCCCGCCACGGTGCCGAGGGAGATCACGATGATTTCCGCCGACAGGATGAAGTCGGTGCGGATCGCGCCCTTGATCTTTTCCTGTTCGACCGCGCACATGTCGACCGCCGGATTGGCCAGCGCCGCCACGTGTTGCGCATGGTGCTGCGCATCTTCTTCTTTGCTGTGAAGATACTTGTGCGCCAGTTTCTCGAAGCCTTCGAAGCACAGGAAGGCGCCGCCGATCATCAGCAGCGGCGTGATCAGCCAGGGGGCGAAGGCGGAGATGGCCAGCGCCGCCGGCACCAGGATCGCCTTGTTCTTCAGCGAGCCCTTGGCGACCGCCCATACCACCGGCAGCTCGCGGTCGGCATTCACGCCGGTCACCTGCTGGGCATTCAGGGCCAGGTCATCGCCCAGCACCCCGGCGGTCTTTTTCGCGGCGACCTTGCTCATCACGGTCACATCGTCGAGGACGCTCGCTATATCGTCCAGTAATGCCAGCAAACTGCCTGCAGCCATTGGTCACGCTCCTATCATGTCAATCTCGCATGATATTAACCGACGGCGGGGGCCGCGGTCACACAGTTCAGCGCGGCTTTTTGCATTCCAGTCCTGAAAATCTGCATCTCGTCGCTTTTGCCGGGCGTCGCACGCCCCGCGTACGTATAGTGCATCATGACCGCTGCGGCACTGCAGCTTCGCCAAACGAAGGAGATGCCAATGAATACCGATTCGACCCTGCCGGCAGCACCTGCTCGCCGTACCCGTCCGCCGAAACGCAAGACCCGCATCACGATCTACCTCGATGACGAAGTGCTGAAGGAGTTCCGTTCGCTGTCCGAACGCAGCGGCACCGGTTACCAGACCCTGATCAACGCCGCCTTGCGCAACCGTCTCGGGGCTCCGGCGATAGAATCTGGCGTCATATAAGGCTTCCTTGGGGAGAGCGAGATTACATGTGGCAATATTTATGCTAATCTTCCCGCTCTTTCAAACCCCCGGAGGACCTATGAAAAAAGGCGAACTGATCGCGGAATTCGCGAAGCGCACCGAGATGTCCGGCGCTGCCGCCAACGACGCCGTGAACACTGTCATCGACATCATCACCGAACGCCTGAAAAAGGGCGACACGGTCGGCATCACCGGCTTCGGCACCTTCTCGGTGACCAAGCGTGCCGCACGCAAGGGCCGTAACCCGGCAACCGGCGAAGTGATCAAGATTGCTGCGTCGAAGACCCCACGCTTCTCCGCCGGCGCCACCCTGAAGGCCGCCGTCAATCCAAAGAAGAAGTAAGCAGTACCGTTCGTATCAAGCCTCGCGTCGCGGACACCGCCAGCCGGCGGCCGCACGCGTTGGCTGCCTTCCCTCCCTCCCCTTTCTTTCCCGTCGCAGCATGAGTTTCGCCACCTGGATCGCTTTCGTCATCGCCGGTACGCTGATCGCCATTTCGCCCGGCTCCGGGGCCGTGCTGTCGATGTCGCACGGACTCGCCTACGGACTGAAAAAAGCCAGCGCGACCGTGCTGGGACTGCAGGCCGGCCTGGTGCTGGTGCTGGTCATCGCCGGGGCCGGCGTCGGCTCGCTGCTGCTGGCGTCCTCGCTGGCGTTCACCATCGTGAAGGTGGCCGGCGCGCTGTACCTGATCTACCTCGGCCTCATGCAATGGCGCGCGGCGCCGGCCACGCGCGATACCGCGGCGGTGGCCAGCCACCTGGAAGCCCATCCGCCATTCGGCAAGCGCGTCCTGACCGGTTTCCTGACCAATGCCACCAATCCCAAGGGCATCATCTTCATGGTCGCCGTGCTGCCGCAATTCATCTCGAAGGATGCGGCGCTGCTGCCGCAGCTGGCCATCCTGGGCGTGACGATGGTGACGATCGATTCGATCGTGATGCACGGCTACGCCGCGCTGGCGGCCTCGATGCAGCGTTTCTTGCGCGATCCGCGCGCCATGAAAGCCCAGAACCGCTTCTTCGGCGCGGTGCTGATGGTGATGGGGGCGCTGCTGTTCTTCGTCAAGCGCGGCCAGGCCGCCTGAATCCCGGCTTGCCATTGGCGGATGATTCCGTCACGCTGGAGTTGCAACTTTGTGTAATCCGCGTTGTTCCTGGAGCAGCCCCGCGTTGTAATCCAGGTTAGACGCCCTTCGACTGCGCTTTCGCTGGAGCTCGCCATGATCAACCGTTTCGCCAAGACTGCCTCCCTGCTCGCGCTGGCGGCGTTCGCCACGCTCGCACCGGCCCAGGAAGATATCGCCGACGGCGACGAGCCGCCCGGACGGGTCGGGCGCGTCTCCCTCATCCAGGGCAAGGTCAGCATCGGCGGCGACGTCGGCGACGCCGTCCAGGATGCGCTGGTCAACTGGCCGGTCACCTCGCGCAACCTGATCACCACCGCGATGGGTGCGCGCACCGAAGTGCGGATCGGCTCGACCTCGATACGCCTGGACGGCGACAGCTCGCTCGAGGTGACCGAGCTGGATGACGACAGCCTGCGCCTGCGCCTGCACTACGGCAGCGCCAGCGTGCGCATCGTCAGCGCCGACGTGGCGCCCGAATTCGAACTGGCGACGGTGCATGCGCGCGTGCGCATGCAGCAGCCGGGCCGGCTGCGCGTGGATGCCGAGCGCCGCCCCGACACCAGCCTGGTCAGCGTGTTCGGCGGCGAGGCCGTGGTCGAGGGCGCCGGCGCCAGCCTGCTGCTGCGCGCCGGCCGCAGCGCCGAGGTGCGCGACGACGACGTGCGCACCCTGCAGGCCAGCCGCGACGGCTTCGACGACTGGTCGCTCACCCGCGACAGCCACGAGGACAGCGCGCGTTCCTCGCGCTACGTCACCACCGACATGACCGGCTACGAGGACCTCGACCGCCACGGCAGCTGGAGCACCGACGTTGAATACGGCGCCTTGTGGATGCCTGCGGTGGCCGCCGGCTGGGCGCCCTACCGCGACGGCCGCTGGACCTGGATCGCTCCCTGGGGCTGGACCTGGGTCGACAATGCGCCCTGGGGCTATGCGCCCTTCCACTATGGCCGCTGGGTCTATCACAACCGGCGCTGGGCCTGGGCGCCGGGCCACCGCGAACGCCGCCCGGTCTGGTCGCCGGCGCTGGTCGGCTGGGTCGGCGGCAACGACTGGAACGTCCACTTCAACTCGCGCCAGACCGGGCGGCCGCTGCCGGCCCAGGGCTGGTACCCGCTCGGCCCGCGCGACCGCTTCGTGCCGGGCTACCGGCTGTCGGATGACAGGCTGCGCCGCCTGAATACCCACGACTGGCGCGACGGCGACCGCAAGGGCGACCGCGACGGCCGGCGCGACGATCGCCGTGACGACCGCCGCCATGACCGGCGCGAGGGCCTGACCGTGGTGCCGAACGCGCATTTCGGCCAGCGCGGACCGGTGGTGGTGCCGAACCTGCCGAAGGCGAACACGGCGCCCCTCGTGGTTCCCGGCACGGTCGCCTCGGCGCCGCCGCCGCCCCAGGGCTGGCGCAACCGCATCGAACAGCGCGAGCGCGATCGCGAGCGCGACCGTGATGCGCAGCGGATCGACCGGAGCGAGCGCTTCGACCATGAGCGGGCCATCCGCGACCGCGCCGCCCTGGAGGCGGCGACCCGCGACAGGACCGAGCGGATGCAGGCCATCCAGGACCAGGCCGCGCGCGACCGCGCCGCCCGCGACCGCGCCGTATGGGAGCGGGCGGCCCAGGACCGGATCGACCGGGATCGTATCGAACGCCAGCGCGCGCCGCTGATGGCGACCGATCCTGCGCCGATGCTTGCCCAGCCACCGCGGCAGCAATCCTGGCAGCGGCCCGACCGCGATCGCGGCTTCGACGAGGGCCGGCGCCAGCGTCCGCCGCAGGCGGCCATGCCGGCGCCGGTGCCGCAGGCTGCTCCCGCGCCCCAGTCGCAGCCGCAGCCGCAGCCGCGTCCGATGCCGCCGCCGCAGGCGATCGCCCCGCCGCCGCCGCGCGCCATGCCGGCGCCGTCCGCGCCGCCGCGCATGCGGGGCGAAGAGCGCGCCCATACCGACGAGCGCGGCGTCCGTCACCAGGAGCGCTGATTCAGGGTCAGGTCTGTCATTCGGACAGCGAGCGAGCACCTTTGCTCCATCTCAACATGCTGGTTTGTTTATCCCAAACTCGTCAATGCTCGGCTCACATTTGTTACCGCAACCTGCGCATCACGGACCATGTCGATAAGAGGGAAAAAGTCTCAGCATACGTAAAACCGTGCTGAGATTTCGCAAGGGTTGTGTGTCCATGTCCGAATGACAGACCTGACCCTGAATGCCACTCATCCGTGAGGAACCTTTTTTTTTCGCATTGGAGCACCATCTAGGGGTTTGGCTACAATGCGTTTTTTACACAGGACTAGGATTATGGACCCGAACGAATCCCTCATCGAATACCCGAGCGACTTCCCGATCAAGGTGATGGGCGCCACCCACGCCGATTTCGCCGCGACGATCGTCGAGGTCGTGACGAAATACGATCCGACTTTCCATGCTGGAAAGATGCAGACCCGTCCTTCGGCGAAAGGCAACTACACCGGCCTGACCGTGACCGTGCGCGCCACCAGCCGCGAGATGCTCGACGACGTCTACCGCGCCCTGTCGACCCACCACATGGTCAAGATGGTGTTGTAAGCGAGCGGCCGGGAAACGGCGCCGGCCGGCGCAAGGCATCGCGCTGGCTTATAATGACCAGGCTGTCCATATTCCCGACCGATACCCATGTCATCGACCCGTCCCGCCCCGCCGATCATCCGCGAACTCGGCCGCGCCGACTACGAGCCCGTTTTCGCCGCCATGCGCGCCTTCACCGACGCGCGCACGCCCGAGACCCAGGACCAGCTCTGGATCGTCGAGCACCCACCCGTGTTCACCCTGGGCCTGGGCGCCGACCGCGGCCACGTGCTGGCGGCGCACGACGTGCCGGTGGTGCAGACCGACCGCGGCGGCGAGGTGACCTATCACGGTCCGGGACAGGTCGTCATCTACCTGCTGATGGACTTGCGCCGCAACAAGCCAGGCGGCAAGCTATATGCCCGGCAGTTTGTTGCAAAAATTGAACAAGCGGTGATCGATGTGCTGGCGGCGTATAATCTTGCGGGCGAGCGCGTCGCCGGCGCGCCCGGCATCTATATCGCCGAAGGTCCGCGCAAGGGCGCGAAGATCGCGGCGCTCGGCCTCAAGGTGCGTGGCAACGGTTGCACCTACCATGGCGTTTCGCTGAACGTGGCAATGGACCTGGCCCCGTTCACCTGGATTAATCCGTGCGGCTATTCGGGGCTGGCCACGGTCGACATGCGCACGATGGGCGTCGACGCCCCGCTGGCGGATGTGCAGCAGGCGCTGGCGCGCGAATTGACGCGACAGCTGGCCACTTACGATGCCCAGCCCGAACCGAACCAATCAACTGAAAGCCCGTCAGGGCACTGAGCCAAATGACTTCCGAAATCGATACCGGCAATGCCTCCGCCTACAACGCCAGCGAAAAGCAGAAAGGCGCCAGCAAGACGTCGCGCATCCCGATCAAGATCGTGCCGATCGCCGACGCCGAGCGCCTGAAGAAGCCGGACTGGATCCGCGTGAAGGCCGCCACCGCCTCGTCGCGCTTCTACGAGATCAAGGACATCCTGCGCGCCAACAACCTGGTGACGGTGTGCGAGGAAGCCAGCTGCCCGAACATCGGCGAGTGCTTCGGCAAGGGCACCGCGACCTTCATGATCATGGGCGACAAGTGCACCCGCCGCTGCCCGTTCTGCGACGTCGGCCACGGCCGTCCGGACCCGCTGGACGTGAACGAGCCGGGCAACCTGGCCAAGACCATCGCCGACCTGCGCCTGTCGTATGTCGTGATCACCTCGGTGGACCGCGACGACCTGCGTGACGGCGGCGCCGGCCACTTCGTCGAGTGCATCCAGAAGACCCGCGCGCTCTCTCCATCCACCAAGATCGAGGTGCTGGTGCCGGACTTCCGCGGCCGCCTCGAGAAGGCGCTGGACATCTTCGCCGGCGGCCTGCCCGACGTGATGAACCACAACCTGGAAACCGTGCCGCGCCTGTACAAGGAAGCGCGTCCGGGCGCCGACTACAAGCACTCGCTGGTGCTGCTGCGCGACTTCAAGAAGATGTATCCGACCGCGGTCACCAAGTCGGGCCTGATGGTCGGCCTGGGCGAGACCGACGAGGAAATCCTGGAAGTCATGCGCGACATGCGCGAGCACGACATCGACATGCTGACCATCGGCCAGTACCTGGCGCCGTCCAACTCGCACCTGCCGGTGCGCCGCTACGTGCACCCGGACACCTTCAAGATGTTCGAGGAAGAGGCCTACAAGATGGGCTTCGTGCACGCCGCCGTGGGCGCGATGGTGCGTTCCTCGTACCACGCCGACCAGCAGGCGCACGAGGCGGGCGTCGCCGCGTAATCGCCGCAGCGCGCTCCACACCGAGGGACGGCCTGGCCGTCCCTTTTCCATTTCCGCATCCGGACGATGCGCCCTGCGCATCCGCGATATAGTTGATGTCAACCAGACATCGTGCATGCATCCATGAGCAATATCCCCACACCTGCCCCTGACGAACACAACGAGCACGACGACGCCTTCCTCGAACGCGAACTCGGCCTGGCCGCGCGCGGCATCGAACTGGTCAAGATGGAAGGCCGCGTGTTCCTGCGCTTCTCGGGCGAAGCGCGCTACGAAGGCCTGCGCGTGCCTTACCGCCTGGTGCCGTCGCACGGCGTGCTGGCCAAGCCGAGCAAGTGGCGCAAGATGGACCCGCAGGCGCGCCGCGAACTGGTCGCCGGGCGCGCCACCGAGGACGCCGTCCAGCGCCTGCACAGCGACACCTGGGAATTCGTGCGCGACATCGCGGAAGAGGCCGATGAATTCGGCTGGGACCCGATGCTGTTCCTGGACGTGCTCGCCGAACTGGAGACCTCGGAACCCGCCGAGTACGTGTTCCAGCGCATCTCGCAGCGCCTGACCCACGCGGCCGAGCGCGAGCAGGAAGAGCGCCATGCGGCGCGCACCAAGGAAAGCATCAACCTGGCCGAGTACCCGCAATCCTTCGAGGTAGCGCACCGCATGCCGCGCAAGTTCATCGCGCTGCTGGGGCCCACCAACTCGGGCAAGACCCACCGCGCGATGGAAGCGCTGGCCAAGGCCGGCAGCGGCGTCTATCTCGCGCCGCTGCGCCTGCTGGCGCTGGAAAACTACGAGCGCCTGCAGGCCGCGCGCCCGCATGGCCGGGAGATCAAGGTCAGCCTGGTCACGGGCGAGGAACGGCGCCTGGCCGAAGGCGCGACCCACGTGGCCAGCACGGTCGAGATGCTGGACACGAAAACGGCGGTCGAGGTGGCGGTGATCGACGAGATCCAGATGCTGGCCGACCGCGACCGCGGCGCGGCCTGGACCGCCGCCGTGTGCGGGGCGCCCGCATCGACGGTCTACCTGGTCGGCGCCCCCGAGGCGCGCCGTGCGATCGAGGCGCTGGCCGAGCGCCTGGAAGTGCCGCTCGAGGTGCATGTGCTCAAGCGCATGGCGCCGCTGGCGATGGAACCCTTGCCGGTGCGCAAGCTGTCGAATCTGCGCAGGGGCGACGCCGTGATCGCGTTCTCGCGGCGCGAGGTGCTGATGTGGCGCGACATGATCACCGAGAAGGGACTGTCGGTGGCCACGGTCTACGGCAACCTGTCGCCCGAGGTGCGGCGCGCCCAGGCCGAGCGTTTCCGCGAAGGGCAGGCCGACATCGTGGTCGGCACCGACGCGCTGGCGATGGGCCTGAACATGCCGATCGCGCGCATCGTGATGACCACCGCGGTCAAGTACAACGGCTACGAGGAAGAAGAGATCTCGGCCGCGCTGGCGAAGCAGATCGCGGGCAGGGCAGGGCGCTACGGGGTGCACGAGGAAGGCTTCGTCGCGGGCTATGACGACGACACCCACGAGGTGATGCGCGCCCTGATGAAGGAAAAGATCCCGCCGGTGGCGGCCACCGGCTTCGCGGTGGCGCCGTCGCTGGAGCAGCTGCACCGCATTTCCTCGGTGACCGGCGAGACCTCGCTGGTGAAGCTGCTGCGCCGCTTCGTGCACAACATCGACGTGCCGGACGGTTTCTTCTATCCGCGCATCACCGAGGAACAGAACGAAAGGGCGGAGTGGCTGGATACCTTGCCGCTGTCGGTGGCCGAGAAGTTCATGCTCTCGCTGGTGCCGATCTCGAGCAAGGTGCCGGTGCTGCAAAGCGCATGGGAGCACTGGTCGCTGTCGCTGGCCAAGAAGAAGATCTGCAAGCTGCAGCCGCATGCGCAGGAGCTGTTCTGGATGAACCTGCAGGAGGTCGAGGATACCTGCCGCATGTATTCCGCGTATGCGTGGCTGGGCTACCGCGCGCCGGAACACTTCCCCAGCATCGGGATGGCGCAGGAACTGGCGCGCGAGGCCTCGGAGAGGGTGGATGCGCTGCTGCAGCAGCAGAACGCGGCGGCGCGCAAACGGCAGGGTGGAAAACAGGGGGGAAAGCAGGGCGCGCGCAGGGGGCGCTGAGCGCTGCGCCGCTGGCCACGACAGCCCCAGGCCGGTGTACGATGGGCGCTTTCCCCACCCAGCGACCACCATCGTGACCACCAAACACACCCCTGAATACTTCAATGCATTCGGCGCCGACTTCCTGCCCGGCTACCTGGGCATCCGCTTCACCGAAGTCGGCCCCGGCCGCCTGGCCGCCGAACTGAAGATCGACAAGCACCTGCTGGCCCCGAACGGCTACCTGCACGCCGGCACCGTCATCTCGCTGGCCGACACCTGCGCCGGCTGCGGCTGCCTCAGCAACCTGCCGGAAGGCGCGCGCAGCTTCACCACCGTGGAGCTGAAATCCAATCACATGGGCACCGCGCGCGAGGGCACGATCGCCTGCGTCGCCACGGCCGTTCATCTCGGCCGTACGACCCAGGTATGGGATGCGGTGGTCACCGACCAGGCCAGCGGCAAGACCATCGCCCTGTTCCGCTGCACCCAGATGCTGCTGTATCCGAAGTAAAGGAGAGGCTCGGCCGGCGCGGCTCAGCCGGCAAGTTCCTTCTGCAGCAGCAGGTGCAGCGCAGGGAAATCGGGCTCGCCGACGTAGCGCTTGATGATCTTGCCGTCCTTGTCGATCACGAAGGTGGTCGGCGTCAGCTTGACGTCGCCGAACTGCCTGGCGATGTCGCCGCTCGAGTCGATCGCCACCTTGAACGGCAGCTTGCGCGTCTCGGTGAAGTTCAGCACATAGTTGGGCGGGTCGTAATCCATCGCGACCGCGACGAATTCCAGGCCCTGGCCCTTGAACTTGTTGTAGGTCTCGACCATCGCCGGCATCTCCTTCACGCAGGTGGTGCAGGAAGTGGCCCAGAAGTTGACCATCACGACCTTGCCGCGCAAGGATGCGGTGCTGATCTTTTCGCCGGTGATGCTGATGAAGGTGACGTTCGGCGCAGGCGTGCTGCTGCTGAAGGACGCGTAGCCGATGCCGGCCAGCGCGAGCACCACCGCGCCGATGGCGGCAGGCTTGATCCAGGAACGGGAAGTGGAAGCTGTCATGGTCGGTGCGGATGGAAAAACGGCAGGACCATGATCGTCCTGCCGCAGGGTGTTACCGGGAAGCCTGGCTGGAGCCGCCTTGCTGGCTCTTCGCGTCTTCTTCGCTGATGTACTCGAAGATCTTGACGACGCGCTGCACGCCCGACACGCCCTTGGCGACGTCGGCGGCGATATTGCCTTCACGCTGGGTGACCAGGCCCATCAGGTAGACCACGCCGCGTTCGGTCGTGACCTTGAACGAGTTGGCCGACACGGTTTTCTTGTCGACCAGGCTGGCCTTGACCTTGGTGGTGATCAGGGCGTCGCTGGAACGCGAGGTGTAGCTCGACGGGCCGGCGATTTCCAGCTCGTTGATCACCGACTCCACGTTCGCGACCGCACGCGCTTCGCGCTCGGCCGCCTGCTTCATCGCTTCGTCGCGGACTTCGCCGGTCAGCAGCACCTTGCGGTTGTAGCTGGTGACGTTGACGTGGCCGTTTTCGCCGGTGAGCTGGTTCATCTTCAGCTCGGCCTTGACGTTGATCGAGTTGTCCTCGGTCTGCGTGCCCAGGGTGCGGCGGTCGGCAGCGGACAGGGCGCTCGCGACGGCGCCGCCCGCAACCAGGCCGACGCAGCCCGACAGCGAACCCAGCAGGGCAGCGCCCAGGACCAGCTTGGTCAACAGCGCGGCCATGGGCCGGCGGGTATTACTCATTCTCATCTCCTCCAAACAGGGCGACATCGATGCCGTCGCAAATGCAGTGAATCGCCAGCAGGTGCACTTCCTGGATGCGTGCAGTGCGGGCGTGTGGGACATTGATGTGGACGTCGGCGTCGGTCAGCAGCTTGCCGAGCGCGCCGCCATCCTTGCCGGTGAAGGCCACGATGCGCATCTCGCGCTCCAGCGCCGCCTCGACGGCCGCCAGCACATTGGCCGAGTTGCCGGAGGTCGAGATCGCCAGCAGCACGTCGCCGGCCTGGCCGAAAGCTTGCACCTGCTTCGAGAAAATCTCCTTGAAGCTGTAGTCATTGCCCACGGCAGTCATGATCGAGGTGTCGGTGGTCAGGGCAATCGCCGGCAGCGGGAAACGCTCGCGCTCGAAGCGCCCGACGAGTTCGGCAGCAAAGTGCTGGCAGTCGGCGGCGGAACCGCCGTTACCGCATGCCAGGATCTTGTTGCCGTTGGACAGGGCGCCGAACATCAGTTCGACCGCCTGCGAAATGGATGGGGACAGGGTCGCGGCCGACTTCATCTTCAGGTCGGCGCTCTCCTGGAAGTGAGCGAGGATGCGTTGAGTATTCATAACCGAGGATTATAGTGCAGTGGCAATGCGGGGCGGGCAAGCGCAGATAAAATTGCTTACAACTCAATGACATTGCGCAACCATTCGATCCGCCCGCCCTCGATGGCGATGACGTCGAAACGGCAGGGCGGGGTCACAGGATAGCGCAACAGATAGGCCTGGGCGGCGCACACCAGGCGCCGGATCTTGGCCGGGGTGATGCTGGCGGCGGCGCCGCCATGCAGGTCGTCCGCGCGCTGGCGGACTTCGACGAAGACCAGGGTCGACCCATCGAGCATGACCAGGTCGATTTCGCCGCCTTTGGTGCGGAAATTTTCGGTGAGCAGGCTGAGGCGCTGGCGCTTCAGGTAGGCGAGCGCCTTCTGTTCCCAGTCATGGCCCTGGACCTGCCGCGGAGACAGGCGCCCGGGCCACATGTCAGCGTCCGAACGCGACCGTTTCGAACTGGCCGCCGTCGCGATACACGACGCCGCTTTCGACGCGGCGGAAACCCGGCGAGCTCTGGCCCATGTCGATCGACAGGCGGCCGGTCACGCCGTCGATCTCGAAGGCGCCGTGCGGGCGCTGCGCCAGTTCGCGCGCGATGCGGTAGGCGTCGATGCCGAGCGCATACAGGCGCTGCATGTCGAAGCCGTTGCTGTCGCCGCCCCAGCGCGGGTAGAGGCTGACCAGCGGATGGTCGGGCTGCACCGTCCACGGCAGGTCGAGGATGCGCACGTCCGCCAGTTCGGGCGCCGAGGTGCCCGGTTCGCGCCCCGGGTTGATCGAGGACGTGCCGTAGGTCGGCAGCGTGGTGCCGAGCGCGCTGCGCACCTGGCGCAGCTGGACCGCGTCGAGGGCGGCGAACACCAGCTGCGGCGCATCGCCCTGCAGGCTGGTGCGCAGCTGGGCCAGGGCATTGGCGTCGACATAGCCATCGGCGATCGGCAGCTCGACCAGCGCATTGTTGCGACCCAGCTGGGTCCAGCGCGCGGCGAACGCGCCGGACAGGCGCTGCTGCCAGGTGGCCGGACCGGTCACCACCAGGGCGCGCCCGGCGGGATGCTCGGCGGCCGCCCAGTCGGCGACCTGGGTGGCTTCGTCTTCGAGCGACAGGCCGATCACCAGCATCCGACGCGGCAGCGGGGCGCTGGTCTGCGGATGGTTGAGGGCGATGGTCGGCTTGCTGACCGCGCCGCTGGCGGCCAGCGCGGCCACGGCCGGCCTGGACAGCGGGCCGACCACGATATCGTTCTGCTGCACCGCGCGCGCATAGGCGTCGAGCGTGGCCTGGGCCGAGTCGCCGGTCGGCACCACGCTGACGGTGACGCCGGAGCGCTCGCGCTCGTGGCCCGCCATGAAACCGGCGCGCACCGCTTCGGCGGGCTGGCCCAGCGCCTGCGACTCGAGCGGGAGCAGCAGGGCGACGCGGATGCCCTGGACGTTGGCGGCGGCGCGCGGCTTGCCATCGGAAGTGGGCGGCAGCTCGACCGGGCTGGTGCGCGTTTCGGAATTCGGGGCGGGCGGCGGCGGGACGTATTCGGCCTCGGGCGGCGGGACACTTGTCATCGGCTCGGCGGGCGCGCACAATCCGCCCGGTACGCCGCAGCCTGTGTCGGGCGGCAGCGGCGTGGAGCTGCAACCAGCCACCAGCGCGACGATGGCCGCGGCCAGCAGCCCCTTGAGATTTTTCTTCTTCAACATCGGAACCCTTTTTTATGACAGAACAGCAGACCATCGACATCGCCCGGCTTCCCGTCATGGGCGAGGCGGCCCAGCAGTCCTATCCTACCGCAACGCTGTATGTCGTGGCTACTCCGATTGGCAACGTCACCGACATCACGCTGCGCGCGCTGTACCTGCTGGCGCTGGCCGATGTGGTGGCCTGCGAAGACACGCGCAAGACCGGCGCCCTGCTGCAGCGCTTCGGACTGAACAAGCAGACGATCGCCGCGCACCAGCACAACGAGCGCGAAGTGGCGGACAAGATCGTCGAGCGCCTGCGCTCGGGACAGCGCGTGGCGCTGGTGTCGGATGCCGGCACGCCGGCGGTGTCGGACCCGGGCGCGCGCATCGTCGATGCGGTGCGCGCCGCCGGGCTGGCCGTGATGCCGCTGCCCGGCCCGTCGGCGGCGATCGCGGCGCTGTCCGCGAGCGGCCTGGTCAATGACCGCTTCCATTTCGTCGGCTTCCTGCCGGCCAAGGCCAGGCAGCGCGAAGCGGCCCTGGTCCCGCTGGCGCGCGACACCTCGACCCTGGTGTTCTACGAGGCGCCGCACCGCATCGTCGATTGTGTCGGG
Source organism: Massilia niastensis DSM 21313 (assembly GCF_000382345.1). Classification (GTDB taxonomy): domain Bacteria; phylum Pseudomonadota; class Gammaproteobacteria; order Burkholderiales; family Burkholderiaceae_D; genus Telluria; species Telluria niastensis. Next base: position 81,493 of record NZ_KB908099.1, read on the forward strand.
GCGCTGCTGGCTGCCTTCGAGCCGACCCGGCAGGTGGTGTTCGCACGCGAGCTCAGCAAGCTGTTCGAGGAAGTGCACCGCTGCCCGCTGAGCGAGGCCCTGGCCTGGGTCAAGGCGGACCAGCACCGCGAGCGCGGCGAATTCGTGGTGCTGGTGGAAGGCGCGCGCGCGGATACGGATGAGGGCGATGCGGAAGCAGAGCGCGTCCTGCAGATCCTGTTGACCGAGTGCAGCGTCAAGCAGGCGGCCAACCTGGCGGCGCAGATTACGGGACGCAAGAAAAACGCGCTGTACGAGCGCGCCCTCCAGATCAAGGGCGAGTAAACGCCATTCACCATTTGCAGCCGCTGTTCTTCTTGTCCATCATCAGGTACAGCGGCGCCAGCAATCCTCCCGGAATCCCATCCTTGCAGTCGCGCCGCTTGGCCTTGCCGATGGCGCGCGCCAGTGCCGTCTCCGTTTCCAGCGGTTTCTCCGGGAACTGCGCCAGCGCCGTGCCTTCCCTGGACGGATCGCGCATGTGGGCGTTCTCGCGCGCCAGGCGTTTGGCGGTTTCCATGTCGAAGCGCGGCGCCTCGTCGGCCGGTTCGGCCCTGTCGGTCTCCGGTTGCTGCACGACGAAGGGATCGGGCTGCGCCTCGCGCTCCGGGCTGTCCGGCACGGCGATCACTTTCTTCGGCGGCGTGCGGCGGGCGGTGTCCGGCGCCGCGGGAGCGGCGGGCCGGGCGGGGGCGGGTTCGACCACCGGCGGCGCGCGAGGCGGCGGCGGGCGGATGGTGACGGCGATGGCGGCCGGCTCCTGCGCAGGGACGGGCAGGGACGGGCCGGTTCCCCGGTAAGCCAGGAGGAACAGGATGTGGACGGCCATCGACACGGCGACGCCGGCAGCAAGGCGGCGGTGTTCCGGACGTATGTCACCGGGCCCGGCCATGGATACTGCAATACGCACAATACCGTTACCTCATCTTTGCCCAGGAATGCGACAAGTCGGGCTATTTTGCCCCGACACCTTGACCAAGTCACGCTGAGCAGATATGATCTGTGTTCTCGGAGTGTAGCGCAGCCCGGTAGCGCATCTGGTTTGGGACCAGAGGGTCCAAGGTTCGAATCCTTGTACTCCGACCAGTATTAGAGAAAATGGCCGACAACGAAAGTTGTTGGCCATTTTCTTTTCCGCGTCCAGTTGTGGGAATGAGACGGATGCGATGTCCGCAGCAAGGACGGGTATCCGCTGCGGACTGGCGGACAAGGCGCTTACACGGCGCGTTTCGCGGCAAGCGCATTGCCCGCCCGGCTCACGCTCTTGCGCCCCAGCTGTTCCGAAATGTACAGCCCGGTATCCACCACCTGCCCGAGATCGATCCCGGTCTCGATCCCCAGGCCCTGCATCAGGTACAGCACATCCTCGGTCGCCACATTCCCGGTCGCGCCTTTCGCGAACGGGCAGCCGCCCAGTCCCGCCACCGACGAGTGGAAGATCGCCACGCCCACTTCCATGGCCGCATAGATGTTGGCCACCGCCTGCCCGTAGGTGTCGTGGAAGTGCCCCGACAGTTTTTCGATCGGGAATTCCTGCGCCGCGCGCAGCATCACGGCCTGGGTCTTGCGCGCGGTCGAGACGCCGATGGTGTCGGCGATGTCGATCTCGTCGCAGCCGAGGTCGCGCATGCGCGCCACCACGTCGGCCACGGCATCCAGCGGCACCTCGCCCTGGTAGGGGCAGCCGAACGCGGTGCTGATCGAACCGCGCAGGCGCAGGCCGTGTTCCCTGGCCGCTTTCGCCACCGGCCCGAAGCGCGCGATCGACTCGGCGATCGAGCAGTTGATGTTCTTCTGCGAAAAGGCTTCCGATGCGGCCCCGAACACCACCACCTCGTCGGCCTTGCCGGCCAGCGCCGCCTCGAAGCCCTGCATGTTGGGCACCAGCGCGGAATACAGGACGCCGGGGCGGCGCTCGATGCGCGCCAGCACCTCGGCGCTGGTGGCCATCTGCGGCACCCACTTGGGCGACACGAAGGCGGCCGCCTCCACGTTGGCGAAACCGGCGCGCGCCAGGCGGTTCACGAGTTCGACCTTGACGTCGGCCGACAGCGCTTCCTTTTCATTCTGCAGGCCGTCGCGCGGGCCCACTTCGACGATCTTGACCTTGTTCGGCAAGCCAGCTTGTTGGTTCATTGCTAATATCCCAGGTTGCGGTCGACGAGGTCGCCGACCGGTTCGCCGTTTTCCAGCGCGTCGATCTTGTCGGCGATCTGGCGCACGGCTTCGTGGCGCATGGTGAGCGCGGAAATATGCGGTGTGATGTTGATGCGCGGCTCGTTCCAGAACGGATGAGGCGCCGGCAGCGGCTCATGGCGGAACACGTCCAGGGTGGCGCCCGCGATGTGGCCGGAACGGATCAGGGCCATCAGGTCGGGCTCGGCCACGATGGCGCCGCGCGACACGTTGATCAGGTAGGCGCCGGGCTGCAGCTTGCCGAGCTTGTGGCGGTCGAGCAGGTTCGCGGTCTCTTGTGTGAGCGGCAGCATGCACACCAGCACGCGCGTGCCGTGCAGGAAGTCGTCCAGGCCTTCCATCCCGAAATAGCATTCCACGCCCGGCAAGTCCTTGGGCGTGCGGCTCCAGCCGCGCACCGGGAAGCCGAACAGGCGCATGGCATCGACCACCGGCATGCCCAGCTTGCCCAGGCCCATGACGCCGATCGTGAATTCTTCCTTCGGGTACAGCGGCAGCGGATTCCAGGCGCCATGGCGGGCCTGCTGTTCGTATTCGTCGAAGCGGCGGAAGTAGCGCAGCACGGCATGCGCCACGTATTCGGCCATCTGCACCCCCATGCCGGCGTCGCCCAGCCGGATGAGCGGCACGGCGGGCAGGGTCTCGCCGAACTTGAGCAGGGCGTCGACGCCGGCGCCCATCAGGAAAATCGCCTTCACGTGCGTCAGTTGTTCCAGCAAGGCCGGCGCCGGATTCCACAGCACCGCATAGTCGCAGGGCGCCAGGACCTCGCCTTCCTTCCACGCTATCGCTTCCGCCTCCGGCATCACCGCGGCGAATTCGCGCACCCACGGTTCAACGACGCCGTCGCCCCGGTAAAGGAGTATGCGCATGTCTCCCCCTTCTGTCTTTTTTATAGGGTTCTTGTGTGTTACGCCGCCTTGAATGCCAGCAGCGGCGCGCCATCCGCCACCTGGTCGCCGACCTGGTACAGCACCTCCTCCACCAGGCCGTCGCTCGGCGCGGAAATCGTGTGTTCCATCTTCATTGCTTCCATGATCACGAGTGGCTCGCCTTTCTTTACTTCCTTGCCGGAAGCAGCCAGCACCGCGACCACCTTGCCCGGCATCGGGGCCGTCAGGCGTCCGCCGGCCGCTTCGTGTTCGCCGGCATGCGCCATCGGATCATTGTACGACAGGGTCAGATGGCGGCCACCGGTGAACACGTGGAAGAGTTCGCCGTCTCGGCGCACGCAGCCGTGCAGCGAGGTCTCGCCGACGCGCAGCGACAGCTCGGCGCCGTCGCGGGCGATCACGTCCACGCGCTCCCGCTTTCCGTCGAGGTCGACTTCCCAGCCGTCGTGGCGGTAGGTCAGGCCGAGACGGTAGGCGCCGCCTTCGCGGCCGGCCGTGTACTCGTCGCCGAAGGACAGTTCGCGGCGGTAGTCGCCGTTCATGCGCCAGCCGCGCGCCTGGCTCCACGGGTCGGCCGGATTGCCGGCGCCGTGCACGGTTTCGCTTTCGGCCAGCGCCAGCGCGGCCAGCGCCAGCGCGCCCAGCGGCGCCGGAGCCGCGGCCGGGAACAGGCTGGCGCCATGGCGGTCGATCAGGCCGGTATCCAGGTCGGCGGTCGAGAAGGCCTCGCCCTCGACCAGGCGTTTGAGGAAGGCGATGTTGGTCGCCAGTCCGACGATGCGGAACTCCGACAGCGCCTGCGACAGGCGCGCCAGCGCCTGGGTGCGGTCCGCGCCCCAGACGATCAGCTTGGCGATCATCGGGTCGTAGAACGGCGAGATCGCATCGCCCTCGCGCACGCCCGAATCGACGCGCACCGCGGCCGGGTTCACCCCCGCCACGCCGCCCAGCTCGAATTCGACCGCGTCCGGGGTATCCATGTGGCGCAGGGTGCCGATCGAGGGCAGGAAGCCCTTTTCCGGGTTCTCGGCATACACGCGCGCCTCGATCGCGTGGCCGTGGATGGCCAGCTCGTGCTGCTTCTTCGGCAGCGGCTCGCCAAAGGCCACGCGCAGCTGCCATTCGACCAGGTCGGTGCCGGTGATCATTTCGGTGACCGGGTGCTCGACCTGCAGGCGGGTGTTCATCTCCATGAAGTAGAACGAACCGTCCTGGTTGGCGATGAATTCCACCGTGCCGGCGCCGACGTAGCCGACCGCGCGCGCGGCGTTCACGGCCGCCTCGCCCATGGCCGCGCGGCGGTCCTGGCTCATGCCGGGAGCCGGCGCTTCTTCCAGCACCTTCTGGTGGCGGCGCTGCACCGAGCAGTCGCGCTCGTGCAGGTAGACGCAGTTGCCGTGGCTGTCGGCGAACACCTGGATCTCGATGTGGCGCGGACGGATCAGGTATTTCTCGACCAGCACCTTGTCGTCGCCGAAGGAGCTGATCGCTTCGCGCTTGCACGAGGCCAGCGCGGCCTCGAAGTCTTCCGAGCGCTCGACCACGCGCATGCCCTTGCCGCCGCCGCCGGCGCTGGCCTTGAGCAGCACCGGATAGCCGATCCGGTCGGCCTGCTGGCGCAGGAAGGCCGGATCCTGCTCGTCGCCGTGGTAGCCCGGCACCAGCGGCACGTTGGCGCCTTCCATCAGCTGCTTGGCGGCCGACTTCGATCCCATCGCGCGCATCGACGACCCCGGCGGCCCGATGAACGCCAGGCCGGCCGCCTGCACCGCTTCCGCGAACTCCGCGTTCTCGGACAGGAAGCCGTAGCCGGGGTGGATCGCCTGGGCGCCGGCGGCCTTCGCCACCTCGATGATCTTCGCGCCGCGCAGGTAGCTGTCCTTGGCCGCGGCCGGGCCGATCAGCACCGCCTCATCGCATACCGCCACGTGCTTGGCGCCCGCGTCGGCTTCGGAGTAGACGGCGACGGTGCGGATGCCCATGCGGCGCGCGGTGGCGGCGACACGGCAGGCGATTTCGCCACGGTTGGCGATGAGGATCTTGGTGAACATGCGTTTGTCTTTCGCTTATGGTTGTTCGATGTATTTGTTGGTTGCGCGGCCGTGTCTCCCCGGCTGCACCAACCGTCGTTCCCGCCCGCATGGACGGGAACGACATGAAGTGATCAGCAGCCGCAGGCTTCCTTCGGCGCCGATTCCAGCGTGGCGGCGCGCGTCTTCAGGCCCAGCTTCTCGAGCAGCACGCGGTCGTCGTCCGCTTCCGGGTTGCCGGTGGTGAGCAGCTTGTCGCCGTAGAAGATGGAATTGGCGCCGGCCATGAAGCACATCGCCTGCACCGCTTCGCCCAGCTCGCGGCGGCCGGCCGACAGGCGCACGCGCGCCTGCGGCATGGTGATGCGGGCCACGGCGATGGTGCGCACGAATTCGATCGGATCGAGCTTCTCGATGCCGTGCAGCGGCGTGCCCTCGACCTGCACCAGGTGGTTGACCGGCACCGATTCCGGATACGGGTTCAGGTTCGCCAGCTGGGCGATCAGGCCGGCGCGCTGCTCGCGCGTCTCGCCCATGCCGACGATGCCGCCGCAGCAGACCTTCAGGCCGGCGTTGCGCACGCGTCCCAGCGTGTCCAGGCGGTCCTGGTACTCGCGGGTCGAGATCACGTTGTTGTAGAAGTCGGGCGCGGTGTCGATGTTGTGGTTGTAGTAGTCCAGGCCGGCGTTCTTCAGCTGTTCCGCCTGGCCTTCCTCGAGCATGCCGAGGGTGGCGCAGGTTTCCAGGCCGAGCGCCTTCACTTCGCGCACCATGTTCTCGACCTTTTCCATGTCGCGCTCCTTCGGGCTGCGCCATGCCGCGCCCATGCAGAAGCGGGTCGCGCCGCTGGCCTTGGCCTGGCGCGCCGCATCCAGCACGGTGTCGATGTCGAGGATCTTCTTGGCTTCGACACCGGTGTCGTAGCGCGCCGCCTGCGGGCAGTAGCCGCAGTCTTCCTCGCAGCCGCCGGTCTTGATCGACAGCAGGGTGGCCAGCTCGACGTCGCCGTCCGGGAAGCTGGCGCGGTGGGCGGTCTGGGCGCGGTGCATCAGCTCGTTGAACGGCAGCTCGAACAGGGCCAGCACGTCGGCCAGCGGCCAGGTGGCGTTCTCGGCCTGCTTGATGGCGACAGGGCGGTGCAGGGCGACGGTTTGGGATTGGGACATTCTGGCTTCCTTCTATGACTGGACCCGCGTGGACGGCCAGCCCGGCAGTCCCGCAAGGTCGATGAATTCGGCCGCAGCGGCGGCCGTTGGGTGTTCCAGGCGTGGCACGTGGCCCAGCATCGGCGCCGGGATGCGCTGTGCCAGCGCCTCGATGTTCTCGCGCATGAAGCGCATGTCGGGATCGACCGTGTTGGCGACCCAGCCGGCCAGCACCAGGCCGCGTGCGACGACCGCTTCGACCGTGAGCAGGGCGTGGCTGATGCAGCCCAGGCGCAGGCCCACCACCAGGATCACCGGCAGGTTCAGCTGGGCGGCCAGGTCGGCGCTGTCGAAGTCGTCGTTGAACGGCACGCGGAAGCCCCCCACGCCCTCGACCACGACCGCATCCGAGGCGGCCAGGATCTCGGCATAGGCGGCGATGATCGGCACCGGCTCGATGGTCACGCCGTCGATCGCGGCGGCGACGTGGGGCGCGGCCGGTTCGCGCAGCATGTACGGCGTGGTGATGGAGGAGGGCAGGTGCACGTTGCCGGCGGCCGCCAGCATGTCGGCGTCCTCGTTGTGCAATTCGCCGTCGCGCATCTCGGCGCCGGCGGCGACCGGCTTCATGCCGCAGGCGCGGCGTCCGCTTTTCGCCAGCTTGTGCAGGATCGCGGCCGAGACCAGGGTCTTGCCGATCTCGGTGTCGGTGCCGGTGACGAAGCAGCAGAAGCGCGAGGGCGCGCTGTCGGCCGCGCGCGGCTCCGGCTGCGGCTCCGCTTCGAGGACTTCGGCGGGACGCGGTTTCGCCAGCGTTTGCGCCAGCGCGACCGGCTGTTCGGGTTCGTTCAGGTTCTTCATTGCGCAGTCTTTTCCAGTTCGTTGAGCGCGCGCGCCAGCCGCGCCACCTCATCGATGCCGTGGGCGGCCGACAGGGTCACGCGCAGGCGCGCCGTGCCCGGCGCCACGGTCGGCGGCCGGATCGCCGGCACCCACAGGCCCTGCTCCTGCAGGGCGGCGGCGGCGCGCAGTGCGTCGTCGTTGCTGCCGATGATGACCGGCTGGATCGCCGTGGCCGATGGCGCCAGCTGCCAGCGCTGGAAACGCAGCGCGGCGCGCAGGCTGTCCACCAGCGCGGCCAGGTGGGCGCGCCGCCGGGCGCCTTCGGGACCGCCAATGATATCAAGGCTGGCGAGCAGGGCATGGGCCAGCGCAGGCGGGGCGGCGGTGGTGTAGATGTAGGGACGGGCGCGCTGCACCATCAGCTCGATCACGCTGGCGTGCGCCGCGACGAAGGCGCCGCCCACACCGGCGGCCTTGCCGAGGGTGCCGATGTAGACCAGGTTGGGCGAGCGCAGGCCGAAGTGTTCCAGCGCCCCGCGGCCCTGCGCGCCCAGCACGCCGAATCCGTGGGCGTCGTCGACCACCAGCCAGGCGCCGTGGCGTTCGCACAGCGCCAGCAAGGCGGGCAGCGGCGCCAGGTTGCCGTCCATGCTGAAGACGCTGTCGGTGACGACGATCTTCGTCGCCGCCTGGCTGGCTTCCAGCTGCGCGGCCAGCGCGTCGACGTCGCCGTGCGGGTAGACCGTGACGCCGGCCCTGGCCAGGCGCGCGCCGTCGATCAGCGAGGCATGGTTCAGCGCCTCGGAAAAGATCTGGGCCTCGGCGTCGGCGCCGAGGGCGGTGAGCACCGCCAGGTTGGCCATGTAGCCGGTGCACAGGTAGAGCGCGCGCGCCTGTTCCAGGTGCGGCGCGATCCAGGCGGCCAGCCTTTCCTCGAGCAGCGCATGCGCGCGGCTGTGGCCCGAGACCAGGTGCGAGGCGCCGCTGCCGGCGCCGTACAGGCTGGCGCCTTCGCGCAGGGCCTCGACCACCTGCGGGTGGGCCGCCAGGCCCAGGTAGTCGTTGCTGCAGAAGGCCAGCAGCTCGCGGCCGTCCACCACCTGGCGCGGCGCGCAGGCGCTGTCGGCCACGCGGCGGCGGCGCGTGAGGCTGTGGCTCGCCAGGGTGTCGAGCTTGCGGTTGACGTGTGCGATCAGGTCCATCATGTCAGCCCGCGATCACGGATTCGAATACCTTCTGCGTGCGCGCGGCCAGGCCGGCGACGTCCTCGTCGTCCAGGATGTAGGGCGGCATCAGGTAGACGGTGCGCCCGATCGGGCGCAGCAGCAGTTCGTTCTCGACCGCCGTGCTGAAGAAGCGGCGCGCGAAGGTCGAGGCGCGGTCGGTATCCGGTTCCACCGCGTCGAACGCGAAGATCATGCCGCGCTGGCGGAAGTGGTGCGTGCGGTCGTGCTCGGCCAGCGGGGCCAGCGCGATGGTCAGCTTCGTCGCCAGTTCGCGGTTGCGGTTCAGGACATCGTCCTCGCGGAAGATGTCGAGCGTGGCCAGCGCCGCGCGGCAGGCCAGCGGATTGCCGGTGTAGGAATGCGAGTGCAGGAAGCCGCGCGTGATGTCCTCGCTGTAGAAGGCCTGGTAGATCTCGTCCCTGGTGAGCACCAGCGACAGCGGCAGGTAGCCGCCGCTGATGCCCTTCGACAGGCACAGGAAGTCGGGCCAGATCGCCGCCTGCTCGCAGGCGAAGAAGGTGCCGGTGCGCCCGCAGCCGACCGCGATCTCGTCGGCGATCAGGTGCACGTGGTACTTGTCGCACAGTTCGCGCAGCAGTTCCAGGTACAGCGGGTCGTACATCGCCATGCCGGTCGCGCACTGCACCAGCGGCTCGACGATGATGGCGGCGATCTTGTCGCCGCGCAGTTCGAACAGCTTTTTCACTTCCTTGATGGCGCGGCGCGCCACGTCCTGGCTCGATTCGCCCTCGACCGCGTTGCGCGCGTCCGGCGCCGGCACCACGTGCGAGGCGCGCAGCAGCGGGCCGTAGGCGTCCTTGAACAGCGGCACGTCGGTGACCGCCAGCGCGCCGATGGTCTCGCCGTGGTAGCTGCCCTGCAGGCAGACGAATTCCTGCTTGTTCGGGTAGCCGGCGTTGCGCCAGGCGTGGAAGCTCATCTTCATCGCGATCTCGACCGCCGAGGCGCCGTCCGAGGCGTAGAAGGCGTGGCCGAGCACATGCCCGGTCAGCTCGGCGAGGCGCTCGGACAGCTCGATCACCGGCTCGTGGGTGAAGCCGGCCAGCATCGCGTGCTCCAGGCGGTCGAGCTGGTCCTTCAGCGCGGCGTTGATGCGCGGGTTGGCATGGCCGAACAGGTTGACCCACCAGGAGCTGATGCCGTCCATGTAGCGGCGGCCTTCATGGTCGTACAGCCAGGGGCCCTTGCCATGGCTGACCGCGATCAGCGGCACCTCTTCGTGGTGCTGCATCTGGGTGCAGGGATGCCATACGCTGCGCAGGCTGCGCGCGATCCAGTGGGAAGAGGTGTGCTGCTTCACGATGTTTTTTCCGATGTCGAATGCTGCTAGTTCAGCCAGGATGGCTTGCGTTTATCAAGGAAGGAGGCCACGCCTTCGCGCCCTTCGCTTGACGCGCGGATGGCGGCGATGCGGCCGGCGGTGTCCGCCAGCAGCGCATCGTCCACGGGCTGGCCGACGATGTCCCGCACCAGGGTCTTGGCCTCCATCACGGCGTTCGGGCTGTTGTTGACCAGGGACTTGGCGATGCCGGCCACCGTCGCGTCGAGGGCATCGGAAGCGACCACCTCGTGGGCGAAGCCGATGCGGCGCGCCTCCGCCGCGTCGAAGCGCTCGGCGGTCAGGAAGTAGCGGCGCGCGGCCTGTTCGCCCATCGCCTTGATGACGTAGGGCGAGATGGTGGCCGGGATCAGGCCCAGCTTGACTTCCGACAGGCAAAAAGCCGCGTTGTCGCTGGCCACGACGATGTCGCAGGCCGCCACCAGGCCCATGCCGCCGGCATAGCAGTCGCCCTGCACCCGGGCCACGGTCGGCTTCGGGCACAGGTAGATGGTGCGCAGCATGTCGGCCAGGCGCGCGGCATCGAGCTGGTTCTCGTCGTGCGAGTAGCCGGCCATCTTCTTCATCCAGTTCAGGTCCGCGCCGGCGCAGAAGGCCGGGCCGTTCGCGGCCAGCACGATCGCGCGCACCAGTTCGTTGCGGCCCAGTTCATCGAACACCAGCGCCAGTTCGGCGATCGCGTGTTCATTGAAGGCGTTGCGCAGTTCCGGGCGGTTCAGGGTGACGGTCGCCAGCTTGTCGGCGATCGATACGGTCAAGGTCTGATATTCCATGTTCTTCTCTCCCTTACATGCGGAACACGCCGAACTTCGTGTCTTCGATCGGCCTGTTGAGCGCCGCCGACAGTCCCAGGCCCAGCACCATGCGGGTGTCGGCCGGATCGATCACGCCATCGTCCCACAGGCGCGCCGACGCATAGTAGGGGTGGCCCTGGTGCTCGTACTGGTCCTTGATCGGCTGCCTGAAGGCGGCTTCCTCGTCCGCCGACCACTGGCCACCTTTCGCTTCGATGCCGTCGCGCTTGACCGTGGCCAGCACCGAGGCCGCCTGGTCGCCGCCCATCACCGAGATGCGCGCGTTCGGCCACATCCACAGGAAGCGCGGCGAGAAGGCGCGGCCGCACATGCCGTAGTTGCCGGCCCCGAACGAGCCGCCGATGATCACGGTGAACTTCGGCACCGCGGCGGTGGCGACCGCGGTCACCATCTTGGCGCCGTTGCGGGCGATGCCCTCGTTTTCGTACTTGCGCCCGACCATGAAGCCGGTGATGTTCTGCAGGAAGACCAGCGGGATCTTGCGCTGGCAGCACAGTTCGATGAAGTGGGCGCCCTTCAGGGCCGACTCCGAGAACAGGATGCCGTTGTTGGCGATGATGCCGACCTTCATGCCGAAGATGTGGGCGAAGCCGCACACCAGCGTGGTGCCGTAGCGCGCCTTGAATTCGTCGAATTCGCTACCGTCGACCACGCGCGCGATCACTTCGCGCACATCGAAGGGTTTCCTCGTATCGACCGGAATCACGCCGTACAGTTCCTCGGGTGCGTATTTCGGCTCGACGCTGTCGCGCAGCGCGCCTTGCACCGGTTTTGTCCGGTTCAGGTTCGAGACGATGGTGCGCGCCAGCGACAGCGCGTGCAGGTCGTCCTGGGCCAGGTGGTCGGCCACGCCCGACAGGCGGGTGTGGACATCGCCGCCGCCCAGGTCCTCGGCGGTCACGACTTCGCCGGTCGCGGCCTTCACCAGGGGCGGGCCGCCCAGGAAGATGGTGCCCTGTTCCTTGACGATGATCGATTCGTCGCTCATGGCCGGCACGTAGGCGCCGCCCGCGGTGCAGGAACCCATCACGACGGCGATCTGCGGGATGCCCTGGGCCGAGAGATTGGCCTGGTTGTAGAAGATGCGGCCGAAGTGGTCGCGGTCGGGGAACACGTCGTCCTGGTTCGGCAGGTTGGCGCCGCCCGAGTCGACGAGATAAATGCAGGGCAGGCGGTTCTGCTCGGCGATCTCCTGGGCGCGCAGGTGTTTTTTCACCGTCATCGGGTAGTAGGTGCCGCCCTTGACGGTGGCGTCGTTACAGACGATCACGCATTCCTGGCCGGCGACGCGGCCGATGCCGGTGATGATGCCGGCCGCCGGGGCGGCATTGTCGTACATGGCGTAGGCGGCCAGCTGGGAGAACTCGAGGAAGGGCGTGCCCGGGTCGAGCAGCATCTGGACGCGGTCGCGCGGCAGCAGCTTGCCGCGTGCGACGTGCCTGGCGCAGGCGGCGTCGCCGCCGCCCCTGGCCATCTGGGCGACCCTGGCGCGCAGGTCGTCCACCACGGCTTGCATGGCCGCGGCGTTGGCCTTGAAATCCTCGCCGCGCGGGTTGA
>NZ_KB908100.1:0-83441 GCF_000382345.1 Massilia niastensis DSM 21313
CAAACTCTTCAGTTCAATCTCTGTTTGTCGAAACCACGATTTCTCATGGTTTCGAAATCGATCCACTGGATCGATTTCGCTCACTCAAAATACTGACGATTTCTTCTTTCGAAGAAGTTCGTATTTTTTGTGAACATTTGATAATTTAAGTAATCAGCTGAACTTGTCAGCTGGCACCCTCATCAAACGCCCACACTTATCGACTGTTAATTGTTAAAGAACTTGTTCGGTACTGCCTTGCTGCGTTGTGCGAATCGTTTTGTTCGTCAGCAGCAGAGGAAAGAGAGTATGAGGGATATGCTCATCCTCGTCAACCCCCACTTTTCATTTTCACGTCACTCAAGTGTGCTCCAGGCGCACCGGCCAAGGCGGCGAGAAGCGTACAATCTTCCTTTTGCCGACTCACCTTGCATCATGACGATCCTGCTCTCCACCCTCAATGCGCGCTACACCCATGCGTCGCTCGGCCTGCGCTACCTGCTGGCGAACATGGGAGAGCTGCGGAGCCAGACGACCATCCAGGAATTCGTCATCGGCGCCAAGACGACCGACCTGGTCGAACGCCTGCTGGCCCATCGACCGCGCATCGTCGGTTTCGGCGTCTATATATGGAACGTCGAAGAGACCACCAGGGTCGTGGCCATGCTCAAGCGGGTCGCACCCGAGGTGACGGTGATCCTGGGCGGTCCCGAGGTATCCTACGAGACCGGCGAGCAGGCGATCGCGAAGCTGGCCGACTACGTCGTCACCGGCTGGGGCGACGTGACCTTCCCCAAGCTGTGCAAGGACATCCTCGAGGGCCCGCAGCCCCTGATGAAGGTGCACGCCGGCGTCCAGCCGCCGATGGCGGAGATCGCCCTGCCCTACTCTCTATATAGTGACGAGGACATCGCCCACCGCACGCTGTATGTGGAAGCCTCGCGCGGCTGCCCGTTCAAGTGCGAATTCTGCCTGTCGTCGCTGGACAAGACCGCCTGGCCCTTCCCGCTCGACGGTTTCCTGGCCCAGCTCGAAAACCTGTATGGACGCGGCGCCCGCCTGTTCAAGTTCGTCGACCGCACCTTCAACCTGAACGTCAAGACCAGCCTGAAGATCATGCAGTTCTTCCTCGATAAGATCGAGGCGAACCCCGGCGATCCGGTGTATGCCCACTTCGAGCTGGTGCCCGATCACCTGCCCGAGGCGCTGAAGGAAAGCATCGCGAAATTCCCGCCGGGCGCGCTGCAGTTCGAGATCGGCATCCAGAGTTTCAACCCCGAGGTGCAGGCCCTGGTCAGCCGCCGCCAGGACAACGCCAAGGCGGCCGACAACATCCGCTGGCTGTGCGAGCACTCGCAGACCCACCTGCACGTGGACCTGATCGCCGGACTGCCCGGCGAGGACGTGGCCAGTTTCGCGCGCGGCTTCGACCACCTGGTCAGCCTGGGCGCCCAGGAGATCCAGTTCGGCATCCTCAAGCGCCTGCGCGGGACGCCGATCATCCGCCACACCGGGCCGTTCGGCATGGTCTACGATCCCTATCCGCCCTATACCGTGCTGGCGACGAACCTGATCGACTTCGCGACCATGCAGCGCCTGGTGCGCTTCGCCCGCTACTGGGACCTGGTCGCCAATTCGGGCCGCTTCGGCAACACCACCCGCGTGATGCTGGGCGATGCGCCGTTCGAGAATTTCATGGCTTTCTCGGACTGGATCTATACCCGCACCGACGCCACCCACCGCATCGCCCTCGACCGGCTGGCCAGGCTGGTGCAGGAATGGCTGCAGCTGCGCGGCATGGACCAGGCCGCAGCCGCGGCCCTCCTCGCCAGCGATTACGCCGGCAGGATCGACGGCGGCGCGCATGGCGCGAAGCAGACCGCGGCGGCCGCCCCGGCCCGGCAAGTCCGCCATCTGGCAGCCTGACACGCTAGACTAACGTCGCTGGCGGTGCGAACGATTCTCTTTTACACTGCCGCAATGCAGCTTGAAAATGCACCAACATTAACCATCGAACATTCCGCCTCCCGTGCGGAGCAATCTGTCGTGGCAAGCGGCGTCTGGCAGGTACACGCACTGTCCCGGCGCGGCACGCTCAAGGAAATCACCGGCAAGCTGGCCACCCTGCAGGACAAGGGCGCCTGCAAATGGGACCTGTCCGGCATCGAAAGCCTCGACCACATCGGCGCCCAGATGTTCTGGAACGCCTGGAACAAACGCCGCCCGGCACGGCTCACGCTCGATCCGCGCCAGGAAGAACTGTTCGGCCGCATCGAGAAGGCCAGCGCCATCCAGCTTCCACGCCATCGCGTCAGCCCCCTGCGCTACATCATCGTGCTCGGCAGCGGGATCCTGAACTTCTTCGAGCACCTGCGCGGCTTCGTGGGATTGATCGGGGTCGTGATCCAGGACCTCGGGCGCTTCCTGCGCCGTCCGCAGACCGGTCCCTGGCGCGAGATCTCGGCGAATATCTACCACGCCGGCTTCCAGGCCCTGGGCATCACCGCGCTGGTCGGTTTCCTGATCGGCATCGTGCTGTCCTACCTGTCGTCCCAGCAGCTGCGCACCTTCGGCGGCGACAGCTACCTGGTGAACATCCTCGGCATGTCGGTGATCCGCGAACTCGGTCCGCTGCTGGCCGCGATCCTGGTGGCCGGCCGCTCCGGCTCGTCGATCACGGCGCAGCTGGGCGTCATGCGCGTCACCGAGGAACTCGACGCCATGCTGGTGATGGGCATCTCGCACGGCTACCGCCTGATCATGCCGAAGGTGATCGCCCTGGCGATCTCGATGCCGCTGCTGGTGGTGTGGACCGACGCCATGGCCCTGATCGGCGGCATGGTCTCGGCCAAGATCGAATTGAACCTGTCGTTCCGCTACTTCCTGCAAAAGCTGCCGGACGCGGTGCCGGTCGTGAACTACACGATCGGCCTGCTCAAGGGAATGACCTTCGGCATCCTGATCGCGCTGATCTCCTGCCACTACGGCCTGCGCATCAAGGCCAACACCGAGAGCCTGGGCCGCGGCACCACCACCTCGGTGGTCACCGCGATCACCGTGGTCATCCTGGCCGATGCCGTGTACGCCATCATCTTCAGCGGAGTGGGGTTCTGATGACCGACACGACACAGCAGCAGCGCCAGCCCCAGCGCCTGAACATGCAGCCGGAGGAAGACGTCGGGCCGCCGGTGGTCCAGATCCGCAACCTGTGGACCCGCTTCGGCCGCACGGTGGTGCACCAGGACCTGAACCTGGACATCTATGCCGGCGAAATCCTGACCATCGTGGGCGGCTCCGGCACCGGCAAGACGGTGCTGCTGCGCCAGATGCTGGGCCTGGAGCGTCCTTCCAAGGGCTGCGTGCGCGTGTTCGGCAAGGACATCAGCGCGGCCGAGCCGGAAGACCTGCAGCGCATGCGCAATCACTGGGGCATGCTGTTCCAGCAGGGCGCGCTGTACTCGGCCCTGACCGTGTTCGACAACATCGCCCTGCCCATGCGCGAGCTGCACGCGCTGCCCGAGGACGTGATCCGCGACGCGGTGCTGCTCAAGATGAACATGGTGGGCCTGGGCCCCGAGCACGCCAGCAAGATGCCGGCCGACCTGTCGGGCGGGATGGTCAAGCGCGCCGCGCTGGCGCGCGCCCTGGCGCTCGAGCCTCAGCTATTGTTCCTGGACGAGCCGACCGCGGGCCTCGACCCCGACCTGTCGGACGCCTTCGTGTCGCTGATCCAGACCCTGCACCGCGAGCTGAAGCTGACGGTGGTGATGGTCACCCACGATCTCGACACCCTGTTCGCGCTGTCCTCGCGCATCGCGGTGCTGGCGGAGAAGCATGTGCTGGCGGTCGGACCGTCGTGCGACGTGCTGCGCGTCGACCACCCGTTCATCAAACACTTTTTCCTGGGCCCGCGCGGCCAGCGGGCGCTGGAAGTGCTCGTCGAGCGCAACGCCCAGAACGATTCGGAGAGTTAATATGGAAAACAGGTCGTACGCCCTGATGACCGGCGTCTTTACGATCGCGCTCCTGGTGGCGGCCGTGCTGGCCGGCCTCTGGCTGAATCGCGACAAGACCGAACTGGTGCCCTACGAGATCGCCACCACCCAGTCGATTCCCGGCCTGAACCCGCAGGCGAGCGTGCGCTACCGCGGCCTCGAGGTGGGCCGGGTCGACGAGATCGTCTTCGATCCGCGCGTCACCGGCCAGATCCTGATCCGCCTGTCGGTGGACGAGGCCTCGCCGATCACCACCACCACCTTCGCTTCGCTCGGCTACCAGGGCGTGACCGGGATCGCCTTCATCCAGCTCGACGACGACCGCACCGGTTCACCACGCCTGCAGACCGACGGCGAGCGGACGGCGCGCATCCCGATGCGCCCCGGCCTGCTGGACCAGCTGGAAAAGCGCGGCCTGGCGATCCTGGAAAAGACCGAGCAGATCGCGGATGGCCTGAACGCGATCGTCGGCCCGAACAACCAGCTGACCATCATCGGCGCCTTCGAGAGCATCGGCAAGGTCGCCGACGCGTACGCCACGCTGCCGGCGAAGCTGGAGCCGACCCTCGACCGCCTGCCGAAGCTGATCACCAGGCTTGACCGCAGCATGGACTCGATCGATACGCTGGCCGGCAGCACCAACTCGATGGTCAGGAACTACGACCAGCTGGCCATCCGCCTGCAGGCGCAGGACGGTCCGGTCGAGCGCCTGACCTCGGCGATCGGCTCGCTGGAAGCCGCCACCAGCGAACTGGAACTGGAAACCCTGCCGCACGTCGTCCAGATGACCGACGAGGCGCGCACTTCGCTGCGCGCGGTCAGGCGCACCGCCAATTCGCTGTCCGAGCGCCCGCAGAGCATCCTGTTCGGCGCGCCGGGCGACCAGCCCGGACCGGGCGAGCCGGGCTTCAAGGCCCCGACCAAATGAGGACCATCGTGAACGTTCAAGCACCACGCCTTCTGATCGCCCTCGCGGCCGCCGTCCTGCTGGCCGGATGCGGCAGCAGCAGCCGCAACATGCCCGGCACCGTGTTCGATTTCGGCCCGGCCGCCATGGCCCCTGCCCCCGCCGCCCAGGCGCCCGCCGCCCAGGCCAGCATCCCGCAGGCGCTGCCGGCGCTGGTCGTGATGGACGCCACCGGCCCCGCGGTCCTCGACAACGAGCGCATGTTCTACCGCCTGCACTACGCCGACGCGATGGAAGCGCGCATGTACGCCAACAGCCGCTGGAGCGGCAACCCGCTGCAGCTGGTCACCCAGCGCGTCAAGACGCGCCTGGCGCAATCCGGCATGAAGGTGCTGTCGGCCACCGACGCCTCGAACGGCATACCGATCCTGCGCATGGAAGTCGACGACTTCACCCATGCGTTCAGCAGCGCCAGCCAGAGCGAGGGCCAGCTGATCCTGCGCGCCTCGGTGTTCAGCGAGCACCGCCTGGTCGACCAGCGCACCTTCACCCGCACGACCGCCGCCGGCAGCGCCGACGCGGCGGGCGGGGCGCGCGCGCTGGCCGGCAGCACCGACGCCGTCGCGGCCGACATCCTGGCGTGGCTGGCGACGCTCGACGTCGGCAAACGATGACACAGGCGGACGTGGCGGAACCGGCGCACGGTTCGCCGCGCGGTTCGCCGATCTCGCGCGCCGCGCTGCTGGCCTATCTGCTGCTGATCATCTATGCGAGCTGGTACCCGTTCTCCGGCTGGCGCGACAGCGGGCTGCCGCTGCTGGCCTTCCTCAACCTGACCAAGCAGCGCTACTGGACCGGCTTCGACGTCACCGTCAACATCGTCGGCTACATTCCGTTCGGCGTGCTGCTGGTGCTGTCGCTGTATCCACGCCTGCGCGGCGCCTGGGCGGTGCTGCTGGCCGGCCTCGGCGGCCTCCTCGTCTCCGGCACGATGGAGGCGGTGCAGAACTTCCTGCCCAGCCGCGTACCCTCCAACCTCGATTTCATCACCAATTCCAGCGGCTGCCTGGCCGGCGCCGTGCTCGGCGCGCTGTGGGCGCCCGGACTGCTCGACCGCAGCCGCCTGTACCAGCTGCGCCGGCGCTGGTTCGCGCCGCACGCCAGCCAGGGGCTGGTGCTGGTGGCCCTGTGGCCGCTGGCCCAGATCTACCCCCAGAGCTACCTGTTCGGCCATGGCCAGGTACTGCCGATCGTCTCCGGCTGGCTGTCGGCCTGGCTCGACGAAGACATCAACCTGATGGCCATGCTGCGTCCCGGCGCGGCCATGAGCGTGGAGCAGTACTGGCTGTCCGAGACCATCATCACCGCCTGCGGCATGACCGGCGCGGCCCTCACCCTGATGTGCCTGGTGCGCCGCGGGGCGCCGCGTTTTTCGCTGATGCTGGCCCTGATCGCGGCGGCGCTGGTGGTCAAGTCGCTCGCCAGCTCGCTGCTGTTCCGGCCCGATAACGCCTTCGTCTGGATCACGCCGGGCGCCGAAGGCGGCTTCCTGATCGGCCTGATCATGCTGGCGGGGCTGGTATTCGCGCCCCAGGTGGCGCAGCGCCGGCTGGCCGTGGTCACCCTCATCCTCAGCCTCATCGTCGTCAATACGATCCCCGTGAACCCGTATTTTTCGTCGACCCTGCAGGGCTGGGTGCAGGGCAAATTCCTGAATTTCAACGGTGCGGCCCAGTTCCTGTCCCTGCTATGGCCATTTTTTGCGCTGTGGTTCCTCCTGCTCCCTTCGCATAAACTCAACCGGCAGTAAGACGCGTATCATTGCGCATTGGCGCCGCCACTTTTCACGAGAACGACATGAACGACGACAAACCGTATTACGAACATCATGTATTTTTCTGCATGAACGAGCGCGACGGCAAGGATGCGCGCCAGAGCTGCGGCCACTGCGGCTCCGGGAAAGCGCAGAAGCATGCCAAGAACCGCATCAAGGAACTCGGCCTGAGCGGCCCGGGCAAGGTGCGCATCAACCAGTCCGGCTGCCTCGACCGCTGCGAGGAAGGCCCGGTGGTCGTGGTCTACCCCGAGGGTACGTGGTATACCTATGTGGACACGGCCGACATCGACGACATCATCGACACTCACCTCATCGGCGGCAAGGTCGTCGAACGCCTGAAAATCTGATCTGCCACGAAGCATGATGAATATTCATTCGCACAAGTTTTACCTGGACGGCCATGCCGGAAAGATGCAGTGCCTGCTGGACCTGCCTGACGGCGCACCGCGCGGCATCGCGCTGGTGGCCCACCCCCACCCGCTGTACGGCGGCACGATGGAAAACAAGGTCGCCCAGACGCTGGCGCGCACCTTCGTCAACCTGGGTTATGCGGCCGCGCGCTTCAATTTCCGCGGCGTCGGCGAATCCGAAGGCGTGCATGACGACGGCCGCGGCGAAGTGGACGACATGGCCCTCATGTATGCGCACATGCGCGAGCGCTATCCCGACCTGCCGGTCACGCTGACCGGTTTCTCGTTCGGCACCTTCGTGCAGGCCCGGTTCCAGCAGCGCCTGGCGGCGGAAGGCCGTCCGGCCGAACGCCTGGTGCTGGTCGGCACCGCCGCCGGCAAATGGCCGATGCCGGAAGTCCCGAAGGACACCATCCTGATCCACGGCGAGCTTGACGATACGATCACATTGAAGGATGTCCTCGACTGGGCGCGTCCGCTCGACATCCCGGTCACCGTCATCCCCGGCGCCGACCATTTCTTCCATCGCAAGCTCGGCCACATCAAAAATCTCGTGGCCCAAATGTGGCGGCGTGACATTTGAGCGCGACACTATCCTATAATTAGTGCCTTCTTCTTTTGAGGCAATGCTTTACGGCATTGCCTTGCGCTCCACCACCTTACTGACGAAATTGCTTCCATGAAAAAACTGTTAGCGGCGTTTGCCGCCAGCCTGGTGATGGTCTCGGCCAGCGCGCAAACCGTGCCTGCACCGACCATCGCCGCCAAATCGTGGCTGCTGCTCGATGCGACGAGTGGCCAGGTCATCGCTTCGCAGGACCAGAACGCGCGCATCGAACCGGCCTCGCTCACCAAGGTCATGACGGCCTACGTGACCTTTGCCGCGATCCGCGAGAAGCGCCTGGCGCTGAACCAGATGGTGAACGTGTCGACCCGCGCCTGGAAGGTCGATGGCAGCAGCTCGAAGATGTTCATCGATCCGGCCACCCCGGTGTCGGTGAACGACCTGCTGCACGGGCTGATGATCCAGTCGGGCAATGACGCGGCAGTGGCGCTGGCCGAAGCGGTCGCCGGCGACGAAGGCACCTTCGTGACCCTGATGAACCGCGAAGCCGAGCGCATGGGCCTGAAGGGCACCCGCTTCGCCAACCCGCACGGCCTGCCGGACGCGAACAACTATTCGACCGCGCACGACCTGTCGATGCTGGCGGCGAACGTGATCCGCGACTTCCCCGAGTTCTACAAGATCGACTCGGTCAAGCAGTTCACTTATAACAAGATCACCCAGCAGAACCGCAACCGCCTGCTGTGGCTGGATCCGACCGTGGACGGCATGAAGACCGGCCACACCGACTCCTCGGGCTACAGCATGATCGCTTCGGCGCGCCGCCCGAACGGCACCACCGGCCAGCGCCGCCTGATCTCGGTCGTGCTGGGCACCCCCTCGGATTCGGTGCGTACCCAGGAAAGCCAGAAGCTGCTGAACTGGGGCTTCCAGAACTTCGACACCGTGAAGCTGTACTCGAAGGGCCAGGCGATCGCGACGCCGGAAGTGTGGAAGGGTTCGCAGTCGAACGTGAAGATCGGCTTCACCCGCGACATCCTGGTCACCGTGCCGAAGGGCGTGGCGGGCAAGCTCAAGCCGGTCCTGGAACGCAAGGACCCGCTGGTCGCGCCGCTGGCCCGCAATGGCCAGGTCGGCACCCTGAAGATGATGGCGGACGGGAAGCCGCTGCTGGTGCTGCCGGTGGTGGCGCTGGAAGAGGTGCAGGAAGCGAGCATCTTCGGACGCGCCTGGGATTCGGTGCGGCTCTGGCTGCAGTAAGCGATACGGCGTAGCGCCGACAGCCCGCCCGTGCGAGAGCCGGGCGGGCTTTTTTGTTTGCCACCGAGTTCGTATTGACGAATTCGCCTTGTCAGGCAATCAATTCGACACGCTCCCGCTATAATCATGCGATCCCGTCACCACGAAAGATCCGCATGACCCACCCGCTGCCCGCCGACCTGCACTGCCCCCGCGTCACCACCCGCGATGGCGGACCGGAACTGTCCCGCATCGTCGCCGGCATGTGGCGGATGACCGAATGGGGCATGTCGGTGCAGCAGCGGATCGCCTTCATCGAGCAGTGCATCGCGCTGGGCGTCACCAGCTTCGACCACGCCGACATCTACGGCGACTACGGCGTCGAGGGCCTGTTCGGCGAAGCCCTGCGCGCCCAGCCTTCGCTGCGCGACCGCATCGAACTGGTCAGCAAGTGCGGGATCAAGCTGATCTCGTCCAAGCGCCCGCAGCACGGCATCCAGCACTACGACACCACCGGCGCCCACATCGTCGCCTCGGCCGAGGAATCGCTGCGCCAGCTGCACACCGACCGCCTCGACCTGCTGCTGATCCACCGCCCCGATCCGCTGATGGACTTCGACGAGGTCGCCGAAGCCTTCAATCGCCTGAAGCAGGCCGGCAAGGTGCTGCACTTCGGCGTGTCGAACTTCACGCGCCACCAGTTCGAATCCCTGAACCGCCGCGTCCTGCTGTCGACCAACCAGGTCGAATTCTCGCCGCTGCACAGCGCGCCGATGTTCGACGAGACCTTCGACGGCCTGCAGGACCTGCGCATCGCCCCGATGATCTGGTCGCCCCTCGCCGGCGGCCGCCTGTTCGATTCGAACGACGCCGGCGCCGAGAACCTGCGCCTGGTGATCAAGGAAACCGCCGACCGCCTGCGCCAGCCTTTCGCCAGCGTGGTGTTCGCGTGGATCATGCAGCTGCCGAGCCGCCCGATTCCGCTCACCGGCAGCGGCCGCATCGAGGCGATCGGGGTGGCGGTGGCCGGCAGCAGCTTCACGCTGGAGCGCGACGACTGGTTCCGCATCCTGCGCGCGGCGCGCGGACACGAGGTGGCCTGAGATGGCCGACAGCCAGCTGAAGGTCGTCGAAGGCAAGGCCCTCAACGCGCAGCAGAAGAAGGACCTGCTGAACCGGCTGGCGCGCATCGAGGGCCAGTTGCGCGGCGTGCAGAAGCTGATCGCGCTGGCCGACACGCCGTCGGACTGCGACGCCGTCGCGCAGCAGATGGCGGCGGCGCGCAAGGCCCTCGACCGCTCCTTCGTCCAGCTCCTGACCTCGGCCATCCTCACCCAGACCGGCGACGCCGCCGACCTGGAGGAAGCGCAGGCGCGGGCCGCCCACCTGGCGGCCATGCTCGACAGGTTCGCCTGAATCAGTCCTCGTAGACCCGGGGCGGGGCAACGCCCTGCCACCCGAGCTTCCAGCCGATATTCAGCAGCAGGGTCGCGCACACGTACAGCAGGAAGAACAGCACGAAGAAGCGCGTCTGCAGCAATGCCAGCAGCACCGCGCACACGCCCAGCAGGACCAGCATCCCCTTGCGGCGCGGATGCTTGGAGCTGGGGAAGCGGATCGTCGACACCATCAGCGCGCCCACCACGACCATCAGCGCCGCGACCAGGAACGCCTGCGTCATCGTGACGGCCGGCGCCGGCCAGGCCACCACCACCGAGGCCACGCAGGCCGCGCCGGCGGTGATCGGCATGCCGACGAAATAGCGCGGATCGGTGCGGCCGTGGCTGATATTGAAACGCGCCAGGCGCAGCGCGCCGCAGGTGACGAACACGAAGCAGGCCAGCCCGCCCATGCGCACCAGGGTCGGATGCGCCTCGCTCATCTGGGCGAAGCCGTAGCAATACAGCAGCAGGCCGGGGGCGCAGCCGAAGTTCATCACGTCGGCGATCGAATCGAGCTGCACGCCGAAGCTGCTTTGCGTGTTGGTGGCGCGCGCCACGTAGCCATCGAGCGCGTCGAACACGCCGGCCAGCACCAGCAGGATCGCGGCGAGCCGGTAATCGCCTGGGTCGCCCACGTGCGCGTTATCGACCGAGATCACGATGCTGCCGAAGCCGCACGCAATCGACAACAGCGTCACGAAACTGGGTAGGGCGAACTTGGCGCGGGCAAGGCGCTGCTGGCGTGTAGGCTTCAATTGATGGCTCGACAAGATAATGAATGCCACATTCTACAGGCAGCAAAATAAGGCTGTTGCGCATGATGCTAACGTCCGGCGTGACACGACGATTTGCCCTAGAATGTCAGCTGGTTTCCAGGTATTGACAGGAGTTGCAATATGAGCTATACGCTTCGCTGGTCGGCATTCGTTGCGGCGCTGGGCATCGCGGTGGGCCTGGTTGCATGCGGCGGTGGCGGCGGCAGCGCGAGCCCCTCCGGTATCGCCAACAACGCCGCCGCGGCCATGCCTCCCACCGGCACGGTGACGCCGGACGCCTCCGCGCCTGTCCTGACGGGCAATATCGCAGCCGACGGGCGCAACTGGATCAACTATCGCCGCACCCAGGCCGGGATGCCGGCGGTGGCCGAGAACGCCCAGATCAACGTCGCGGCGCAGGGACACTCCGACTACCAGCGTGTCAACAACCTCATGAGCCACGACCAGACCGCGGGCCGCCAGGGCTTCACCGGCGCCACGCTGGCGGACCGCCTGAACGCGGCCGGCTACACGCTGCCGGCGAACGGCTTCGCCTACGGCGAGGTGATCTCGGGGACGAACAACCGCTCCGGCTTCTACATGGCCGAAGAACTGATCACGGCGATCTTCCATCGCTTCGTGATCTTCGAGCCGATGTTCAGGGAAATCGGCACGGGCGCGGCGACCGCGGCGAACGGCTTCAACTACTTCACCGCCGATTTCGGGACGCGCGGCGGCTTCACGTCGGGCATTGCGCGCGGCACGGTCGTGACCTGGCCGTTCAATGGCCAGACCCAGGTGACGCCGAACTTCTTCAGCGACAGCGAGGAACCGGATCCGGTACAGGGCCGGAACGAAGTGGGCTACCCGATCAGCGTGCACGCCAACCTCGAATTCGACATCGCCGTGCAAAGCTTCAGCGTGCGTCCGCGCGGCGGCGCCAACCTGCAGGTGCAGCGCGTCGACCCGACCGGCGACAAGACCGCGGCCGCGATCGTCCCGCTGGCGCCGCTGGCCGCCGCGACCACCTACGACGTCAGCTTCACCGGCTCGGTGGGCGGCACGCCGGTGGCGCGCGAGTGGTCGTTCACCACCCGTTGATGCACAACGCCCCGGACGGACGCAAGGACCGCGGCCAGGCCATCGACCTGGACGCCGGACTGGAGCGGGTCATGGGCGACCGCGCCATGTACCTGCGGGTGCTCGCACGCTTCCAGGCCGATTACCGCGACAGCGCGCAGCGGCTGCGCGCCGCCCTCCTCCAGGATGACCCGAAGCTCGTCCAGCGCATCATCCATACCCTCAAGGGCGCCGCGGCGATGATCGAGGCGCGCAGGCTGCGCCGGCTGTCGCACGACATCGAACTGGCGCTGCGCGCGCAAGCCGGCGCGGACGCCGCCATGGTCGATGCGCTGGAAGCGGAACTGGCGCGGGTGCTGGAAGCACTGGATGCGGCGCTGGCTGGCGCCGTGCTGCCGGCCTCAGCCATGCCGGCCGTGACGGGAGACCTGGCGACGCTGCGCGCGATGCTCGACCTGGGGAATGGCGATGCGCCCGCCCTGTTCGCCACCCAGCGCCCCGCCCTGCTGGCCACGCTCGGGACGGAACGCCTGCGTGCACTGGACAGCGCCATCGGGGAGTTCGACTTCGAGCGCGCCCTGGCCGTCATGGACGGGACCACCCCCGCCTAGCGGCAGCGCGCCTTCAGCGCGTGTATTCCGCTTCCTCGTCGAACGAATCGGCGCAGCTCTTGCCACAGAAACGGCGCACACTGTCGAGTGGTTTTTCGCAATACCAGCACGAACCTTTTGCCGGCAAGCTCAGTCGGGAAGGCGTGGTACGCGCAATCGCGGCCATGGGCGCCTCGGGCATCCCGTTGTCCGGAAAACTCTCGTGTGTCGTTTCCAAGATCCACCCCCTACACGGCAGACTGAAGTCCAGAAAAGATTACTCCAGTGGAATGCCGCGTGCATGAGAAAGCGCAAGCCAGACCGCAACAGCCAGGCTGTCGCGGCAGTACAGTGCGTATCAGTGTGCGCCCAATGGCATGCCTGTGCAATGCTGTCATTATCGACAGCCTTGATTTAAGGCATGTACGCAACACCGCATTCGGGCAATACATCGTGCGGCGAGAAAATCCTATCTTACTGCCAACAATATGCGCGCACGCAACAGAGAAGGAGCGCTCAGCGCACCGGTTCCAGGGTGACCAGCAGGCCCGAGCGGGTGGTCTGGATGCGGGTGGGGGTGAACTGGACGCCCGCATGGCGCAGGTCTTCGGTGCGGAAGGTGTAGACCGGCACGTCGCGCACCAGGGTGCCGATCAGGCCGTTGGCGACGCTGGCCATCTGGCGCTCGAGGCTGCCGCTGCCGGCGCCGAAGTCGATGCGGTCCACGCGCGGTTCGGCCATCATCACCGCCGAGCGCCCGGCGTCGACGTACAGGCGCCCCGAAAACGCCAGGCTCCCGGACCAGGAATCGCGCATGAACGGCGGGGCGACCGACGCGTCCAGGGCCAGGGCCACGCGGTCCAGCTCGGGCTGGATCGAGAGCTGGGGACGCGACAGGTGGACGTTCAGCGCGCTCAGCATGGAGTTATCGATCGGGAAGCGGCGGTCGATGCCGGCTTGCAGCTTGTGCAGCGGCAGCTCGACCTGGCGCGGGCCGATCAGGCTGGCGCACGAGGACAACAGGGCGCAGGCGGCACTGGCCGCGGCCAGTGCCGCCACGCGGCGGCGCCCGTTCGGATGGGGGCGGGTCTGGTACGAATCGTTCATGCGGGGAGCGTAGCACAGACGGCCCCGGCGAGCCGCGCGGGCGGCTCAACCGGGACACGGCAGGGGTGGGCGCTCACTTTCCGATACAGAAGCGGCTGAAGATCACCCCCAGCAGGTCGTCCGGCGTGAACTGCCCGGTGATGCTGGAGAGCTGGTCCTGCGCCAGCCGCAACTCCTCGGCGAACAGGTCGAGCGACTGGTCGTCCTGCATCGCGTGCTGGCGCGCCAGGTCCAGGTGTTCGCGCGCGGCGCGCAGCGCGATCAGGTGGCGTTCGCGCGCCAGGTACAGCGACTCCCCGGTCTGCTGCCAGCCGGCGATGCGCAGCAGTTCGGCGCGCAGCAGGTCGATGCCGATCTTCTCGTGCGCCGACAGGTAGATATGGGTCGCGTCCGCGCCCGTATCGACGGACGCCTGGTGGCCCGACAGGTCGATCTTGTTCCAGATGCGCACCACCGGCACGTTCTGCGGGAAGGCGGCGACGATCGCTTCGTCGGCCTTGCTCGGCCCCAGGCTGGCGTCGAGCAGGTGCAGGATCACGTCGGCCTTGCCGACCTCGCCCCAGGTGCGCTCGATGCCGATGCGCTCGACCACGTCGATCCCCTCGTCCACCGCGCGGATGCCGGCGGTGTCGATGATGTTCAGCGGGATGCCTTCGACCTGGATGGTCTCGCTGACCTTGTCGCGCGTGGTGCCGGCGATCGGGGTGACGATCGCCACGTCGGCGCCCGCCAGCGCATTCAGGAGCGAGGACTTGCCCACGTTCGGCTGGCCCACCAGCACCACGTTCAGGCCTTCGCGCAGCAGCGCGCCCTGCGCCGCCTGGCGGAACACGGCTTCCAGCGAGTCGACGATGCCGGCCAGCTGGCCGCGCGCGTTCGACTTCTCGAGGAAGTCGATTTCCTCTTCCGGGAAGTCGAGGGTGGCTTCGACCAGCATGCGCAAATTTGTGGTCTGGTCGACCAGCCTGTGCACCACCTGCGAGAACGCGCCGGACAGCGACTGCGAAGCCGACCTGGCGGCCGCTTCGGTGGAGGCGTCGATCAGGTCGGCGACCGCCTCGGCCTGGGCCAGGTCGAGCTTGTCGTTCAGGAAGGCGCGGCGGGTGAACTCGCCCGGTTCCGCCAGGCGCAGGCCGAAGGCGCCGCCGGCTTCCAGCACGCGCGCAAGCAGCATCTGCAGCACGATCGGGCCGCCGTGGCCCTGCAGCTCCAGCACGTCCTCGCCGGTGTAGGAATGCGGGCCCTTGAAGTAGAGCGCGATGCCCTGGTCGATCACGTCGCCGTTGGCAGCCTTGAACGGGATGTAGGTGGCGTGGCGCGGGGCCAGGGTGGCGCCGGGGAACAGGGCGTCGATCAGCGGGGCCAGCGACTTGCCGGAGGCGCGCACGACGCCGATGCCGCCGCGGCCGGGGGCGGTCGCGATGGCGGCGATGGGGGAGGTGTCGAGTTTCATGGGATGGATTGTAAGGGATACGCCCGGGCGTTGTTTGGCGATCCAGGTTCGCCGCGCACCGCCAGAAACAAAAAAGCCCGCGCATCGCACGGGCTTTCCAGGAACAGCGAACAGTTTACTTCGCCGTCTCGTACTTCTTGGTGATGACCCACTGCTGGCCGATCGACAGGATGTTGTTGACCACCCAGTACAGCACCAGTCCCGACGGGAAGAAGAAGAAGACCACCGAGAATGCCAGCGGCATGAACAGCATCATCTTCGCCTGCACCGGATCGGTCGGTTGCGGGTTCAGCTTGGTCGTGATGAACATCGACACCGCGTACAGGATCGGCAGGATGAAGTACGGGTCAGGCTGGGTCAGGTCGGTGATCCAGCCGACCCACGGCGCGCCGCGCATCTCGACCGATGCCTGCAGCACCCAGTACAGGGCGAAGAACACCGGCATCTGCACCAGGATCGGCAGGCAGCCGCCCAGCGGGTTGATCTTTTCCGACTTGTACAGCTCCATGGTGGCCTGCTGCATCTTCTGCGGATCGGCCTTGTAGCGCTCGCGGATCGCCTGCATCTTCGGCGTCACCACGCGCATCTTGGCCATGCTGCGGTAGCCTGCCGCCGACAGCGGGAAGAAGGCCAGCTTGATCAGGATGGTCAGGGCGACGATGGTCCAGCCCCAGTTACCCAGCAGCGAGTACAGGTGGTCCATCACCCAGAAGATCGGCTTGGCGATCACGGTCAGCATGCCGTAGTCCTTCACCAGCTCCAGGCCCGGGGTGATCGTCTCGAGGGTCTTCTCGTCCTGCGGACCCGAATACAGGCGGGTGTCGGCCGACACGGTGGCGCCCGGCGCCACGCTGCCCAGCGGCTGCACGGTGCCGATCGCGTACAGGTTGGTCGCGATCTTCTTGGTGAAGATGTCGCGCGGCGCCTTGTCGGCCGGGATGAAGGCCGAGACGAAGAAGTGCTGCGAGATCGCGACCCAGCCGTTGTCGGCCTTGGTCGAGTGCTCGGCTTTGCCCTTCTCGATTTCCTCGAAGGTCAGCTTCTGGTACTTCTCGGCGTCGGTGTACAGGGTCGGGCCGGTGTAGCTCGACATGAACCACGAGTTGTTGGCCGGTTCGTTGCCGTCGTGCTGGAGCTGCAGGTACAGCGACGGCTGCACCGGCGCGGCGCTGACGTTGGTGACGTCATGGCGCATGCCGATCACGTAGTCGCCGCGGCGGAACGTGAAGGTCTTGGTCAGGCGCACGCCGCCCTGCTCCGCATCCATCACCAGCTGCACCTGGTTGCCGCCGTTCAGGGTGCGCACACCCGGGCGGACCACGAACGGCGTGGTGTGGTTCGGCAGCACGCCGGCGGCGCTGGTGCCGATCAGGCCGGTCTGGCCGAGGTAGACATTGTTGCCGTTGACGCCGAACAGGACCTGGTTCTTGGTCTTGTCGTTATGGTCAGGATACTTCAGCAGTTCGAGACGCTTGATGACGCCGCCGACGGTGTCGATGTCGACCTTCACCACGTCGGTGCTGATGGTCACGACCTGGCTGGCCGCGGCGGCCGGCGCGCCACCCGCGACAGGCGGCGTGGCGCCCGGCGTGCCCGGCACGGCCGCGCTGCCCGGCTGGGCTGCGGCGGGAACGTCGGACGGCTTGGCCTGCTGTTGGGCGACCTGTGCCGGCGGGGCCGGCGAGAACAGGGACTGTTTGCCGGTGGACACCATCCAGTTGTTCCATAGAACAATCAGGGAGACAGCGAACACGATCCACAGGACGGTACGTTTATTGATATCCATTGAGGTATTGATCAGGAATGGTTGCAACCGCAATCGGCTGAGTGGGAATCCTTGGTGCGCGCGGGCGGCACCAGATCGACGCCGCCGGCGTTCCACGGGTGGCAGCGGCACACGCGGCGCGTGGCCAGCAGCGTGCCGCGCAGGGCGCCGTGGGTGCGCAGCGCTTCGATCGCGTAATTGGAGCAGGTCGGGTAGAAGCGGCACTTCTGCCCGAGCATCGGGGACAGCAGCAGCTGGTAGCCGCGTAGCAACCAGACGAGCAGCGTCTTCATGATGGCGAGGACGCGCTCGCCCGGCGCGGGCGCTGGGAAGCGAACAGGCGCGCCAGTTCGGTGCGCAGTTCCGCCTTCAGGGCGCGGGTGGTCGCGGGACCGTCCTTGGCGTTGACCGGACGCGCGAGGCGCACGATGCAGTCGACCGCCTGGAGCTCGCTGCTGCGGAACAGTTCGCGCGTGACGCGCTTGATCGTGTTGCGCGTCACCGCGCGCGGGGCGAAACGCTTGGCCGCAACGACGCCTAGCCGCGCATGCGGCAGGGAGTTGGGTCGGGTGTAGAGCACGAAATGCGCGGTTTTTTGCGTTGGCCGCAAACGAAAAACGGATGAAAATTCATCCGTTTTAACGATGCGCCGAGCGCGCGCGAAGTCGTGCGAACCTTCGCCTGTCATGGCCGACCGCAATCGATCTGCGGTGTCGGCTTAGACGACTGCCAGGCGCTTGCGGCCCTTGGCGCGGCGGGCGTTCAGGACTTGACGGCCACCACGGGTAGCCATACGTGCGCGGAAGCCGTGCGTACGCTTACGACGAACGACGGAAGGTTGGTAAGTACGTTTCATGGTGGTCTCGCTTAAAGCAAAATAAAATGCAAAATCGGGGCTGACGTCTTGTCAGCATGCGTCGCCAATGACAGTTCGCAGATGTTAAGCCAGCGTCACGCCACAGCAGATACTCTCTTGACCCGGCCACCAACCGCTGGGATTGACAGCTTGATATGGTGTACAGGCGGGGAACCCTGAATTAGACCCTACTTCCAGTCCAGCTGTCAAGGAAGCTGTTGTTTCGCAGGCGCCCGGCCGCCCCTGCCCATGGGTTCCCAAGGGTGCTCCGCCAACCGCGTTTTCGGTTGAAAATAGTCGCGCAACCTGTGGATAACTCTGGAAGACCCATGTAAAATAGCGTGTTACGTATCAATTAGCGATGTATGGAAAACTTTTGGCAGACCTGTTCCGCGCAGCTGGAGCTCGAACTAACGCCCCAGCAGTATAGTGCGTGGATCAAACCGCTGGTCGCCCTCGATTACGAAGACGGCAAGCTGCGCATCGCCGCGCCGAATCGCTTCAAGCTCGACTGGGTGAAAACACAGTTCGCCACGCGCATCACCGAGCTCGCCGCCCAGTACTGGGAAGCACCGGTCGAGGTGCAGTTCGTGCTCGACCCGAAGAACAATCCGGCCAAGAAGCCGGCGGGTCCGGCCGCGACCGTGGCGCCGGCAGCGGGCAACGGCGGCGGCATGCGCCCGGCCGCGCCGGTCGGCCAGGAGAACCTGAACATCGCCAACTCGCCCAAGCGCGAGCAAAGCCGGATCAACACCGAGCTTACTTTCGACAGCTTCGTGACCGGTAAGGCGAACCAGCTGGCGCGCGCCGCCGCGATCCAGGTCGCCAACAACCCGGGCGTGTCGTACAACCCGCTGTTCTTCTATGGCGGCGTGGGCCTGGGCAAGACCCACCTGATCCATGCGATCGGCAACCAGGTCATGGCCGACCAGCCGGGCGCGCGCATCCGCTACATCCACGCCGAGCAGTACGTGCGCGACGTCGTCACCGCCTACCAGCGCAAGGGCTTCGACGACTTCAAGCACTACTACCACTCGCTCGACATGCTCCTGATCGACGATATTCAATTCTTCGGCGGCAAGAGCCGTACGCAGGAAGAGTTCTTCTATGCGTTCGAAGCGCTGATCGCGGCCAAGAAGCAGATCATCATCACCTCGGATACCTATCCGAAGGAAATCACGGGCATGGACGACCGCCTGATCTCGCGCTTCGATTCCGGCCTGACGGTGGCGATCGAGCCGCCGGAACTGGAAATGCGCGTGGCGATCCTGCTCAAGAAGGCGCAGTCCGAAGGCGTGACCCTGTCGGACGACGTGGCCTTCTTCGTGGCCAAGCACCTGCGCTCCAACGTCCGCGAACTCGAAGGCGCGCTGCGCAAGATCCTCGCCTACTCGCGTTTCCACGGCAAGGACATCACGATCGACGTGGTCAAGGAAGCCCTGAAGGACCTGCTGTCGGTACAGAACCGCCAGATTTCCGTGGAAAACATCCAGAAGACGGTCGCCGACTTCTTCAACATCAAGGTCGCGGACATGTATTCGAAGCGCCGCCCGGCCAACATCGCGCGCCCGCGCCAGATCGCGATGTACCTGGCGAAGGAGCTGACCCAGAAGAGCCTGCCGGAGATCGGCGAGCTGTTCGGCGGCCGCGACCACACGACCGTGCTGCACGCGGTGCGCAAGATCGCCCAGGACCGGGCGAAGAACGCCGAGTGCAACCACGAACTGCACGTCCTGGAACAGACCCTCAAAGGGTAAAGGATGGCGCCCGGGCCGGGGATAAGGCCAGCCTGATGCCTGGGGGTATTTCTATTGCCCCTGGCGTGGCAAAATAGTGCGTTAGCAATAAATTCATTACAAACCTATTGAGGATTACTATGCAATTGGTCAAATCCACCCGAGACACGCTTCTCCGGCCACTGCAGATCGTGAGTGGTATTGTCGAGCGTCGGCACACTATGCCGATTCTGGCCAATATCCTCATTCGCAAGAACGGCGAGAGCGTGTCTTTCCTGTCGACCGATACCGAAGTGCAGATCACGACGCACGCGAACATCGGTTCGGGCGACGACGTCACCGGCACGACCGTGGCGGCGCGCAAGCTGCTCGACATCCTGCGCGCGCTGCCGGAGTCGGGCGATGTGACCATGACCCTGCAGAACAAGCGCCTGGCGGTCCAGAGCGGCAAGTCGCGCTTCGCGCTGCAGACCCTGGCGGCCGAGGAATTCCCGACCGTGTCGGTGGCCGACAGCTACAACGCCAGCGTGATCCTGCCGCAAAAGACGCTGAAGCACCTGTTCAACATGGTGCACTTCGCGATGGCCCAGCAGGACATCCGCTACTACCTGAACGGCTTGCTGCTGGTGCTGGACGGTAACAACATCATCGCCGTGGCGACCGACGGCCACCGCCTGGCCTTCTGCCAGGTGGAAACCGAGCAGCAGTTCGAGCGCCAGGAAGTGATCATCCCGCGCAAGACCATCATCGAGCTGCAGCGCCTGCTGGAAGAAAGCGACGAGACCGTGCGCCTGGACATCGCGGCTTCGCAGGTGAAGCTGACCTTCGCCGACATCGAGCTGGTCTCGAAGCTGGTCGAAGGCAAGTTCCCTGACTACACCCGGGTGATCCCGAAGGGCTACAAGAACGACTTCACGATCAGCCGCGACGAGCTGCTGCGTTCGCTGCAGCGCGCCGCGATCATGACCAGCGACAAGTTCAAGGGTGTACGCTGCATCATCAGTCCGGGCAGCATGAAGATCAGCTCGACCAACGCCGACCAGGAAGAAGCGGTGGAAGAACTGGAAATCGACTACGGCGGCGACGCCATCGACATCGGTTTCAACGTCACCTACCTGCTCGACGTGCTGAACAACCTGAAGTGCGACCAGGTGAACATCTCCCTGGGCGACTCGAATTCGTCGGCGCTGATCTCGATTCCCGACAACGGCGACTTCAAGTACGTCGTCATGCCGATGCGCATTTGACAGGCGCCGAGCAGAGAGACAGTCCGCGATAAGGAATAGCCTCACCCCGTCGTTCCCGCGCAGGCCTCCGCGGCCTCGCGAGAACAGCGGTTTTAGGCCGCCACAAGCAGCCTGAATCACCCGTTTTATAGAAAGCAGTCCATGTCCGAGAATACCCAAGTTCAAATGGCCTCCGCCGCCAAGGCGGATGATTACGGCGCCTCCTCGATCCAGATCCTGGAAGGCCTGGAAGCGGTACGCAAGCGTCCGGGCATGTACATTGGCGATACCTCGGACGGCACCGGCCTGCACCACCTGGTGTTCGAGGTGCTGGACAACTCGATCGACGAGGCGCTGGCCGGCTACTGCTCCGAGATCCACGTCACGATCCATTCGGACAACTCGATCTCGATCACCGACAACGGCCGCGGCATTCCGACCGGCATCAAGATGGACGACAAGCACGAGCCGAAGCGCTCGGCGACCGAGATCGCCCTGACCGAGCTGCATGCCGGCGGCAAGTTCAACCAGAACGCGTATAAAGTGTCGGGCGGCCTGCACGGCGTCGGTGTGTCCTGCGTGAACGCGCTGTCGAAGCTGCTGCGTGTGACCGTGCGCCAGAACGGCAAGGTCCACCAGCTGGAATTCGTACGCGGCGCCCCGCTGGACCGCCTGATCGAAGTCGTCGACGGCGTCGAGGTCTCCCCGATGAAGGTCATCGGCGAAACCGACAAGCGCGGCACCGAAGTGCACTTCTGGGCCGACGAGGAAATCTTCACCCACGTCGAGTTCCACTACGAAATCCTGTCGAAGCGCATTCGCGAGCTGTCCTTCCTGAACAACGGCGTCAACATCAAGCTGAGCGACCAGCGCACCGGCAAGGAAGAAGTGTTCGCCTTCGAAGGCGGCACCCGCGGCTTCGTGGAGTACATCAACAAGGCCAAGTCTGTCCTGCACCCGAGCGTGTTCCAGGCGACCGGCGAGCGCGTGTCCGAGCAAGGCACCATGATCTCGGTGGACGTGTCGATGCAGTGGAACGACGCCTACAACGAACAGGTGCTGTGCTTCACCAACAACATCCCGCAGCGTGACGGCGGCACCCACCTGACCGGCCTGCGCGCAGCGATGACGCGCGTGATCAACAAGTACATCGACGAGAACGACTTCGCCAAGAAGGCCAAGGTCGAGATCTCGGGCGACGACATGCGCGAAGGCCTGACCTGCGTGCTGTCGGTGAAGGTGCCGGAGCCGAAATTCTCGTCGCAGACCAAGGACAAGCTGGTGTCGTCGGAAGTGCGCGGCCCGGTCGAAGAGATCGTGGCCAAGACGCTGACCGACTTCCTGATGGAGAAGCCGAACGACGCCAAGATCATCTGCGGCAAGATCGTGGAAGCGGCGCGTGCCCGCGAAGCGGCGCGCAAGGCGCGCGACCTGACCCGCCGCAAGGGCGTGATGGACGGCCTGGGCCTGTCGTCGAAGCTGGCCGACTGCCAGGAACGCGACCCGGCGCTGGCCGAGCTGTACATCGTCGAGGGTGACTCCGCAGGCGGTTCGGCCAAGCAGGGCCGCGACCGTAAATTCCAGGCCATCCTGCCGCTGCGCGGCAAGGTGCTGAACGTGGAAAAGGCGCGCTTCGAGAAGATGCTGTCGTCGGAGCAGATCACCACCCTGATCGCGACCCTCGGCACCTCGATCGGTCCGGACGAATTCAACGTCGACAAGCTGCGCTACCACCGCATCATCATCATGACCGACGCGGACGTCGACGGCGCCCACATCCGTACCCTGCTGCTGACCCTGTTCTACCGCCAGATGCCGCAGCTGGTCGAGCGTGGCCACATCTACATCGCGCAGCCGCCGCTGTACAAGGTCAAGGCCGGCCGCGACGAGCGCTACCTGAAGGACGACGTCGAGGAAGCGAGCTACATGATGACGGTGGCGCTGAACACCGCCTCCCTGATCCCGCGTGATGGCGCCGAGCCGGTGAACGGCGAAGCGCTGGGCGAGCTGGTGCGCCAGTACAACCTGGCCAACGCCATCATGATGCGCCTGACCCGCGTGATCGACCGCGCCGCGCTGACCGCCATCGTCAACGGCGGCGTGGCGCTGGACCTGACCACCCTGGACAAGGCCGAGGAATCGGCCAAGGCCATGGCGGCCGCGATCAACGATCCGTCGGTGAAGGTGGGCGTGCGTTCGGACGAGCTGTCCGAGAAGCACGGCCTGCGCATCGAGCGCATCCGCCACGGCAACGTGCAGGTGACCGCGATCGACGCCGACTTCGTGGCCGGCGCAGACTACGCGGTGCTGGCCAATTCGGCCGCCACCTTCAAGGGCCTGATGGGCGAAGGCGCGATCGTGCGCCGCGGCGAAGGCGACCGCATGAAGGAATTCGCGGTGCGCGACTTCCACGAAGCCATGAACTGGCTGCGTGACGAAGCCGAACGCGGCGTGTCGAAGCAGCGCTATAAAGGTCTGGGCGAGATGAATCCGGAGCAGCTGTGGGAAACCACCATGGATCCGACCGTGCGCCGCCTGCTGAAGGTGCAGATCGAGGACGCCATAGCGGCGGACCAGATCTTCACCACGCTGATGGGCGACGAGGTGGAACCGCGTCGTAACTTCATCGAGACCAACGCGCTCCAGGCGGGCAATATCGACGTCTGAGGCGTGAACGCCGTGCCTGGCGAGTGAATGCTCGCGCTACAGGCAGGAGAAAAAGCCAACCGCCGAGGTTGGCTTTTTTTTCGTCAGTGTCCCGTCCTGAGTGTTGGTTCACCTGGCGTGGAAGATGTGGATATCACTGAATTCACGCAGCTCGCAATACACTGAACTGGCTAAAGGCCGCCGCAGGTAAAGGCACTTCGAGTTTCCAAATGATGTTCATAGGACGTTCACCATGGCTTTCCTGGAATTTCACGGGACCACAGGCTAGATACGGGGTGTCTTGGTCGACCCGAACAAACAACTGGAATTCCCAGCCGTTCGGTTGTTCGCCCACACTACGAATATATTGCTGCCCGATGCCCGTCGACGGCGCCGTACTGTTTTGTGACTGCCAGTGAAAGAGTTCATGACTCAACGCATAGTCATGATAGGCGATGGTTTCGTGAAAACCGCTCCGCTTGTCCAGCGTCACGAACATCAGTTCAACCTTTCGTTCCTTCAAGCGCAACACCCCAGTGTTGAAGAAAGGCCGACGTTCCGAGGTCAAAAAGCCGACAGCGGTGAGAATCTCATTAAGACGATAATGGCCGTGCAGACGAAGTGATGACCACTCCAAGCCCAGCAGTGGTACCGGCTTCGGCAATGCGTTCGCTCCAAGTACCTGTGCCAACTCCGCCAGCTCAGCGGCACTATGAGGATTGCTCTTCAAACGCTGCGCAAAATTGCGACCTGTTCCAACTCGTGAAGCAGTGCCATCGGTTTGATAAGCCAGCATTTGCAAGCGCAGCGCATCTTCAGGACCATGATCAAGCTCATCCAACGATGATGAATGGAGCTTCGCCATCAGGGCGATCTGCTCAGGATCATTGGAATGTAGAAGCGCCGAGAAGCGGCGACCGAAATACTCTTCTTCCGGGCCTGTGTCACTCACGATCAGCCCCGCCGCACGCCGCAAGGAAGTCCAGCCACTACTTCCCGAAGTTCTATAAACGTCTTCCACACTGAGCGCTTGATCATGCAGGAATCCAGCAAGCGTAACGTTCTGAGCTCCTTTCAAGCTCGCATATGCTTGTAATTCAGTGGTCATGCGCAACCAGTTTTGCTGAACGAGCCTGCGCAAATTGTTCAGTATTTGCTCACGGCTACACTGTTGCAGCTGGATATAACAGCCGGTAGGTAGCTGGCTAAAGCCATTCTCTACACCTTCAATCAACTGACGTCGGCTCAGACCTGTAATCTGACCCAGCAGGTGATCAAAGCGAAAATTCGTCGAATGCTGACCTACGAAATCGAGAATCAAGCAGCTCTCTTTGCCATTCGACAGGCGTAGTCCACGTCCGATTTGCTGCTGAAACAGGACCGGGCTTTGCGTTGGTCGAAGAAGCAGCAAGGTATCCACTACTGGAATATCGACGCCTTCGTTGAACAGATCTACTGTCACCAATACGCATATCTCGCCTTTGGCGAGCGCTAGCGGAGCTGCCTCACGCTCTGCCTGCGTTGATTGTCCCGTCAAGCAGAGTGCTGGAAAACCTGCCTTGTTGAACTGTGTGGTCATGAACTGCGCATGCGCCACACTGACACAAAACGCAATGGCTTTACTTTGGCGCGGCGATACGCACAAGCGACGCCATTCGTTAATGATCAATCGAGCGCGAACGTCATTCCCTGTCAAAACCTTATCAAGGTAAGCGGCTTCGCCAGCCTGTCTCCACGGAACCTCACGAAGATTAGTGGTATCGTCGCACGCAAAATACTCAAAAGGGGCGAGCAATTGAAGATCCAGTGCTTGCCACAGCCTGAGTTCAACCGCCGGTCTTCCGTCCGGTCGGGAATCGAAATAGGGTGTAATCGGCCTCCCATCACTTCGCTCAGGTGTAGCGGTAAGACCCAGCAAGATCGTTGGCTTTACCCGCCTTGCAACAACGTCAAAACTCGCAGCCGCAATACGGTGGCATTCATCAAACACGACCGTATGCCAATAGGTTTCACTGTAGCGTGTCAGCAGATCATTGCTATGGAGACTCTCGATCGTTGTGAATAGATGATCAGCGTTACCCAACTGAGTGCTTCCACTCAGTACGTGACCAAAGCTGGGGTCACGCAACACTTCGCGATAGGTGCGTAAAGCTTGGTTCAGAATTTCGATTCGGTGCGCAATGAACAAGAGACGAGGATAACCGCCGACTTGCGTACATAGGCGCTGGTAATCGAATGCAGCAACGACAGTTTTGCCCGTACCGGTAGCTGCCACAACCAAATTACGCATTCGCTGATGTTCGCGCTCGGCCTGTAGCTGCTCAAGCATTTCTAGCTGGTAGTTTTTCGGAGTGATATCAAAAAAACTAAGCACATTGTCAGGCTGTGCAAGCTTCCCACCATTCTTTTCCTTTGCGATAGCGCGCTCTAGAGCATCGCGGTGCTCGGTTTGGTTCGGGTCATACGACACAAACTCGGTGTCATGCCAGAGGGTTTCGAAGTGCGCTTGAGCTTGCTGGAACATGGCTCCCTGACCGCGTTCTGTAAACTTGACGGTCCATTCCAATCCACCTGCTAGCGCAGCTTGCGTGAGGTTGGCGCTGCCGACGTAGGCTGTACCAAATCCACTATCGCGTTCAAATATCCACGCCTTGGCGTGAAGACGAGTACGACGTCCATCAAGAGAGATGCGCACCTCGCATTCAGGCAATCTGGCTAGCTCATCAACCGCCTGTGCCTCTGTGGCGCCAATATAGGTAGTCGTAAGGATGCGGAGTTTGGTCTGCGTCCGCCCCGCTCCATCTAAAGCCGTAATATGCTGCAAGATGTCTCGGATTTTACGGATCCCGGACACTGTGATAAAGCTCATCAAGATGTTGACCCGATTACTGCTGGCAAGCTCATGACGCAGCTCAGTCAACAATGCAGGGGATGCTTTGGCCGCAGTGAATAGCCAGGGTGAGATGATCCCGGTTTCAGGAAAGGCTGGTGCAGTTCGGGTACGGTGAACTGCAGTAAGAGTCCGTGCCGGTGCTGCCAGAAGACGAATGTTCGAGTTAGAGCTTTGATCCGGGTACTGTTTCGCTAGCCTCTGTCGAAGCTCAACGAGCAAGGCGTTCACCAACTCTAATTGCGCCTTAGCACGGGAAGCTTTGCCTCTTGCTTCAGCATGGTCTGGGCCTGTCGGGATGAGCTCGTCAAGCACATTAGCAAGCTGATCAGCGAGTGCTTCTGCTAGACGCCGAGCCGTACTTCCATCGTCCAGCTCCGTGAATGTGTAATGATCTGTATGGTAGTGCTGACCCAATTCTTCGACCAACTCGTCAGTAAGAAGCTGGTCGTACAGTCCATCATTCAAAGATTGCGGCATTGGATATCGAGCTGACAAAAAACCAGTATAGCTCGAGAATAATGAGACTAAGCAAGAAATCCTAGGTATAGGGAAGCGAGTCTCGTCCCATGTTGTGAGATCAATTGCGGTGCCTGGCGAGTGAATGCTCGCGCTACAGGCAGGAAAGAAAGCCAACCGCCGAGGTTGGCTTTTTTTTCGTCAGTCCTGCTCCTGGATGGGCCGTACAACCAGGAACAGGTACGACATCGCACCGAGGAAGGCAATCCCGGCGCCGGTCAGCAAGGCCGGCACGAAGGACCAGGTCTGCGCGATGTAGCCGGTCAGGACCGGCGCGAGCGCGCCGCCAAGGAAGCCGCCGAAGTTCTGGATCGCACCGAGCGATGCAATGCGGCTGCGCGGCGCCACCGCCGTGGCGAGCGACCAGGAGCAGGCGGACGAGGCGTTGGCGAGGAAGATGACGATCGCGATGCAGGCCACGGCCACCGTATTGCTCTCGACCAGTGCCGCCGGAATCGTGAACGCCACCATGCCCAGCATGGATACCACCACCGCATTGCGGCGGCTGGACACCGGCGAGCTCGCATGCCGGGTGACGCGGTCGGAGGCCCAGCCGGCCACCAGGGCGCCGGCGAAGCCGCAAAAGAAGGGAATGGAGGCCGCCACCCCGGACTGCGCCAGGTCCATATGGCGCTCGGTCCGCAGATAGCCTGGCAGCCAGGTCAGGTAGACCCAATTGAGGTAGACCGAGCCGAAGAAGCCGAGCAGCATGCCCCAGGTGGCGCGGTGCCGGAACAGCGCGCGCCAGGACGCAAAGCTCGTTGTCGGCGCGGCCTCGGCTGCCTGGCCCGCGTCGAGGTAGGCGCGCTCGGCCTCGGACAGTTGCTCGCGGACCGGATCGCGATAGAGGGCCACCCAGACGACTGCCGCCACCAGCCCGAGTGCGCCGGTGATGAAGAAGGCCCAGTGCCAGCTCGTCGCGGCGATCAGGGGGGACAGGCAGAGTGGAGCGAGCGCGACGCCCAGCGGCGAAGCCGAATTGTAGATGCCCGTCGGCGTGCCGCGTGCACGCAGCGGGAACCAGTTGCTCACGACCCGGGCCGCCGCCGGGAATTGCGGCGCCTCGCCGATGCCGAGCACGATGCGTGCGATCACGAAGTAGCCGAAGGTCGCTGCGAGTCCGCCCGCGGCCTGCGCCACTGACCACAGCACCAGGCCCATGCCGAGAAGCCAGCGTGGCCCCACCTTGTCGACCAGCGCACCGACCGGAAGCTGGCATAGCGCATAGCTCCATGAGAACGCCGACAGCAGCAAGCCCATCTGGCCAAGCGAGAGGCCAAGGTCTGCCCGAATGAACT
Source organism: Massilia niastensis DSM 21313 (assembly GCF_000382345.1). Classification (GTDB taxonomy): domain Bacteria; phylum Pseudomonadota; class Gammaproteobacteria; order Burkholderiales; family Burkholderiaceae_D; genus Telluria; species Telluria niastensis. The sequence goes on from NZ_KB908100.1 coordinate 28,296, forward strand.
CGTTGGCGACTGCAAGGGTAGCGCGATCCAGGTAATTGATGACGCCGGTAACCACCAGCAGCACCAGCGCCAGGGTTTGACGACGACGAATGCGCGCAGGGGTAGGTTCGTTGGAAGAGATATCGATCATTTCAGGATCGTACCAAACGAATATGCCAGGGAGAAAGAAATTCTGATCGCTGAAACCTCGACCCTGAACACCCGGCGCACTCCTTTGCCTCTTCAGCAGTCAATGCAGCAGATTCAGGAAATCGCTGACGCGCGACGGCGCGACCGGTTTAGTGAAATGCATGTCGAATCCGGCTTCTCTCGAACGGGCAAGGTCATCCTTCGCGCCCCATCCCGACACTGCGACGATGATGCTGCGATCCATGCCCTCGATCTTCCTGAGCCGATGCGCCACTTCGTAGCCCGTCATACCCGGCATCCCTATATCGAGGAAGACTACATCCGGATGAAATTGCTCCGCGATCTGCAGCGCATGCTGTCCATCGTGTGCCATCCGAAGATCGTGGCCATACATCTCCAGCAGTGAGGATAAGGTCCGCGCTGCATCCACATTGTCGTCCGTGACCAGGATGCGGAAGGTTTTCCCTGTCCTGGCAGCAGCTTCGGATGCGTCGGGACCCGAGCAGGAAGCCGCATTGGCCAAGTCGATCGGCAGCCTGACAACGAAGGTGCTGCCCTTGCCCGCGCCTTCGCTGATTGCCGCGACCGTGCCGTCGTGCAGGCTGACGAGCTGGCGCACCAGCGACAGTCCGATACCCAGGCCGCCCTGGGAGTGATTCATGTTGCGTCCGACCTGGCTGAACATATCGAACACCGATTCCAGCGATTCCGCAGGAATGCCTATGCCGTTATCGGTGACCGAGATAACTGCCTCGTCGCCGTCCTGCACGACAGCCAGGGTGATCTTGCCGCCATGTGGCGTGTATTTCGCCGCATTCGTCAGCAGGTTGCCGACCACCTGGGCAATGCGCGCGGCGTCCACGTCGACCGGAAGCGGCCCGGCATGCAGATTCAGGCTGAACGCATGACCGCCTTTTTCGATCAAGGGAAGACTGGTTTCCACGGCGTGGGAAACGATGGATTTCAGGTCGACAGCTTCCTTCTTGATGTCGACTTTTCCGTTAGTTACGCGGGCAATATCCAACAGGTCGTTAATCAAATGCGACAGCTGCTTTACCTGGCGCTCGATGATTCCTCTCACGTTCACGACGGTTTCCGGACTGTCGGAGCGCATGCGCATGATTTCGAGACCGGTCAGAATGGGGGCCAGCGGATTACGCAATTCATGCGCAAGGACAGCCAGGAATTCGCTCAGGTTCTTGTTTGATTTGGCGACCTCATCGAACAGGGCGCGCTGCTTCGCTTCGGCCAGGCGAAGCGTCGCTTCGGTACGCTTGAAGGCATCGATGTTCGTCACAATGGAAACCTGGCCATTGGGCACGTCATCGCAGTCCTTCAGGGGCACCGCGGCAATTTGCGTCCAGATCTCACCGCCGTCATCTTTTTCATAGAGCGCTTCGATGCCCGGCACAACCCGCTCACCGCGCAATGCACGCGAGCCCGGGAAGTCCTGGCACGAATAAGGGCGGCCGTCGGCATGAAAAGCCTGCCATCGGCCATGGCAAGTGTCTTCCTGTGACGGCAAGACCCTGGTGGGCAAGTATTGATCCATCTCCCGATTGGAAAGCAGCAGTTTGCCCCCCTGATCCACCACCGCCACGCCGACCGGCAGTGCGTCGAATACTGCGGAAAGCATCTCGCGCGTCTCATGAAGCGTCTGCTCCGTCCGCTTGCGATCGGTGATATCGAGAACATTGCCGACGAAACCGAGAAAGTCTCCGGCAGCGGAAAACCTGGGGCGCCCCGTAGCGATGACCCAGCGGTAGCTTCCATCCACATGCAAGACCCGGTGCTCGAGGCTGAACTCCTTTTTTCGCTCGTTCGCATCCAGGAAGGCCTTTTTCGCCGCGTCCCGCTCCTCCGGGTGAATGACCGCGGTCCAGCCAAAACCCAGGCCGTCCTCGTTGCTTTGTCCGGTAAATTCATGCCACCCGCGAGACATGAATGAGAAGCTGCCATCCGGCTCGGTTACCCAGAGCATTGCAGGCGCTGCATCCGCAAGGTTCAGGAAGCGCGACTCGCTGCGCTTGAGTGCGCGCTCGGCCAGGTGGCGCTGCAATACGACGGCTGCCTGGTTGGCGCTCACTCCCAGCAACAGGCGCTCATTCTCGGATGGAAAATCAGGCCGCTGGGAGCCGACCAGCATCGTGCCGATATCGCCCGTGATGCCGAAGCGGACAATGCTGACGCGCAGTTGCCCCTGGCCGCAGGGCGGGAGCATCGTCGCCGGCTCATGTGCGTTGCACTGTGCCGTGACGCTATCCAGCACTGCCCGTGCCGCGGGGAGGAACAATGCTTCAGCACCCTGCCGCCTGCTGCGAATGACTTCGATCGCGCCGGTGTCGGCGCTGCCGGGCAAGCGGATATAGGCCAGGTCAAGGTCCAGCGTTTTCAACAGGACGCTGGACAGACTCTCGATCACGCCGTTGGGAGGAAGGTCGCCCCAGATAGCCGGCAAGGTCGTCATGGCGACGAGATCGCGTGTGGTTTGCCGCAGGCCGTCTATCTCTGAACCGTGTTTTTCTGGAGTCTGCATACCGGTCGATACAGCTTTACTCGGTCACGCCAGGACGGATATCGCCTGATGCTTTCCGCGCCTCTAGTTCCTGAATCATTTGTTCAGACGGAATGAAAAACGGGTTCTCTTGAAGAATGCCGCCAATGATGACCATGGGGTGGGTGCGCATGATATCGATCACGACGGTGGCATCGAACTGGGACAGGTCATAGGTGCAGACCACGGGATCATGCTGTTCAGGAAGCGCCTGGTTCAGCCGTGCTTCGTATTCGACGATATCGTTAACGCCGGGCCGGTCTTCAAGCGCCCACGCCATACTGGCGATATTGCGCGACATTTTTCCGGGAGGTGCGTTGTCCGGAGCAATCATTTTCAGCAGGGTAGCGATCATGCGGTATTGGTCGAAATGGCCATCCTGCAGGTAGGTTTCTCCCCAGGTCCGCACTTCGAGCTGCCCCTGCGTTTCAGCTGCGGCTGTATCGATGCCCTCCCGTTCCAGGCGCTCCAGATGTGAAGCGCGATAGTCAGGGTTCACGATGTGGAAGGCGCGATCCCCCTCCTCGAATCCTTCCTTGATGAAAGGCATGAGCACACGATACTCTTCTTCCTTGGAATGAAAAAAGGCGCAGGCATGACAAGAGTGGGTGAGGGAAGAACCGGCCAGGTTCACAGGCTTCTTTACGATTGACATATGGATTACCAATAGTTAAAAGACCAAGAGCGTATTCCAGGCCTGTTTTTTTACTGAAATGCAATTTATTCCAGGCTTGGTCGGCTGCGGCTTCCAGCAGATGACTGCTGGCCGCAGCAAGCCCGAAACCAGTGGGGATGCGGTGAACGGCACTGGCTAGCGGCTCACGCACCACGAAACCGCACTGTCAGACAGGAAGGATATGAAGAAGATGTCGTTCAAGGATTTCGTGGTCTCGCTGCAACTTGGCAGTACACGCCGCGTCAACTCACATCAAGCAACAAATAGTCAACAAGCAAGACTCTTTTGACCATCGGTCCATTCTACATGAGCCAGCGTTGTGTCCTTGCAAAATTGTCGTAACATGCTTGAATGATGCGTAATTGATGCGTAATAAGCGCTTCGTTGTTCAAAGTAAATACAAACGCCTTGCACATTCTTCGCGCACTCTAGCTCCATGACCGTCTACCACCTGAAACCCAACGACCATGGCCATCCGGTCATACTGCACAAGCCAAGTCATCCCACGCCACTGAGCAGTTGGATTGACAGCAACGCCATCGCCACCGTCATTCCAGGCGGACTGCTGCCGGCAACCCTGAACGGACTTCCTTTCGACGAGTGGCGCGATGCCCCCAGCAGCAATGAAGACTGGGACAAGGTGGAAGGACAAATCCCCCTCGATGAACCGGCATTTGTCATCCCACCCGGCAAGGCCGCGGCCGCCGGCGTCGCCATCCGGGAGCCGGACGGGCGCATCTGGCTGGTATCTCCCTCGAATGGATTCGGTGGCTATGCCGTCACCCTGCCCAAGGGGCGGATAGACAGCGGCGTCAACCTCCAGGCCACGGCGATCCGGGAAGCGTTCGAAGAATCGGGACTCAAGGTGCGGATCAAGGCATGGCTGGCCGATGCGAGCCGCACGCTGACCTATACCCGCTACTACCTGGCGGAACGTGTCGGCGGGACGCCTGCATCGATGGGCTGGGAATCGCAGGCCGTGCATCTCGTTCCTCCCACGGCCCTGCCGAGGATGCTGACGCATGCGAACGATCTGCCACTGCTGGCGGCGCTCCAGCGCCTGTAACGCCGGCGCCGGGTCGAGACGCAACACGCGGGAACGGCACTACCTGCGTTGATGCTCCGGCGCGGGTTCGATCTTCGCCTCGTATCCATCCAGCCGTCTCCTGACGGCGGCATTCCTGCTGTACTTCTTCTTGAGGCGAGCCAGCCGCCGATCGGTTCCGCGGCAGTACCTGTCGATCTGGAGGTTCACATCCTTCATCCGCTCGACTTCCTGCGGTTCCGGAATCTCGCCACGGAAATGCTCGCAGGTATCGCGCTGCTCGAGGAAGCGCTCCACATCGGCCGGCAGTGTGACGGCCGCACGCAATGGCAGCGCGGCGAACAGCACCAGCCATGCCCAGGCTCTGATCTGCATGTCACGCTCCCGTATCCGACCAATGCGGCTCGTCCCGGCCACCGCGCTTGTACTTGATGACGCCGTAGCCCTCCCCCACGCGTTGCAGCCGCAGGTTCATCCCGGTCCATGGCGCGGTCGCGATGTTCACGACCTTGCCGTCGTGGTCCGCAATCGACAAAGGCCCTGTCCAGCTGATCGACATATCGATTGCACAGCCGATGAGATGGCGCGAGCTCAGCGATGGCGCAACGCCGAGCCGGCTCAAGCCGAAGGCGTTGACCATGTCCCTGGCCGCATTCATCGATGCGGTGCATGCGACCTTCCCGGACTGGTCGAGGTGGGCCCAGCGGATCTCGACCTCATCCGATAGCGGGACCTTCTGCGGATCGATGTGTTCATTGACGATCCGCCAGCACCAATGCATCAGGTAGGCACGGCGCCGGTCGCGCAGCGTGCCATTCACCACCACCGTCGCGCCCGCGTTGCGCATGGCGCCAACGAATGCCTCGACCCGGCCCCGAAAAGGACTGCGTAAATCGCTGAGCGAGCGACTGGCCGGGAACCGTGCCACCCATGTCACGCCGCTGTCCTCCGCTTTCCGCCGGCTCGCGCCGGAAAGTGATGTGCTTTGCCCTGAATTCATGCGGTCCCCCTTGGAAGAACCGCTCAATTAAAGCCCGGCTGGGACCTGCAGCATTTGCGCCAAGGCAAACTATCCGGCTTACTCCAGGGTGATCTTGACCACCGCATTGCCGGAAGTCGCGTAGAGATTGCCATTGCCGTCCGAGACGATGCCGCGGATCTCCGCCAGGCTGCCCGGCAGCGCGCCCGTGCGCAGTGCGTCGGCGCCCGAGACCCCCGCGACGGTCGTGACGACACCGGCCGGCGTGATCCTGCGCACCAGGTTGTTCCCGTTGTCGGCCGCGTACAGGTTGCCCTGGCCGTCGAGCGTCAGCGCGACCACCTGGCTGAAGCGGGCCGCGGCGCCGGTGCCGTTGGCCGAGCCGCTCGTGTTCGGTGCGCCGGCCAGGGTCTCGAAATTCCCCGATCCCAGCACGCCCGAGGGCGTCCAGCGGCTGATCTTGCGCTCCAGGTCGAACACGAAGACAGTGCCGCTACCATTCACCGCCACGCCGCGCGGCGTGAACAGCCGGGTGCCGAACAGATCGTTCTGCGTCGCATCGCCTTCGAGCATCGTGGTGCCGAACGCCGTTATCTGGCGCGTGCCATAGCCGTTGGTCGCATACAGGTTGCCGTTGGCATCGACGGCGATCGCGCCCGGCAGGACGGCGTTCATGCTGCGCGCATCGACATTCGTCCCCACCGGGATCTCGGTGACGGTGCTCACCAGGCCGGTGCTGGAGTTGACGCTACGGATGCGGAGATTATCGGCGACAAACAGCGTGCCCTGCGCATTGATGGTGATGGCGACCGGGTTGAGGAAGCGCGCCCTGCTGCCGCTGCCCTCGGCAAATTCGCCGCGCCCGGCCGTACCCGCCAGGGTCGTCACCACGCCCTCGGGCGTGATCTTGCGGATGGTGAAATTGCCGGTGTCGGCGACGTACAGGTTGCCGCTGGCGTCGATGGTGATGCCGCGCGGGGCCTTGAAGCGCGCCGCCGCGCCGGTGGCGTTCGTGCTGCCTTCCTGTGTCGCATCCCCCGCAAGGATCGCGATGTTCCCCGTTTGTCCCGAGTCGTCATCGTCATCGTCGTCGGCAGTGTGCTCGAAGCCGCACGCGGTGCAGAGCAGCAGCAGCGCCGATGCGGCAAGGGCTCGCACGCGGAGCCGGGAAGCGTTCGTGACGGGACTGCGTTTCATGGAGCATCTCCAGAACATGTTGCCACAAATGCTAGCACGTATGGGCCCGCCGGCGGCTGCATCCGGCCATGGCGTCCGCATAAACTGAGGCCATGGCCAAGGCCGCGTCGCGTCCGTCCGACAGCCTGGCGGCCAGGAGCTGCCTGTCGCATTTTCCGCATTTTCTTCGCCGCAGTGCACAATTTTTCGCTTGACATACGGCACGCTCTTCCTTAAAGTCGAAATTATGTCTTTTCCACTGCATCTGTCGATTTCCTTCCCTGCCGCCGGCGCGCTATCGCTGGCAGCGCTGCTACTACGCGCGTAATCCTTCGCCGTACGTTCCGGCTCTTTGCCGGCCCCATTCAGCAGTCCAGGGATTTGCACCGATGTTCACTGTTCCATCATCCGCACCATCGCTTCTCCATACCGGGTTCGTCCTGGCGGTCGGCTCGCAGGCGACGTTTCGCCTGCTGCTAAAGCTACCGATCGGTTGCCGGGCCTAGCGTTTCGTGGCCCGCCCGGCAGCCGCAGCCACCCAGGCCATCAGGCCGTCTTGTGACCACCCCATCAGGAGCTACCGATCATGTTGAAGAACCCCGCCGCCAAATACCGTCCCTTCCCCGCCGTCCAGCTGGCCGACCGCCAGTGGCCGAGCCGCACCATCACCCGTCCGCCGATCTGGATGAGCACCGACCTGCGCGACGGTAACCAGGCGCTGATCGAGCCGATGAGCCCGGAGAAGAAGCTGCGCTTCTTCCAGATGCTGGTGAAGATCGGCGTGAAAGAGATCGAGGTCGGCTTCCCGTCCGCCTCGCAGACCGACTTCGACTTCGTGCGCATGCTGGTCGACGACGGCCACATTCCGGACGACGTCACCATCATCGTGCTCACCCAGGCGCGCGAAGAGCTGATCCGCCGCACCGTGGAATCCGCCGCCGGCGCCAAGCGCGCCATCGTCCACATCTACAACTCGGTGGCGCCGGTGTTCCGCCGCGTGGTGTTCAACATGGAGCGCGACGAGATCGTGCAGATCGCGGTCAAGGGCACCGAATTGATCAAGGAACTGGTCGCCCAGCATCCGCAGACCGACTGGGGCCTCGAGTATTCGCCGGAATCGTTCTCGACCACCGAGCTCGATTTCTCGAAGCAGATCGTCGACGCCGTCAGCGCCGTGTGGCAGCCGACCCCGCAACGTCCGATGATCGTCAACCTGCCTTCCACCGTGGAAGCCAGCACGCCGAACGTGTACGCCGACCAGATCGAATGGATGTGCCGCCACCTCGAGCGCCGCGAGTCCCTGATCATCAGCGTCCATCCGCACAATGACCGCGGCTGCGCGGTCGCCGCCGCCGAGCTGGCGGTGATGGCCGGCGCCGACCGCGTCGAAGGCTGCCTGTTCGGCAATGGCGAGCGCACCGGCAACGTCGACCTGGTCACGCTCGCGATGAACCTGTACACCCAGGGCGTCAATCCGGGCCTGGACTTCTCCGACATCGACGCGGTGCGCCAGCTGGTCGAGGAATGCAACCAGTTGCCGGTCCACCCGCGCCATCCGTATGCGGGCGACCTCGTGTTCACCGCGTTCTCGGGCTCGCACCAGGACGCGATCAAGAAGGGCTTCGCCCAGCAGAAGGCGGATGCGATCTGGGAAGTGCCTTACCTGCCGATCGACCCGGCCGACCTGGGCCGCAGCTACGACGCGGTGATCCGCGTGAACAGCCAGTCCGGCAAGGGCGGCATGGCTTACCTGCTGGAGCAGGAATACGGCCTGCAATTGCCGCGCCGCCTGCAGATCGAGTTCTCGCGCGCCGTCCAGCGCCTGGCCGACGAGAGCGGCCGCGAGATCGCCGCCAGCGACCTGCACGAATTGTTCAAGCGCGAATACCTGGAGCAGGACGTGCCTTACCACTACGAGGCGCACCGCATGACCGAGGACAGCGCGCACGACGTGCAGCTCGAGGTGAACGTGGCGCGCCATCATGCGCCGCAGGTGTTCAAGGGACGCGGCAACGGGCCGATCGATGCCTTCGTCAATGCGATGGGGCTGGATATCCGCCTGATGGATTACCACGAGCACGCGATCGGCATGGGCGCGGATGCGAAGGCGGCGTGCTATGTCGAACTGCGCGTGGGGAATGGACCGACCTTGTTCGGCGTGGGGATCGACAGCAATATCGTGACGGCCTCGTTCAAGTCGGTGCTGTCGGCCGTCAACCGCCATGTGGCGGCGGCCGGCGAGGATGCCGGAGCGATGGCGGCGTAAAGCCGAAGCTTTTCGACCGCCTCAGCGCCCGCTGATGCGGTCGAGGAGCTGGACCGAAGCGCGCTCGCTCATCACCAGCACCAGTTTCAGCCTGGCCCGCGTCATGCCGACGAACAGCTTGCGCAGGGACAGGTTGTCGAGTTCCTCGAAGTCGATCTCGGTGAAGATCAGCGCGGGGGCCGACTGGCCCTTGAAGCGGTAGACCGATTCGGCCAGCAGGCCGCCTTCGCGGAACATCGGGTTCCCGAACAGGTCGTAGGCGCCGGTGAACGAGCGCAGCGTGTGGGCGTCGCTCAGCTTGTCGAGTTTCAGGATCGTCGATTTCTCCCGTCCCCGGAACGAGCAGATCGCGATGTCCTGGCGCCCGAAGCCGGCGGCCAGGCACAGCGTCACCGCGCGCCGGGTCTGCGACAGCATCGCTTCCGTGTCGCCCTCCGGATAAGTCAGCTCCTCGATGTCCGCGCCCTTGAACGGGCTGCCCGCTTCGACCGGCTCATGCGCCGCGCCGATCGAGGTCAGCATGTCGACGATCTGGCGCGGGCTGCGGTAGTTGGTGGTCGAATGCAGGGTCACCCAGCCCGGCAGCGCAACCATCTCGCGCGCGTACAGGTTCTGGTCCGGATCCTCCAGCCAGATCGCACGGCCCCCCTCCCTCAGCATGCGCAGCACGATGTCGCGCCAGATCGCGGAAAAGTCCTGGCCCTCGTCGACGATGACGACGTCGTACTGCCAGGTTTCCGGCAGCTCGGCCGCGGCCAGCGATTCCTCGATCATGGTCCAGACCTCGGGCGAGGAATAGTCGGGCGTGACGTCCTGCGCGCGCAGCCAGGCGTCGCACAGCGTGTGGAAGGTCGCCACCCGCCCGCCCGCCGGCACCAGGCGTTCGATATGGTCGGCCAGCGGCCGGTTGAAGCAGACGTACAGCGGACGCAGGCCGGCGTCGACGGCCGCCGTGTACTCGGCCAGCGCCAGCTGGGTCTTGCCGCTGCCCGCCGTGCCCACCACGTGCAGCCGGAACGGGGTGAAGTCGAGCCGGCGCGCCCAGGTGGTCAGGCCGCCCGACAGGCGCGTGACCATCCTGACCGCGTGGCCGATCATCGAGCTCGGATCGGGCCGCAGGTTCAGCGTATCGCCGAGAAAGCGCGTCACCTTGTCGAATTCCTCGGTCTTCGGCGTGAGCGGCAGCGTCTCGCGGATCACCCTCGCCAGGGCCGGCTTGTTGGTCGCGTCGATGATGTGGCGCGGGTCGATGCCGGCCAGCTGCTGGTCGCGCACGATGTAGTCCGGGCAGTACAGCAGGTAGTCGATCGACAGCTCGCCGGTGTAGCGCTTGGTCAGCCCTTCGATCGTCGCCAGGATCTGGTTGCGGATCTTGCGCGGCCTGCCCTGGTAGCTCTTGACCAGTCCATCCCTGGTCTCGTTCAGGAAACCCGCCACCTGTTCGATGACCAGCATCCGTCCGTTGGGCGCGACCACGATGAAGTCGATGTCGCCATACACGGAGAAGCCCTGCTCGACATTGGTCCAGTGGACCCCGTGGTAGATGTGGTAAGGCGCATCCGCCAGCCGCTGGTCGAGGAAGGCCAGGGTTTCGATTTCGCGAGCCGCTGCACCGGTGACGGACATCTCACGCCAGCCGGCTGGATGGATATATGCCATGGAGCGCCCAAGGGTGCGAGGTATAAGGTAGAAATATTGTAAAGCTGTTTGCAGAATATACACACACCATTGGCGAACACGGCCAGGATTATTCAGCCAAACGAAACGATGTTGTCGTTCTCCAGGCAATGATCTTCATGCGCCCATCGCCGATCATGGAGTCACTCACCTATTCCAGGAGGACTGCATGAAAGAAGCACAGCAACAGGTTGCCATCGTCACCGGCGCATCGCGCGGCATCGGCGCCGCCGTCGCCCAACGCCTGGCCGAGGATGGCTACAAGGTGGCCGTCAACTATGCGAGCAATGCGATCGAGGCCGAAAAGACGGTCGCGGCGCTGCGCGCGGCCGGCCATGCCGCGCTCGCGGTCCGCGCCGACATCTCCCGGCCCGACGAGGTGCGCGCCCTGTTCGATACCACCGAGCGTGAACTGGGCAAGGTCGATGTCCTGGTCAACAATGCCGGCATCCTGAACACCGTGCCTGTGGCCGAGGCCAGCGACGAGCTGTTCGCGCGCAGCTTCGCCATCAATGTGCAGGGCAGCTTCAACACGCTGCGCGAGGCGGCGCAGCGGCTGAATCCGGGCGGACGCATCGTCAACTTCTCGACCACCGTGCTGGCGCTCAGGCTCCCGGGCTACGCGATCTACAGCGCCACCAAGGCCGCGGTCGAAGCGCTCACCGGGGTGTTCGCCAAGGAACTGCGCGGCCGCCAGATACGCGTGAACGCGGTGGCGCCGGGGCCGGTGGCAACCGAGCTGTTCCTCGATGGAAAAACACCGGAACAGATCGCGCAGTTCGCGCAGATGGCGCCGCTCGAACGCCTGGGCGAGCCGCGCGACATCGCCAGCGTCGTGTCCTTCCTCGCCGGGCCGGACGCGGGATGGGTCAACGGCCAGGTGCTGCGCGTCAACGGCGGCCTTGCCTGAGCGCCGGGTCCATTGCGGGCGGCAAAGATGGCTGGATGAATGTTGTGGTTTTTATAACGGACTTGAAAGGGATAGCAATAATAAATTATTAAGAGCTTGCTGTAGGAATATACTGACAGCTCAACTAGGCGAGCTCCTATCATGCAAACTAAAGTTTGTATCAGCGTTGACACAGAATTCAGTATCGCAGGCGCGTTTCAGGACCGTGCGCTGTTGCCGGTTGCCGAGCAGCGTGTCTGGTGCGTCGTGGACCACAAGTCGCACGGACTCGGTTTCATGCTTGGCTGCTTTGCACGCCACCGCATCACGGCGACCTTCTTTGTCGAAGCATTGAACCGCCATTACTTCACGCATGATCCGATGCGCGACATCGCGCATCACCTGTTCGATGAAGGGCATGAAGTCCAGCTGCATGTCCATCCCTGCTGGGACGTGTTCCAGCACCACGACTGGCGCGAGCGCGCCCGCACGATCCAGACGCCGGGCATCGACGATTTCTACCGGCGTGACGAAGGCGAATCGCTGCGCCTGATCGAGAACGGACTGCAGGTCTTCCACGACTGGAAGCTGCCGGCGCCGACCGTGTTCCGCAGCGCCAGCCTCCAGCACGATGACGCCCTGTACCGCGCGCTGGCGCGCTCCGGCATTCCCTACAGTTCCAACATCGGGATGGCGGTGTTCGACAGCGGCGACAAGCGTTACTGCCTGTACAGCGGCCGCCACGCGCGCCATGGGGTGCTCGAATGTCCGATCCTGACCTTCTGCGACTGGAAGATGCCGGGCAAGCAGCACCTCAAGTCGCTGACCATCACCGGCAGCAGCTTTGCCGAGACGCGCATGCTGCTCGACCAGGCCCATCGCGCCGGGATCGAACAGGTCGTCATCCTGACCCACCCGTTCGAGTACGTCCAGAACCGCGATTTCACGCTGCGCCAGATGCGCCGCCATGCGCTGAACCAGCAGCGCTTGAATTCGCTGTGCAAGTACCTGAACAACAACCGGGATCGCTTCCATGCCTGCGGTGTCGCCACCGCGGCAAGCGCGCCGATGCATCACAATTCCAGCCGGAACCTCCTGATCCAGGGAAGCCTGCTGAAAACCGTGCCGCGCATGGCCGAACAGTTTGTCTACGACAAGTACAGCAACTGGCAGCTTGCGCGCCATTGAGGGAAGGGTCCGGCACTGGCGCAGGGCCGGACTACGGAAAAAGCTATGCATCGCCGTGCTACGGCAGGCGCAGCCTATAATCGCCATGTGTTCCCTACCGGCGTTGCTGCCGTATTCATGCGCATGACTTACCGCCTCGCCATCTTCGACTTCGACGGTACTCTCGCCGACTCGTTTCCATTCTTCATGAGCGTGTTCAACGAGATCGCCGACGAGCATGGCTTTCGCCGCGTCGACGCGGAACAGGCGGCCCGGCTGCGCCACTATGGACCGCGCGACATCATGCGCCACGTCGGCATGCCGGCGTGGAAGCTGCCGCTCGCCTCGCGCTCGTTCGTCGAACGGATGCGCCAGAATGCCGAGCGCATCCCGCTGTTCGAAGGCGTCGGCGACACGCTGCGCGAACTGGACCGCAATGGCGTGCAACTGGCGGTGGTGTCCTCGAATTCGGAACAGAACGTGCGCCTGGTCCTCGGCCCGGAACTGGGCGCGCTGGTCGGGTACTACGAATGCGGGATGTCGATCTTCGGCAAGGCCGCGCGCATCCGCAAGGTGCTCAAGCTTGCGATGGTCCCGGCCGCGCAGGCGCTCTACGTGGGCGACCAGTCCACCGATGCCGACGCCGCGCGCAAGGCCGGCGTCGCCTTCGGGGCGGTGACCTGGGGCTATGCGTCGATCGAGGCGCTGCGCCGCGTCGCGCCGCAGCGCGAGTTCGCCACGCCGGCCGACCTGCTGTCGATCATGCGCTGCTGAGGATCCTATAAAAGTTTATCCAGCGTGATCGGCAGGTCGCGGATGCGGCGGCCGGTGGCGTGCCAGACCGCGTTGGCCACCGCGGCGGCCACGCCGGTGATGCCGATCTCGCCGATGCCTTTCGCCCCCAGCGGGTTGACATGCGGGTCGTCCTCGTCGACGACATGCACCTCGATGCTCCCGATGTCGGCATTCACGGGCACGTGGTACTCGGCCAGGTTGCCGTTCACGGCGCGCCCGTCGAAGCGGTCGAACACGGTCTCCTCGAACAAAGCCATGCCCAGGCCGCCGACGATGCCGCCCATGAGCTGGCTGCGCCCGGTCTTCGCATTCAGCAGCCGCCCCACGCCATAGACGCCGACCACGCGCGGCACCCGCAACGTTCCCAGGTCCTCGTCGACCTCGACCTCGACGAACACGGCGCCGAAGGCGTGCATCGAGTAGGCCTTCTTCTCCTCGCCCGGTTCCGCGCGGGCCTCGGCCTCCACCGGGCCGCCATGGCGCGCCGCGATCACGCCCATCGATTCGCGCCGCATCGGCTCGCCCGGCAGGTACAGTTCGCCGTGCTCCACCTCGAGCTCGCCGGGCAGTGCGCCGTGCAGCGGCGAGGTCGGGTCGGCCGCGGCAATCCCGGCCAGCTTCAGGCGCAGTGCGCGGCACGCCGCCTGCACCGCCGGCGCCACGCTGGCCACCGTGGCCGAGCCCCCCGAGACCGGCGCTTCCGGCAGCGCCGAGTCGCCCAGCGCGAAGCCGACCTGCTCCAGCGCCACCCCGAGGGCATCGGCGGCGACCTGGCACATCACGGTATAGGTGCCGGTGCCGAGTTCGTGGGTGGCCGAAGCCACGACGACGCTGCCGTCCGGATGCAGCACGGCGCGCGCCTGCGCCGGCGAGCGGTTGGCCGGGTAGGTGGTGGTCGCCATGCCCCATCCGACCAGCTTGCCGTCGCGCCGCATCGAACGCGGCCGCGGGTCGCGCTCCTGCCAGCCGAAGCGGCGCGCGCCTTCCTCGTAGCACTGGCGCAGCGACTTGCTGGAGAACGGCAGGTCCTTGCCGGGATCGCGATCGGTGTAGTTCTTCAGCCGCAGCGCGACCGGGTCCATGTCCAGCGCGACCGCCAGCTCGTCCATGGCGCTCTCCAGCGCGAACGAGCCGCTCGCCTCGCCCGGCGCGCGCATGAAGCTCGGCGTCCCCAGGTGCATGCGCGCGAGCCGGTGCGTGGTTTCCTGGTTCGGGCTGGCGTACATCATGCGCGTCATCAGGCCGCAGGGCTCCATCCAGTCCTCGATCATCGAGGTATGGGCAATGGTGTCGTGGCGCACGGCGCTCAGGCGGCCATCGGAGAACGCCGCCAGCAGCATCTCCTGCTGGGTGACCGGACGCGCGCCCACCGGACCGAACATCTGGGAGCGCTCGAGCACCAGCTTGACCGGGCGGCCCGCCTGCCGCGCCGCCATCGCGGCCAGCACCACGTGCGACCAGACCGAGCCCTTGCAGCCGAACGCCCCGCCCACGTAGGGACAGCGCACCGTCACCTTCCCGGGCGCGATGCCGAGCGTCTCGGCCACGCTGCGCTGCACGCCCTTGATGTACTGGGTCGTGTCGTACAGGGTCAGGTGGTCTCCGTCCCAGGCCGCGATGGTGGCGTGCGGCTCGATCGGGTTGTGGTGCTCGACCGGCGTGGAGTACACCGCCTCGTGCACCACGCTGGCGGCCAGCCTGCCCGCGTGCACGTCGCCGCGCCGGGTGTCGGTGGACTGGGCCAGCACCTTGTCGGGCGGATGCACCGACTGGCGCGCCTCCCCGAAATCGAGCACCGCCGGGGCGCGTTCGTAGTCGATGCGCAGCAGCGCCGCCGCTTCCCGGGCACGCTCGAGGGTAGCGGCCACCACCACCGCGACCGGCTGGTTGTTGTAGTGCACCAGGTCGTCCTGCAGCAGGCTCAGGATGCGTCCGATCGGCGGAGACAGCTTGCCGTGCCTGGTTTCCTCCGGCAGCCGCGGCGCGTTCTCGTGGGTCATCACCAGCAGCACGCCGGGCGCCTGGCGCGCGCGCGCCGTGTCGATGCGGATGATCCGTCCGTTGGGGACGGTGCTGGTGACCAGTACCGCGTGCGCCAGGTTCTCGACCGGATGCTCGGCCGCGTAGCGCGCGGCGCCGCTGACCTTGGCCCAGCCGTCGGTACGGTCGACGGGCGCCCCGATGTTCATGTCAAACCTCCCGTCACCCGCAGCGCGCGCACGACCGCGCGGCGCGCCAGTTCCACCTTGAAGCCGTTGTGCCGCAGCGGCCGGGCGCCGGCCAGCGCCTGGCCGCGCAGCGCGTCTTCCGCATCGCGGGCGCGCCAGGGCTTGTGCGCCACGCCGCCCAGCGCCAGCCGCACGTCGTGCACGACGCCGCCGCGCAGGTCGAGCGCGGCCGCGACCGACACCAGGGCGAAGGCGTAGCTGGCGCGGTCGCGCAGCTTGAGGTAGTGCGAGCCCGCGGCGCACGGCAGCGGCGGCAGGTCGATCGCCGTGACCAGCTCGTCCGGGGCGATCACGGTGTCGATTTCCGGCGTGTCGCCCGGCAGGCGGTGGAAGCCGCACAGCGGCACGCTGCGCTCGCCGTTCGCTCCCTGCAGCCGCACCACGGCATCGAAGGCGCACAGCGCCACCGCCATGTCCGACGGATGGGTCGCCACGCAGGCCTCGCTGGCGCCGAGGATGGCGTGGATGCGGTTGAAGCCGTCGCGCGCGGCGCAGCCCGAGCCGGGCGCGCGCTTGTTACAGCTGGCGAAGCCGGGATCGGTGAAGTAATGGCAGCGGGTGCGCTGCAGCAGGTTGCCGCCGACGGTGGCCATGTTGCGCAGCTGCGTGCTCGCCCCCTCCAGCAGGGCCTCGGACAGGGCGCGGTAGCGCGTGCGCACCAGCGGATGGTTGGCGGCGGCGGTATTGGTGGCGGTGGCGCCGATGCGCACGCCGCCGTCGGGCAGTTCGACGATCGCGGACAGCGGCAGCCGGCTGACGTCGACCAGCCGCAGCGGCCGCTCGACGCCGCTCCTGGCCAGGTCGAGCAGGTTGGTGCCGCCGCCGATGAACCTGGCGCCCGGCTGGCGCACCAGCGCCAGCGCCTGGCCGACATCGAGGGCCCGGTCGTAGGACAGCGAGTGCATGCCCGTCCCCTCAGGTACCGAAGTCGGCGTTACGCTCCACCACGCTGCGCACCGCCGCCACGATGTTGGCATAGGCGCCGCAACGGCACAGGTTACCGCTCATGCGTTCGCGGATCTCGGCGTCGCCCAGGGCGCCGGGGCGCTCGCCCGCCGTCACGGCGCTGGCCTGGCCCTCGCGCGCTTCGCGCAGCAGGGCGACCGCCGAACACACCTGGCCGGGCGTGCAATACCCGCACTGGAAAGCGTCATGCTCGATGAACGCGGCCTGCACCGGGTGCGGCCGGCCGTCCGCCGCCAGGCCTTCGACGGTGACGATCTCGCGGCCCTCCTGCATGATGGCCAGGGTCAGGCAGGCATTGATGCGCTGTCCGTCGACCAGCACGGTGCAGGCGCCGCACTGGCCATGGTCGCATCCCTTCTTGGTACCGGTCAGCCCGAGCACTTCGCGCAGCGCATCGAGCAGGGTGACGCGCGGCTCGATCGACAGCGTGCAGTCGGCGCCGTTGACGCGCAGGGTGACGGGCTGCTCGGGGACATGGATGGACGTGGATGGGCGCTGGAAGGGTGTCAGGTCGTCGTCTGGCATGATGGCTCGCTTCACAAGAATGCGCAGGCTCCGCCCCATGGCGGGTGCCCCCTGCGCGGGGCCGAAAGACAGCGGGAATCACCCCTTCACGCAGACCACCTGCTTCAGGGTATGGACCACTTCGACCAGCTCGCGCTGGGCATGCATGACGGCGTCGATATCCTTGTACGCCATCGGGATTTCATCGATCACGCCTTCGTCCTTGCGGCACTCGACGCCCTGGGTGGCGCGCTCCTGGTCGGCCCGGGTGAAGCGGCGCTTGGCTTCGGTGCGGCTCATCAGGCGGCCGGCGCCGTGGCTGCAGCTGTTGAAGCTCTCGGGATTGCCCTTGCCGCGCACGATGAAGCTCTTCGCGCCCATCGAGCCCGGAATGATGCCGAGCTCGCCCTCGCGCGCCGACACCGCGCCCTTGCGCGTGACCAGCACGTCCTTGCCGAAGTGGCGCTCGCGCTGCACGTAGTTGTGGTGGCAGTTGACCGCTTCCACATGGGTCTCGAAGGGCTTGGTGATGACGCTGCGCACCGCCTGGATCAGGTTCTGCATCATGACTTCGCGGTTGATGCGCGCGAACTTCTGCGCCCAGCCGACCGCCTCGACGTAGTCGTCGTAGTGCTCGGTGCCCTCCTCGAGGTAGGCCAGGTCCTGGTCGGGCAGGTTGACCATGTGGCGCCGCATGTCCTGGCGCGCCAGCTCGATGAAATGGGTGCCGATCGCATTGCCCACGCCGCGCGAGCCGGAGTGCAGCATCAGCCAGACGGCGCCGGTCTCGTCGAGGCAGACCTCGACGAAGTGGTTGCCGCTGCCGAGCGTGCCGAGGTGCCTGTAGTTGTTCGAGTGGCGCAGCTTGGGGTACTTGCGGCAGATTTCCTCGAACTCGCCCCTGAGCTGGGCCCAGCCCGCATCGACCGCGGCCGGCGGCTTGTTCCAGGACCCGACGTCGCCGCCCCTGGCGTTGCGGGTCCTGGGCGAGATGCCATGCGGGACCGCCTGCTCGATGGCGCTGCGCAGCTTGCCGAGGTTGTCGGGCAGGTCTTCGGCGCGCAGGGTGGTCTTGGCCGCCATCATGCCGCAGCCGATGTCGACGCCGACCGCCGCCGGGATGACCGCACCCAGGGTGGGAATCACGCTGCCGATGGTCGAGCCCTTGCCGACGTGGACGTCGGGCATCACTGCGACGTGATGAAACACGAAGGGCAGCTGGGCCAGCTTCGCCAGCTGTTCCTTTGCCTCGGGCTCGACCGGCACCCCGCGCGTCCACATCTTGACCGGACGCCCCTTCGTACCGCCGAGCAGCTCAAAGTCGTTCTGTTCCATGCGGCGTATCATCGCGTAAATCAAAAAACCATGGAGTTCGGCTGAAACGCGCGGATTCCCTGTCGAAGATCAAAGGCGCCTTGCGCGCCGCATGAACACTGGTGGGTGTTTCGAACAGGAAAGGCCGACCATGCCGACGCTGACGACCCGCCTTGCTGCCCTGGCCCTCCTGCTGGCCGCCAGCGCCGCCGGCGCGCAGGATGCCCGCTACTTCACCTACGAGAACGACGGCTTCTTCGGCACCGACCGCTACTATACGAACGGTCTCGCGTTCACGGCGCGCCATATGGCCGACGAGCGCTCCGCGCTGGCGCGCGGCTGGGCCGATGGACTGTGCCGCTGGTTCGGCTGCGAAGGACAGCGGCTGCTGTACACCCGGAACAGCTTCGGGCAGCTGATGTACACGCCCGGCGACATCAGCATTCCCACCTGCCAGCCCTGCGACCGCCCCTACGCCGGCCTGCTCTACCTGGAGCGCGACTACCTGTTCCTGTCGGAAGACGGCCAGACCCTGACCACCCTCGGCGCCCAGGCCGGCCTGACGGGACGATGGTCGCTGGCCGAGCCGGCGCAAAAGCTGGTGCACCGCATCCTCGACCGGCCCTTGCCACAGGGCTGGGACCACCAGGTCGGCAATTCGCTGGCCTTCGTGCTGTCGGTCGAGCGCCGCTCGGCCTGGCCGGCGCTGTCAGGCGCGCTGTGGGGCGACGTGCGCCTGCAGACCAATGCCTACTGGCGGGTCGGGCTCGGTACCCTGGTGAGCTACGCGGCGGGCGGCGTGGTGCTCTCGGTCGGCAAGGACCTGCCGGCCGTCTCGCCCATGCCGCCCGGGATCACGCACCGCATCTCGCGCGGCAACGTGGCGACCTCGTGCCGCTGGGACTGGGTGCAGTGCACGGCCTTCGCCGGGGTCGAGGGACGCTGGATGGGATACAACCTGTTCCTCCAGGGCCGGCCGTGGCGCAGCGACCCGCAGGTCCGGCCGCGGCGCTGGGTGACCGACCTGATGACCGGCCTGCGCCTGGATTTTCCGCGCACCCGGGGACCCGGCCATGGACCGTGGTTCATGCAGTTCAAGGTGACGCGGCGTAGCCCGGAATTCCGTTCGCCGAGACCGGCGCCGCGCCACACGGTCGGCGCACTGACCCTCGGCACCGAATTCTGATCGCGGTTGCGCGCGGCTGGAGGCGCTTCTATACTCGGCAGGTGATGCACTGTTGCATCATCAACCACGGACTACCATGCGCCTTCCCCTTCTCCTGCTGGCCCCCATGCTGCTGGCCGGCTGCACCAGCGATTCGACCAGCTACCTCATCGACGGCAGCAACCAGCACGCGCTCATCGTGCGGGTCGACCAGGAGTATTTCTGGAGCAAGCGCGCGGTCCTGCGCCTCATCGTGTCGAACATGC
Organism: Massilia niastensis DSM 21313; assembly: GCF_000382345.1. GTDB lineage: Bacteria > Pseudomonadota > Gammaproteobacteria > Burkholderiales > Burkholderiaceae_D > Telluria > Telluria niastensis. The sequence continues at coordinate 48,092 of NZ_KB908100.1, forward strand.
CGGACTGCCAGCGCCAGATGGAACTGGGCCAGGTGCGGCTGCCTGGCCTGGAAATCGAACTGTTCGACAATGGCAATGGCGTGTATACGCTGCGTGCGGACGACGAAGCCTGGCAGGTCGAGACCCAGGGGTGCAACGAGCTGGAAGCGCCCGACGCCGACAGCGTGACCGGGCAGGCGCTGGGCATCTTCCGGCTCGACGGGAACGACGGGCTGGTGTTCGAAAAACCGGAAGCGTAACCCCTCTATGGACGCAGCCAGCCGCGTCCGATCGGCAGCGCCAGCACCCGGCGGTAGACGGATTCGAGGGCCGGCAGCAGGCGCGCGCAGGCAGCCTGCGCCAGCGGCGTATATGCGGCCAGCGCCATCGCGCCCGAGACCAGCAGCGCACCGATCATGTCCTTTGGCCAGTGCACGCCGAGATACACCCGTGACCAGGCCACGACCAGCGCCAGCGGCAGCATCACCAGGCCCAGCCGGCGCGCCAGCGCCACCTGGCTGAAGGCCAGCACCAGCGCCACCGACAGGATGCTGGTCGCGTGATCGCTCGGGAAGGAGCTGTCCGGGTCGTGGAACATGAAGGTGTGCCCGATCTCGGCCACGAAGGGCCTCGGGCTGTACCACAGGTGGCCGATCAGGCCGTTGAGCGCCAGGGCGCACAGCGCGGCCAGGAAGGCGCGCAGCGCCACTTCGCGGCCCGGCCCGGCGCCCGCCCACAGCAGCACCAGCGAGCACGGCACCATGAAGATCAGCCATTCGGCGGCGAACACGGCCCCCAGCAGGCGCCACCCGGCCAGTCCGGCATGGGCGTTCAGGGCCGCAAACAGCGTCAGGTTGAGGTGCTCGAACATGGCTTTATCTCGTTCACTAATGATGAAAATATTACAACTTTCCATTAGCTTAGCCCATGCTTTTGTGCACACCTCAGAGCAAATGCAACAAATTGTGACAAAAAAATGACAGCCTCAGCGCCGGCTGCCCAGCTGCGCGAGCTCCTGCCGGCGTCCCAGTTTTTTCAGGCTCAGCTCGAGCAGGGTGTGCTCGCCGTCACGCAGCATGTTCCACTGGCTGAAATATTCGTGCACGGTCCGCCACGGCGGAAACGCCGGCGGCAGGCTGCGCCAGGGGGCGCCGGTGTGCAGGAAATACAGGATCGCGCAGAACACGTCGTACAGGTCGTGCTTGCGCGGACGCGTCTTGCGGCGCGCAGCCTCGAGCATGCTGCGCACGCTGTCAAACTGCTCGCGCGATATATCGCTCGGGAATATTGGACGCTCCATCGCGACCTCCAAAACATCTTGGAGGGCGCAATCCGGAACAGGTTCCCCCGGCGTGCACCGGGGGCGGGGGGCTTATGCGCCGCGGTCGTCGCGCGCCAGCGCCAGGAACTCGGTGCGCAGCGCGAGGTTCGGCTGCAGCTCGCCCAGCATGGCCGAGGTGATGGTCTCTTCGCCCTGCGTGCGGATGCCGCGGCTTTCCATGCACATGTGGCGGCACTTGATCACCACGCCGACCGCTTTCGGCTCCAGCACTTCCATCAGCGCGTTGGCGATCTGGATCGTCAGGCGCTCCTGCACCTGCAGGCGCTTGGCAAAGATGTCGACCAGGCGGGTCAGTTTCGACAGGCCGACGATCTTCCCGTTCGGCAAGTAGCCGACCGTGGCCCTGCCGAAGAAGGGCGCCAGGTGGTGTTCGCAATGGCTGTAGACCGGAATGCCGCGCACCACGATCAGCTCGTTGTATTCCTCGGCGCCATCCTCGAAGGCCTTGAGGACTTCCACCGGATCCTGGCCGTAGCCGGAAGTCCAGTGTTTCCACGCTTTCGCCACGCGCGCCGGCGTTTCGTGCAGGCCTGGACGGTCGGGATCTTCGCCAAGGCTGGCGAGCAGGCGGCGCCAGTCTTGTTCGGTGAAAGCATCTTTGTGAGACATGGTAAATCCTAAGAAAAACGATTGCCGCAAGTATATAGAAAATGCGGGAAGACGATCGGCTCGTGCCGATTTTTTGAGCAAGAACAATGCAGCGTTGCGGCAGAAGCCTAGCGTGGAAGGTGGTTTCTTCCCGGGAGAGCACCATGTTCGGCAGCACCGTTCTCGAAGTCGCCATCGGCCTCGCATTCTGCTACGGCACGCTGGCGCTGGTCGTCAGCACGATCCAGGAAGCGCTTGCGGCGATGTTCGGCCTGCGCGCCAGGATGCTGCTCGACGGTATCAAGCGCATGCTCGGCGATCCGCGCTTCGACGCGCTGGCGCGATCCCTGTACGCCCATCCGCTGGTCAATCCACAAGGAAGCGGCAGCGGCCACGACGGGCAGGCCGCCACGCCCGCCAGCCGCCCATCCTACATCGACCCGACGCATTTCGCGATCGCCCTGGTGGACAGCATCCGGCTCGGGCAGGCGGCGCTCGGCCCCGCCATCGCCGCGATTCCCGATCCACAGCTGCGGCGCACCCTGCAAGCCTTGCATGCGCGCGCCGGCGGCGACCTGCAGCGTTTCCAGGACGGCATCGCCAGCTGGTTCGACAATGGCATGGAACGCCTGTCGGGCGTCTACAAGCGGCGCCAGCTGCTGGTCTCCTGGCTTGTGTCGCTGCTGCTGGCGATCCTGCTGAACATCGACAGCATCCACCTGTTCCGCACGCTGTGGCAGCATCCCGCGCTGGCGGCGCAGATCAGCGCGGCGCCGGGCGCGCTGGACGCGGCCGCGCTGAACCAGTTGTGGGCCCTGCCGATCGGCTGGGCCAGCTTCCCGCCCGGCTTCGACCGCCAGTTTGCCCTGCAGGCCGCCGGCTGGCTGCTGACCGCCAGCACCACGCTGTTCGGGGCGCCGTTCTGGTTCGACCTGCTGCAACGCGCGGTCAAGCTGCGCGGCACCGGCGCCAAGCCCGCGTCCGCGCGCCCGATGGCGGAATCCCGGACACAGGAAATGCCGGGCGGCGACATGCCCGTTTGGGATGACTCCGCCAGCGCCACGACGGTACGGGAAGCAAGGCTCCCCGCGCAATCCTAGCGTCCCGGCGGACGGTGGGCGTCGACCAGGACGCTCGAGACCGACATCTGCGGCACGCGCTCGGGCCATGCGTCATCCGGACCGAACCAGCGCGCCTCGGCGATCTCGGTCTGGTCGACGCGGATCTCGCCGTCGAGGTAGTCGGCGGTGAAGGCCAGCATCAGCGAATGCGGGAACGGCCAGGACTGGCTGGCGAAGTAGCGCAGGTTCTGCACGCGCAGCCCGACTTCCTCGTATACCTCGCGATGGATCGCCTCTTCGACCGACTCGCCCGCCTCGAGGAAGCCGGCCAGCGGCACGAAGCGCTTGACCGGCGAAGCCAGGTGCATGGCGAGCAGTACGCTGTCGCCCTTGCGGATCAGGACCATCATCGCCGGCGAGATGCGCGGATAAGCCATGTGGCCGCAGTTCACGCACTTGAAGCAGCGCTCGCCCGCCGCCAGCACGGTGCCGCTGCCGCAGGCGCCGCAGAAGCGGTGGGTGCGCGCCCACTCGGCGACCTGGGCTGCGCGTCCGGCCAGGCCCACCAGCTGCTCGTCCATTTCGCCGAACAGTGAACGCAGTCCCCGCCAGCCATAGCCTGGCGGCAGCGCCGGTTCCGCATCGAGCCAGCCGGTCTGGCAGTAGCGGCCATCCAGCAGGCCGAGCGGCTGCAGGCAGTCGGGCGCGGCGCCGATCTGGCCCAGCAGCGCCGCATCCGGCAAAGCCAGGCTGCCCTCGCGCACCAGCAGGCGTCCCTGGTGGAACAGGAAGCTCAGGGGTTCCGGATCGGAATGCGGCGCGAACAGCGGCGTGAAGGAGGCGGGTGTCTGGAGCATGGCGGATCAGGTCGGGTTGGCTTCTCCCGATGATACCGTCTTTCGCGACAGCGCTCCGGCGCCGGCGCAGACCAGGACAGCCGCCCCGCCCCCTCTTCACGCATGGGAGATTACTTGAGCAGACGGGTGCGGCTGGCGACCAGGGCGATCAGGATCGACAGGCCACCCACGTACGCGATTGCCGCCTGCATGCCGACGTAATGGGCGACGGCGCCGATCACCGGCGGGCCCATCAGGCTGCCGCTGTAGGCCATGCTGGCCACGCCTGCCAGGGCGATCGGGCCCTGGGCGCCGGCGGCGCTGAACACGAACGGGAACAGCAGGGCCAGGCCGAGGCCGGCGATGGCGAAGCCGCCCAGTGCGACGTAGGCGTTCGGCGCCAGCACCGCGAAGAACAGGCCGCTTGCCGAGACCAGCGAACCCAGGGTCACCAGGCGCTGGGCGCCGAAGCGCACTTTCAGCTTGTCGCCCACCAGGCGCGACAGCAGCATCATGACCGAGAACGACGACAGGGCCAGCGGCGCCAGGCCGTCGGAGGCGCCGAAGTGCTCTTTCAGGAACACGCCGCTCCAGTCGGCGATGCTGCCTTCCGACATCGAACCCAGGAAGCCGAGCAGACCCAGCAGTGCCAGCGGCCCACGCGGCAGCGAGAACGGCTTCTTCTCGACCTGCTCCACGCCATCCTCGGCCATCATCGAGTAGGCAGCCCACAGGACCAGGGCCAGCGGACCGGCCAGCATCACGAAGTGGGTAGCCGGTGCGATCTTCAGGCTGGCCATCAGGCTACCCAGGGTGGCGCCCGCCAGGCCGCCGGCGCAGCTGAGACCATGCAGGGTCGACAGTTCCGACTTGCCGCTTTCCTTTTCACGCCTGGTCGCGGACGAGTTGATCGCGACGTCGAAGGTGCTGGCGGTGATGCCCAGGCCCAGGACCGCCAGCATCAGGCGCGGGACGGTCGGCGCCATGCCGATCGCCACCAGCACGGCCAGCAGCGCCATGCCCGAGATCAGCATGGTCTTGCGGGCGCCGAAGCGGCCCATCAGGAAGGCCGAAATCGGGTACGACACCACGGCGCCGAGGCCGCCGCACAGCAGCACCATCGACAGCGCCGAGTGGGACACCTGGACACGTTCCGCCAGGGCGGGAATACGGCCCGCCCACGAACCCATGATCAGGCCGAAGAGCGTGAACAACACCGGCAGGGCATATTGCTGGGCTTGCGCGAGCGAAGAAGTACGCGCAGCGGAGACAGCGGTGACAGTAGAGTGCATGGCGAAAAGTGTTAAATAGTTTGAGGCGTAAAGGAGTTGCCAGAACTTTTTTCACAGTCCGAACGTTCTTTAAATAATGACGTCAGGAAGCTGATGGACGGCAATTTTACGCAGAAAAATTCGCCGTGGGTTTTCCATGCGGAAAAAATTTTTGATCGTTGCATTGTACTGACGAAAGAATTGCAACTTCCTTGGCAGGGATGCACAAAACCATTCAAATGCTGCAACAAGGAAACAATAAGAAGCCCGACAATAAAGACCGTTTGGCGATTTTATTGCTGGGTTACCGTAATTCGGAGGGAGGGGCGAAGCACGATCTTGCACCGCAACATGGGCGCAAATCCTTGGTGCAATAGAAAGGTTTTCCGGCTAGTCGCTATCAGCCGAATAATGCTGGAGAGAAAAAAGGAAGCCGCGCATATTGCGGCTGAGAAGAATTGATGGACCGGTATGTGCGTCCGCGCCCGATCCTTGAATTGTGAAATATATGTGCAGCACGCGGCACTGATCGGTTCGAACAGCGCCGCCCAATCTATTGCATCGAATGCAAGCCAATCATGTTGCCTTCGGTATCGCTGACCAGGGCGATGTAGCCATATTGTCCGATCGAGAATTTTTCCTTATCGACCTTGCCGCCAGCCCCGGCAGCCATTGCCGCCGCGTCCGCACAATCCTCGCAACTGAAATACACCAGCACGCTGTTGCCGCCGGAAGCGAAGCCTGGCATCCGCACCAGGGCGCCGGGAGCGCCATAGGCATCCGGCTGCATCGGGAAACCCCACATCTCGAGATCGGGTGTTTCCATGCGCTGCAACTGCACCTTGAACACTGTCTCGTAGAAAGCCTTGGCGCGGGCCATGTCCTGCACATAGATCTCGAACCATCCAACTGGATTCATGATTGGCATCCTCCTGATCGATTACGCCGCATGCGGGGCGCCGCGTCGCTGGCGACGGACCGGCCGGGCGCTCGGCCGTCTCAATGGCAGCCCTCTACCTTGCTGCATTATGGACCGCGGTGCCCGCCACGGCACGCCTATCCGACGCTGCGCCACAGCGCAGAAAGGCCGCCCGAAGGCGGCCACGCACAGCAGGACCAGGCAAGCGCCAGGGCTGAAGCAGGATTACTTGCTCAGGTGCTTCTTCAGTTCGGTACCGGCCTGCAGGACCTGGGAACGGACACCCGGCACCGTGGCCAGCGGGTTGAGCAGGCCGAAGTCATGGATCATGCCGTTGTAGCGGGTGACGGTCACATCCACGCCTGCCTGGTCGAGCTTGCGGCCGTAGGCTTCGCCTTCGTCACGCAGCACGTCGAACTCGGCGGTCTGGATCAGCGCCGGCGGCAAGCCCTTCAGCTGCGACAGGCTGGCCTGGAGCGGCGAGGCGGTGATCTCCTTGCGCTTGGCGGCGTCAAGCGTGTAGTTATCCCAGAACCATTTCATCATATTCCTGGTCAGGAAATGGCCTTGCGCGAACTGCTGGTAGGAGGCGGTGTCGAAGTTGGCGTCGGTCACCGGCCACATCAGCACCTGGTAGCGCAGCTTCGGCTCGCCCTTGTCCTTGGCCATCAGGGTCAGGGCCGCGGCCATGTTGCCGCCGACGCTGTTGCCGGCCACGGCCAGGCGAGTGCCGTCGATATGCAGTTCCTTGCCGTTCTTCGCGACCCATTTGGTGGCGGCATAGATCTCGTTGATCGCCACCCCATAGCCGGCTTCCGGCGAACGGGTGTAGTCGACGAACACGGCCACCGCCCCCGAGCTCTCGACCAGGTCGCGCACCAGGCGCTCGTGGGTCGGATAATCGCCCAGCACCCAGCCGCCGCCGTGGACGAACATGAAGGCCGGGAGTTCGCCCTTCCTGCCTGCCGGGCGCACGATCTTCAGCTTGATCTGCCTGCCGTCGACCGTGATCACCTTGTCCGACACCTCGGCTTTCGGCAGGTCGACCTTCACGCTTTTCTGGGCGCCTTCCAGCACCGCGCGGGCCTCGGCCGGCGTCAGCTGTTCCATCGGCTTGCCGCCGCCGGCTTCGAGGGCGTTCAGGAATTCCTGGGTGCGGCGCTCCACGCCGGGCCCGCCGGCTGCCGCCGAGGCGACGCCATAAGTGATTGCCAGGGTTGCCGCGACGACTGCCTTGCTCAGCTTGCTCATGATCTTCCTGCCTTTCTACGTATCGGGATCGGGTGGCCAGCGCCGCCGACATGGGCGCCTTGGCCGGGTTCACTGCAAAAACGATGTATTGCGAAAGCAATCAGTCTATCCAGCGATTAAATAGCGCACTATTTATATGGAAGGCCAACCGGACTGCTGCCCTCCCCCGGTCGCCCGGGAGAGTCTTGCCTTAGACCAGTTGCAGGGTCACGTCGATATTGCCGCGGGTGGCATTCGAGTACGGGCACACGATGTGGGCGCGGTCGACCAGGGCCTGGGCTTCGTCAGCCGGCACGCCCGGCAGGCTGATCTTCAGGACCACTTCGATGCCGAAGCCGGTCGGGATCGGGCCGATGCCGACTTCGCCTTCCACCGACACGTCCGGCGAGATCTTCAGCTTGTCGCGTGCGGCGACGAATTTCATCGCGCCCAGGAAGCAGGCCGAGTAGCCGGCTGCGAACAGCTGTTCCGGGTTAGTGCCTTCCAGGCCATTGCCGCCCAGTTCCTTCGGGGTGGTCAGCTTGACGTCCAGCACGCCGTCCGACGAGATGGCGCGGCCTTCACGGCCACCGGTGGCTTTGGCGGATGCGCGGTAGAGGACTTTTTCGACTGCCATGGTATGACTCCTTATCAGGTGCGGACACTTCCGCTGGATTAATTCGCTATTAGATAGCGCACTATTTAAATACTACATCTACTCTCTTGCCCTAGGCCTGACTCTCCCTGGGGACCAGCCTGCCTGGTGCTGCCGGCTTCGCTGAACCTCGTTCATCGCTGCCATGGACTGCATATTAAATCGTGCGCTATTCAATTGCAAGCTACTTGTGTAACAAGATGTTACAGGAAGCGAGACGAAGCGGCGGACGCGGGTTGAGCAGGATCGGATTTCAGTGAAAATCCCGGCTCAGATCAGGCGCACCGATTCGCGCACGATCAGGCTCAGCGATGGCACGTCGACCGGCGGCTGCTCATGCCCCAGCATCGACAGCATCATGCGGCCGATGCCGATCCCGGCCTCGTACAGCGGCTGGCGCACCGTGGTCAGCGGCGGGGTCGTGTACATGGAGCTGTGCAGGTCGTCGAAGCCGACGATCGAAATGTCGTCCGGCACCCGGATATTGCGGCGGTACAGCGCCAGCCGCGCGCCGTAGGCGGTCAGGTCGTTGCTCGCGAAGATCGCGGTGAAGCGCTGGTGCGCCGCCAGCAGCTGGTTCACCGCCAGCAGGCCACCCGATTCCTGGAAGTCGCCCGCCACCACCAGGTTCGGATCGACCTCGATCCGGTGTTTCGCCAGGGTGTCGTAGTAACCCGCCAGGCGCGCGCGGGCGTCGCCGTGGTCGGCCGGGCCGGTGATGATGGCGATGCGCCGGTGGCCCTGCTTGACCAGGAATTCGACCGCATCGCAGGCGCCGCGGTAGTTGTCGAGGCAAAAGCCGAGCATGCGCTCGCCCTTGATCTTGCGCCCGAAGGCCACGATCGGCACCCGCTTCGAAAAATCGAGGATCTGCTGGTCGCTCATGTTACCGGTCAGGATGGCCACGCCATCGACGCGGCGCCCGATCAGGAGCTCGACGCGCTCGGCTTCCTCGTCCGCATGCCAGTGGCCGCTCATGATCAGGAGCGCATAACCCGAGTCCTTGACGGCATCCTCGATGCCGACCATCGCCCGGTTGAAGTAGCCGCTCTCGAGCGCCTGGGTCAGCACGCCGATGGTGCGGGTGCTGCCCATCTTCAGGCTCTGCGCCAGGCGGTTCGGCTTGTACTGCAGTTCGTCGATGACGCGCTCGATGGTCTTGCGCTTGTCGTCCGAAACCTTGGCGGTACCGTTCAGGAAGCGCGACACCGTGGCGGGAGAAACGCCGGCCGCACTGGCGACCTGGTACAGGGTAGTGGTGGTGCTCTCGGCGTTTTTCATGAAGTGGTCGCGATGCCTGGCGGCTGCCAATGTTGTCCAGAGTATATCACGCAGCTTTTTCACTCCCTCAGCGGTCGGCAGGCTGCGCCAGCCATGCAGCCTACCATTTCCGGACGCTTATGAAAATCTTTCATAAAATTCCGATTTCTACCCGCCGACAATACAATCATGCCTCCTTAAAAATTCTGTTTGACATTTTTCGCCTAGGAGAATTACGATGAAATCGTTTTCAGTAGTTATGAAATCGTTTTCTCATGGCATCAGTTGTTAGCGCTACCAAATCAAAAACAAACATTGGAGACAGCATGGCAATTTCTGCACCGCAGCGTGTGCGCACCCTCGCCCCTATCCACCTCGCCGTCCTGACGCTGCTCGCGGGCATCGGCGCTGCCCAGGCCCAGACCGCCTCCGCGCCGGCCGCACCAGGCCCGGCCGCCGACGACGGGAAGATCGCGGAAGTGGTGGTCACCGCCACCAAGCGTTCGACCTCGCTGCAGCGCACCCCGATCGCGGTGACGGCGCTGAACGCCGCCACCCTGGCCGACAACCACGTGCAGACCATGCTCGACGTGGTGGCGCTGGTGCCGGGCTTCCAGGCCACCGCCCAGGGCGACCACGGCGTGACCACGATGACCCTGCGCGGCATCGGCAACGACAGCGCCAAGACCCAGTACGCCGACCCGGAGGTCGCTTCCTTCGTGGACAACGTCTACTCGCCGCGCGCCGAAGGCGCCACCGCGCTGATGTTCGACGTCGAAGGCATCGAGGTGCTGCGCGGTCCGCAGGGCACGCTGTGGGGCCGCAACTCCACCGTCGGCGCGGTCAACATCCAGACCGTCAAGCCTGAACTGAACAGCCGCTCCGGCCATGTCGAAGGCGGCATCGGCGACTACAACCGCTTCGGCGCGCGCGGCGCGGTCAACATCCCGCTGTCGGACACTGCGGCGCTGCGCTTCGCGGCGGTGCACGAGCGCCACGACGGCTACGTCGACTACCAGAAATTCCCGGGCGTGCCGGTCGCGCAGCAGCGCGCCGCCTACATCGCCGCCGGCGGCAATCCGGCCAGCTTCCGTCCGATCAATCCGAACAACTACGTGGTCGGCGACGACAAGTACAGCGCCCAGGACCAGAGCGCCGCCCGCCTCTCGCTGCTGTGGCACATCGCGCCCAGCCTGCGCTGGAACGTCGCCTACGAAAAATTCCTCGACCGCGGCACCCCGAGCGCCAACCTGATGCAAACCCCGCGTCCGGGCCAGAAGCACTGGTCGACCCTGAGCGACAGCGCGCCCTGGATCGACCGCGACAGCCACAACGTCCGCAGCCGCCTGAGCTGGGACATCAACCAGGACATGGCGCTGCACTACATCGCCGGCGCCTCCAAGTACAAGGGCACGATGCGCTTCGACCAGGACGGCGGCGCCGTGCTGCCGACCTCGATCATCTCGGGCGGCGTCTGGCAGGAGCACACCACGGTCGATTCCGACTACCGCAGCCACAGCCACGAGCTGGAACTGCAGTCGCTCGGCAACCGCAGCGTCGACTGGCAGGTCGGCCTGTACTACGCCGCCGAGAAGAACAGCATCCGCTTCGACATCCCGATCATGACCGGCACCCAGGAAGGCAACGTCGTGTGGCAGGGTTCCTTCATCCAGCCGAAGGAAACCGTCGATTCGACCGCCGCCTTCGGCCAGGCCACCTGGAACGTCTCGGACAAGCTGCACCTGACCGGCGGCGTGCGCTGGACCCACGACAAGCGCGCCAACATCGGCGGCCGCGCCTACACCTGGAACTACGACCCGACCGTGCCGCAGCTGCCGCTGAGCCCATCGATCGACCCGAGCATCCCGGGCCAGGGCTTCAAGCCCGACGTGCCGGGCAACGACGGCGAGTTCAGCGACAGCAAGGTCACCGGCCTGCTGCGCCTGAACTACGACATCGACCGCAGCAACATGGTCTATGCCAGCGTCTCGACCGGCTACAAGTCGGGCGGCGTGCAGGACCGCGGCCTGCCGTACCAGCCTGAAACCCTGACCAACTACGAAGTCGGCTCGAAGAGCACCTTCCTGAACGGCGCGCTGCGCATCAACAACGCCCTGTTCTATATGGACTTCAAGGACTTCCAGTTCAATTCGCCGGTCAGCTTCCCGGACGGCGGCCGCGGCCTGGCGATCTCGAACGCCGAAGGCGCCGAAGTCTATGGCCTGGAATCGGAAATCGCCGCGCGCCTGTCGCCGAACGACCGCCTGTCGGTGACCTTCGCCGTGCTGCGTTCCAAGCTGGGCCGCCTGATCGCCGGCTCGAACGACTACGCGCTGCCGCCGTGCACGGTCGATCCGCGCATCGCGACCTGCGTCGACGTCACCGGCAACACCATGCCGCACTCGCCGCGCTTCTCCACCACGGTCCAGTACCAGCATACCTTCCACCTGAATAACGGCGGCACGCTGGTGCCGCGCGTCACGGCGCGCTATGAAACCGACGTCGAGCTGAGCGTGTTCAACCTGGGACCGGAAGACCGGCAGGAAGCCTACGGCACCGCCGACCTCGGGTTGCGCTACCAGAAGGACAAATGGTGGGTCGACGCGTTTGTCCGCAACGTGAACGACAAGAAGATCAAGACCAGCGCCTTCAACGGCTTCGGGCCGTGGCTGGCGCAGTACAAACCGCCGCGCACAGTCGGCATCAACACCGGCTTCGATTTCTAGGAACCGGTACCACGGCAGGCCCGCACAAAGCGGTCCTGCCGTTTTTTGCATTCAGCCCCTGCCAAGCAACCAGAAGACCGCCATGACCAAGATCCAGAACTTCGACTTCAACAACGACTTCCCCCAGGACTTCACCTGGGGCGTCGCCACCAGCTCCTTCCAGATCGAGGGCGCCTCGAGCGCCGACGGCAAGGGCCCGTCGATCTGGGATACCTTTTGCCTGGACCGCGCCAACATCAAGGACGGCAGCGACGGCACCGTGGCCTGCGACCACTACCACCGCTACCGCGAGGACGTGGGCATCCTGTCCTCGCTGGGCGTGGATGCCTACCGCTTCTCGATGGCCTGGGCGCGCGTCCAGCCGGACGGCAAGGGCGCCTGGAACGAGGCCGGATTCGGCTTCTACGACCGCCTGCTCGACGAGCTGGCCGCGAACGACATCCGCGCCCACCTGACCCTGTACCACTGGGACCTGCCGCAAGGCCTGCAGGACGACGGCGGCTGGCTCAATCGCGACACCGCGCACCGCTTCGCCGACTATGCGCACGAGGTCGCGCGCCGCTTCGGCAAGCGCATCGAGGCGATCGCCACCCATAACGAACCGTGGTGCACGGCCAACCTCGGCTACGGCAACGCCCAGTTCGCGCCCGGCGTGGCCGACCTGAAGCAGTCGATCCAGGTCTCGCACCACCTGCTGCTGTCGCACGGCCTGGCCATGCGCGCCATGCGCGAGGCCAGCAGCCCGGCAAAATTAGGCATCGTGCTGAACCAGTGGACCGCCGACCCGGCCACCGATTCGCAGGCCGACCGCGACATGGCCGCCTTCGAATACGCGCGCTCGACGCAGTGGTTCATGGATCCGATCTTCAAGGGCCACTACCCCGAGCTGGCGCTGCGCGGCCACGGCGCCAACGCGCCCCAGGTGCGCGACGGCGACTTCGACATCATCCGGCAGAAGATCGACTTCCTGGGCTGTAACTACTACTTCCGCTCCTGGTGCAGCGCCGCCAACCCGCCGCTGCCGGCGCCGGCCAGGCTCGGCACCACCGACATGGGCTGGGAAATCCATCCCCAGGGCCTGCCGGAGCTGCTGCTCAAGCTCAAGGAAGAGTATCCTGAGCTGCCGCCGGTCTACATCACCGAGAACGGCATGGCCAACCCGGACACGGTATCGGGCGGCCAGGTGCACGACCCCGAACGCATCGCCTACGTGCGCAGCCACCTGGCCGCGCTGAAGGAAGCGATGGACAAGGGCGTTGACGTGCGCGGCTATTTCCTGTGGAGCCTGCTCGACAACTTCGAGTGGAACTCGGGCTACAGCAAGCGCTTCGGCATCGTGCACGTGGACTATGCGACCCAGCAGCGCACGCTCAAGGACAGCGCCCTGTGGTACCGCGAGTTCATCGCGGCGCGCCGCGCCGGGGCCTGAGACCGGCGCGACGACAAGAAGAAACAAGGAGGAGACATGCAACCCAGCCCGACCACCAATAGCTTCGGTGCCGCGGGGACCCACACTGTGGGTCCCCGCCTGCTGGCCGATATCGGCGGCACCAATGCGCGCTTCGCGCTCGAAGCCGGACCGGGCCAGGTCAGCGGCATGCTGACCCTGGCCTGCGCCGACTATCCGCGTTTCGAGGACGCCGTGCGCGCCTACCTCGCCAGCTGTGGTCACGAGGTAGACCACGCCGTGATCGCGATCGCCAACCCGGTCGACGGCGACGCCATCAAGATGACCAACCACCACTGGACCTTCTCGATCGAGGGCGCGCGCCGCGCACTGGGACTGGAGACGCTGCTGGTGGTGAACGACTTCACCGCGCTGGCGATGTCGCTGCCGCTGCTGGCCGGTTCCGACCTGGTGCGCATCGGCGGCGGGACCGCACGCCCGGGCAGCGCCATCGGCCTGGTCGGCGCGGGCACCGGGCTGGGCGTGTCCGGCCTGGTGCCGGCGGGCGACCGCTGGGTGCCGCTGCACAGCGAGGGCGGCCATGTCGCCTTCTCGCCGATGGATGCGCGCGAGATCGAGGTGCTGCGCTACTGCCTGCAGCGCTACGACCACGTCTCGGCCGAGCGCTTCGTTTCCGGCCCCGGCCTGGCGCTGATCCACGAAGCGCTGGCGGACAGCCGCGGCATCGCCACGCCGCCGCGCACGCCGTCCGAGATCGTCGCGCGCGGCCTGGAGAGCGACGACGCCCTGTGCCGCGAGACCGTCGACTGCTTCTGCGGCATGCTGGGCACGGTGGCCGCCAACCTCGCCGTCACCCTCGGCGCGCAGGGCGGCATCTACATCGGCGGCGGCGTGGTGCCGCGCCTGGGCGACTACTTCGCCGCCTCGCCGTTCCGCCACCGTTTCGAAAGGAAGGGCCGCTTCAGCGCCTACACCGCGCAGATCCCGACCATGCTGATCGTCGCGCCCACCCCTGCGCTGCTGGGCGCGTCGGCGATCCTGTCCGACCACCTGGAGCGCCGGTCCGGCGCACGCCCGGCCAGGGCTGTTGCGCGGCAGCCGGCCACCCACCAGACACCGGAGACCGATCATGCACGCTGCTAAGACCTCCTCGCCCCTGCTGTGGGTGCCCACCGGGTACTTCACGATGGCGCTCGGCTATGTGATGCTGACCAGCGTCACCGCCATCATGTTCAAGAACCTGGGCATGGACAACGGCAAGGCCGCGCAGTATTCGAGCCTGCTGATCCTGGCCTACACCATCAAGCCGCTGTTCGCGCCTTTCGTCGAGATGTACCGCACCAAGAAGTTCTTCGTGCTGTGCGCCCAGGTGCTGATCGGCGCGGGCTTCGCCGGCGTGGCGCTGCTGATGGAACTGCCCGGCTACATGGCCTTCCTGATGGCGATCTTCTTCGCGCTGTCCTTCGTCGGCGCGACCCAGGACATCGCCAGCGACGGCGTCTATGTCACCTCGCTGGATGCGCGCTCGCAGTCGCTGTACTGCGGCATCCAGAGCCTGTCGTGGAACATCGGCCCGATCGTCGCGGCCGGCGGCATGGTGTTCCTGAGCGGTTACCTGCACACCACCGTGTTCGGCCACGATCCCAGGGTCTTCGGTCCGGACTGGATCGAATCCTGGCGCATCATCTTCCTGCTGGTGGGCGGCGTCACCCTGCTGATGGCGTTCTGGCACCTGCGCTTCATGCCCGAGGGCGCGCGCGCGGCCGACACGCCGTCCAGCGTCGCGGACGCCGGCCGCATCCTGCTCGACTCCTTCGTCACCCTGTTCCAGAAGCGCGGCGTGTGGCGCATGATCGCGTTCGCCTTCCTGTTCCGCCTGAGCGCCGGCTTCCTCGAGAAGATCGGGCCGTTCTTCATGGTCGACCCCGCGGCCAAGGGCGGCCTGGGCCTGTCGAACGAGATGCTGGGCCTGATCTACGGCACCTACGGCCTGGCGGCGGTGCTGCTCGGCTCCCTGCTCGGCGGCCTGTATGTCGCGAAGCGCGGCCTGAAGTCGACCCTGTTCGTGCTGTGCTGCGCGATCAACATCCCGAACATCGTGTTCCTGCTGATGGCCATCTACCTGCCGTCCAGCCTGACGATGGTGACGCTGGGCGTGGTGGTCGACAAGTTCTTCTTCGGCTTCGGCGCGGTCGGCTTCATGATCTACCTGATGCAGCAGCTCGCGCCGGGCAAGTACACCACCACCCACTACGCCTTCGGCACCGGCCTGATGGGCCTGTGCAGCCTGGTCACCGGCGTCGTCAGCGGCCACCTCCAGGAGATGATGGGCTACGTCAGCTATTTCGTGTTCGTGATGGTCGCGACCATCCCCTCCTTCCTGGCCACCTGGTTCGCACCCTTCCACCATGACGACGGCAGCCGGCCGGCCAGCGAGACCGACGGCAAGGCGGTGCCGGCATGAAGCGCCTGTCCATTCCCCTGCTGCTGCTGGCCGCCGGCAGCGCCGCCGCTGCCCCTGCCACGCCGGGCATCAAGCTCAACCAGGTCGGCTTCCTGCCCGGCGCGCAAAAGCTCGCCGTGGTGCCCCAGGGCGCCTCTGCAAGCCGCTTCGAGATCGTCGGCGCCAACGGCAAGACGGTGTTCAGCGGCGCGCTCGGCAAGCCGGCGCGCTGGGACGCCTCCGGCGAGACCGTGCGCGTGGCCGATTTCAGCGCCCTGAACACGCCGGGCAGCTATCGCCTCAAGGTCGACGGCCTGGCACCGTCCGCTCCGTTCACGGTGCAGGCGGACGGCTACCGCGCGCTCAACACGGCGGCGCTGAAGGCCTTTTTCCTGAACCGCAGCGCGATCGCCCTGGAACCGAAGCATGCGGGCGCCTTTGCCCGTCCGGCCGGTCATCCGGACGACAGGGTGCTGGTGCACGCCTCGGCGGCATCTGGCGCGCGCCCCGAAGGCAGCGTGCTCTCCAGCCCGAAAGGCTGGTACGACGCCGGCGACTACAACAAGTACATCGTCAACTCGGGCATCTCCACCTATACCCTGCTGGCCGCCTTCGAGCACTTCCCGGCCTGGTTCACCCGCCAGGACGTTAACATTCCGGAATCCGGCGACGGCGTGCCCGACATCCTCGACGAGGCGATGTGGAACCTGGAGTGGATGCTGACCATGCAGGACCCGCAGGACGGCGGCGTGTACCACAAGCTGACCAACCTGAAGTTCGACGGCATGGTGATGCCGCACGCGGCGATGAAGGACCCGCGCTACGTGGTGGCCAAGAGCACCGCGGCGGCGCTGGACTTCGCCGCCACCATGGCGGTGGCCAGCCGCGTGCTGGCGCCCTACGACAGGCAATGGCCGGGCATGTCGGCCAGGATGCTGGCGGCCAGCGAAGCGGCCTGGAAGTGGGCGGCGGCCAACCCTGCCGCGATCTTCAGGAACCCGGCCGGCGTGGTCACCGGCGAGTACGGCGACGAGCGCGTGGACGACGAGTTCGCGTGGGCCGCGGCCGAGCTGTACATCAGCACCGGCAAGGACGCCTACTATCAGGCCCTGCAGCGCGACCAGGCCGCGGTCACCTTCCCGTCCTGGAGCGATGTGCGGGCCCTGGCCTGGATGTCGCTGGCCCATCACCGCGAGCGCCTGGGTCCCGCCGCCGACCACAAGCTGATCGCGGACCGCATCGACGAACTGGCCGCAGGCCTGGCGCGGGAATGGCGCGGCTCGGGCTACCGGGTGCCGATGAAGCCGGCCGACATGGTCTGGGGCAGCAATGCCGTGATCCTGAACCAGGCCATGATGCTGCTGCAGGCCTACCGCCTGAACGGCAAGCCGGACTACCTGATGGCGGCCCAGTCCAGCCTCGACTACGTCCTGGGCCGCAACGCCGTCGACACGTCCTTCGTCACCGGCTTCGGCGCGCGACCGTCGCAGCATCCGCACCATCGTCCCTCGATCGCCGACGGGATCGCGGCCCCGGTGCCGGGCTGGCTCACGGGCGGACCGAACGCCGGACAGGCGGATAAAAAGGATTGTCCGCCCTATCCGAGCACGCTGCCGGCCCTGTCCTACCTCGACCACGCGTGCAGCTATGCCAGCAACGAGGTCGCCATCAACTGGAACGCGCCGCTGGTCTACGTGACGGCGGCGCTGTCCGAACTGACTCCCCGCCCCGCGAAATCCATGACCGACACCCTCATCCCCCTCGACACCCTGCTGCGCCAGGAACAGGTGCTCCAGTTCGACAGCTTCAGCAACGACACCGCGCTCGAGATCGGCCTGAAGCTGATCGGGATGGCGCGCGCCAGCAAGAAGTCGGTGGCGGTCGAGATCGCGCGCAACGGCACCGTGCTGTTCGCACACGGCATGAACGGCACCACGCGCGACCACGGCGACTGGATCCGCCGCAAGAGCAACCTGGTCAACCGCACCGGCCACAGCTCCTTCTACATCCACACCCAGGTGCGCCAGAACGGCGGCGACCACGACGCCATCCCGACCCTCGATGCGCGCGACTACGCCGCCCATGGCGGTTCGTTCCCGATCGTCGTCAGGGGCACCGGCCAGGTCGGCACCATCACGGTGTCGGGCCTGCCGGGTGTGGAAGACCATGCGATGGTCGTGGCGGCGCTCAAGGACTACCTCAAGGTAAGCGAGATCTGAAAGGAAGAAACATGACGGAAAAAGTCAGGTGGGGCATCCTCGGTACCGGCGGCATCGCGCGTGCCTTCGCAACGGGCCTGCGCGACACGCCCGGCGCCGTGCTGGCGGCGGTCGGATCGCGCACGAAGGAGAGTGCGCTGGCCTTCGCGCGCGAGTTCGACATTCCGGCCTCCTACGGTTCGTACAGCGAACTGGCGCAGGCGCAGGAGGTGGACATCATCTACATCGGCACCCCGCACACGATGCATGCGGAGAACGCCATCCAGGCCCTGCGCGGCGGCAAGGCGGTGCTGTGCGAGAAGCCGTTCGCGATGAACCGGCGCGAGGCGGGCGAAGTCGTGGCCCTGGCGCGCGCCAGGAACCTGTTCCTGATGGAAGCGATGTGGACGCGCTTCATGCCGGCGCTCGCCGAAGTGAAGCGCATCATGGCTTCCGGCGAGATCGGCGCCGTGACCCAGGTGCATGCCGATTTCGGCTTCTCGGCCACCACGGATCCTGCGCACCGCATCAACAATCCGGAACTGGGCGGCGGCGCCCTGCTCGACCTCGGCATCTACCCGCTGTCGATCGCCTGCGCGCTGCTGGGCAAGGTGGACACGGTCCAGGCCCAGGCGATCATGGGCGAGACCGGCGTCGACCTCAGCACCGCCTTCACCATGAAGCACGTGGGCGGCACGCTGTCGGTCTGCAGCTGCTCGATGCGCGCCCGCTCGAGCTCCGAGCTGGTGGTGTCGGGCACGAAGGGGAGCGTGCGCATGCACCGCATGTTCCACCTGGCGACCGAAGTCACGGTCGACCTGCTGGACGGCAGCTCGCGTACCGTGGCCACGCCCTACCTGGGCAACGGCTACACGCACGAGGCGATCGAGGCCGGGCGCTGCCTGAAGGAAGGCCTGATCGAACATCCCCTGATGACGCACGACGACACGCTGTCGCTGATGGGACTGCTCGACACGATCCGCAGGCAGATCGGCCTGCGTTATCCGTCGGACGCCTGAGACGGCTGATGGGTATTGGAGGTGGATGGCTATAATCTGTCCACCGATCTTCATGCCCAACAGCCGGGCGCCAGTGCCATGAGCCAGGATAGTCTCCAGTCAGTCTACCGCGAGCGTCTGCTCGAACACCTTCTTGTCGGCGAGCTCCTGAAGCATTCCTGGCTTCACCACGGCGCCGAGCTTGAAGTCTCGACACCGTCCGTTGACCGGGCTGGCCATGACATCGTCCTCGAAGCCAAGGGCGTGACACGGCATGTCCAGCTGAAGGCTTCGTCGACCGATGGGGCGACACGCTCCCAGATCACCCACACCCACCTGGGACGCAAACCCTCCGGCTGCGTGATATGGATGCGCTTCGATCGCAAGGACCTGCGTCTCGATCACTTTCTGTTCTTCGGTGGCGCCCCAGGGACTCCGTTGGCATGCATGGATCATTACGTGACGGCGAGGCACACCCGAGGCGACGCCAATGGCATCAAGAAAGAACGCCCTAATCTGAGGATCGTCCCCGCAACTGCATTCAAGCGCATCGCCACCATTGACGAGCTGTACGCCGCTCTATTCTGTCCCGCTGCCCAAGAAGCCCCTGTACATGAGTAAGGAACTGACGGAAGTACAGGCAAAGCTGGCGAACTCATATCAAGAATTCCTTCATGAGCGCCGCGCCCCAGCATGGATGGCATCCGACGAGGCCACGAAGCTCTCTGCTCCCTTCCTGATCGATCCTTCCGCCGTGGATGCGTATTTCAAGGCGTCCTGCAAAATCATGTTCGTCGGACAGGAAACGAAAGGCTGGTGTGGAAAATTGCAGGCACTACTGAAAGAGACGGATCTCATGGAGATCCTTTTCGCACGCTATGCGAAAGCGCTGGTCTCTCCGGGACGTTCTTCATTCCTGCAGATGCGCCGGCGCATGGAGGTGGAATTAGCTGATGGTATCGCGGGCAGCGTCGTCTGGAACAACCTCTTCAAGATGGACGTCAACCGCGGAAAGAACAGAACCCGCAATGCACGCGATTACTCCGATGCCCTTACTGAATTTTCCGCTGACTTGTTTCGACTGGAATTCGATCTGCTTCGTCCCAAGGTCGTGATATTCGCTTGCAGTGTCACGCATGACGGCATGATCAGGAAGGTGTTCGATAAAGAGCTGCTTGAAGGCTCGATTCCATTAGTCAAACGTGAGCTCTGGTATTTCCGTTACCGGGGCAGTCATTGCTTTCGCACCTTTCATCCAGCGGTAGCGCGATGGAAGAAAGGCGCGGCCGTCAAAGCCCATTATGAAACGATCATCGACGCAGTTCGACAGATCAAGGCAGGCAAATACCGTGACTGGGAAGGGGAACCATCTGCGAACAGCGCTGCCGTCGGCGGAAGTATGCCGCAGGTTTGACGCAATGCCTGCCGTGTGTCCTCGCTGTCTGCCGGACGGCGCGCCGTACCCCCTACTCCCAGCGCCACGGCATGTCGTTCTCGCCCAGCACCAGGCACGCGATCTCGGGCTAGATGCGCTCGCGCGCACGTCGTTGGCCAGATGACCACGTTGCCGATCCAGTCCTTGTGGCCGCCTTGAACCAACCCGGCCCGCTGTGAGGGGAAGATTCAGGGTCAGGTCTGTCATTCGGACATGGACGCACGACCCTTGCGAAATCTCATAACGTTTTTAAAAATTCTGAGATTTTTTCCTATTTCCGACATTGTCTGCGATGCGCGGGTTTCGGTGACAAATGTAAACCGGGCATTGACGAGTTCGGGATAAACACACCAGCATTTTGAGATAGGGCAAAGGTGCTCGATCGGTGTCCGAATGTCAGACCTGACCCTGAATGCTTTCGACACGATCCGCAGGCAGATCGGCCTGCGTTATCCGTCGGACGCCTGAGGCAGGCGGGCTTTCAGTTGGCGGCCGGTGCGCCGTACCAGCCGTACTCCCAGCGCCACGGCATGTCGTTCTCGCCCAGCGCCAGGCGTGCGATCTCGGGATAGATGCGCTCGGCGCGCACGTCGTTGGCCAGCATGACGACGCAGCGCCGGCGCGCCTCCAGGCAGATCACCATGTTGCCGGTCCAGTCGTTGTGGCCGCCCTTGAACCAGCCCGGCCCGCTGCGGTCGCGGAAGGTGACCACGCCCAGGCCGGCCGCCAGCCCCGCCGGGGCGTCGCCGGTCTCGGGCGCCAGGGTCGGGAACTGGCTGGGCGAGCGGATCGGCAGCTGCGGTTTCACCATCTCGGCGCGCATCGTCGTACTCAATCCCTCGCCGCTCTGGATCGCGGCCCACATCCGGGCCTGGTCGGCGATCGTGGTGTCCATCGAGCCGGCGGCGCTGACGCTGCTGCGTTCGTCGTGCGGCTCCATCCTGCCGTCGATGCCGTAGCCGTCCGCCAGGTTGGCGGCGAAATCGGGACGCCAGCGCATGCTGGTCTTGCGCATGCCGAAGCGGTCGAACACGCGCGCCTGCATCTCCTGCCCCGCATCCAGGCCCAGGCCCTGCTCGACGATCATCTGCAGGATGTAGAAGCCCTCGCCCGAATACGCATAGCGCTCGCCCGGCGTGAAGTGGAAGCGCAGGCGCTTGTCGGGTTCGAGCCAGCGGAAATTGGCGAAGCCGGTGCTGTGGGTGACCAGCATGCGCGGCGTCAGCAGGCGCCAGCGCTCGTCACCCGCCAGGTCGGCGTAGTCGTCGCGCTTGCCGCGGTAGTCGGGCAGCGCCTGCGGCAGCAGGCGGGTGAGCGGCGCATCGAGGTCGAGCCGTCCCTCGTCGGCCAGCTGCAGCACCATATAGGTGAAGGCGGTCTTGGTCAGCGAGGCGCCGTACATGATGGTGTCGGTGGTCAGCGGCAGGTCGCGCTCGACGCTGCGCTTGCCGTAGGCTTTCACTTTGACGACCTGGCCATGGTCGATCACGGCCAGCGCCAGGCCCTGGACCCGCTCGCGGCGCATCAGGGCCTCGATGTCGGCATCCGCGAAACCCGCTTCGGCGCCGCGCGGCACCTGGGAACACGCACTCAGTACGAGCAGGGACAGCGCCGCGATCATCGCCTTCATCGAACACCTCCGTCGGATTATCCGGACAGTGTACGCCAGTCCGGCTCGCGCCGGCACTGTCAGAACGAATGGCGCAGGCCGAAGGCGGTGCCCTTGAGCGTGGATCCCGCGCCGGGACCCAGGCTGTTGATCGCGAAGTCGTAGGCCGCATTGGCCTCGTTGTCCAGGTGGGTATGGTAGGCGTAGACCATGGTGCGCTTCGACAGGGTGTAGTCGTAGCCCAGCGTGGCGTGGATCGCGCCGGTCTGCGGGCCGCCGCGCACGAAGCCGACCCGGTTGGCGGCGGCGCCTTTGCCGTCATCCGCCCTGGCCACGCCGGCGCGCAGGCCATGGGATCCCATCTGGTGCGAGACCGACACGTAACAGGCGTCGCGTTCCAGGTCGCCGAGTCCCGTCTCGTACTTCAGGCGCTCGGCCACCGCCGCGACGCGGGTGGCGCCGAACTGGTAGGCCAGCCCGAACTTGGTGCCGCTGTCGTTGCGTCCCGGTCCCTGGTAGTCGTGGTGCCGTTCGTGCGCCAGGGTCGCGTACCACGCGCCGTGCTCGTAGATGGCCGCCGCCGAGGTGAGATTCGGCCTGGCCCCGTTCGCGGGACGCTCCTCGTTGACGCCATGCGAGATGCGCAGGCCCAGGCCCTTCCACGGCTTGCTCCAGTAATGCACCGAATTGGCCTGGCGCCGGTCGAAGGACGAGGTGTTGCTGACGTTGTCGACCGCCGGCCCGGCGCCGTTGGCCATGATGCCCATGTAGCCGGCCGTGGTGGGATAGAAGGGATCGAGGCCGGAGGTGGCGCCGTTGTAGGCGGTGACCCAGTTGCCGACGAAGAGCGTGCCGAAGTTCCCATCCAGGCCGATGCGGGTGTCGCGGCGTGCGATCTCGCCGGCGCCGGTGTCGGGCGACACGCTCGCTTCGATCTGGAAGACCAGCTTCAGGCCGTCGCCCAGGTCTTCGCTGCCGCGAAAGCCCAGCACCGAACGGTTGTTCGAGATGCGCGCCTGGCTCAGGCGCGGGCCGGCGGCGGTGGCGGAAGCCTTGACGTGTTCGGCCGAGACGTTCAGGCGGCCATAGATCTGGACATGGGTCTGCGCGCCGGCAGTGGCGGCATACAGCGCCACGCAGGCAACCGCGCCGTGGCGAAGTGGTTTGCTCATTCATTTTCTCCTTTTGACAATTATTGCCGGTCCACGGAGGACGCGGCCATCCCCCATGGGAAGGTCCGCGATCCACCCGGACGTGTCTGGCGCGCCTTTACCTGGATTTACATCCCCGTCCCTGCGCTGGCGCCTGGCGCCGCCGTAAACAGGGAAGGATCCCCACACGAAGACACGCACATGGTCACCAGCATCAGCAGCACCAGCGCCGCCCAGGCGGCAACCGCACTCACCGTCACCAGGAAGGCCGAACAGGCCGCCGCCGCGCAGGACAGCGCACAGGCCTCCGCCACGCAAGGCGCGGACACGCTCGCGGCCGAGACGCACAGCGCCCTGTCGAGCGCCACGGCGCGCCTCGGCGACCAGCTGGGCGCGCAGGCCGATGCGTCACGGGTGCAGCGCGCCATCGAAGAGGCCGTGGCGCCGGCGGATGGCGCGCCGCCGCCCGAAGGCCCGCCCCCGGCGGAAGACGCCGCGACCGGCGAAGCCGATACGCAGGAAGCCGCCCAGGCGCCCGCGGCCGCCGGCCCGGCGCCCAGGCGCGGCGGCGCGGCGCAGTCGTCGGAAGAAGCGACGGCGGCCGACTACATCGCCGAAGCCGACACCAATTCCGACAAGACGGTCAGCGACGAGGAACGCATCGCCTACGAAAAGAAACTGGAACAGCAGGCCGAGTCGCGCAGCGCCGAAGTGCGGCAGGCGTATGGACTGGCATCTGGCGAGCAGCCACGCCTGGAAACCGCCGCTTGATACCCTCCGGTGCTGAATTGATTGAGGTCAACAATTGAAGAGCTGAAGTAACGCGTTGTCAGCCTGCCCGCAAACACGGTAAAGTGATGCAATCATGATCACTTTTCCGTAAGGGTGCGCATGCCTGAACATGCCAGCTTGTCGACACTGCCCGGACTGCTGCTTGCGACAGACCTGAGCGCCCGTTGCGACCGGCCGCTGGAACGCGCGAAGCGACTGGCCGGCAAATCCCATATCCCGCTCGTCATACTGACGGTGTACGACGCGCCGCAGGCGCCCGGCGAGGTGCTGCAATGGCTGGACGGCAGCACCGGGCGCCGGCGATGTCGCCTGCCACGGTGACGCCGGTGCTGCCGCTGCTGGTCCTGCTGCCGTTCTTCGGCGCCTTCGTCGCGGCATGCATGCCGGGAGGATCGCGCACCCGGCCGGCGGCGGTCTCCGGCGTGGTGACGCTGGCGGCGCTGCTGCTCGCCATCTTCCAGTTCGGGCGCATCGCCGGCGGCGAGGTCCCGACATCGACGTTCAGGTGGCTGCCCGAATTCGGGCTCGACATCGTGCTGCGCATGGACGGACTGGCCTGGGTGTTCACCGTCATGGTGCTGGGCATCGGCCTGCTGGTGCTGGTCTACGCACGCTACTACATGTCGCGGCGCGATCCGGTGGCCCGCTTCTTCGCCTACATGCTGGCCTTCATGGGCTCGATGCTGGGCATCGTCCTGTCCGGCAACCTGATCCAGATGGTCGTGTTCTGGGAGCTGACCAGCCTGACGTCCTTCCTCCTGATCGGCTACTGGCAGGAGCGCAACGACGCGCGGCGCGGCGCCCGCATGGCCTTCACCGTCACCACCACCGGCGGCCTGTGCCTGCTGGCGGGCGTCCTGATCCTCGGGCATATCGTCGGCAGCTACGAGCTCGATGCGGTCCTGGCGGCCGCCGACCAGGTGCGCGCGCATGCCCTGTACCTGCCGGCGCTGGTGCTGGTCGCGCTGGGCGCGCTGACCAAGAGCGCGCAGTTCCCCTTCCATTTCTGGCTGCCGCATGCGATGGCGGCGCCGACCCCGGTCTCGGCCTACCTGCACTCCGCGACCATGGTGAAGGCCGGCGTGTTCCTGCTGATGCGGCTGTGGCCGGTGCTGTCGGGCACCATGGAGTGGACCTGGATCGTCGGCGGCGCCGGCGTCCTGACCCTGCTGCTGGGGTCCTTCTTCGCGATCTTCCAGCACGACATGAAGGGCCTGCTCGCCTATTCGACCATCAGCCACCTCGGCCTGATCACCGTCTTGCTGGGCATCGGCACCCCGCTGTCGGTGGTCGCGGCGGTGTTCCACACCATGAACCACGCGGTGTTCAAGGCTTCGCTGTTCATGGCGGTCGGGATCATCGACCATGAATCCGGCACGCGCGACATGCGCATCCTGCGCGGCCTGGCGAAGGCCATGCCCTACACGGCGGCGCTGGCGATCGTCGCCAGCGCCGCCATGGCCGGGGTGCCGCTGCTGAATGGCTTCCTGTCGAAGGAGATGTTCTTCGCCGAAGCGACCCTGGTGGGCGGCACCGAAGACTGGTCGATGGCGGTGGCCGCGACCCTGATGGGCATCTTCAGCGTGGCCTATTCGCTGCGCTTCATCAGCGTGTTCGTCGGCCCGCTGGCGCGCGACCTGCCGCAGGACCCGCACGAGCCGCCGCGCTGGATGCGCTTCCCGATCGAGTGCCTGGTCCTGCTGTGCATCGCGGTCGGGGTGCTGCCGCAGCGCGTGGTCGGCGACGTGCTGGCGGTGGCCGCGCATGCGGTGCTGGGTCCGCGCATGCCCGAGTACGACCTCGGCATCTGGCACGGCTTCAACCTGCCGTTGCTGATGAGCGCCGTCGCGCTGGGCGGCGGCCTGGTGTTCTATGTGTTCCTGCGCCGCCGTTTCGACCTGCGCTCGCGCAGCAAGGTGCCGGTGCTGCACCGCCTGAAGGGCGCCCAGGCCTACGAGAACAGCATGCTGGGCCTGCAGCTGGCGGCGGACTGGCTGATGCGCTGGAGCGGCACGCGCCGCCTGCAGCGCCAGTTCCTGCTCATCATGGTGGCCCTGGTCGCGGTGCCGCTGCTGCTGGCGCGCCCCCTGCCGGCCCTGCCCGAACTGCGCCTGGCCGATGTCGATGCGCTGTTCGCGCTGCTCTGGCTGATCGGCGCCGCCTGCGCGGTGGCGGCGGCCTGGAAGGCCAAGTACCACCGGCTGGCGGCGCTGATCATGGTGGGCGGCACCGGCATCGTCACCAGCATCACCTTCCTGTGGCTGTCGGCGCCCGACCTGGCGCTGACCCAGCTGATGGTGGAAACCGTGACCACGGTGCTGATCCTGCTCGGCCTGCGCTGGCTGCCGCCGCGCTTCGCGCCGCCCGGCCTGGCCACGCGTGCGCCGGGCCGCACCTGGCTGCGGCGCTCGCGCGACATGCTGGTGGCGGCCGCCGGCGGCCTGGGCCTCGCGGCCGTCGGCTACGCGGTGCTGACCCGGGCGCCAAGCGCCACCATCAGCGACTTCTACCTGCTGCGCGCGCTTCCGGAAGGAGGCGGTTCGAACGTGGTCAACGTGCTGCTGGTCGACTTCCGCGGTTTCGACACGATGGGCGAGATCACCGTGCTGGGGGCGGTCGCACTGACGGTGTACGCGCTGCTGCGGCGCTTCCGCCCGGCGCACGAGAGCGTCGCCATCCCGGTGCAGCAGGCCAGCGATGTCGACCCGGCGGTGACGCAGTCGCCGGCGCAGCAGGCGCGCAGCGGCTACCTGATGGTGCCCGCGGTCTACCTGCGCTTCCTGCTGCCGGTGATGGGCATGCTGGCCGCCTACTTCTTCATGCGCGGCCATAACCTGCCGGGCGGCGGCTTCGTCGCCGGCCTGATCTTCGCCACCGCCCTGA
This sequence comes from Massilia niastensis DSM 21313, assembly GCF_000382345.1. Taxonomy (GTDB): domain Bacteria; phylum Pseudomonadota; class Gammaproteobacteria; order Burkholderiales; family Burkholderiaceae_D; genus Telluria; species Telluria niastensis. Next base: position 74,876 of record NZ_KB908100.1, read on the forward strand.
TCGTGCAGTACATGGTGGCCGGCACCGACTGGGTCGAATCGCACCTGCGCCTGCGGCCGCACCGCTGGATCGCCTGGGGCCTGGCGACGGCCTGCCTCACCGGCATGGGCGCCTGGCTGTTCGGCTACCCGTTCCTGACCAGCCATACCGCCCACCTGGACCTGCCGTTGCTGGGCGAGATCCATGTGCCGAGCGCCTTCGTGTTCGACCTCGGCGTGTTCCTGGTGGTGGTCGGCGCGACCATGCTGATCCTGGTGGCGCTGGCGCACCAGTCGCTGCGCAGCCACCGCGCACCGCCCGGCGCCGGCCGTGCGGCCATCCCGCCCGCCAAGGAGATCCAGTAATGGAAGTGGTGATATCGCTGGCGATCGGCATCGTGTTCGGCTCAGGCATCTGGCTGGTGCTGCGTCCGCGCAGCTTCCAGGTGCTCTGCGGCCTGATGCTGATGTCCTACGCCGTCAACCTGTTCATCTTCGTCATGGGCCGCCTGTGGGTGAACCGCCCGCCGCTCACGCCCGCCGGCACGCCGCCCGACCCCGCCCTGCTGGCCGACCCGCTGCCGCAGGCGCTGGTGCTGACCGCCATCGTGATCGGCTTCGCCACCACCGCGCTGTACCTGGTGGTGATGATCGGTTCGCGCGGCCTCACCGGCACCGACCATGTCGACGGCCAGGAGCCCGAGCCATGACCCTGCCCTGGATCCAGCACCTGCTGCTCGTGCCCATCCTGCTGCCGCTGCTGTGCGGCGCGGCCATGGTGCCGCTGACCCAGGGCTGGCACCGCCTCAAGTTCGTGCTCGGCTATGCATCGGGGCTGGGACTGCTGGCCAATGCCCTGGTGCTGGTCGGGATGACCGACGGCGACTACTGGCAGCACGGGATCGGGGTCTACCTGGCCGCCAACTGGGCGGCGCCGTTCGGGATCGCGCTGCTGGCCGACCGCCTGTCCGCGATGATGCTGCTGCTCACCGCGCTGCTGGGATTGGCCGCGCTGCACTTCGCCATGCTGCGCTGGGGCCGGATCGGCGTGCACTTCCATTCGCTGTTCCAGTTCCTCCTGATGGGCATCAACGGCGCCTTCCTGACCCACGACCTGTTCAACCTGTTCGTGTTCTTCGAGGTGATGCTGGCCGCCTCCTACGGGCTGGTGCTGCACGGGTATAACGCCGAGCGCATCCGCGCGAGCATGCAGTACATCGCGGTCAACCTGGCCGCCGCGCTGCTGTTCCTGCTCGGCACCGCCCTGATCTACGCCACCACCGGCACCCTCAACATGGCCGACCTGGCGGCCCGCATCGCCACCCTGCCCGCCGCCGATGCCGGCCTGCTCAAGACCGGGGCCGCGGTGCTGGTGCTGGCCTTCCTGATCAAGAGCGCGATGTGGCCGCTCGGCTTCTGGCTGCCCACCACCTATGCCGCCGCCTCGCCGCCGGTGGCCGCCATGCTGGTCCTGATGACCAAGGTGGGCGCCTACGTCATCCTGCGCCTGTGGCTGCTGATGTTCTCGGACCAGGCCGGCGCGGCGGCCGGCTTCGGCTACGACGCCCTGCTGTGGGGCGGCATGGCGACCATCGTGTTCGGCGCCGCCGGCATGCTGTCCACCGACAGCGCCGGCCGGATGGCGGGCTATGGCGCGGTGGTCTCTTCCGGCACCCTGCTGGCGGTGACCGGCTACGGCCAGCCCTCGCTGGTCACGGCCGGGCTGTACTACCTGGTCGGCTCGACCCTGGCGATCGCCGCCTTCCTGCTGCTGCTCGAACTGATCGAACGCATCCGCACGCCGCGCGCCGCGATGCTGGCGCTGACCATGGAAGCCTGGGCGGTCGAGGACACGCCGGAGGAGCCGGTCGGCAAGGGCGTGCCGGCGGCGATGGGCTTCCTGGCGCTGGCCTTCGCCGCCTGCGCGCTGATGATCGCCGGCCTGCCGCCGCTGTCCGGCTTCGTCGCCAAGTTCGGCCTGTTCCACGCCCTGCTGAATCCTTCCGAACATGGCGGCGCGCCGCCGGCCTCCGGCTGGATCCTGATGACGCTGGTGTTCGTCTCCGGCCTGGTCGCCGTGGTCTCGATGATGCGCTTCGGGGTGCGCACCTTCTGGTCCAGCAGCCCGGTCGCGCCGCCCATGCTGCACCGCTCGGAAGTCATGCCGGTGCTGTTCCTGCTGGCGCTGTCGGTCGTCATGACGATCGAAGCCAGCCCAATCTTCGCCTACCTGGGCCGCGCCAGCGCCGGCATCCACCGTCCCGGCGACTACATTTCCCGGGTGCTGGGCCAGCCGGCCGTGGCGGCGCCCACGCAGGCCGCGGAGGCGCCATGACCCCCTGGCTGCCCTTTCCCATCGTGTCGCTGGCGCTGTGCGTCCTGTGGCTGCTGCTGAACCAGACGGTGGCGCCCGGCCACCTGCTGCTCGGCGCCGCGCTCGGGATCGCGGCTCCGCTGCTGGCGCGCAAGCTGCAGCCGCTCGGCTATCCGCGCCTGCGCGCGCCCGTCGTGCTGGCGCGCCTGCTGGGCATGGCGGCGGTGGAGATCGTCTGTTCCTGCTTCAACGTCTGCCGCATCATCCTGTTCGGCGATCATGCGAAGGTGAACTCGCAGTTCATCCGGGTGCCGCTGACGATCCGCGACCCCTACGGGCTGGCGGTGCTGTCCTGCCTGATCAACATGACCCCCGGTACGGTATGGGTCGAGATCCTGCCCGAGGGCTACGAGCTGGTGCTGCATGTGTTCGACCTGCACGACGCCCAGTGGTGGGTCGACACCATCAAGACCCGCTACGAACAACCCCTGATTGAAATCTTCGAAACGGAGGCTGCCCATGGCGACCCTGCTTGAACTGTCGATCGTCTACGCGCTCCTGTGCGTGCTGGCGGCCATGCTGCTGTGCGCCACGCGTCTGCTGGTCGGTCCGTCGGCGCACGACCGCGTGCTGGCGCTGGATACCCTGTGGATGTGCGGGATGCTGCTGTCGCTGGTGCTCGGCATCCGCTTCAGCTCCCAGGTGTACTTCGAAGTGGCGATGCTGATCGCGCTGGTGGGCTTCGTCTCGACCGTCGCCATGGCGAAGTTCCTGATGCGCGGGGAGATCATCGAATGAGCGGCCTGGAACAGCTTCCCGCCTGGGCGGCGGCGACGGTGGCGCTGCTGCTGATCGTCGGCGCCACCATCATCCTGGCCGGCGCGCTCGGGCTGATGCGGCTGCGCACCTTCTACCAGCGCATCCACGGACCGGCGATCACGGTCACCCTCGGCGCCGGCAGCGTGCTGCTGGCCTCGATGGTGTACTTCACGGCGGCGCAATCACGCCTGGTGGTGCACGAGGTGATCATTTCCGCCTTCATCCTGATGACCGCGCCGGTGGTCTCGATGCTGATCATGCGCGCTGCGGTCTACCGCGACCTGCGCGCCCGCAGGCACGAAGCCGGGGCCACGGCGGGCGGGATCTACAGCATCGCCGAGGAGGAAGCGCAGAGTGGCGTGACGACGCGCAAGCGGTGACAGGATCTATCGGCTGTCGACCGGCAGGCTCATACCCTTGCCCTGAAGCCTCAGCCATGAGATGGCGAATGCGTCATCTTCCCTGATTTGGCCAACAGCCTGCTCCTCGTGGAGCAGGCTTTCTTGTTTGGGATCCTGATCCGTTCAACAGGCAGGAACAGCTTGCTACGTGCACTGACGGGGCGCTAGTGCCGCCCTGCAGTCGCCATTCCATTTGCATACGCTTCCTGGCCTCTCCAGGCCGAGACACCTGTTATTCCGGAATCTGCCCGCTTCATGCCAAGTTCCGTGAGCCATATCGGGGCCTTCATGGTGTTGCATTTGTTTATCACCACGATAGAAATTTCCCAGTGAAAAGTTTATATATGATAATGTATTAAATGACAATTTATATACACAACTGCAGTTATCATCTTGAAAACCACGACAGCCTCGTTCCTGCCTCGACGCCACATCCAAAGCTTACTCAGGAATACGCATTCGGGAGAATGCTTATGCTGAGATTCTTGCCGATTGAAAAAACTCACTAAATGTAACGCGTGGCGTCTGTTACGACGCTCGAGCGAGCGAACACTGCAGGCCAAAAAATCTTCAGCCAGTAAGGCACAAGCCAGAAATTATCAAATCAAATGCGCGAAAAATTCATGCTTGTGGTGTTTGGATTATGTCTCGTTGCGCTTTTCTTTTTGCCAGACAATATTGAGAAAGTCACTGCGTATACTCCGCCGCCGTTCTCGAAACTAAGAGTATCAACTGGAAAAGTGGAATTTCGGCCCCTTTGGAAATCAGGCGGCGGCGAACTTGTCTTGCATGTCGAAAAAAATAAGCTGGTATTAAGCTGCGCTCCTCCAAATCGAGAACAGGGATTTCCTTGCCATTACAAAAAGAACGGGACCCTGGATTTTAGATCCGACGTGGTTGGCAGGCAGGGCACGGCATGGTGGGAGCCTGTCAGTGGCAGCGTTGATGGCCGCCTGTATCAACTTGAAGTAGACGGAAAGATTTTTATCAGATTTGAAGATATGGCCGAACAGTATTCTGCTTCATTCAAAAAAACTAAATCATCGGAAAAATAATGACGACCGCCACTGCCGCAAAAATCACGCAAGAAACCATTGAATTCATCGAGCAGTTTGCCACCATCATCGGCGTGAAGCCTGTCCAAACCATTTCCAACCTTAAAGATGGGATCACCGCGTCAACCAGCATGCAAACGCAGGATATTGTCAATGCCGTTATTAGCACGGAACAGACAATCCTGGCATTGGCCACATCCTTTGGAAAAAGCGTTGTTCCGGTAGTCGGTTACGGGGTCGGATTGGCCAGCCTCGCGAATAACGTGAATCAGATCAAGGGTCAACTGGACAACAATCAGCCCGTATCTATTTCCTTGATCGCGCAAGCGCTTTCCGATACTGCTGGCCTGCTTTCGTCTGGTGCGTTTGCTGCTGCGACCGCCACAGCCCTGACGCCGGCGGGTCCCGCGTTTGCCGCTCTTGGCGGTGGCCTGGTGGTGGTGTCCGGTCTTCTGACATTCACTGCTTTGGCGGTGGGCGACGGCACATTGTCGCCAAGCATGAATGCGCCGCTGGTGAGCTTCAATAATGCACTCAATGGTTTCTACGAACGTTTTGCTGGAAGCGTTTCCAAAGGAATGGACCTGGTCGGCGCAAAGATGGATGCCTTCCTTGCCAGCCTCGAAGACGGCGTCCTGGACCTGAGCCTCGGCATGCAGGAGCACTTCACCAAGCTCCTTGATGATATCCGCGCCGGTTTCCAACAGGCGGAAGTAACGCGAAGCCCCTTGGTCCTGGATCTGAATGGCGATGGCGTCAAAACGCTCGGTACATGGGGCGAAGTTCATTTCGATCATGATGGAAACGGATTTGCCGAGCGGACCGGTTGGACCGATCCTGGCGACGGTCTGCTTGTTCTCGACAAGAACAGTAACGGCACGATCGATAACGGGGCTGAACTCTTCGGGAACTATACCCGGCTTCCATCCGGCGCAACGGCCGACAATGGGTTCCAGGCATTGGCATCACACGACAGTAATGCCGACGGAAAAATCGATGTCGCTGACAAGGACTTTGCTGCCTTGCGGGTTTGGAAAGACGCTAATAGCAATGGCATTACCGATGCCGGCGAACTGATCACGCTTGCAGCTCTTGGAATCAAGAGTATCGGGCTGGCTTATGAAAATCAGGTCGTCACCGACAAGAATGGCAACCAGCACCTGCAGGCGGGGCAGTATCAGGATGGCAGCGGTGGGTCCCATTCCATCAAGGATGTGTGGTTTTCAGTCGATACCGCGCGTACCGTCGATCGGGATGTCGCAGCCGTCGGTGCCAGTACCGAGGCGCTTCCCGATATCGCTGGATTTGGCAACGTTCGCAGCCTGCACCAGGCCATGGCGCACGATACGACTGGACGCTTGCAGGGCCTGGTACAACAGTTTATCGCGGCGACAGACGTGGGGAACCGGGAATCCATCCTGTCGACCTTGATCTACGCATGGGCCGGGGTCGAGGAGGTCGATCCCGGTAGCCGCGCCGCGACCCAGATTTACGGCAATGCTATCGGTGATGCACGCAAGCTGGAAGCGCTGGAAGAATTCCTGGGCGAAGACTATATCGGTACCTGGTGCTGGGGCGAAGCCGACCCTAACCCGCATGGTCCGGCAGCCAAGATTTTGTCGAGCGTCTTCGACAAGCTGGCGGAATATGTGTCGTCCCAATTGCTGATCCAGACCCGGTTCAAGGACTTGTACGATAGCGTGGCGCTGGAATGGAACGCATCGACGAGCAAATACGACATTGACGTTAGTGCAACGGTTGCCCTGCTCAAGACGGTCTACGACGCCAACGCCCAGCAAGGCATCGTGCAGATGGCTGAATTCGCGGCAGCATTGAAGTTTTCCGGTGATTTTGGCGGCAGTGCGATCGCTGCCGTGCGCGCCAGCGGCAGCGGCGGCAACACGGGTTTTGACACGGCGCTGGCCGGCTTCGGCATGAACAATACCGTGGGAACGGCCGGGGACAATCGTTTATACGGCACCGATTCGGCCAACGACCTGATGTATGGCTTTGGGGGGAATGATGATCTCTCCGGCGCGGGAGGCAATGACACCCTCGATGGCGGGACGGGCAACGACTATTTACAAGGCGGTGCGGGAGCGGATTCCTACGTCTTTACCCGTGGCTGGGGGCAGGACATTGTCTTCAATGGCGACAACGATGCCGTGGGTGTCAATCATGACAAGATCGTGTTCGGTGCCGGCATTGCGCCTTCTGAGATCACTGCCAAACGAGTGGGCTTTGATCTGATTTTAACGCTCGAGGGCGCTGCCGACAAAATCTCGGTATTCAGCTATTTCGATACGGACGGCGCAAGCAGCTACGCGGTCGAGACGATTCAGTTTGCCGACGGCACAATATGGAACGTCGCAACGGTGAAGGCCAAGGTACTTGCCGGAACGGCGGGGGATGACACGATCGCCGGCTACAGCAGCGCCGACACGCTCAATGGCCTCGACGGCAATGACACGCAGCGCGGCTGGGAAGGCAACGATACGATCAACGGCGGTAACGGCCGCGACACGCTGTACGGCGACGAGGGCGACGATGCCGTACGCGGCGACGCCGGGGCCGATAGCCTTCACGGCGGCGTCGGCAACGACACCCTGTCCGGCGGCACCGGCGACGACTACCTGTACGGCGACGCCGACGCCGACCGGCTCGATGGCGGCGCCGGCAAGGACTACCTGACCGGTGGCGCCGGCGCCGACGTCTACCTGTTCGGCAAGGGACGCGGCCAGGACACGGTCTACAACTACGACAACGATACCCAGGGTACGAACGCGGACAAGGTCCTGCTCGACGCCGGCATCGCGACGACTGGCGTGACGCTGCTGCGCTCGTACGGCGATCTGGTCCTGAAGATCAACGGCACCGATGACCAGCTGACGATCCAGGGCTATTTCAACAGCGACGGCGCGACCGACTCCGCGGTGGAGACGATCCAGTTCGCGGATGGCACCGTGTGGGATGTGGCAACGGTCAAGACCAAGGTGCTGGCCGGCACGGCAGGCAACGATGCGCTGTCCGGTTATGCCGGCGCCGACCGCCTGACTGGCCTGGACGGCAACGACACGATCCGCGGCGCGGACGGCAACGACACTGTGCTCGGAGGCAATGGCGCCGATTATCTGTACGGCGACGCAGGCAACGACATCGTCAACGGCGACGCCGGCGCCGACAATCTTTCCGGCGGGGTCGGCAACGACACCCTGTCCGGCGGCACCGGCGACGACTACCTGTATGGCGAAGACGGCGCCGACAGGCTCGATGGCGGTACCGGCAAGGATTACCTGAGCGGCGGCGCCGGCGCCGACGTCTACCTGTTCGGCAAGGGACATGGCCAGGACACGGTCTACAACTACGACAACGATACCCAGGGCACGAACGCGGACAAGGTCCTGCTCGGCGCCGACATCGTGGCGACCGGCGTGACGCTGCTGCGCTCGTACGGCGACCTGCTCCTGAAGATCAACGGCACCGACGACCAGCTGACGATCCAGGGCTATTTCAACAGCGACGCGACGACCAGCTCCACAGTGGAGACGATCCAGTTCGCGGACGGCACCGTGTGGGATGTGGCGGCGGTCAAGACCAAGGTGCTGGCCGGCATGGCAGGCAACGATGCGATCTCCGGCTACGCCGGCGCCGACCGCCTGACGGGCCTGGATGGCAACGACACGATCCGCGGTGCGGACGGCAATGACACCCTGATCGGCGGCAATGGCGCCGATTATCTGTATGGCGATGAAGGCAACGACACCGTCAACGGCGACGCCGGGGCCGACAACCTCTACGGCGGGGCCGGCACCGATACCCTGTCCGGCGGCACCGGCGACGACTACCTGTACGGCGACGCCGACGCCGACCGGCTCGATGGCGGCGCCGGCAAGGATTACCTGACCGGCGGCGGCGGCGCCGACGTCTACCTGTTCGGCAAGGGGCACGGCCAGGACACGGTCTACAACTACGACAACGATACCCAGGGCACGAACGCGG
>NZ_KB908100.1:85211-86627 GCF_000382345.1 Massilia niastensis DSM 21313
ACGGTCAAGACGAAAGTGCTGGCCGGCACGGCAGGCAACGATGCGATCGTCGGCTACGCCGGCGCCGACCGCCTGACTGGCCTGGATGGCAACGACACGATCCGCGGTGCGGACGGCAATGACACCCTGCTCGGCGGCAATGGCGCCGATGCCCTGAACGGTGACGAAGGCAACGACATCGTCAACGGCGACGCCGGGGCCGACAACCTGTATGGCGGAGCCGGCACCGATACCCTGTCCGGCGGCACCGGCGACGACTACCTGTATGGTGACGCCGACGCCGACAGGCTCGATGGCGGCGCCGGCAAGGACTACCTGAGCGGCGGCGGCGGTGCCGACGTCTACCTGTTCGGCAAGGGACATGGCCAGGATACGGTCTACAACTACGACAACGATATCCAGGGCACGAATGCGGACAAGGTGCTGCTCGGCGCCGGCATCGTGGCGACCGGCGTGACGCTGCTGCGCTCGTACGGCGACCTGATCCTGAAAATCAACGGCACCGACGACCAGTTGACGATCCAGGGCTATTTCACCAACGAGGGCGCAAGCAACTCCGCAGTGGAGACGATCCAGTTCGCGGACGGTACCGTGTGGGATCTGACGGCGGTCAAGACGAAGCTGTCTGCGCCACCAGCTTCGACCTCGCTCACGATGCATGGGTCGGTCGCAAACGACACCCTCACAGGTGGTCTGGGGAACGACGCCCTGTATGGCAATGCCGGTAACGACAAGCTCGATGGCAGCGCCGGCAACGACTCCCTGGACGGCGGATCGGGCAACGACACCTACCTGTTCGGCCTGGGCTCGGGCAAGGACACCATCAGTTCCTACGATGGCACCGCAGGCAAGCTCGATCTGGTCCAGCTCGGCGCAGGGGTGACGGCGGCGAACCTGAGCGCCACGCGCGACGGTGCCAACCTGGTGCTGAGCATTACCGGGACATCCGATGAACTGCGGATCAGCAATTACTTCAGTGGCGACGCCGCCGGTGGCTACCAGGTCGAACAGATCAAGTTTGCCGATGGCCTCATCTGGGACGTGGCGACGGTGAAAACGAAGGTGCTGGCCGCGACCGCGGAAAACGACGTCCGCCATGGCTATGCGACGGCGGATGTCCTGGCAGGCTCGGGAGGCGACGATACGCTGTACGGCGCTGTCGGAAACGACAACCTCGATGGCGGAACCGGCGCCGACCGCCTGTACGGCGAGGATGGCGACGACCTTCTCAAGGGCGGGACCCAGGACGACCATCTCGATGGCGGCAACGGCAACGACACCCTGCAGGGCCAGGACGACAGCGACACCCTGTATGGCTACACCGGCAACGACAAGCTCGATGGCGGCGCGGGCAACGATTCCCTGGACGGCGGATCGGGTAACGACATCTACCTGTTCGGCCTGGGCTCGGGCAAG